>NZ_JAHHIT010000069.1:40143-53879 GCF_024539675.1 Streptomyces hilarionis | reverse complement strand
CGTCGGGGGTCTGTCCGGGGGGCGCGGCGGTCGGTTCGGTGAGGACGACGTGGCAGTTGGTGCCGCCCATGCCGAACGAGCTGACGCCGACGACGAGGCGGCCGGAGCGCTCCGGCCAGGGCCGCAGCGCCGTGTTGACCCGCAGCCCCCACTCCTCCAGGGGGATGGCCGGGTGGGGTTCGGCGAAGTGGAGGCTGGCGGGGATCTCCCGGTGGCGCACGCTGAGGACGGCCTTGAGGAGGCCGGCGATGCCGGCGGCGCCTTCGAGGTGGCCGATGTTGGTCTTCACCGAGCCGACGAGCAGCGGCCGGTCCGCGGAGCGCGCGCCGCCGAGCACGGCGCCGAGGGCGGCGGCCTCCACCGGGTCCCCGGCGGGGGTTCCGGTGCCGTGCAGTTCGACGTACGCGACGGCGTCCGGGGAGATCCCGGCCTGTGCGTAGGCGGCGGTCAGCACGGCTTCCTGACCGTCGCGGTCGGGCACGGTCAGGCCGTCGCCGCCGCCGTCGTTGTTGACCGCGCTGCCCGCGAGGACGCAGTGGACGTCGTCGCCGTCCGCGAGCGCGTCGGCCAGCGGTTTGAGGACGACGACGCCGCCGCCCTCGCCGCGCACGTAGCCGTTGGCGCGGGCGTCGAAGGTGTGGCAGCGCCCGTCGGGGGAGAGCGCGCCGAAGCGCTCCATCGCCACCGTGCTGTCCTCGGCCAGGATCAGGCTGACCCCGCCGGCCAGCGCCACGGAGCACTCGCCGCGGCGCAGGCTCTCGGCCGCCAGGTGCACCGCGACCAGCGAGGACGACTGGCCCGAGTCCACGGTGAAGCTCGGGCCGCGCAGGCCGAGCGTGTAGGAGACCCGGTTGGCGATGATCCCCCGGTTCAGGCCGGTGGCCGTCTCGGGGGTGGCGGCGTGGGATCCGGCGGCCCGCGACAGGGTGGCGTAGTCGTCGGCGACGGCGCCCAGGAAGACGCCCGCGTTCTCGCCGTCGAGACGGGCGGGGAGGATGCCGGCGTCCTCCAGCGCCTCCCAGGTCAGTTCCAGGACCAGCCGCTGCTGCGGGTCCATCGCGGCGGCCTCGCGCGGCGAGATGCCGAAGAACGCGGCGTCGAAACGGTCCACGGAATCCAGGAAGCCGCCCCGGCGGGGGGCGTAGGGGCGGTCCGCCGCGGGGGCGCCGACGGCTTCCGTGCCGTTTCGCAGGAGCCAGCGGAACTCCTCGGGACCGGCAGCGCCGGGAAGTCGGCACGCCATTCCCACTACGGCTATCGGCCAGGTGGGTCGTGTCCGGAATTCAGCGGCCTCTGACTCGGATCCACCCGCCATGTGTTTCCCTTACCTCACTAGGAATACGCGGAGCGTTTTCAGTGCGGCGTATGCGCAGGCCGCAGCACATTCCGAATATCCGGCCGCCTCGCCCCTAGCCTCAACCACTACCCGACCCCTAGGGGCCTCGGCTGGGCTGCCGGGTGCGGGGTTCCCGTCCGGAAATGCCGAGCGGCGGCGCACCCCCGGGGGGTGCGCCGCCGCTCGGTCCGTGCCGGCCTCTCTCACCAGGCGACCGGGGCCTGCGCGGCAGGGTCTCCAGGGCGGTCCGCAACGACCGTCTCGTCCCGGTCGGCGGTGGAGAGCATGCACAGCACGCCCTCTCCGGCCCGATGGTCTGCCCGCCGATCTCCCCGTCCTCCAACGCCACGCGTCCGACGCCGTTGTGGACGATCGTGAGGTGGCGCAGCAGTTCCTCCACGGCGCCTTTGACGTGTGCGGGGTCCCCGCCCAGCCTGGCCGGACCGCCGGGGTGGCTCAGCAGCGCGAGCGTGGACGGGGCGAGCATGCCGGAGGTCGTCTCGTGTCCGGCGAGCAGCAACAGCAGGGCGGTGCCGGCCACTTCGTCGGCGGGCAGTTCATCGCCGGTGGAGAGGTCGCTGATGAGCGCGTCGTCGGGCGCCGGGGCCGCGCCTGCGCGCCCCGGCGCCCGGCGGCCGTGGCCCCGCGGGGACGCGCCGCCGTGATCGTCACCGACTGTCCGGTCGCCCGGCCCCTGGGCGCGACCACCAGCCGCCCCCTGACAGCGGGCGGCGCCGCGCGCGGCTACCCCGGTGCGGAGGCCGCCGCCGCCAGGTTCGTCCCGGCGAGGAGGTCGCCCAGGTCGCTGCGGTTGCGGACGCCGAGCTTGCGGTAGGCGCGGGTGAGGTGCTGTTCGACGGTGCTCTTGGTGATGAACAGCTTCCGGCCTATCTCGCGGTTGGAGTGCCCGAGGGCGGCCAGCGCGGTGACCCGGCGCTCCGCGGCCGTCAGGCTCGCCGATCCCTGGTCCTCGCCGGCGAGGCCGTCGGGCTCGCCGGTCCGCTCGGGCCCCTCGTCCTTGAACAGCTTGCGGAACAGGGCGTGTCCGCCGCAGGCGTCGGCGACGTCGCGGGCGTGCCGTGCCGTCAGCCGGGCCTTCGCCGGGGCGCCGACCTCGTGCAGGACCTGGCAGCGGTCGGCCAGGGCGCGGATGAGCTCCACCGGGTCGCAGGAGTTCTCCAGCAGGGTGACCGACTCGCGCAACAGGGCGGGCCGCTGGCCGAGTTCGCTGGTGGCCGCGAGGAGCCGCAGGGACACGCCCCTGGCCCTCGGGGTGGAACCGCCGGGTCGCGTCAGCTGCTCCCGGACCAGGGTCCGTGCCTCCCGGGCATGGCCGAGGGCGAGGTGCGCCTGCGCCGCCGAGGTGCGCCAGGGCAGGAACGTGGGCACGTCCATGCCCCACTGCCTGGCGAGGTCGCCGCAGGTCAGGAAGTCGTCGAGGGCGGCGGCGGGGCGGTCGACGGCGAGGTGGTAGTGGCCGCGGGCATGGGTGTAGAGCAGTCCGTGGCGGGTCTGGAACATGCCGTCGGGCACGTCCTGGTTGAGCCAGGCCCCGGCCGTGCCGCTCATGCCGGAGGCCGTGGCGGCCTGCACCAGCGCGGCCAGCGGGGAGCCGACCGCCACCCCCCAGCCGGGCCGGGAGATGGCCGACAGGGCGCCGCGCGCGTGCTCCTGCGCGGTGTGCGGTGCGCCCAGACGCAGCGCGATCTCGGCGCGGACGGCGCCGAGGACGGCCATGGAGGTGCCGGTCGAGCGGTCGCCGGCCTGTTTCAGCAGCGCCTCGCACCAGTACAGCGCCCGGTCGGCGCGGTCGGCGTAGAGCAGCGCCAGCAGGGCCGCTTCGAGGGCCTCGACGGTGGTCTCGCCGTACCGGCAGCCGCGCAGGATCTCCTCGGCCCTGCCGACGGCCTGGTCGCCGGGCCCGTCGGACAGGACCTGGCCGAGCACCTCGGCGGCATAGGAGGCGGGGCTCGCCCGCCGGGGCCGCGGCGGGCGCGGCAGCCCGGCGTCGGGGTCGTCCGTGTCCAGCGGCGGGCAGGTGTGCCGCAGCCAGTGCCGCACGACGTGGAGTTCGGCCGCCGCGTCGGGGTCGTCCGGGCCGGCCCGCTCGGCGAGGGCCCGCAGACAGCGCGCGGCCCGCGGCGACCGGTCCTGCCAGACGAGGTGGCGGACGACCCGGGCGCCGTCGGCGCTGCGCAGGTTGCCCTGTTCGAGGGCGTCGGCGAGTTCGTCGAGCCAGGGTCCGACCAGGCGGGGGTCGATCTCCCAGCCGATCACGACCCGGGCCATGACGACGGCGGCGCGCTCGTGTTCGGTGGCCGCGATCTGTCCGGCCAGCCGCAGGCAGTCGAGGCTGAACTCCGTGCTGCCGTCCCGCATGGCCTGTTCGGCCGCCAGGAGCAGGATGCGCCCGGCCCACGGTTCGCTCTGCGGGGCGGCGAGCAGATGGCGGGCGACGACGGTCGCGGGCGCGCCGTCCATGCGCAGCAGCCGGGCGGCGCGCCGGCGCAGTTCGGCCCGTGTCTCGACGTCGACGTGTTCCAGCAGGGCCCGGCCGACGACGTCGCCGCGCAGGGCGCCGCCGTCGAGCAGTCCGGCCGTGTCCAGGGCGGTCATGACCCGGGCCACGGCGTCGGCGCCCCGGTCGACCAGGCAGGCGACCAGCGCGGGGGTCGCCGAAGGACCGAGGACGGCGAACCCGCAGGCGACGTCGAAGAGGACGGGGTCGTCGCGGTAGGCCCAGGCGAGCGCCGCCTTGGTCAGGGCGGCGGGCGGGGCGGAGCCGGGCTCCTGGTCCAGCCGGTGCGCGGTGCGGTGGTCCTCCAGGAGCGCCTGGACGAGGAGGGGGTTGCCGCCGCTGACGGCGTGGATGTCCGCCGCGAGCGGGGCGGTCCCGGCCTCCTCGGTCAGGGGGGCGACGAGCTGGGCGACGCCGGCCCGGGACAGCGGCAGCAGCGCCGCCCGCCGGCACTGGGGCAGCCGCAGCAGTTCGGCCTGGAAGGAGGGGGAGAGCGAGTCGGGGCCCGTGGGCTCGGTGAGCACGATCGCCACGGGGGCGGTCCGCAGCCGGCGGACGAGGTGGAGCAGGAACCGCAGGGAGGCCGTGTCGGCGAACTGCGCGTCGTCGACGGCGATCACCACCGGTCGCCGGCGGAACTCGCGGCACAGCGCGTCGAACAGGCCGTCGGCGTCGAGGCCGGGCGCGGTCTCGGCGTCGACGCGGGGCGCGGTCTCGGCGTCCCGCGCTCCGATCGCCCGGGCGAGGCCGAGGGCGGCGTCCAGGCCGGAGTGCGGGGGGAAGAGCTGTCCGACGACGCCGTACTCGACGTCCTTCTCCGCGGACGATCCGGTGGCGGCGCACACCCGGGCGCCGGTGTCGGCGGCACGGCGCAGGAAGGCGTCGAGCAGGGCGGTGCGGCCCACGCCGGGTCCCGCGTCGAGGAGCACCACGCCCCCCTCGCCTCTCGCGGACCGGGCCAGCACGTTCGTGAGCAACGCCATTTCCTCGGCCCGTTCCACCAGTTCCACTCGTCTACCCCGCTTCATCAGGAATTCATCGAGCGATCCGGTTTTCCTCTTCCAGGCCGTCTCGATCGGGCTGATTCGAGGCTAGCGATCGGCGACCACTCCCCCAACCCCTATATCCCCGACCCCCCTAGTGACGTTTTCCGGCGCACGGAAATGCCCGGCGGGGCAGGAATCCTGCCAACGATGTCACCCCGCCGGGCAAAGAGTCTTCCAAATGCTCGGGACTTCAGACCTGGACGCCCGCCCGGAATTCCGAGATCAGTTCCTCGCGTCCGTTGATGTTGAGCTTTCGGTAGACACGTGTCAGATGCTGCTCCACCGTGCTCATGGTGATGTGCAGCCGCCCGGAGATCTCCCGGTTCGTGTGTCCGCCGGCGGCCAGGCCGGCCACCCGGCGTTCCGACTCGCTCAGGTGCTCCCAGCCGGAGCGCCGGCCGGGCGGCTCGGCGACGACCCGCTGCACCGGCACCTCCGGCGTGCCGTGCGCGCCGACCCGGTCCCGGGGCGTCTCCAGGCCGCAGCTCTTGGCCAGCAGCCGCGCCCGCCGCAGGACGCCCGCCGCCTGCCGGGCCTGCCGGGCCTGCCGGTAGGCGTCGGCCAGGTCGAACAGGGTGCGGCACAGTTCGAGCGGGTCGTCGGCCCGGTTCAGTTCGACGGCGGCCCTGTTGAGCAGGGCGACCCGGGCGCCGCGCTCGGCGGCGAGGCCCTGAAGGCGCAGCGAGATGCCCCGGACGCGCGGCGGCCCGTGCTGGACGAGGGCCAGTTGCTCCGTGGCCATCCGGTGGCCCTGGTCCCGGTCGCCCAGGCGCAGCAGCACCTCGGCGGTGTCCGTGCGCCAGGGCAGCAGGGCGGGCCGGTCCGTGCCCCACCGCACGGCGACCCGGCCCACTTCCCGGAAGTCCCGCAGGGCGGCGTCGTACTGACGGGTGGCCAGGCAGTACAGGCCGCGGGCCCTGAGGTAGTGGAGCCAGTGGACGGTGTCGGGCAGGGAGTCCGCCACGGGACGGCTCAGCAGCCGTGCGGCCTTCGCGTGGTCCCCGCGGGCGACGTGGACGGTCACCAGCCGGGCGACCGCCGCCGCCTCGAAGGCCGACCGGTGCCGGTCCGGCAGGAGCGCGAGACAGCGGTTCGCGTCGCGTTCGGCCTCCGCCAGGTCGCCGCCGTGCAGGGCGCCCTCGGCGCGCACGGCCGCGAAGGCCGCCTCCCAGCCGGGCGCGTCGCGCACCGCCGCTTCGCCGAGGAACGTGTCGCACCAGTGCAGGGCCCGCCGCACGGCGCCGAGCGCGAGCAGGGTCCGGATGGCGTCGACGACGAAGTCGAAGGTGGTGTCGGTCAGCTGGGTGATCTCCAGCAGGCCCTCGGTGCCGGCGATGTGCCGGGCCTCGCGGCCGGAGGACGGGCCGCCGAGCCGGGCCAGGACGCCGGCCCGGTCGGCGGGCGGGCGCGGGCCGGGCGGGTCCGGCCGGACGGAGCGGCCGCCCACCTGCCAGGCGCCGCGGCGCGCGAGGGGATCGTGGCCGTCGTCGGCGCGGGCGCGTTTCCCGTCGACGGGCCGTCGGCCCTGGTCCAGCAGGGTGCGCGCCTGTTCCAGCCGGCCGTGGGCGAGGAGCAGTTCACCGAGTCCGCCGGCGTCCGAGGGGTCGACCCGGCCCGTCCTGAGGACCCGCAGCGCGTCGTCGACGTGGCGTTCGGCGTCGGCGACGCTGATCCGCCGGGCGACCGAGCCGAGCCTGATCTTGATTTCCGCGCGCAGCAGCGGGTCCTCGCTCGCGGAGTGGGCCAGTTCGAGATAGGACACGGCCCGGCCCGCGACGTCCTCCAGCAGCGCCTGTTCCGCGGCCTGCCGGAGCACGCCGACGGCCCATGCGCCGTCGGCCTGCCCGGCGCTGCGGAGGTGTTCGGCGGCCAGGGCGGGCGGGGCCCCGGAGGCGTGCAGCAGCTCCGCGGAGCGCCGGTGCAGCTCCAGCCGGTGGGAGGGCTCCAGGGAGTCCAGGACCGCCCGTTTCGCCGCCGGGTGCTGGAAGGAGGTGCCCGACACGATGCCGGCGCCGCGCAGGGCCTGGAGGTTCTCGGTGAGTTCGGCGGCGGAGATGTCGAGCAGCCGGGAGAGCAGGTTGTGGCTGAACGACCCGCCGAGCACGGCCAGTCCGGCGGCGACCTCGCGCACCTTCTCGCCGCTGCGGTCCAGACAGGCGACGACGGCCCTGCCGTACTCCTGCCCGGCCCTCGGCGTCACGGCCGGGCCCGCGGGCGGCGCCTGGGAGGCCCCGGGGCCCCCTGAGGGCCGTAAGCCGGTGGAGTCCGGCCAGGTGTCGCTCAGCAGGGCGCGCAGCAGCAGCGGGTTGCCGCCGCTGATCTCGAAGCACCGCTCGGCGGTGTCGGCGCTGACGTCGGCGTGGCCGAGCTCGGCGAGGAACGCGGTGATGCCCCGCACGTCGAGCCGGGCGAGCGGCACCCGGTCGAGGTTGGGCTGGCGCAGCAGTTCCGCGTGGAATCCGGAGCCCACGGGTTCGCCGACGAGCGGCCGGGTGAACGCCAGCAGCACCGGCACGCTGCAGCAGTGCCGGGCCAGGTGGAGCAGCTGGCGCAGGGAGTCGGCGTCGCCGTGGTGCACGTCGTCGACGGCCACCACGACGGGCTCGCGCCGGGCGAGCGTGCGGACCTCCGTGCAGAAGGTCCGCATCAGTTCGTACCAGGCGGCGTCCCGGCGTGCCGCGTCCCGGCCGTCGTCGCCGATCCGGCGTGCCGCGGCGTCGCCCATCGTGTGGAAGCGCCGCACGAGTTCGTCCGGGAAGGGCGACCCGTTGACGAGGCTGCGGATGACGCTGAGCGGAGTGTCCTTCTCCTCGGCGATCGCGGTGGTGTGCAGAACGGTCAGCCCGAGCGACTCGACATGCCGTACGAGTTCACCCAGCACCTCGGTCTTGCCGCAGCCCGCCGAGGCCTCGACGAGCACCGTCCGCGATCTGCCGGTGGAGCGGACCGAGTGGAAAGCCGCGTGTATTCGGTCGATGTCCTGGCCTCGCCCAATCAGCACCATGAATTGCGGAACACCCCGTATCACTCAGAACAATTCAGAAGCCGCGGCGCATATCGGGAGGAATTTCCTTTTCTTGGCTGTTCACCTCTCAATAAACGCCAAATACCTGCACGATTCAATCATCAGATGACCATAAATGTCAACATGCGAAAGGCTTCGGACAGCTAAGGTATAGATTCAGCCACCGGCCATGACAGGTCGACAGGAAAAGGAAGAGGAAAACAAGAAGGCGGTAAGCGCTTAAATAGCCGGGTGCGAATTCGCATCCGTCACGCGGGCGATCGCCTCGATGACGCGGGGGGCCTGCTCGTTGAGGTAGAAGTGCCCGCCCGGGTAGCTGTGCAGAGTGAATCCGCCGCTCGTGTGGTCCGCCCAGGCCTGCGCCTCGTCGCGGCTCACCCGCGGATCGTCCACCCCGAAGTGCGCCTGGATCGGCGCCGCGAGCCGGGCGCCCCCGGTGTGCCGGTACGTCTCGGCGGCCTTGTAGTCGCTGCGCACCGCCGGGAGCACCATCCGCAGGATCTCCTCGTCCGCGAGCACCGCGGACTGCGTCCCGCTCAGCGTCCTGAGCTCGGCGATGATCTCGTCGTCGCTGCGCAGGTGAACGCTCTCGTCACGGTGGCGCGACGGGGCCCGGCGGCCGGAGGCGAACACGGCCAGCGGCACGACTCCCGCCTTCTCCAGTCGCACACCCACCTCGAACGCGAGACTGGCGCCCATGCTGTGACCGAAGAGCACCAGAGGCCGGTCGGCCACCGGGAGCAGTTCGGCCGTCACCGCGTCGGCCAGCTCGGCGATGGTGTCGATGCATTTCTCGTGCCTGCGGTCCTGCCGGCCGGGATACTGCACGGCGAGCACGTCGACCGCGGGGCTCAGCGCCTTGGAGACCGGCAGGAAGTAGGGGGCCGACCCACCGGCGTGCGGAAGGCAGACGAGTCTCGTGGCCGCGGTGGGCGCCGGGTGGAATCGTCGGATCCACAGGTTCTCGTCGACGCGGTTGGCACTCACCATAGAACCTTTCGTGCAGGTGACCGTCGGACTGCGACCCGTAGGCCATGTCGTCTCGAACCCCATGCTTCGCGACCCCTAATGGCCCCCACAACCCCTAATCGAACGCACACCCCCCTACCCGCCGGGCCCTGCCCCGGACCGACCGTGACCGCCCTCACTCCGAAAGTCCGTTCGGGGTGAGGAATAGGGGTTCCGCCACTCGGGGCGGTCGATCAGGCTGGAACGCACAGGGCCGCCGCGGACCGGCGGCGCGGGCCCGGGAGGGGGCGGATTGAGCCAGGACCGACCGAGCGCCCGACTCCCCGCCCAGCCGATCGCGATCACCGCGGCGGCCGTGGCCGGCGCCGCCCGCCTCCGGCCCGCGCCGCCCCGCCCATGAGCGTCCCCGGGGCCGCCGAGGTCAACGCCGCTTTCCGGCGGCGGGTGGAGGCCGGCGCCAGGACCGTGCCCGTGGTGTTCGACCTGGCCACCCGGGCCGGCCTGGACTCCGACGCGTCCGGCGCGCGGGGCCTGGTCGGCCGCTGCGGGGTGCCCGTCGACTCCATCGACGACATGCGGGTCCTGTTCGGCGGACTCCGACTGGGGCGGATCTTCCCCACCCTGGCCGCCGACGCGTCGGCCGCGCCGCTGCTGCTCCTGTACCAGCTCGTCGCCGAGGAGCACGGCACACCCGCCCGCCGGCTCACCGGGGCGGTCCGCAACGACGTCTTCCGCGGCCTCCTCGACCGCGGGCCCGGCGCACTCCCGCTCCGGCCGAGGCTGCGGCTGGCCATGGACGTCGTGGCCTACGGCCTGGCCGAACTGCCCCGCTGGCAGTGCCTCTCGGTCTGCGGGCACCGGCTGGCGGGACCGGGCGCCGACCCCGCGCTGGAGATCGCCCGCACCGTCGCGGGCGGCGTCGAGTACCTGCGGGCGGCCGTCGCGGCGGGCCTGGACGCCCACGCGGTGGTCCCCCGGTTGAGCATCTGCCTCACCGCCGGCGCCACGGCCCGCGAGAGCCGGGCGAAGCTGCGCGCGGCACGCGGGGCCTGGGCCCGGACCACGCGCGAACGGCTCGCGTCCGGCCTGCCGTCGCCCCGGCTGTACGTCCGCCACCCGCGGCTCGCCCCGCCCCCGGCGCCGCTCCGCCCGCGCCCGTCCGCCTCTGCCATCGAGACCGGCGCGCTCGCTCTGCTCGCCCGGACGGACCGGCACGGCGGGACGCTCACGCTCCTCGGGCTCGACGGCGGAGCCGCCCGGCCGCCGCGCCGCCCCGCCCCGCACGCGCACCCCGCCGCCGACGCGCTGCGCGCCCGCCAGAGCGAACGGCTGGCCAAGCTGCGCGCCTGGCGGATCCAGAGCACCGTGGACGAAGCCCTGCGCCGCCTGTACGACGCCGCCGAGAGCGATGACAACGTTCTCTACCCGATGAAGGACGCCCTGGCCGCACGAGCCACCGTGGGCGAGGTCTGCGCCACCCTGCACACAGCCTGGGCCCCGGGCCTGCGCTGAAGCCGGGCCTGAGCTGAGGCCGGCCGGAAGGGCTGGGAGGCCGCGGATGTCCCGCCGGGCCCACGGTCGTGCGGCTCCACGCCCCGCTCCTGAAGCCCACCGGGCCCCGCGGGCCCACCCGGGTGACCCCGCGGGGCTACCGGCCTACCGGGTCTCTCCACCCTTGCCGGTCCCACCCCATACCTGACGCCCCGACCCGAGACCTGTCGGCCCGACCCAGACCGGCCGGCCCGACCCGAGACCTGACGCCCCGAACCGGGCCTGCGGTCCGACGCGGGGCCCGTAGAACCCCGGCCCGGTGTGACGTGAGGCCGGCGAGCCGAGGTCTATCGGGCTCGTTCGCGTCGTCCCGCGTGTTCGCGCTCCGCGGTGCGCGCCCGCGCGGTCAGCTCCGACAGGGCGGTGCTGCCGTTCAGCTTGCGGTGCGGGCCCGGCTCGCGGGCCGGGCCCGGCTGCGGCGTCCGCTCGACCGTGGCCGTGCCCACGCCCACCGGACCGGCGGCCGCGGCCGCCACCGCCCCGCTCCGCGCCTGCGCGCGCCGCCGCCGGTAACGGGGCGGGACGAACGCCTCGGCCCAGCGGGGCGTGCGCGGCGTGAAGCGCGGCAGCAGAAGCAGCCCGAGGCCCACCGCGCTGAGCGCCACGACGCCGAGGACGATCCACATGGAGGCCGAGTTGACCGAGTAGGCCAGCGCGCCGAACGCGATGAGCGCCGACCAGAAGTACATGATCAGCACCGCGCGGCTGTGCGAGTGGCCGATCTCCAGCAGCCGGTGGTGCAGATGCCCGCGGTCCGCCGCGAACGGCGACTGGCCGCGCCAGGTGCGGCGCACGATCGCGAGGATGAGGTCCGCCGCCGGGATGGCGATGATCGTCAGCGGCATCACCAGCGGGATGTACACCGGCACCATCTGGTGGACGGCGTTGCGCTCGGAGCCGGAGAACAGCTTCATGACGTCCGGGTCGACCTGCCCCGTGATGGAGATCGCGCCCGCGGCCAGCACCAGCCCGATCAGCATCGATCCGGAGTCGCCCATGAAGATGCGGGCAGGGTGCATGTTGTGGGGCAGGAAGCCCAGGCACATGCCCATCAGGATCGCCGCGAACAGCGTCGCCGGGGCGGCGGCCTCGATGCCGTACGAGTACCAGATGCGGTAGGCGTACATGAAGAACGCGGCCGCCGCGATGCACACCATGCCGGCGGCGAGCCCGTCGAGGCCGTCCACGAAGTTCACCGCGTTGATGGTGATGACGACCAGCGCCACCGTCAGCAGGGTGCCCTGCCACTGGGTCAGCGCGACCGTGCCGACGAGCGGGATGGGCAGCCACAGGATCGTCAGACCCTGCATGACCATGACGCCGGCGGCGATCATCTGGCCGCCCAGCTTGATCAGCGCGTCGATCTCGAACTTGTCGTCCAGGACGCCGATCAGCCAGATCAGCGCCGCGCCCGAGAGCAGGGCGCGCGGCTCGTTCGACTTCTCGAAGACCTCGTTGAGGTTGGTGAGGTGGTCGGCGACCAGCAGACCCGCGCACAGGCCGAAGAACATGGCGATCCCGCCGAGCCGCGGAGTGGGTTCCCGGTGCACGTCACGGGCCCTGATCTCCGGCATCGCTCCGGCCACGATCGCGAACTTGCGTACCGGCCCGGTCAGCAGATACGTCACCGCGGCCGTGATGCAGAGCGTCAGCAGGTATTCACGCACGGGCTTCCCCACAGGTCTCGCTGGCCATCTCAGTCCCACACCCTAGCGATCGTCTGCCTCACGGCGCATATGTGTGAGGACTGCCGGGTAGTGACGATGGTTTCACGTGAGCCTGTGTGAGGGGGCGCACGGGGTGTGCACGAGAGGGCGCGCACGGGTGCGCACCCGGCACGCCTACCCCGGTTCAGCCCGGATACGGCGGAAACGCCAGGGTGAGCTCGCGCACCTCCTCGCGGGCCGTCTTGCCCTCGGTCTCCCCCCGCAGCACCGCCGCCAGCAGCGCCGCGATCCGCCTCGTCTCCCGCTCCCCCATGCCCTGCGTGGTCAGCGCGGCGGTGCCCAGCCGCAGGCCACGGGCGTGTGCGTGCGGCAGGGCGCAGCAGTCCAGCACCATCCCGGCGGCGGCGAGCAGCCCCCGCGCGGTGCGGCCGTCGACGCCGAGGGGGGAGGGGTCGGCCGTGATGAGGTGGGTGTCGGTCCCGCCCGTCGTGACGGCCAGTCCCTCACTCTCCAGAGCGGCGGCCAGCACCCTCGCGTTGGCGACCACCTGATGGGCGTACGCGCGAAACGCCGGTGTCGCCGCCTCGCCGAACGCGACCGCCTTCGCGGCGACGGTGTGCATCTGCGCACCGCCCTGGGTGAACGGGAACACCGCCCGGTCCACCCGTTCGGCCAGGTCCGCGCCGCAGAGGATCATGCCGCCCCGCGGACCGCGCAGCACCTTGTGCGTCGTGGCGCAGACGACGTCGGCGTACGGCACCGGGCTGGGCGCCGCTCCCCCGGCGACGAGACCGATCGGGTGGGCGGCGTCGGCGATCAGATAGGCGCCGACCTCGTCGGCCACCTCGCGAAAGAAGGCGTAGTCGATGTGGCGGGGGTAGGAGATGGACCCGCACACGATCGCCTTGGGCCGGTGACCGCGGGCCAGCGCCCGGACCTGCTCGTGGTCGATGAGACCGGTCTCCGCGTCCACCCCGTAGGCGACGAAGTCGAACCAGCGCCCGGAGAAGTTGGCGGGCGAGCCGTGCGTGAGGTGTCCGCCGTGGGGCAGCCCGAGCGCGAGGACGGTGTCGCCGGGCCGCAGGAGCGCCGCGTAGGCCGCCAGCACGGCCGAGGACCCCGAGTGGGCCTGGACGTTGGCGTGCTCGGCCCCGAACAGAGCCGTGGCGCGGTCCACGGCGATGCGCTCGGCGACGTCGACGATCTCGCATCCGCCGTGGTGACGGGCCCCCGGATACCCCTCCGCGTACTTGTTGGCGAGCGGGGAGCCGAGCGCGGCCAGCACGGCGGGCGAGGTGAAGTTCTCGGCGGCGACCAGTTGCAGCGTCGACGCCTGCCGCTCCCGTTCCCCGAGGAGGATCTCGGCCATCTCGGGGTCCTGCCGGCGCAGGACATCGGTCTCGGGGACATGGGTGACCGACATGGTGCGCTCCGGGGCGTCGACGGTGACGTACGTCCAATGTAGGCCCGGCCCGCACGACGCGCGCGACCTCCGCACCCTCCCGGGCCCCGCCCGCTCCCACCCGGACGCACCCCCCGCGCGGACCGCCCACGACGACCCGCCGACCCCGGCGCGACGACCGCGACGACCGACGCGACTCCGCCCGGCCGCCGGCGTGCGGCC
>NZ_JAHHIT010000069.1:0-40133 GCF_024539675.1 Streptomyces hilarionis | reverse complement strand
GCGACCAAGGTCGCCCTCCGGGACGCGGTGCGCGCCGCGGCCGCCGACACGTCAGGTGCGGGCGGGTACGCCGGTCAGGGCCGTGACGACGGGGTCCAGCGCCTGGTGTATCTCGTCGCCGATCGAGCGGAAGAACGGCAGGGGCGCTCCGTAGGGGTCGTAGACCTCGTCCGCCTCCGGCGTCGGGGCGAGGAGCCACCCGCGTAGAGCCGCCGCGGCGCGCACCAGGGCCCGTGCGCGCATCACCACGCCCTCGTCGAGGGAGGGCAGCGTGGCCGGGTCGATGGCGTTCACCAGGCGGGTGAACTCCTTCAGCGTGAAGGTGCGCAGACCGGCCGAGTGGCCCATGGAGATGACCTGGGCGCGATGGTCGCGGGTCGCCGTCAGGACCAGGTCGGCCATGATGACGTGCTCGTCGAGCAGCTCGCGCCCGGTGAAGCCGGAGGCGTCCGCGCCGAAGTCGGCCAGCACGGTCTCCGCGTTGGCCTCCATCGGCGCGCCCTCGTGGCCCCAGGTGCCCGCGCTCTCCACGATCAGCCCGCCGCCCAGCATCCCGAGCCGCTGCGACACGAAATGCCGCGTCAGCCGCTCGGTGATGGGCGAGCGGCAGACGTTGCCGGTGCTGACGTGGAGGATGCGGAAGGTGTCGCGCGGAAACCCGAACGTCGTCGTCTGCTCCGCGGCACGTTCCCCGTTGCCTATGCCACGCCCCGCGTCAGGGGCTGTCAATTCGCCACCTCGAGGTCGGGTACGACCTTCCTCAGCTCGTCGGCGGAGATCGCGCCCGCCCGCAGCAGCAGCGGCACCTCCCGGCTGACGTCGACGATCGAGGAGGGCACGTTGCCGGGGGTCGGGCCGCCGTCGAGGTAGACGGAGACCGAGTCGCCGAGCATCTCCTGGGCGTAGTCGCAGGTCTCCGGGGCCGGGTGGCCCGTCAGGTTGGCCGAGGAGACCGCCATCGGGCCGACCTCGGTGAGCAGTTCGATGGCGACCGGGTGCAGCGGCATGCGCACGGCGACCGTGCCACGGGTGTCGCCCAGGTCCCACTGGAGCGACGGCTGGTGCCTGGCGACCAGTGTGAGCGCGCCCGGCCAGAACGCGTCCACCAGTTCCCAGGCCAGCTCGGAGAAGTCCGTGACGAGGCCGTGCAGCGTGTTCGGGGAGCCGATGAGGACGGGCGTGGGCATGTTGCGGCCCCGGCCCTTCGCGGCCAGCAGGTCGGTGACGGCCTCGGAGGAGAACGCGTCGGCGCCGATCCCGTACACGGTGTCGGTCGGCAGGACCACGAGCTCGCCACGGCGGACGGCGGACGCGGCCTCGCGCAGACCGGTCACACGGTCGGTGGCGTCGTTGGTGTCGTATCGCCGTGCCATCTAGCGAGCCTCCTCGTACACGAAGTACCTCTGCGCGTATGCGAGCGCGTGTGGGTGCGCGTCCTGCTGCGGGTCGAAAGTATCGGGAACGACGACGCTCACGGCATCGCCCTGCGGGCGGTGGCGAAGCGCGGCCGGTTGTTGAGGTCGGGGTGGTCGGCCGCGTCGGCCCAGCCCCGCTCCTCGGTGAAGATCCACGGCACCTGGCCGCCCTGCGTGTCGGCGTGCTCGATGACGACGACGCCGCCGGGACGCAGCAGCCGGTGCGCGGTGCGCTCGATGCCGCGGATCAGGTCGAGGCCGTCCTCGCCGGAGAACAGGGCGAGTTCGGGGTCGTAGTCCCGGGCCTCGGGGGCGACGTACTCCCACTCGGTGAGCGGGATGTACGGCGGGTTGGACACGACCAGGTCGACCTGGCCGTCGAGGTCGCGGAAGGCGTCCAGGGCGTCTCCCTGACGCAGGTCGACCCTGGACCCCTCCATGTTCTTGCGCGTCCACCGCAGGGCGTCCTCGGACAGCTCCACGGCGTGCACACGGGAACGCGGCACCTCCTGGGCGAGGGCGAGCGCGATGGCGCCGCTGCCGGTGCACAGGTCGACGATGCGGGGCTCGACGACGTCCATGGCGCGCACGGCGTCTATGGCCCAGCCGACGACCGACTCGGTCTCGGGGCGCGGCACGAAGACTCCGGGGCCCACCTGGAGCTCCAGGTAGCGGAAGAAGGCCCGCCCGGTGATGTGCTGGAGCGGTTCGCGCTGCTCGCGCCGGGCGATGACCTCCCAGTAGCGGGCGTCGAAGTCGGAGTCCTGCACGGAGTGCAGCTGTCCGCGCTTCACACCGTGCACGAAAGCGGCGAGCTCCTCCGCGTCGTTGCGCGGCGAGGGCACGCCGGCGTCGGCCAGCCGCTGGGTGGCCTGGGCTACCTCAGCGAGCAGCAGACTGCGGGGGCTTGGGGGACGTCCCCCAAATGATTGCTGCACGCGCCGTCCTCCGTGTCGTACTCGTCGTGCGTACGTCCTACATCGCCTGCGCGGCCTACGCGGCCGCGAGCTTGGCGGCCGAGTCCGCGTCGACGCACGCCTGGATGACCGCGTCGAGGTCGCCGTCCAGGACCTGGTCCAGGTTGTACGACTTGAAGCCGACCCGGTGGTCCGAGATGCGGTTCTCCGGGAAGTTGTACGTGCGGATCTTCTCGGAGCGGTCGACGGTGCGGACCTGGCTGCGGCGGGCGTCCGCGGCCTCCCGCTCGGCCTCCTCCTGCGCCGCCGCCAGCAGCCTGGAGCGCAGGATACGCATCGCCTGCTCCTTGTTCTGCAACTGGCTCTTCTCGTTCTGGCAGGAGGCGACGACTCCGGTGGGAAGGTGCGTGATGCGCACGGCGGAGTCGGTGGTGTTGACGGACTGGCCGCCGGGCCCGGAGGACCGGTAGACGTCGATGCGCAGGTCGTTGGCGTTGATCTCGACCTCGACCTCCTCGGCCTCGGGCGTGACGAGCACGCCGGCGGCGGAGGTGTGGATGCGGCCCTGCGACTCGGTCGCGGGCACGCGCTGCACCCGGTGCACGCCGCCCTCGTACTTCAGCCGCGCCCACACGCCCTGCCCGGGCTCGGTGGCGCCCTGGCCGCCCTTGGTCTTCACGGCGACCTGGACGTCCTTGTAGCCGCCCAGCTCGGACTCGGTGGCGTCGATGATCTCGGTCTTCCACCCCACGCGCTCGGCGTAGCGCAGGTACATCCGCAGCAGGTCGCCCGCGAACAGGGCGGATTCGTCGCCGCCCGCGCCGGCCTTGATCTCCAGGATGACGTCCTTGTCGTCGGACGGGTCCCGGGGCACCAGCAGCAGCCGCAGCTTCTCGGTGAGCTCCTCGCGCTGCTTCTCCAGCTCCTTGACCTCGGCCGCGAAGTCGGGGTCGTCGGCGGCGAGTTCGCGCGCGGTCTCGACGTCCTCGCCGGTCTGCCGCCAGGAGCGGTACGTGCCGACGATCGGGGTCAGCTCGGCGTAGCGCTTGTTCAGCTTGCGCGCGTTGGCCTGGTCGGCGTGGACCGACGGGTCGGCGAGCTTCTTCTCCAGGTCGGCGTGCTCTCCGAGCAACTCCTCGACGGCCTCGAACATGGTGGGCTCCTGAATGACGAACGTGGGGGAAGGGCGGGCGACCAAAAACGCCGGTCCCGGCGCGCCCCCGGGCGGGGACACGGCCGTGGACCGGCGAAGAGGGGCTCGCTACTTCTTGGAGCCGGCGGCGGCCTTGCCGAAGCGGGCCTCGAAGCGGGCCACACGGCCACCGGTGTCGAGGATCTTCTGCTTGCCCGTGTAGAACGGGTGGCACTCGGAGCAGACGTCGGCGCGGATGTTGCCGCCCTCGATCGTGCTGCGGGTGGTGAACGACGCGCCACAGGTGCAGCTGACCTGCGTCTCGACGTACTCGGGGTGAATGTCGCGCTTCAAGGTGTCTCCTAGTTTCGGGAGGGCGCCGGGTCGCTGCCGCGGGATACGACGAGCGTGAACCGGAGCCGACGTACCAGTCTGCCAGGACTGGCCGCATCCCCCAAAACCGGGGGGCGGGGCGATCTATTCCCGGCGGCCCCGCGACGCCGTCCCGACGCCCTCAGGACGACGTGACGACCCCGTCGGCCTCGCCCGTCGCGTTGCCCGTGACGGCCGACCTCGGAATGGGCCGGTCGTTCTTCAGGGCCGCCCAGACCTGCTTGGCCTTCGCCTCGGAGACGATGACCCGGTTGGGGTCGGACGGGTCGTACAGGACCGGCATCGTGACCATGTTCATGTGGGTCGCGCTGATGCTCTTGAGGCCGTTGGCGAAGGACATCAGCGAGTTCAGCGAGCCGAGGTGGGAGTCGGTCGTGACGGCCTTGGTGGCGGTGTCGGCGAGGTCGTACAGCTTCGTGCCGCCGGTGAAGAGGCCGACGTGCTTGACCTGGTTGACGAGCGCCTTGATGAACGCCTGCTGGAGCTGGATGCGCCCGAGGTCGGAGCCGTCGCCGACGCCGTGCCGGGTGCGGACCAGGCCGAGGGCCTGCTCGCCGTCGAGGGTGTGCGTGCCGGCCTTGAGGTCCAGATGGCTGTCGGGGTCCTTGATGGCCTTGGTGGTGGTGACGGGGACGCCGCCGAGCTCGTCGATGAGCTTCTCGAAGCCGGAGAAGTCGACCTCGAGGTAGTGGTCCATGCGGACGCCGCTGATCGACTCGACCGTCTTGACGGCGCAGGCGGCGCCGCCCGTGGAGTACGCCGAGTTGAACATGACGCCGCGCGCGGCGTCGTGCGCGACGCCCTGGGCGTCGGTGCAGGCGGGGCGGTCGATGAGGGTGTCGCGCGGCACGGAGACCACGCTCGCCTTCTTGTGCCCCTTGTACACGTGGATGATCATCGCCGTGTCGGAGCGGGCGCTGCCGTCGTCGGCGCCGCCGCCCAGCTTCTTGTTGGCGCCGGAGCGGGTGTCGGAGCCGAGGACGAGGATGTTCTCGGAGCCGTTGTCGGTCTTGGTGGGGCGGTCCGTGCCCAGCGCTTGGTCGATGTCGACGCTCTTGATGTTGCCGTTGAGCTTGAAGTACAGGTAGCCCACTCCGGTGCCGCCCAGCACCACGATGCCGGCGGCGGTCCAGGCGGCGATCAGCAGACCCTTGCGCCTGCCCCGCTGTCTGCGGTGGCGCGGGCCCTTGCTCCCGTCGGCCCCGCTCGTCGTGCCGGTCTCACCCGGTATGCCGGGCTCCGGTGTGCTCTCGGCGGACATGCGCTCCTCGGTTCTCGTGCGACCTCACCATCGTCACTCCGCCAGGACAGACGGGGAAACTCGGGACAGGGTTGCACGAACGCTCCGTGCCCGGTCGGTGAGCGACCGGTCACGGAGCGTTGCGCGGGTGGGAGCGGGAATCCGCTCCCACCTGCGGTTTCAGCCGAGGAGGTCGTACTGCTTGAAGCTCGTGCCCAGCGAGATCCCTGCGGAAAAGATCACACTGCCCGTGCTTCCGTTGCCCCGGTACAGGTAGAGCGTGCCGGCGGGGGTGCGGGCCAGCAGGTCCGCCTTTCCGTCGCCGTTGACGTCGCCGACGGTGGCGAACGCGTTGTACGTGGTGTTGCTCCAGGTGGCGACCTTGAGGCCGGGCGCGAAGGCGCTCGTCCCGCTCACGCCGCGGCCCCGGAACAGGTAGACGGCGCCGCTGGTCTTGTTGCGGGCGATCAGGTCGGCCCGGCCGTCGCCGTTGAAGTCGCCGTGACCGCGCACGACGTTGTAGTTGTTCCAGCCCGTGCCGGCCTTGACCGAGGCGCCGATGCTGCCGTTGCCCCGGCCCGGGTTGATCCACAGGGTGCCGGCGGAGTCCACGGAGACGAGGTCGGGCAGGAAGTCGCCGGTGACGTCGCCGGGGGCGACGATCGACAGGCGGCTCTTCCAGTTGTCGCCGATGAGCTGGCTGGCCCAGGACTCACTGGCGGGCACGAAGTGTTCCCAGAAGACGTCCCCGTCCGAGGAGCGGCGCAGGATCAGGTCCTGGAAGCCGTCGCGGTCGAGGTCCGCCTGGAGGATGAGGTTGTAGCCGCTCCAGGTGCCCCAGGAGTCGCGGGCGGCCAGCGAGGTGCCCTTGGAGTCGAGCTCGTAGGCCGTCTGGGTGGCGGCGTTGCGCACGAACAGGTCGGCCATGTGGTCGAAGCTGAGGTTGGTGTCGTCGACCCGCGGGTAGACGGCGCCGACGTACGTCGTGACCTTGCTGAAGACGCTGTACGCGCCGCTCTTGACGCAGTCGGTCACGCCCCAGGACACGACGCCCACGAGCCGTCCGCCGACGACCAGCGGGCCGCCGGAGTCGCCGTTGCAGGTGGCGGTGGTGCCGGCGTCGCTGCCGCTGGCGGGGTTGCCCGCGCACACCATGTGGCTCTTGACGAAGTCGTCGGGGTAGTAGCCCGCGCAGGTGGCGTCCGACTGGATCGGCAGCGTGGCCGTCTTCAGGTCGTCGGAGATGTCCTGGGTGGCGGAGGACGTGCGCCCCCAGCCGAAGACCGTCGCGTTCGTGCCGGGCGCGTACGACCCGGTGTTGCCGGCCGGGATCATCGGGAGCGGCTTGACCGTGAGCGGGGTGCCCAGGGTCAGCACGGCGATGTCGTTGTCGATCGTCGACGCACTGTACGAGGGGTGGTTCCACTGGCGCAGGACGCCGGTCCTGCTGCCCCCGTGCAGGTCGCCTGCCACGGGCAGCTGGGAGGTGCCGGTGATGATCGTGCCGTGGTTCAACCAGTCGTAGCCCTTGACGCAGTGCGCCGCGGTCACGATCTTCGTCGGGGACACGACGGCGCCGCCGCAGAAGAAGCCGATGTCGTCGGCGGTGTTCGTCGGCGTGCCGCGGTCGTCGCCGTACCACAGCTGCGCCATCCAGGGCGCCTTGGTGATGGTGGTGGTCGTCCCGCCGATGATCTTCGGGTCGACCGTGGCGCGGCTGCTGGAGGCCAGCGGCTCCTTCGACGTCCGTCCCGGGACGTCGTCGCCGGCGAGGGCGATGTCGAGCCGCTTCTGCAGCTCCTTCGCGGACGGCACGCTGAGCTTGGGCACGGGCGGCGCCTCGGCCGCCTGCGCCGACGACGTCAGCAGTGCGCCGGCCACGGCGGCGGCCACCGCGGCCGCGGCCACCGGCAGGCCGATGCGCAGCTTGCGTCTGTGCCGCCTGCGACCGCCCCCGGACGTGGGTGTACCCACTCGAGTCCCCCCTGGGATCTGAAGTTCACGTTCGTCAGGTTCATGCTCGAAAACATGACCGAAGGCGAGATCGTACCCCGGTGGCGGACAACGGAAAGGGCCGCCCCCCTGAACGGGGAGCGGCCCTTGCGTACCGGTCTTCGGCGACTGGCGTCAGTCGTTGTTGTTGCCCGGCGACGGCGTCGTCTTCTGGATCTGAAGCAGGAACTCGCCGTTGGACTTCGTCTGCTTCATCTTGTCGAGCAGCAGCTCGATCGCCTGCTGCTGGTCGAGCGCGTGCAGCACCCGGCGCAGCTTCCAGACGACGGCCAGCTCGTCGTTGCCGAGCAGGATCTCTTCCTTGCGGGTGCCGGACGCGTCCACGTCCACCGCCGGGAAGATGCGCTTGTCGGCGAGCTTGCGGTCGAGCTTGAGCTCCATGTTGCCGGTGCCCTTGAACTCCTCGAAGATCACCTCGTCCATGCGGGACCCGGTGTCCACCAGCGCGGTGGCGAGGATGGTCAGCGAGCCGCCGTCCTCGATGTTGCGGGCCGCACCGAAGAAGCGCTTCGGCGGGTACAGGGCGGTCGAGTCGACACCACCGGACAGGATGCGGCCGGAGGCGGGCGCGGCGAGGTTGTACGCACGGCCCAGACGCGTGATCGAGTCGAGCAGCACGACGACGTCGTGGCCCAGCTCCACCAGACGCTTGGCGCGCTCGATGGCGAGCTCGGCGACCGTGGTGTGGTCCTCGGCCGGACGGTCGAAGGTCGAGGAGATGACCTCGCCCTTGACCGACCGCTGCATGTCGGTGACCTCTTCCGGACGCTCGTCGACCAGGACGACCATCAGGTGGCACTCGGGGTTGTTGTGCGTGATCGCGTTGGCGATCGCCTGCATGATCATGGTCTTGCCGGTCTTCGGCGGCGCCACGATCAGACCGCGCTGGCCCTTGCCGATCGGCGACACGAGGTCGATGATCCGCGTCGTCAGCACGCCCGGGTCCGTCTCCAGACGGAGGCGGTCCTGCGGGTACAGCGGCGTCAGCTTGTTGAACTCCGGCCGCCCGCGCCCGGAATCGGGCGCCATGCCGTTGGTGGAGTCCAGCCGGACCAGCGCGTTGAACTTCTCGCGGCGCTCGCCGTCCTTGGGCTGACGGACCGCGCCCGTGACGTGGTCGCCCTTGCGCAGGCCGTTCTTGCGGACCTGGGCGAGGGAGACGTACACGTCGTTCGGACCGGGCAGGTAGCCCGAGGTCCGGATGAAGGCGTAGTTGTCGAGGATGTCCAGGATGCCCGCGACGGGGATCAGGACGTCGTCGTCGGCGAGCTGCGGCTCCGCGGCGCCGATCTCGTCGCGCCCGCGGCGGCCGCGGCGGTCGCGGTAACGGCCGCGACGGCCACGCCGGCCGCCCTCGAAGTCGTCGTCGTCCTGCGGGCCGTTGTCGCGCTGCTGGCGGTCCTGACGGCCGCCGCCCTGCTGCTGGCCCTGCTGCTGACCGCCACGCTGCTGCTGGCCGCCCTGCTGGTCGTCGCCCTTGCGACGGTCACCGCGCTCGCCGCGGTCACCACGGTCACGGCCGCGCTCACGGCGGTCGCGGCGACGGCCCTCGGCGCCGTCGGCGTCACCGCGGGCGTCGCCCTGCGGCTGCTGGCCCTCGGCCTGCGCCGGGGCGGGCGTCTCGGTCTTCGCGGCGCTCTTCGCCTCGGCGGCGACGGTCTCCGGGCTGCCCGCGTCGGCGGTGGCGCGGCGACGACGGCGCTCGGCGGGGGCCTCCCCGCCGGCCGGCTGACCGGGGATCTCGATCTGCTGCTGGGCCACGGCCTTGTCGGCGGCGGCCTCGGCGGCGTCCGCCTTCTTCTCGGCGGCCTCGCCCGTGCGCGCCTTGGAGGTGGCGCGGCGCTTGGGCTTGGTCTCGGCGGCGTCCGCCGCGGGGGTCGCCTTCGCGGGGGCGGCGCCTCCCCCGGCCTGCGCCTCCTTGATGACCTCGATCAGCTGGCTCTTGCGCATCCGCGCGGTGCCCCTGATACCGAGTCCGGATGCGACCTGCTGAAGCTCGGCCAGCACCATGCCGTCGAGGCCGGTGCCGCGGCGTCGCCGGGAGCCCGCACCGGTGGCAGGCGCGGAGGCGTCCGTGGCGGGCGCGGCAGCGGTCTCCTCGACACGTGCGCCCATCAGATCGGTGGTGTCGCTCACGAAGGGTCCTTCCCTGGAGCGGACGTCGGCCTGTCTGGCTCGGCGACCGTTTGTGCTGTCCGACTTCGGTCCTTGCTGCGGCGAAGCCGGGGCGGTTGTCCGCCTGAACGGCGGAAGAGAGATTTCTGGTGATGGCGCTGCCCGAGCGAACCGTGACACCTGGTGTCACGTCGCGAGGGAGCACCGATTCCGGAGCGTGCCCCGAGGACCGCTCAGCGTCGCTGCACGGCGTACTGCCCAGGTACGACGTACGGAACGCAGTGCGGCTTGGGAAGCTCCCGGAAGAAAGTCCGTCCCGAAGGGGGACACGAAGCACCTCGCCATGGTGGGGTCGGGTGCAGACTTGAGGTTAACACTACCGGATCCAACAAACATTCCCCCTCTCGAAATCCGGCAACCGCGCACTTCTAGATGTCGCCGGAGGGCGCCAGGGGCAGCACGCTCGCCCCTCGCAGGTCCAGGGCCAGGCGGTTCGCGGCCCAGTCCGCACCGGCCGAGGCCTCGATCTTGTCGGCCGTCTCCGCGTCGGCCAGCGCCATCACGGTGGGCCCGGCGCCGGAGATCACGGCGGGGATCCCGTCCGCGCGCAGCCGCTCCACCAGCGCGGCGCTGTCCGGCATCGCCGGTGCGCGGTACTCCTGGTGCAGACGGTCCTCGGTGGCCGCCAGCAGCAGTTCCGGACGTCGCGTCAGGGCCTCGACGAGCAGGCCGGCGCGGCCCGCGTTGGCGGCCGCGTCGACGTGCGGCACGGAGCGCGGAAGCAGTCCGCGCGCGGTCTCGGTCAGCACCGGCTTCCCGGGCACGAAAACCACCGGAACGACGGAACCGGAGGGCTCCATCCTGATGGCCCGCGCGGCGCCCGCCTCCATCCAGGACAGGGTGAACCCGCCGAGCAGACAGGCCGCCACGTTGTCCGGGTGCCCCTCGATCTCGGTCGCGAGCTCCAGCAGGGCCCCGTCGTCGAGCCTGCTCTCGCCGCCTATGGTCACCGCGCGCGCGGCGACGATGCCCGCGCAGATCGCGGCCGACGACGAGCCGAGACCCCGGCCGTGCGGGATGCGGTTGGCGCAGACGATCTCGAGGCCGCGCGGCTGGCCGCCCAGGACGTCGAAGGCCGTGCGCAGGGACCGGACGAGCAGGTGCTTCTCGTCGCGGGGCAGCGTCTCGCCGCCCTCCCCCGCGATGTCGATGTGCAGCCCTGAGTCGGCCACCCGGACGACGACGTCGTCGTAGAGTCCCAGCGCGAGGCCGAAGGCGTCGAAGCCCGGGCCGAGGTTGGCGCTGGTGGCGGGGACGCGCACCCGGACGGGGGCGGCACGGAAGGCGGGACCGGCCATCTCGCGATGACTCTCCTTGAGCTGCGGGGCTGTCGAAATGAGATGCGATGTGTGGGTGAGGACCCGGGACCGCGGCGGCGACGGCGACGCGTCGCTGCGGCATATGCGGCAGGCGGGTTCGGTACAGCCTATCGAAGGAAGGTTCTGCGGCGACATAGGGCGCACAGGAGGCGCACGATGCGTGTCGTAAGCCCCTCGTGCACCCCCGTCAGGGATGTCCCGGACGGGTCGCGCACGAGGTCGTGCGCGTCGCCCGGGCGGCCCCGGAGCCGCCCCGGTCCCTCGCTGCGGACCGCTTCGCGCCGCCCGGCCCCGCAGGACCCCGCCGCCCGTCCGGAACGCCGGGTTCCCTGCGGGTGATCCGTCGGGGAACGTCCTCCCGACGGATCACCCGCAGGTCGATGTCTGCAGGTCAGCGCTCGGGCCGGGCGCTGACCTGCGGGCGGCGGACGGCGGACGGCGGACGGCCGCGACCGTTCAGCCGGCCCGCCGTTCAGTCGTCCCGCCGTCCGACCGTCCGGTGTCGCTTACGCGAGTCCGAGGCGCTCGGCGGCCGTCGCCGCGTCGACCGGGACGGTGACCGGCTGCGGTGCGCCCGCGACGGCCCAGTCGGGGTCCTTCAGGCCGTTGCCGGTGACGGTGCAGACGATCCGCTGCCCCGGGTCGACCTTGCCCTGCTCGGCCGCCTTCAGCAGACCGGCCACGGACGCGGCGGACGCGGGCTCCACGAAGACGCCCTCCTGCGCGGCCAACAGCCGGTAGGCGCGCAGGATCTCACGGTCCGTCACCTCGTCGATGAAGCCGCCGGACTCCTCCTGCGCGGCCAGCGCGAACTTCCAGGAGGCCGGGTTGCCGATGCGGATCGCGGTGGCGATCGTCGACGGGTCCTTGACGACCTCGCCGCGCACGATCGGGGCGCTGCCGGACGCCTGGAAACCCCACATGCGGGGCGCGCGCGTGGCGACCTTGTCGGCGGCGTACTCCTGGTACCCCTTCCAGTACGCGGTGATGTTGCCCGCGTTGCCGACCGGGAGGACGTGGATGTCCGGGGCGTCGCCGAGCATGTCCACGATCTCGAAAGCGGCCGTCTTCTGGCCCTCGATGCGCACCGGGTTCACCGAATTGACCAGCGCCACCGGGTAGTTGTCGCTGAGCGCGCGGGCGAGCGTGAGGCAGTCGTCGAAGTTGCCGTCGACCTGGAGGATCTTCGCGCCGTGGATGAGCGCCTGGCCCATCTTGCCGAGCGCGATCTTGCCCTGCGGGACGAGGACGGCCGAGACCATGCCGGCCCGCACGGCGTACGCGGCGGCGGAGGCGGAGGTGTTGCCGGTGGAGGCGCAGATGACGGCCTGCGCGCCCTCCTCCTTGGCCCGCGTGATGGCCATCGTCATGCCCCGGTCCTTGAAGGAGCCGGTCGGGTTCGCGCCCTCCACCTTGAGGTGGACCTCGCAGCCCGTGCGCTCGGAGAGCACCTGCGCGGGCACGAGGGGCGTGCCGCCCTCACGGAGCGTCACTACGGGCGTGCTGTCGGAAACCGGCAGACGGTCCCGGTACTCCTCGATGATTCCGCGCCACTGGTGGGTCATTGCTGGTTACTCTCCTTCAACCCGCATGATGCTGGCGACACCCCGCACGGTGTCGAGCTTGCGCAGCGCCTCGACGGTCCCGGTGAGGGAGGCGTCGGACGCGCGATGGGTGACGACGACGAGGGAGGCCTCGCCGCTGCCGTCCAGTCGGCCCTGCTGCCGCACGGTGTCGATGGAGACCCCGTGCTCGGCGAAGACGGTGGCGACCTGGGCGAGAACGCCCGGCTTGTCCGCGACGTCGAGACTGATGTGGTACCGGGTGACGACATCGCCCATCGGCGACACCGGCAGCGCGGCGTAGGCCGACTCGCCGGGCCCCGTCGCCCCGCTGAGCCGGTTGCGGCAGACGGCGACCAGGTCGCCGAGCACGGCGGAGGCGGTGGGAGCACCGCCGGCGCCGGGACCGTAGAACATGAGCTGCCCGGCCGCGTCCGACTCGACGAACACGGCGTTGTAGGCGCCGCGCACCGAGGCGAGCGGATGGCTCAGCGGGATCATCGCGGGATGCACGCGCGCGGTGACCGACGCGCCGTCCGCGGCCCGCTCGCAGATGGCGAGCAGCTTGATGGTGCAGCCCATCTCGCGGGCGGAGGCGAAGTCGGCCGACGTCACCTCGGTCATGCCCTCGCGGTAGACGTCGTCGAGGCGCACGCGCGTGTGGAACGCGATGCCCGCGAGGATGGCGGCCTTGGCGGCGGCGTCGAACGCCTCGACGTCGGCCGTCGGGTCGGCCTCCGCGTACCCCAGGGCGGTGGCCTCGTCGAGGGCCTCCTGGTATCCGGCGCCCGTGGAGTCCATCTTGTCGAGGATGAAGTTGGTGGTGCCGTTGACGATGCCCAGCACCCGGTTCACCTTGTCCCCGGCGAGGGACTCGCGCAGGGGCCGGATCAGCGGGATCGCGCCGGCGACGGCGGCCTCGTAGTAGAGGTCCTCGCCGTGCTCCTCGGCGGCGGCGTGCAGCGCGGCGCCGTCCTGCGCGAGGAGCGCCTTGTTCGCCGAGACGACGGACGCGCCGTACTCGAAGGCGGTGGTGATGAGCGTGCGAGCCGGCTCGATGCCGCCGATGACCTCGACGACGACGTCGATGTCCCCGCGTTTGACCAGCGCGGTCGCGTCGGTGGTGACGAGGGCGGGGTCGATGCCCTCCCGGACCCGCGACGGCCGCCGCACGGCGACCCCGGCGAGCTCCACGGGGGCCCCGATCCTGGCGGCGAGGTCGTCGGCGTGCGTCGTCATGATGCGCGCCACCTCTGAGCCGACCACTCCACAGCCCAGCAGCGCCACCTTCAGCGGACGCGTACGCATCATCCGACCTCGTTTCCTCATACCGTCTACGGATGTTTCCGGTTGACCCAGTCTCACTCACCGGACCGGACTTTCTGCCCCTGGTCCGGATCGTGAGACATCGATTTCATTTCCGGCGGACGGCAGACAGGAGATCTTCCGCCTGTCCCGTCGCGGCGTCCCGAGCGTCTCAGCCGACGTCGAGCCGCAGCAGATCCTCCTCCGTCTCGCGCCGCACGACGACCCGCGACTCCCCCTCGTGCACGACGACGACCGGCGGCCGCAGCACGTGGTTGTAGTTGCTGGCCATGGACCGGCAGTACGCGCCGGTGGCGGGCACGGCGATGAGGTCGCCCGGCGCCAGGTCGGCCGGCAGGAACGCGTCCTTGACCACGATGTCCCCGCTCTCGCAGTGCTTGCCCACCACCCGCGCCGCCATCGGCGGGGCGTCGGAGACGCGGGAGACGAGCGCGACGCTGTACTCGGCGTCGTACAGCGCGGTACGGATGTTGTCCGACATGCCGCCGTCGACCGAGACGTACGTCCGCAGCCCGTCGAGCGGCTTGACGGTGCCGACCTCGTAGAGGGTGAAGGCGGTGGGGCCGACGATGGCGCGCCCCGGCTCCACCGAGATGCGCGGCGTCCGCAGCCTGGCCGCCTCGCACTCCCGGGTGACGATCTCCGTCAGCGCCTTGGCGATCTCGTGCGGCTCGCGCGGGTCGTCGTCGCTCGTGTAGGCGATCCCGAGCCCGCCGCCGAGGTCGATCTCCGGCAGCTCGACCCCGTGCTCGTCGCGGATGACCTTGAGCAGTCCGACGACCCGGTGGGCGGCGACCTCGAAGCCGGACATGTCGAAGATCTGCGACCCGATGTGCGAGTGGATCCCGATCAGCTCCAGCCCGTCGAGCTGGAGCGCGCGCCGCACCGCTTCCGCGGCCTGCCCGCCGGCGAGCGGGATCCCGAACTTCTGGTCCTCGTGGGCGGTGGCGATGAACTCGTGCGTGTGCGCCTCGACGCCGACGGTGACCCGGATCTGCACCCGCTGCCGCCTGCCCCGCGACTGCGCGATGTGCGCGACCCGCACGATCTCCTGGAACGAGTCGAGGACGATCCGTCCGACGCCCGCGTCGACGGCGCGCTCGATCTCGTCCGTCGACTTGTTGTTGCCGTGGAAGGCGATGCGGTCGGCGGGCATGCCGGCGGACAGCGCGGTGGCCAGCTCGCCGCCGGAGCAGACGTCCAGGTTCAGCCCCTCCTCGTGCAGCCACCGCACGACGGCCCGGGACAGGAACGCCTTGCCCGCGTAGAAGACGTCGGCGTCGGCCCCGAACGCGGTGCGCCAGGCCCGGGCCCGGTCGCGGAAGTCGGCCTCGTCGAGGACGTAGGCGGGCGTGCCGTGCCGTTGGGCGAGGGTGACGACGTCGACACCGCCGACGGTCACCACACCGTCGTCGTCACGTGCGACGGTCCGTGCCCACACCTTGGGGTCGAGGGCGTTGAGGTCGGCGGGCGGAGCGGAGTAGTGGCCCTCGGGAAGGACGTCGGCGTGACGGGGCCCGGCGGGGTGGGCGGATCGGCTCATCTGGGCGTGCTCTCTCAGAGGTGGTCGGGTGCGTCGATGCCGAGCAGGGACAGGCCGCCGGCCAGCACCGCCCCGGCGGCTTCGGCGAGCGCGAGCCGGGCGCGATGGGCGGCCGAGGGTTTCTCCGCACCCCGCGGAAGGACGGCGGGCAGCAGGACGAGCGTGGCGTCGGCCACCCCGACCAGATGCCGGGCCAGCCGGGACGGCGCGCCGACGTCGGGGACGACCCGCGCGCCGGACGACGGCTTGACCGGCCGGTTCGACGGGGCGACGGCGGTGCCGAGGACGCGGGGATGGTCGGCGAGGAGGCCGACGAGGTCGGCGGCGTCCAGCGGGCCGGGCTCGGCGGCGAAGCCCAGGTCGGCGGCGTTGCGGCACACGGCCCGGGTACGGGCGTGGGCGTACCGGACGCGGAAGAGGGGGTTGCCCTCGCGCTGGACCAGATGGTCGGCGGTGATGCGGGGCCGGTCGTGCGGGGCGGGGTGGATCAGGGCCCAGCGAGCGGCGTCGAGCCCGAGCGGAGCGGGGTCCTCCGGAGCGGGCGCCGGCCGCAGCACGGCACGCCCCCTCTCACCGCCGTGACCGCCATGACCGCCGTGACCGCCATGACCGCCGTCGTGACTGACGTCGACCCGCCCGCCCTGTGCCCCGACCATGCGCGCGAGCACGTCGGCGAGCACCTCGGCCCGCACCTCGTACGGCACCCGCACCTCGAAGACCTCTCCGGCGAGGCCGTCGCCGTGCCCGTACCGCGGACCCTCCGCCCTGATCCGCCGGACCAGGTCGGCGACCGCCGGACCGTCGAGGCTGAGATTGAGGAACCCGGGTCCGGTGATCTCCACCCCGCGAACGCCCTCGGCCCCCATCAGATACGGCCGGAGAACCTCGGCCACCCGAAGCGGGGTCTGCCCGGCGGGCCGGGCCAGCTGCAACGCGATGCCGGTGGCGTAGTCCCCGCGCCCTCCGGGCCCCGGCGGCGTGACGACGGCCCGATCGGGAACGGCCACGCTGAGCTCCCCGTCGTCGACAGCACGACGCACCGCGCACAGCACGGCACGAGACAGCTCGACGGGGGTCACGGCACAAGCCTAGGGGAGGAGGGGGGTGGGTGGGCGAGCCGGTCGGCCGAGGTCCCGAGATATGGACACCGAACAACGAACCCGACCGAAGCCGACGGGCACGGAGGGCGAGAGGAGGGGGCGAGGAACGGGCGAGGAAGCGGCTCGCCGAAAGGTGGACGGCGAGGGGCGATGGACGACGCGGACGGATGACGGGAAGACTCAGCAACGGCGCCTGCCGGCAAAAGGCACAAGAACAGACAGGACCTCACTCCCCGGCCGCGGCTCCCGCCCCCGGCAGCCCGGCTTTCCCGACCGCGATGACGGTTCCCGTCCCCAACTCCCCTTCACCCCTCTCCTCGTCCCGCACCATCTCCCGCTCCCGCTCCCGTTCCACCAACGTCCTTACGACGGAAACGAGTTCGACGGGATCGAAGGGCTTGGCAAGAAAGGCGTCGACGCCCACCTCGAGGCCGGCCTCGACCTCGTACTGCGTACAGGCGCTGATGACGACGAGGGGAAGGTCCCGCGTCCGCGGATCGGCACGCAGCCGAGCGGCGGTGCCCAATCCGTCCAACCGGGGCATGACGACGTCGAGGGTCACAAGATCGGGCCGGACCTGATGCACCACATCCAGACACTCGGCACCATCGGACGCGGTCACGACCTCGAGGCCCTCCAGCTCGAGATTGACCCTGATCAGCTGCCGGATGACCTTGTTGTCGTCCACCACAAGCACCCGGCCCGACGCGCCTGACACAACTCGAGAGTAGGTCGGGACCGGCCACCGCGTCCGGGTTTTCCCCACTTCCACCCCGCCCGAGCGACCAGCCCCGCAAACCCGTTCCTGATCACCCCGAGCGAGCTGGTAGTGTTCTACCCGTCGCCGCGAGCAACACCTCACGACCGACACGCCCCCGTAGCTCAGGGGATAGAGCAACGGCCTCCGGAGCCGTGTGCGCAGGTTCGAATCCTGCCGGGGGCACCTTTGATCAGGTGCCTAAAGACCCCGTCACCAGCGGAAACGCTGAGGCCGGGGTCTTCGCGTATGTGCAGCCGTATGCCGCTCGGAGCGGCCGTATGTCGGGTGCTGTGGACTATGCGTGGACTGGCCGCGGGGCCAGAGTCCGCAGGTCAGCCCCAGAAAACGACGAGGCCCCCGGACCGTGGTCCAGGGGCCATCCTGCCGCACGTGGGCGTGCTGGCATCAGGTCTCGTCGTCTGCCTGTGTCGCTGCTGGTGTTGTGTCAGGAGTCAGGGGCAGTCGATCGCGGTCTGGGATGATCGAGCGGTGAGTGATGCAAGGGTGCCGGCCGCGGAGGTGGTTGAGGCGCACATCCGGGCGTTCTTCGCAGGGCATGCCGTCGAGGCCGTCGACTGCGACCTGGGCCCAGAGCGGCGAGCGGCACTGCCCGAGCTGCGAGTACTCGTGGTGGAGCCCGGCCCCCGCAGCGACAGCTGGGCCTATGTGACTGCCGGGTGCTGGGCCTCGATGGAGCAGCACGGTAACGGCCTTGAGTTCGTCATGACCGCACACGTCCGCGATGAGCGGTTCATCGAACTCATGGCGATGGTTGCCTACTACCACTGCGGAGGGCGCCCGCTCGACCTGGAGCACAGCATGCCGATCGGTGAACCGTGGGTGCCGGGGTCGACCTGCGACCACTTGCTGATCAGCCTGCCCTACCTCCACGGTCCCGACCTCGAACACTGCCCACTACCCGAAGGGCACGCCCGCATCCTGTGGGCCCTTCCGGTGACCACCGCCGAAATCGAATTCCGTCGGCGACACGGACACGAGGCATTGGAACAGCTCTTTGACGAGGCAGAGATCATCCCCACCGATCCCTTTAGAGCATCGGTAGCCTGAGCTCCAAACTCCGGGCGGGCAGCTCTGAGCAAGGGGGCGCCCTGCCACCTGGAGCCGCCACAGGCATTGCCCTGCACGCCTCCACTTCGGGACGCAGAGAAGCCCAACCTACTCACGTGAGTAGGTTGGGCTCAGGCGCTCCCCCGCTTCATTCTTCGTGGGCATCATCCAGCAACTCGGCAATCCGACGGTTGGCAACGTCCTGCCGACCGTCGAGGCACTTCGCGTAGCGGCTCAGGAGCACTTCGACGCTGTTGCCCGCGCGCTCCGCAACCTCGGTGGGGTCGACGCCAGCGTTGAGCCAGGAGGAGAGCGCGGCGTGCCGCAGGTCGTACGGCCGGGCGGCGAGCGGCGAGGCCACCTGCTCCGGGGTGAGCGCCAGGTGCCGCGCCTCATCCCAGACGCGCCAGTACGTGGTGGAGGCGACCACTCCCCCGCGTTCATTGGCGAACAGCCGGCCGTCCTCCGCTGTGCCGAACTCCTGAATGTGAGCGAGGAGCATGCGGACGAGGCGGGGCGGAATTGGAACGATGCGGGTCTCGTTGGCGGGTCGATTCTTGAGCCCGCGGTTGTCGTGTACCTCGCCCGTTCCTGTCCAGCGCTTCCCGACGGTCGGGCGGCTCTTCTCCAGGATCAACGACCCCCACCCCTTGTCCGGCAGCGTGCAGTCCACCCGGCGCAGAGCCACGGCTTCCGCCGGCCGCAGCCCGCCGAAGTACATGCAGGCGAAGAGTGCGACGAGTCGGCGCCCACGGGCCCGGCGGTACCCACCGACGTACGAGACCGCGCCCAGGAGCTCAGCCGCCTGCCGGGGGTTCACCACGACCCGGCGGTCTACTTCCTTGGTGACCTTCGGCAGCTTCCACTTCACGAGCGTGACCGGGTTCTCGGGGAGCTCCCCCAGCTCGACCGCGTAGGCCAGGGCGTTGAAGAGGACAGCCCGCTTGCGCCGCACCGTCTCGGCGGCGGCCGGAGTACCAGCAAGGGTGAGCTTGAGCGAGTCGAGGACGCTGCGGATGTCTGCCGGGTTCTTGAGCATCGTCAGCGGCAGCGAGGCCTTGGCGACCCATCGGAGGGCGTTGGCGATATTGACCGGCGGGGCCTCCTCGTCCGGGGCCTGGACGACGAAGGCCCAGCCGCGCAGGGCACGCCGCAACACATCATCCGCAGGTCGGCCAGCGCGGTCACCCAGGAGGTGAGTTGTCACGAGCGTCATCGTCTCGTTCAGGCTGTCGCGGGAGTTCGGTGCGGCATGCGGCCATTTCATGGCGACGTACGCGCGCGCGAAGTCGTACCAGGTGAGGGACTCTTTGATCGGTGCCATAGAGTCCGGCAGACCCGTTTCCGTGTCGAATGCCTCGCCCTTTTGCGCAGCCCGAAGCAGCTTCGCGCGGAAGTTGTCAGCGAGCGCTTTGGTCCGGAAGGTCTCGGAGAACGGCGGGGCGTCGCCGACCTTCCACCGCACGTCGTACGACGGTGTCTTGTACGGCCGCTTGCGAATGCTCCACACCTTCACGTCAAGGGACTTCACGCCGCCTCCCCGAGCCCGTGAAGCCAAGAGGTGAAGTCACTGCGCCAGAAGCGGAGTTCACCGTTCGGGAGCTTGATCGCTTCCGGAGCCTGTCCCAGCTCGCGCCAGCGATAGAAGGTGCGCCGGGAGACTCCGCCCAGCTCGGCGAGGATCTGCGGGACGGTCATCAGTTCGTCTCGTCGGCGGTCCACGACGAGTCTCCTTCCGTGTCCGGGGTGTCGGGTCGCCGTGAGGCGGCGAGCCAGGATTCGGCGGTGGTCAGGCCGGTACCGGCGAAGCGCCAGTGGGAGAGGACGAGGACGGTGTCCTGGTCCGGGAGTGGGTGGCCGGCCAGGGCCGCGCGTTCGCGGGTGAGTGCTTCGTTGTGGTCGGCGCGTTCCTGGCGGAGGGCGCCGAGGGTGACGGAGTACGCGCGGGACTTGGTGGAGAAGTGGCCGCGGAAGCCGAGCATGTGGGCCCACTTGCGCAGCCGGAGTTCTTCGAGTTCTGACAGTCCTCCGAGGTGCCAGCAGGTGAGGATCATCCGGCGGGCATGGTCGGTGACGTCGGTGCCGATCAGGTCGGTGATGGGGTTGCGGATGGTGCGGTCGAGGGTTCCCGCGGTCTCGGCGCCCTTGGTGGCGTACTTGGCGATGTAGGCGGCTACGGCCCGGCTGCTGAGGTCGGTTGGGCCGGTGAAGTCCGCCGAGCGGATCGGCCGGATGTCGAGCTGCTCGCCGAAGCGGAACGTGTGGGCGCGGCCGTCGAGGACCGGACCCGGCGTCTCGGCGAGACGTGCAGCGGAGCGGATCGCATCGCTGAGGAGCTCTGTCGTCGCCCAGACGGGCGGGTCGCCCTCGGCACCGTCCGGACCATCGAGACGGATCACGGCGTGAAAGTGGACGGCTCCGCGTCGCTGGTACTCGGCGACCTTGGCGTACGACACCTTGAGGCAATGGCGAAGCTCAGAGCGGCCGATGCCCGCGCGGGAGGCGAGCTGTTGACGTAGGTAGGTGGCGAAGCGGGCCCAGAGGGCACCGGCGTGCGCGTTCCAGAGGACGGCGTCGCGGTAGTCGTAGCGCTCCGGGTTCAGCGGAGTGCCGAGGGCGGGGTCGTCGTCCGGGTGGAGGCGTCCGCAGCGGCAGCGACCGCCGCCGGGCCGGTTGTGGACGGGTCCGAAGGACGGAGCGGTGAAGGTGGCGAAGACGCGGGGGTGTCGGGCGACGTCCGGGCCGATGCCCTTGCCACCGCTGAGGCCGGCCGTGACGAGGTGGAACGTGTCCTTGCGGTAGACCTCAGCGCAGGCCGCGCATCGGGTCGCACGGCGGTTGTTGCAGCGGATGAGGAGCTGTCCGGCGGGAAGGTCGCGGTCGAAGACTTCCCGGACGATTTCACCGGTCGCCGCGTGGACGTCGAGGCGGTGGCCCTCCATCCGTACGGGCCGCTCACAGCCGCCGAGCCGCTGAACCTGATGTGCGTAGGTACTGAGGTCGCCGTACTGGGCGAGGGCTGCCAGTTGGCGGACGGCTCCGGCGGGAGCCTCGGGACGCATGTGCGGGTTCCTCCTTGGAGGGGCGGAAGTTCGGGATGGACGTCCCGGCTTGTCCAGGGGGCTAGACAGTGTGGGCGAGCCGGGACGCTGCACAGATGGGGTCAGCGCCGGTCGCTCTTGAGGATCGAGCGGATGACGACCGCGCAGACGGCCACGGAAGCCGCTGTGATCGCGACGGCGAGCAGCATCGAGACGAGGACCGCGCCGACGACCAGGACCAGGGCTCCCCCGCCGGCGGCGAGGGTGAGCACGCTGCCCGGGGTGAGTTGGACCGTCGGCCGGTTGGAGACGGGGGCCGCCTGTACCGGGGCGGGCCCATAGCCGGTGGGCTGGTAGGCCGATGGGGCGTAGGTCGCCGTGGTCGTGCTGGTGGCGATCGGTGCGGTGTCCGGGCGGGGGTACTTGGGCGTGAACACGGGCGGTCCCTTCGTGGTCAGTCGAGGAGCGTGGCGACGGCGGGGGCGAGGACGCTGTTGGCGACGAGGTAGCCGCCGAGGAGGAGCAGGGCGACCAGCCACCACGGCGGGCGGGCGAGCTGGATGCCGAGGACGGCGACGACGAGCACGGCGAACCAGAGCGGGACGGTCATGGCAGCGGTCTCCTGTCAGGCCTTGCAGCGGTGGGTACGGGCGGCGAGTTCGGCGGCTGCGCGGCTGTCGTACTCGGTGGAGAAGTCGCAGCGCGGTGCGGTGCAGGCAGCGAGGTGGCGATTGCGACCGCGAGCGATGTACGAGGCGACCTGTACAGGGCCGATGCGGCGGACATTGCGGAAGCGCGGGTTCACGGTGTTCGTCCCTTCTCAGAGGTGAGCGGCAACAGCGGTCGTCATGGACGGAGGCAAGCCGAGGCGGGCGCGGACGGCGTCGGGGTCGGCAACGAGGCCGGTCGCGGCGCGGTGTTGCTTGGCCAGGGCCTGGGCGCGGTCGATGAGGGCGGGCGGCAGGGAGACAGCAGGAGCGATGGGCGTCGGTGTGGGAGCCGGGGCGGCGATCGGCTCGACAGCGGGTTCCGGAGCCGGTTTCGACTCGATGGACGGTGCCGGGAGCGCATCACGTTGGGGTTCCTCTACAGCGGCTGAAGCCGGAAGCGTCTCCGCGTCTGTGGGCCGCGCCGGGGTGCGGGGCGTGTGCGCGAGGAGGGTGCCGCCGAAGAACGCGACGGCGGGCCAGCCGGCCACCACGACGCGGAGCGACGCGGGGACGTCGTCCAGGTCGAGGAGCCCGGCAGTGGCGACGTTGGCCCCGAGGGATGCGGCCAGGGCGATCAGGAACCACAGCCGCGCTCCCCCGGCGGCTTGTCCGGCGCGCTGCTGTTCGCGCATCCGGCGCCAGGCGGCGACAAGCAGCAGGTCGACGGAGACGGGGTAGGCCCATGCCTTCCAGCCGCCCTGTCCCGCCGCGTCGGCAAGGTCGTGGAGGTGCGAGAAGGACAGGGCACCCGCGATGACGGCTTGGACGATCACGGCGTCCACACGGGCCAACTGGGCGCGCATCGGCTCGGGTTCCTTCCTGTTCGAGGCATGGGAGGGGTAGGGAGTTGGCGCGAGGCAGTCCCGCCAGCCGTGGGGAAGGTGGTGCGGCTACTCGGTCACCGGGCGGGCGGCGGGCACGCCGGCCGGGGTGAGCACCTTCGAGGACTCCACGGCCACGACGGGCCGGAAGGAGTCGAGGCGGGGCAGTTCCGGCACCAGGGCGGCCGTGCCGCGGCAGATGGCCGCCGCCTCATCGAGGGACAGGTGCGGCGAGCGGGCACGGGACCAGCCGCCGGAGGAGTCGCCGACAATCGCGACGCCGGGCCGTTCGGCCGGGATGGAGGTGGCGGCGAGGGCTGCTTCCGGGGAGATGTCCGCGAGCGCCATGTTCGCCGAGGACTCGTCATTGACGCGGTGGCAGATGCGGCCGGTGAGCTGGGCGCGGAGCATGGTCGCTCCCTTGCCGAGTTCGGAGCCGAAGCGCTGCCCACACACTTCGAGATAGATGCCGGCCGCACGGCCGAGCTGCGCGATGCGGATCAGCTTGGTGACCATGGCGTCGCGTCGCTTCTCATCGTCGCGGCTCGCGGCGAGGAAGAGTTCCGCGACCTCGTCGACGACGACCACGACCGGCACCGGCCGCACCGCTTCCGGCAACCCCCACACGTCCGACGTGAGGACGGCGTTCGGGCCCGCAGCAGACGAGAGACCGATGAGACGGAACCGCGCCTCCATCTCTTCCAGCAGGACGTCGAGAAGTTCGTTCGCCCGGTCGGGAGTGTCGGCGAGGGCTGACAAGCGGGGCGCGAACGGAGCCAGTTCGACGCCCCATTTGCAGTCGATCCCGACGAGCACGACCTGTTGTCGGGCCAGGCCGCACACCAGGTTCCGCAGGTAGACAGACTTGCCGGACTGCGTCGCGCCGAGGATGAGTTCATGCGGCACGGCACGGAAGTCCCTTACGTGCCACCGCCCGTCATCCCGGAGCGCCAGCGGAAGGGTGAGTGGCCCGCGCTGCTTCCACCGTCGTGCGGGCTGCACGTCGGAGAGAACGTCCCAGCCGATCAATCGCAGTTCGAGCCAGCCCGGCTTGGTCGGACGAATGTGCACGGCATGCGCGGCCCAGGCGTGGCGCAGCCGGTCGGCCGAGGCCATGAAGTCCTCGGGTGCCTGCCCGGTCGCCATGCGCAGCCGCATCACAAGCCCGGACCCGGTCGGCCACGGCAGCGACCGCCGAGGCGCGACGGGGGCCGCCTCCCGTCCGATCATCCGGGCCGTGGCCCGACGGACGGCCGAGGCCGGGACCGTGAGGCCGCACGCGTCCATCGTGGCCCGGTAGGTGGTGAGCACGCGCAGCGCGACGAACGGGTAGCCGACCAGCCACCAGAACGCGACCGGTGCGCGGCAGCGCAGGACCAGTAGGGCGGCGAGTGCCAGCAGGCACATTGTCAGCGTCCAGACGGTGCCGGTCATGGCGTTCAGCCCTGCACCGGAGCCGGGGCGTTGACCATGACCGCGTCCGCCCGGTAGGCGATGCCGTGACGCATCCGCCCGCCGAACTCGCTCTCCCACGGCCGGGCGATGAGGCCGGGCAGGATGACCGGAGCTCCCATCACCAGGCCTTCACCGATGCCCTTCTCGGGAACGGTGACCTTGATCATGTCCGAACCGCCCGCCGCGATGAACACCAGCTCCAGAACCATGAGCCGGTCGTTGGTCACCGGGTCGAGGGCGATCTCACCGGTCTGACGGTCCTTCACCTTGACTTCGGGCAGCTTGGTGACGAGGAGCGTCGCGGCCGAGACGTCTACGGGGATGACACGCATTTCTTGAACCTCACTTGGTTGGCGGGGCGTTCAGTCCGCACCACTTGGGCTGGATACCCCCCTAGACGGTAAAGGGGTGGCCCACCCGGACTGTCTAGGGGGGTTGACGACTACGTTAGACCGATGGGCCGTCAACTGTCTAGGGGGGGTAAACGAAGCAGCCTCGGCGCGCGAACGGCGTAGGCCCGGTCGCCGGACCCACGCCCCGGGCCTAACGTCGTGGGGCAAGGAGTACGACGCGACCTGCCGGTGGTTTCACGCCCTTCCGAACAGAAGCGGGGAGGCCGGGTGAATACGAGAGCCGCAACCGTCGGTTTCGTGCCCACCTGGCGCGCGCTCGCGGCTCTCCTGGGTTTGGGTGCATTCGGCTTAGGTGCACTTGCAGTGTTTATGACTCAGAACGGGACCGGCTCTGCGGCCCTCATCATGTTCGGGGGCGTCCTGCTCATCCTCGCCATGCTCGGCAGCCGGATCGAGAGCCTCGAGTTCGGAGGGGCGAAGCTGAGGATGCGGGCCGCTGCCGCAGACAGGTTCGCATTGGCGGAGGAGTCCGAGCGACGAGGAGACATCGCTACCGCCACCAAGTTGCGTGCCGAGGCAAGCGCCTTGATGGACGCTGCGAGTCCTATCGCCGCCGACTACAGCTCAATACGGAGTTCGATGCGCCCCGGCGCCTCGCGCACACAGGCCTTGGAAGGGGTGGTTGCCCGTGCACGCCGCTTGGCGCAGCAGCAGTCCTTCGAGCCGGCCGAGGTCCTGCACTGGCTGCAGGACGGTACAGAGGAACAGCGCATCACCGCGTTGGCGATGATGCAGGCCAGCCCTGAGCTGCGAGACTTCGAGGCCACCCTTACTGTCATCGCCCAGTCGCGCACCCCGTTCGAGCAGTACCACGCCATGCTGCTCGCGGCGCAGATGATCGACGCACTCGACGCAGATCAGGCCAGGCGGCTAGCTCAAACAGTGGAGGCGCAAAGGGGCGTTCGCTTCCGAATGGACTCGGATCGCCAGCAGCTTGGGATGGAGATTCTTCGAAAGGTGCGCGAACGTTCACAGGGGCACTGACTATGGGCTCTCCTCTCGAGACCATGCCGTCAACGTCGCGAGGTGTCGCCTGCTGACAAGGCGGGACGCAGCCCCCAGTGCAGGACGGTGGCATCGTCCTGCGCCTTGCCGCGCGGCCAGCGCCGACCGTCAGGGTCGCCGGCCTCTGCTTCCCTCACGCGGCGGATCAGTTCATCCGGCCCGGAGGAGCTGAGGACTGACAACGCCCCTTCCCAAGTGGCGATGTCAAAGGAGTCGACAAGGCGCGTAGCACCGTCGCTCAGCAGCGTCACGGACGCCAGCGACCTCAGCGGTACCACCCCGGTCAGGGCATGTTCGGCCGCTTGCGGGTCGGGCCCGGCGATCCAGAAGCCGCCCGGCCGGTTGCGGAGCCCCGTAAGGGCGTCCCGGTACCAGGCCAGGGCAGCAGCATGTTCGGGTGAGCCCGTGAGCAGGTCGTCGACTGGACCGCGGAGCCGTTTGCCGACCTCGTCCAGGCGCTGGTCGGTGATGGCAGTCGTCTTCCCGTCCTCGTCCGCGAGGAGGAGCGTCGAATCACCGAGCACGAGGTATTCCAGGGCTCCCGCGCCGGCCCGGACCGCGACGACGGTACTGGTCGGACTGGCCCGATAGGTCAGATCGCAGCTGTCCTCATGCAGGGACCGAACGACACGGATCGAGTCGGCCAGGCAGTCGGCAAGCGGCCGGGCCGGGTGCGCCGTGATGGTGCTCAGCAGCAACGCACCCAGCGTCGAGGAGAACCAGGCGATGCCGTGCGTGCATCCGGTTTCGGCCCCGGCGACGCCGGCCCCGTCCATGAGAACGGCCGCCGCGGGTGAGGCGGCGGCGAAGTCCTCGTTTTGCTGACCCGGTTCGGCAGGCAGTGAGGCGAGGGCGACGTTCACGCCGTCGTCTCCTCGTCGTGCCGGTAGAGCGGGGTGAGCAGTTCGACGGATTGCGGTTCGTCCGTCTCGGGGTCGTACTCGACGCTCACCAGCGTGGAGAAGTGGTGCTCGCCCACCTGGCCCCAGAGTGTGTTCAGGTCGGAGGCGAGCAGCTGGACGACGCCGAGGGAGCCTGCTGTGTGGATACCGGCGATCGCGAGTACGGAGCCGTTGCCGTCGGGGCGGGGCAGCCGGCCGAGGTATCCGACGTCATGCGGGCGGTGCGGTTCGGTGTCCGCTCCCGCTTGGTAGGCCGTTCCGGTACGTCGGTCCAGCAGCGCCCACGGCTCGTCTTCGGGGTGTTCCCAGCTGAGTACGGGATCCTGCGCGTAGAGGTCGCTCATGGTCTGGGACATGCCCGGTCCGCAGACGACGACTAGGCCGTCGCGGTTGAGGTCGACTTCACCGCTCACCAGGACGTGGCCGGAGCTGACGTCGAGCCCGTACGACTTGGCCAGCTCTTCCAGTCGCCTGCCGGAGTTCACGTCCGCCATGGCGACGACCGGGCGCTTCTTCTCGTCGTCCCATCGCAGCGGAGTCACGACCGTGACGGCGCCCGCGCCGAGGAACGCACCCTCGGGGGCCGGGCCCGTGTGACGGATCTGGTGAATTCGCCCGCGGCTTAGGCCGGCCTTCTCGGCGATCTGCGCGTACGACAACCCCTGCGAGTGGAGGTCCTGAACGACACGACGGCGGAGCCGGGCGAGTTCGGTCACCTCCTGCTGCGCGTCGGCCAACCGTGTCGTGACCTCACGCAGGAGCAGGTACGGATCATCGATCGCCATGATCCGCTGCAACTCGTCCGACATGACCACACCTCCTAGAAGTAACCAGGAGTCTAGGGCCCTAGACGGAATGGGCGGGAGTCGCCTGCCCGAATGAACCCCGATCACGTAGAAGCCGGCCCGACGCCCAGGCACTCCCCGGGGGCTCACCCCCCACTGCCCGCGAGGCCGCCACCGATCACCGCGGGAAAGCCACCCATCACGAGCCGGTCCGCACCAGCTCGGCCCAGACGCAGCGGGCACCCGAAGGCCGGTCCTTCACACCCCAGTTCTTGGCGCAGGCCGCAATCAGCATCAGCCCGCGGCCGTCCTCTTCCACGTGCCTGGTGACGCTGCGAACCATAGGTTCCTCGTCGCCACCCTGGTCGACGACCTCGATACGAACCAGGTCATCCGCGAAGTGGACGAGCACGAGGAACCATCCTCGGTACCAGCCGCTCCGTGTGTGCTTGACGGCGTTGGCCGCCAGCTCGCCTACGACCAGGACGGCGTCGTCGACCAGCTCTGCGGTCTCGTCCTCCAGCAACGCGGCGACGAAGTGACGGGCCTGGGCAACCTGCCAGGTCAGGCCGGGGAACATCCGGCACCAGCTTTTGGGCATGAGAAATACACTCCTCCTCGTCTAGGGGGCTAGACGACTCAGCGAGCAGAGTATTCCCAAGCGTGACCTATGGGCCAGGCATCTTGAGGAATTATTCCTCTAACGAGTGGTGGAGTCCTCCACCTCTTGAAACTCCCGCATCACACGAACCAGGAGCTCGCGCGCCTCGCGGCCGAAGATCGCCGCCTCTTCGAAGCGCCGGAAGGTCTCCTCGTATGCGGCAACCTCGTCGGAGTCCTCGACGACTCGCTCACCGCGGAAGGCTTCGACCACGACCGCCCGCCGGTCGCACATCGTGAACCCGTGCCGGGGCATGACCGGCACCGCACGACGCCACGGGATCACCCCCAGGCGCACGGTGCTCAGGCTCTCGACAGCCAGCAGCCGGTCAAACTGGGCGAGCATGAGCGAAGGATTCCCCGGCCAGGTACGCAACACCGCTTCGGTCAACACGAACACCGACTCCCGGCCCGGCTCGTACAAGAGGCTCTGCCGCTCGACACGAGCAGCGACAGCGCGACCGACGGCTTCCGGCGTCGAGTTCGGCGCACTCGCGAAGACATGCCTGGCGTACTCGGCGCTTTGAAGCATGGCCGGCAGAACGACGCACTGAAACGACCGGACCAGCCGAGCAGACCGCACCGCGTCATCGAGGACGGCCCCGACAGGAGCCACCTCGTTGGCCTCGACTGCATCAGGCGCAGCTTCCACGGCTACCAAGAGCTCCCGCACTTCGCGAGAAGTCGACTCGTCGAGATCGAGAGCGAGTAACAGGCGCCCCAGCACGTCGAGGCTGGGGACCATGCGTCCGTTCTCCACCTTGGACACGGTCGGTTGCCCCACACCGGCACGCTGCGCAAGAACAGCGCCCGTCAGGCCGGCCTCTGTGCGAAGCCCCCGAAGACGTGCCCCGAGCGCCTTCATCAGCTCCCGTCGCTCACTCCCCATACCGAGGGTTCTACACCACGGGACAGCGAGAGCCGGACCTGCTAGCGGTGGCGGTCACGATCGAGCGCCAGGACCATGATTCAAAGTTTCTCTACTGGTTCAAGGCGGCTTGCTCCGCTCCCCGCGCGCGGCCCGGCCCCCGGCCGGGCCTGCGCTCCTGCCTTCGTCCCGCTCCAGCCCGGCCGGCGCCCGGGCCGCGCTCACGGCGATCAGCCGCCTATGCCAAAGAAGGGGCACGTCGTAGTTGGGATTCCGGATACCCTTCTACTCCAGCCAACGTGGGGGGGAAACCATGGCCGCTCAGGAACACGAAGAAGACTGGGACGACGCAGAACCTTTGGAAGAGGGCTCAGAAGAGGACTCGCCGTCGGCAACGGCTGAAACAGCTTCAGAGCACCGGATGATCCGAGCGCTGGCCGAGCATAAAATCGACCTACGAAGCACCAAAGTCGATTCTTTTCAGTTCACCGCACATCCCAAATGGAATCTTCCGGGAAGTCGTGAAGTCCATCTTCCCAGAAGTTACCACGCGACACTTCTGACTCAGCTTGAAAAGAAGGTTGTACACACGAGTAGATGGGCTGGTATCGCAATCCCATCTGACGGATTCCTGGAAGTTCTCTTGGGCCTCAATCAATCACAGATGCCCGTTTCCCATCTCGCAAGGAGGCTGTCTATGCTAGTCGCCGACAGCCCCGAAAGCGAATGCGCCCGACGTCACGACCCAGATAACTCCTCTTCAATAAATTTCGCTAGATTCCGCGACGACTCCCGCACATACAAGATTCACCTGACCGGCGAGGCCGCCTGCATAGAACTCTCCGGACCCTCTCCGGCGTGTCACATCCTAACTAATCATGGCTTCAGTCAACTGCCCAGATACACTACCTCGCTGCGCATCTTCTATGACAGATCCATGAAACCTGAGGAGATTGAGGAGTCGGCAGAGCCGATCATCGCCTCATTTTTGTATGAACTCGACGTCCGCAATCACCTGAACATGCGGCCACCTAAGTGGCCCAGCCAAACAGATCGACGGCGGCCTGCGCACGTTGAGCAACCGGAGCGTATCGTCCGATTCCCCGAAGTCGCGATCGAGCCCGAAATCTCTGTACTGTTCCGCTTCGCCGGAAGTGCAAATGGAAACCCGCCACTCGCTTTTCTGTCGTACTATCAGGTCCTGGAAAGCTTTTTCCCAGTAGCAGGGAAAAAGAGCGCCCTCAAAAAAATTGAACGCGAACTCACTAATCCGCTATTCAATCGGCACAATGATAAGCATCTCATGCGACTGCTCAATGTCGGCGAGAGTGCCGCGGCCGCGTCAGAGTCGGCACACCTCAAGATGCTTCTCGATGAATTCGTAAGGCGGGACATCCTTATTGACTTCTTTAGAGACAATCAATGGGGCAAGCACTTCACCAAGCAGGGGCCAATCAGGGGCATCGAGGAAAACATCAATCTGGAGAATAAGCAAACCCCTCTGGCTCATCAGGTCGCGGAACGTGTGTATAGAATCAGGAATCGAATCGTGCACGCAAAGGATGACCCGAGATATCAGGACACCCCGGCCCTACTCCCTCAAAGCGATGAAGCCGAATCGCTTTGGCCTGACATTGATCTCGTGAGACTTCTGGTCTGTGAGGTAATTCTCAGCGATCAGGTGCGTGTCTGATCTCGCGCTTTTCCGGTTGGCAACCACAATGCTTGGCTTAGGTTGTGTGGCTCTTGCCCAGATGGGGTGGATCAGTTTTTCTGGCAGCGCCGCGCCGAAATTGCTTCCGGATAAAAAAGCCACTCGTCCCAGGCTTTCGTCACGACGCCTTTGTGTTCGCGGCTTGTTCTTGTCGGCGTAGCCAATCAGCGTGGTTGAGGCCGGTAGGGGTACAGCGAGACACACGCGCGCCTGATCAGTCAGCGCACCCGCCATCGTGGCTGACTGTCGTCGGCTGAGGCTGAGGACCCAAGACCGAGCTATCGCCCCGGGCTCTCTGTGGCAAACGGGCCGTGCCATTCACGTGCCAGATCCTGCGGGGAACCATGGGGAACAGCGGGGACTGGCTACGGGTGGGGCAGGGCCCCAACACCGCCCCGCCGCAGGTCAGCGCAGCAACCACCGCCGAAGGACCCAAGCTTCCCAAGCTGAGGGCTCCGGCATCGTCATGACGGGTCGGTCGCCGTGCCCTGCTCTGATCGACGGCATCGGCAGCGTGGCTGAGGCCGGTGGGGGTCCATCGAGGCACACGCGTGCCTCGTAGGTCGTCGCACTCGCCGTCGTGGCGAGCTGTCGTCGGCTGAGATTCAGACAGGGCTGCAACGGTGCCGGCCGTCAGCGGGTGCCGACAGAGTTGGGCCGCCCCGCTACCGACCAGCAACGTCCTTGATTGCTATCAACGCCATATGAGGCACCACCACGATCGCTTGATCAAGCAGGTGCTCCACAGCATTCGCCGCGGAGGAACCGTCGATATCAATGATCTCTGCCCAAGAAGCTGGCTCATACCGCGCCAGGATCGACAAGCCAAAGAGAACCGCCCACCAGGCCAAGAGCGGGTGAACAGGACGAGACATGCTGCCGAGCGCCGGGAAGGCATAGGCGTCACTTGGACCGCGGTACAGTGTCGACCGCTTGAGGGCCTCAAGACGCCCGGCATCTGCATCTGCTGGAATCGTCAGAGCTGACGGCAGGAACACCTCCAACTCCTCCGCTGAACCGTTGCCCCGGTTATGCCACAGAACGCTGTTAGGCGCGTCTGGAGTGTGAGACCACCCCTTGAGCGAGGGATAACAAGAAAGGAAGGCATCTACGGCCTTCGGATCTGCCTCTGACCTCGCCCGCACTTCCCGAGGGACCGGATACAGGGAAAGCCGACACCACATTTCATCACTGCGGTGAATAAGACCGCCAGGGCTGAAGTGCATGGCTGGCAGTCCAGATGCCCCCTGGAGGGGTACGGTTTGCGCTTCAGGTACGAGAGGCCAAAGCTCACCGAGCGTCAACGGATTCTGTGCCTCCAGCGGCTCAGCTCCTATGGCCCGCGCCACTGCCGGAAAAGATCCCTTGGCGGTCGGTACGACTTCCACCGAAGCCAATCCCAGACTTGCATCTAGGTTGCGGGTCCCGATTCCGTGCCCCTTGAGCCGCCACCCGTCTTGGCCCAGCAAGCCTGACGCTGCGGCAATCGCCCTCCCAAACTGCGACAGTGCGTAGAAAATCTGGACAGGGCGCGTCGCCGGACCAGCAGTTTCCGCTGCCTCAGTGAACTGTTGGGCCTGCTCCAATGCTGCGACGAACACGGCACGCCGCTCTGCCGTTGCCCGAACGGGTCCAGCCACTCCAGTACGTAGCCCCCGCAATTCACGCCAGACCTCTCGCTTGCTTGGCATCGCAAGGTCTCGCCAGGTGGCCATGGGCCTCCTCAATCGTTCTGGCCCACCCGGGCCCCTCAACAGATGTCAGCCCACCTGGCCCGGCTCGAACGGGCTGGCCCCCTCCACAACGGGCCGGTGTTGCGGGTCTTCAGCACGTCGGCCGACGCAGGCAGACTTGAGCGTAGGGCAGTCCTCAGGCCACACGCACTGGTGTTTCCCACTCACGAGGAGCGGCACCGGGTGAGTATCTAACTGCGTGACAACGCCGACGAACGGCGGCGCACAAGTGCGAACGTCTGCGGACCATCAGCGCACGTGAGAGGCCTACTAGCCCAAGGCAGCTCCCCTACCCAAGTTTGCTCGGGACGAAGAGGTCGTGAGCTACACGCCGTCGTTCTCGACCAGCAAGCCGTCGGGCCCGAAGGTGTAGAAGCGCGGCGGTCCTATGGCCTCCCCAGCGCCTTGTGACGCGGCTTCCTTCTTCACGGGACCAGAGCCATGTGGATCCCGTACCCGGAAACCGTGGAGTCGGATGTGGTCTGCGTTGACGTCACCGTCCTCGGGGCGGCCCTCCTGGACGAAGCCGCAGAGGGCTCGCAGCGCGTCTTCTCCCAGTTCCAAGGGGTGGAAGGGTAGCGGATAGGGCTCTTCGTCTTCGTCTTCGTCTGGCCACGGGATGACGTCGGCTGAGCGGTCTCCGGCCCAGTAGGGCAGTTCGAACGGGAACGGTTCGCCGATGTTCTCCATGACGCCGTCATCCGGGGACAGGCTGAGGGAGCGGACGAGTCGGCCGTCTTCCCACACGGCGAAGGCAAGCCAGTCGACGACGCTGTGCATGTTGTGCAGGACGAGCCGTCGGCCCGCACTTGCCGCCACGAGGTGTTCCGGGAGTTGGGTGGGAAGGTCGATCATCATCCCCCGATCACCGACGACCTCCACACCCGGCCAGGAGGCCGCATACACCGTTCCTTCCGGGGGGTACACGCCGTCCGACAGAACTGAGCCCTCGCACTCCTCGACCCCCCTGCCCGGGTATAGCCGCCGCATCATGGTGGCAGTCCGATCACGGTCGGCCGCCCCCACTCGTCGCAACAACTCGGGTATGTCGCCGTCGGCGTACACCAGCAGTCCCGTTTTAGCTCCCAAAGCCCCTCCCAAAGCAATGCCCTTGATGGCAGACGCACCTTAGCCACCCGCACTGACAACGGAGGCGCACCACAAGCGCACCAGATCCAGCAGGGAGCAGCGGGGAATCACGGTGAAGCAGCTGGGGCCGACAGGGCAACGGTCAAGCTGTTCACCCAGGTCAGCGCCCGGACCAGGCACGAATGACCGCAGCTTCCCAAGCTGATAGCTCGCGTCCGTCGTCACGGGGCCGGCCGTCGAAGGTTGCTCTGGTCGACGGCGCAAGCCAATAGCGTGGCTAAGGCCGGTGGGGGTGCAGCGAGGCATACGCGTGCGCGGTCGGTCGACGCACCCGCCGTCGTGGCTGGCTGTCGTCGGCTGAGGTTCGTGCCACTGCCGTGCCAGATGCAGGGGCCAACCACGGTCAACGAGGGTGCCTGGCGGTCGAGTTGCCGGGCATCTCGCCAGTCATCGAAGCCCCAGGGCACCGGCACGACGCCCCAGCCTCTCTCCTAAAGCGGTACTCACTCTCTACACCGCTCAGGACGAGGGCGGGAAGCCGGCGGACTGGTCGAGACGGAACGGGGAGCCATGTGCCGTCGGTGTCCAACCCTCACGCAGTGCAAGGCGAACGGCCGCGGCAACTCCGGACGGCAGCACTGGCACAGGCTCGCGGCCGATCCAGTTGCTCGAATGCGGCTGGTCGGTGGTGACCACGAGCGTCATCCCTGGGGTGTCCGCATACTCGACCGCGAACGTGCACGGCGACCAGGCCAAGCCCTGGAAGTACGTCGGCCGGCCCCGCAGCCGCCAGCGGTAGGCCGTGCCGTCGACAACGATCCCTCGTGATCCCTTGCGGACCAGCGCCATAAATCCCCCCTCAACAGCGACGATGCTAGCGAGCCCGGCCACTCCGTCCGTCTCAGTTTCCGTCTCATTCAGCACCGTTCGCGGCCGTTCACACGGGACCGAAGGCGGTAACCGCTTCCACGGCCGACTAACCATGAACGCAGGTGAACGGGCCCGTCCAATGCACCTGGAGCCACCACCACAGTTGGAAAGCGTGTTGGCCGTGCGCAGGTTCAGCAGGCCGATTCTGGTTGGGATTGCCGTACGCCAGTGCACGCCACCAGCGTGCTGACGTCCGCGTCGAGAAACAGCATGAAGATCCACGATCCGTCGGCAGTCCTGATCTGCCCCAGTCGAACCGGTCGGCCGTATAGGTCGAGGCGTTGCACGGCCCGGGCCAAGCCGGAGGTCTCGATGCCCCTCCGAAGGGTGTGACGGAGTCGGCGCCCGTAGACCGTCGCGAGTGATTTGGGTGAAGTCGTTCCGTCCCAGACGACGTATGAAGCGTCGGCGCGGAGTGCAGCGAGAGCGGCCGCCGACGTGTCGTCGCCACCACCCAGAAGCCGTTCGAGCTGCTGCCGTTCCACGGCCTCTCCCTGAGGCATAGACGAACCTCGTATCGAACCGCTCAGCAGATGTCACCACCTGGCCCGGCTCGAACGGACTGGTCCCCTCCACAACGGGCCGGTGCTGCGGGTCTACAGCGCGCCGACCGACGCAGCCAGACTCATAGTAGGACGGCCGTCAGCACCCTTGCACCGGTGTTTCCCACACGGCAGATCGAGTAAGGCTGAGTGTCTAACTGCGTGACAACGCCCACGAGCAACGGCGGACGAGCGCGAACGTCTGCGGACCGTCAGCGCAGGTGAGGAGCGCACCAGCCCAAGGCAGCAGCCTCGCCCAAGTTGCTTCGGGACGAAGAGGTCGTGGGTTCAAATCCCGCCACCCGGACAGCTGAAACATCAGGTCCATAGCCGGATCCGCTTGGCGGATCGGGCCCCTGAGTGGTTGCCAGGGGGCGTCGGGAGAAATCCGGGAGAAGATCTAGCGGCGAGTGGGCACGTCGCGGGTCAGACGTCGAGACCTGAGACGGCGAGCACAGGCACGGGTTCTGTCTTTGCAGTGTCTTCATGTGCTGGCCGGAAACACTTGGCGTGAAGCGCCACGTGTCGAGCCCGTTCCGTCGCCAATGCTTGGCCTGGCCGAGGGACCCATACTCGGATGAATCTGAGTAATTCCCGCAGTCGCGTTATAGCCATACTGCCAGCTTGCGATCATCAGGCCCTCGGAGTCCGATGGAAGGAGCAGCCCGCGAGTCCGCCGCCTGCCGCCCCAGCAACGGCACAAATGGCAAGCCCCGACTTGAACCTGATCACAACGCACGCGCACCACCGTGGAAGTCTCGTTGGGCTCGCCCTAAGCACGCGATCGCAGGGCCACGGCCTGCGCTCAAGACCCGACGACCGACGGGCGGAACGTTGAGCACAATCGACCTCCTGTCGCCTGCCGGCGAGAAGACCGGAAGCGTCGAGCTCCCCGCGGAGATCTTCGGCGTGGAGAAGGTCAGCATCCCGCTGATCCACCAGGTCGTCGTCGCGCAGAACGCCGCTGCCCGTCAGGGCACGCACAAGACCAAGCGTCGCGGTGAAGTCCGTGGTGGCGGCAAAAAGCCGTACCGCCAGAAGGGCACCGGCCGCGCCCGTCAGGGCTCGACCCGCGCGCCGCAGTTCGCCGGCGGTGGCGTCGTCCACGGCCCGCAGCCGCGTGACTACTCGCAGCGGACCCCGAAGAAGATGAAGGCTGCCGCCCTGCGCCATGCCCTCACCGACCGGGCCCGCCACAACCGCATCCACGTTGTCACCGGCGTGATCGAGGGCGAGACTCCTTCCACCAAGGCCGCTCGCACGCTGTTCGGCAAGATCTCGGAGCGCAAGAACCTGCTCCTGGTCGTCGACCGCGCCGACGAGGCCGCGTGGCTGTCCGCCCGCAACCTGCCCCAGGTGCACATCCTGGAGCCGGGCCAGCTGAACACGTACGACGTGATCGTCTCGGACGACGTGGTCTTCACCCAGAAGGCCCTCGAATCATTCGTATCTGGCCCAGCCGCGCCTGAGGAATCCGACGCATCGGCTCCTCCGAGAGTGGCAAATAGCTGGCTCATCGATGCCCCCGCCAGCCTAGGGAAAGGTCAAACTTTCCGCATAGGATTCCAGATTCGACCACCACATAGGGACGGCCTTCGCAGGGTTAGTCAAATTATGCCCGAGTGGCCGGGCCGGGACCATCTTGAGCTGTACGCCCTGCTCTTCGCCGAGAATGCAGAAGTGCAGCCGGTCGGACATCTACTATGTTTGCCCCGCTTTGGCGGAACTCGCCCTGTGGAGTTCTCAATCACTCCACACGAGCAAGGCAATCTCATTTTGCGTTTCCAAATCCATCTCTACCGCGAGGGCACCCTCCTTCAGGAGTTGGAAGCTAGTATCGATATCGGAGCGACAGAGTCATGAGTGTAAGACATTTGCCGCTGAGGAAGACCCACGACAACGACGGCAGCGGCTTCACGAGGATCCCCGAGCCGACCGACCGAGGAGGCGCACCGTCAGGCTCGCTGATCTTTACATGGAACGATAGGGAAAAAAACTATAGCGTAACGGCATTCGGGGAGATTTTCGCTTCGCGCCACTCCATAAACGGAACACTGGAGAAGACAGAGAGCCAGATGGCGGGATATATCAACACGTTGCGCGAAGCTTGGCTTAAATTCATAGAATTTGAAAACCCGAGTGGCAATCCCAAAAGGCCTAGCTACACCTTCAGCGATAAATGCGACCTGAGTTCGGATGCCGACCGCGAACACATGAGATCGATGGGAAAAAGGCTTTGCTACCGCGGTTATAGACTGTTCGATCAGGTCTTTAGTCGCGACGGTGATCGTTTGCAAGAAATCCGTGAACGACTTGAGGCGGCACACCGCAAGGGCCCGTGCATCCTTACCTTCCAGTCTGACGACCTATTCGTCCCATGGTCGATGCTCTACGTACCTCTCGATCCTGAGACGAATATGGAGGGCGAGGAATTTGCCTGGTCCATGCACGAGTTCCTTGGGTATCGCCATTGGATAGAGCATCAATTTCGCGCGAACACTGGCAAAACAGAAATTAGAGTAAATGGCGGACTGCACGTCGGACTGAACGCCGATACCAGGATCGACGATCACCGGCAAACTGGACAGAAACTGGTCGCCTCGCTCAAAAGACAGCTAACTGAGGCCACTCCGCACATCACTTTTCGCTACAAGCGACCAAAGTTGGCAACAGACTTGAGTCAGCCGGATTTCAGTGACCAGCTCATGTGTTTTTGTTGTCACGCAAAGGTTAGTGGCACGCCATCAGGACCCCATCTAGGCGAGCCGTCTATAGAGCTGAGCGACATTGATGATCCAATTTACACTGGCGACTTTGAGGCATGGTTGGCTAATCGCAAGCTCCCGAATACCATCGTCTTCATTGACGCCTGTCAAGCAGGTCAGTTGAATTCGACATTCTACCGGTCGTTCAGCGTAGTACTGCTGGAAAAAGGAGCGAACTGCCTCATTGGACCCCAGGTAGACCTGCCAATTCCTTTCGCTTGCGAGTACACCAAGCGGTTCTTTGATGAATTCCTAATTCCAGGTACACGCATCGGCGACCTCGTGCGGGAACTGACCCAGTATTTCGCAGAAGACCACCACAATCCACTTGGGCTCATATTCTCACTCTACCGCGGCTTGGATACGCGCTTGGTGTCGGGCGACGGGAACAGTTAATGACTGATCACTTGCCATCTGGTGAAGGTTTTAACCGCTTCACGGTCTTGGATCTCGACCGGACTGGGAACTTCGTCTTTCCGGATTCCATCACCCCCGTACCCCAAGATGAGGTGAGCGATTTCCTCAGAGGTCAACTCATCGTTCCAAAGAATGTGACTGATATTTTCGTCTGGGTGCACGGCTGGCAGCACGTCCGGGAAAGCGCCTACAAAACGGCCGCTCGCCTATTCGCCGCGATCGAATCTCTCTACACCGAACAATCCAAGATGTATCCGCATTTAGAAGGTTTCAAGGCTATGTATGTAGCCATACGCTGGCCATCAAAGAGCGCTCACTCGCCACGAGGTTACTTCCGCATACGGAACCGAGCCCATGGAATGACTACGCACGGCTATGCCGAGTTTGCCCTGTCACACCTTTTGGGGTACCTGGATGAGGAGCGCGAACGGCCGAAAAGAGGACCGGAAACCCTCATGGCGGCAAGCGGCCAGTATTTGCACTGCATCGGCCACTCATTCGGCGGCCGGTTTCTTGCGGAGGCCATCGCAGCCGCACCGGCTCCACAACCTCCTACGCTTCGATTGCTTCACAGGAATGAGCGCTTCGAATACACAATAGACAATCTTGTCGTTTTCCAGATGGCCGCACGTCGCACTGTATTCGCCGATCAATTCAAGGATCTACTAGACACCGGACCGCTGCAGGGCCCTGTGTGTCTTACATTCTCACGAGCTGATCGGGCAAATTGCTCTTGGCACCGGTTCACGGAATCTGGCGCTTGCGCTGTCGGCTGCCGTGGAGCGACGAAGCCCTCTGCCCGCGTCAGAACCACGTTGCTCCGCTCCTCAAACGATACCTACAAGGAGTACGAGCTGTCCTATCCCATCGTGAACATCGATGCAAGTTGGCTATACCGAAAGGGAAAGTTTACGCGACCGGAAGGCGCACACTCCGATTTCTGGTACCGAGAATCAATTCATCTTATTCTTACGCTCGTGGACTACGCTCGACCCTTGAACGAAACAGATGGGTGATTTAAATGACAACAGGGTGGCCGGCCGTCTGGCAGCGGGCAAAGGAGCCTTCAGCCTCCCCTAACCGCTGCCCCCGTCGGTCTTGAGCGCTCTTGACCTCATCGGTCCATGCTGCTCGGCTGTGCCCATAACCACCGACCCCAGCGAGTACGACAAGGCGATCCCTATCGTGGCTGCCTACATGGCGAAGATCGAGCGGGCAGTCGACCCGACCCTCGCCTCTCACGCCGGACGACCGTACGCGTCAGTCCATCAGGCACTTAGGACGCTCAACAAGTCGTTCCGCAGGTCGTCGAGGAGTTGGCGCGACAGATCTCTGATACCCCGGCACCCCGGCTACCCCCCGGCCTGACGGACACAACTAACAGCAACGACAGCAGGCAAGAGGAACCTCGGACTACCTGTGACGACCGCACCATCTGAGCGTCTGAGGGGGCCCTGGCAAATTGATGCCCAGCCGGTCGTGGACTATCCGTGGACTCGTCACGCCCAATCTGCCACGTCCAGCGCCATGACCTGCTGCGTTGCCTAGGACCAAAGCGGCCTCCGGAGCCGTGTGTGTAGCTTGGGTCCTCTCTGGGTGTTCTGCGTCACCTGCCCCCGGCGTGAATGCCGGAGAGGGCCGGGACTTGGGGTGGGTCTGTCGGTCGGCCGGTGTGGTCGCGTCGGGGGGCGGGAGTGTGGGTGGCGCGGAAGGGGATACCTGCCCGAGAAGCTGTCCTCGCATCGACCACCTGGGCCACAGAGCCGTTGCCCCGCCCTCGTTGGGTCTGTGTCCAAAATCCAACGAGTAGTTGGGGCGAGGTGGTTGGGGGTTCAGCTCGTTTCTGCAGGGCCGAGGTCTGATCAGCGGTAGAAGATCGATACTCCGCCGTGGTGGGAGCAGGCTCCCTGGTGGTGGGCGGCGTAGGAGTAGGTGCCGTCGTTGCAGAGGGCCGTGGCGCCGCCGCCGTTGGAGTCGTCCGACGAGGTGGAGCCGCCGCTGGATGACGATCCGCTTCCGGAGCCTGAGCTGCCGCCTGTTCCCGTCGCGGCGTGTGCGGTGACGGTCACCTTGACCTTGACCGTTTCCGTCACGGTCGGGGCCGGCTTCGGCTTGGCGGTCGCCGTCGCCGTGGCCGTGGCCGTCGCGGTCACCGTGGCGGTGGCCGTGACCGTCGGCTGGACCCTGTCGTGGGCCGCCGTCTTCGTGGCGTTCGGGTTCTCGCTTTCCGTGCCCGCGCTTCCTATGCCGATGAGGAAGGCGACTCCCAGAGCGGGCAGCACGAAGCGCTTGCGGGCCCATCTGGGGGCGGGGCGGGTGG
>NZ_JAHHIT010000068.1 GCF_024539675.1 Streptomyces hilarionis | reverse complement strand
CCCCGGGTCCACGGCCCCCGCCGTCCCGCTCCCCCGAGCGCTGGGGCGGCGTCCCTGACGTCGTCCCATCCGCCCTCCCCGTCGCACCCGTCGCACCCGTGGCTTCCTACGACGGGTGACTCTGTCCGAACACCCCGTAGTCACCGCCCGCGGGGCCCCCTACCTTGTCCCCCGTGTCCAGACCCGCAGCTCACACCCGTCAGCCCGGTCCTCCCTTCGACGCCCCCGCCGCCCGCCGACTCCGCGTCGCCCTGGGCATGACCCCCGCGCACGTCGCCCAGGGGCTGCGCACCTCCTACGCCCTCGCCCACGCCACCCCCGACCTGGTGAACGCCTGGGAACGCGGGGCGCTCACCCCCGCCCACGCCGAACTCACCGCGCTCGCGGGCGTGTTGTGGTGCTCCCCGGCCGAACTCATCGGGCCTCCCCGCACCCTGCGCGAACACCGCGTCGCCCGGGGCCTGGCGCCCGAGGACGTCGCCCGGGCCGTGGGCCACGAGTTCCTGGCGTACACGCGCATGGAGGAGAGCGGGCAGTGGCGCGGCACGGACCGGCAGAGCGCGGTCCTCGCCGAGCTCCTCGGCCTCACGCTGCCGGACCTGGTCACGGTCACCGGCCGGGAGGGCGAGCTCGCCGACCTGCTGCGCGCCGCGGCCGGCACGCGCTGGCAGGCATACGTCAAACAGGTGGCCCGGATCGTGCCGCTGGAGCGGCGGCTCCTGGAGGACGCGCTCCAGGAGCTGCACCGCGACTACCAGGGCCGCATGGTCGCCACGCTGAGCTGGGGCGGCGGCAGCGCCTCCGGGGCCGCGGGCGACACCGGGGAGGACTTCCTCGACGCGATCGTCGAGCACTTCTGGACGAGCCTGCGGAAGCGGACCGCGTAGGCCGCGCGGGCCCGCTCCACCCCCGGTCTAGAAGACCGACTCCGCCTCCACGATGCGGTCCTTGGGGACCGTCTTGAGCTCGGTCACCGCTTCGGCCAGCGGCACCATCACGACGTCCGTGCCGCGCAGCGCCGTCATGCGGCCGAACTCGCCGCGGTGCGCCGCCTCCACGGCGTGCCAGCCGAAGCGGGTGGCGAGGACGCGGTCGTAGGCCGTGGGGACGCCGCCGCGCTGGACGTGGCCGAGGATGACCGGGCGGGCCTCCTTGCCGAGCCGTCGCTCCAGCTCGTAGGCGAGGGCCGTGCCGATGCCCTGGAAGCGCTCGTGGCCGAACTGGTCGATCGCGCCCTTGCTGTAGTCCATGGTGCCCTCGGCCGGGTGCGCGCCCTCGGCGACGCAGATCACCGCGAACTTCTTGCCGCGCGCGAACCGCTCCTCGACCATCTTCACCAGGTCGGCGGGGTCGAAGGGGCGTTCGGGCAGGCAGATGCCGTGCGCGCCCGCCGCCATGCCGCTCTCCAGCGCGATCCAGCCCGCGTGGCGGCCCATGACCTCGACGACCATGACCCGCTGGTGGGACTCCGCGGTCGTCTTCAGGCGGTCCATCGCCTCCGTGGCGACGCCGACGGCCGTGTCGAAGCCGAAGGTGCGGTCGGTGGAGGAGATGTCGTTGTCGATCGTCTTCGGGACGCCGACCACCGGCAGTCCGGCGTCGGACAGCATGCGCGCGGCCGTCAGGGTGCCCTCGCCGCCGATCGGGATGAGGGCGTCGATGTTGAAGTCGTGGATCATGTCGGAGGCGCTCTCGCAGGCCTCGCGCAGCCGGTCGCGCTCCAGTCGGGACGAGCCGAGGATGGTGCCGCCGCGGGCCAGGATGCCGCTCACCGCGTTGAGGTCGAGTCCGCGGTAACGGCCGTCCAGCAGCCCCGCGTAGCCGTCCTCGAAGCCGATCACCTCGTCGCCGTAGTGGTCCACGGCGCGGTGCACGACCGAGCGGATCACTGCGTTCAGGCCGGGGCAGTCGCCGCCTGCGGTGAGAACTCCGATGCGCATCGTGCTGTGTCTCCTGCTCGCTGTCGTTGCCGGTGAGCCGGATTCGATTGTTTCACGCCGCCGGACGGGCCGGTCTCTTGACGGGCGCCTTAACCACGGACGGGGGTATTGTCAAGAGGGATCTGCTCACCTAGGTGGGCGATTTTTGTGCGCCGGAGAGAGTCGGGCCGAGCGCCCGGCCCGAGCGCCGACGAACTGCCCCGGAACGAAACGGAGAGCTCGCGTGACCCGCTGTGTGTACGTGACCGGTATCGACCGCGGCGACGGCCGCCAGGTCGTCGAGCTGGGGGTCATGGAGCTCCTGACCCGGCAGGTCGACCGGGTGGGCGTCTTCCGTCCCCTCGTCCACGACGGGCCCGACCGGCTCTTCGAGCTGCTGCGCGCCCGGTACCGGCTGGCGCAGGATCCGGCCACCGTCTACGGCATGGACTACCACGAGGCGTCCGCCCTCCAGGCCGAGCAGGGGGCGGACGAACTGGTCTCCACCCTCGTCGAGCGGTTCCACCGGGTCGCCCGCGACTACGACGTCGTCCTCGTCCTCGGCACGGACTACGCCGACACGCAGTTCCCGGACGAACTGGCGCTCAACGCGCGCCTCGCCAACGAGTTCGGCGCGTCCGTGATCCCCGTCGTCGGTGGCCGCAAGCAGACCGCGGAGTCGGTGCTCGCCGAGACCCGCAACGCCTACCGGGCCTACGACGGCCTCGGGTGCGACGTCCTCGCCATGGTGACCAACCGGGTGGCCCCGGAGGACCGGGAGGCGATCGCCGCGGGTCTCGGGGCCCGGCTGCCCGTGCCCTGCTACGTCGTGCCGGACGAGCCCGCGCTCTCCGCGCCGACCGTCGCGCAGATCAGCCACGCCCTGGGCGCGCGGGTGCTGCTGGGCGACGACTCCGGACTGGCCCGCGACGCCCTCGACTTCGTCTTCGGCGGGGCGATGCTGCCGAACTTCCTCAACGCCCTGACGCCGGGCTGCCTGGTCGTCACGCCCGGCGACCGGGCCGACCTGGTCGTCGGCACGCTGGCCGCGCACAGCGCCGGCACCCCGCCGATCGCCGGTGTGCTGCTCACGCTGGGCGAGGTCCCGACCGACGAGATCCTCACCCTGGCCGCGCGCCTCGCGCCCGGCACGCCGGTCGTGTCGGTGCCCGGCAACAGCTTCCCCACCGCGGAGCAGCTGTTCTCGCTGGAGGGCAAGCTGAACGCGGCCACCCCGCGCAAGGCCGAGACCGCGCTGGGCCTTTTCGAGCGGTACGTCGACACGAGCGAGCTGCGCAAGCGCGTCTCCGCGCCCAGCACCGACCGCGTCACGCCGATGATGTTCGAGCACACGCTCCTCGAGCAGGCCCGCGCCGACAAGCGCCGGGTGGTGCTCCCCGAGGGGACCGAGGAGCGCGTCCTGCACGCGGCCGAGGTGCTGCTGCGCCGGGGCGTGTGCGACCTCACGCTGCTCGGGCCCGTCGACCAGATCCGCAAGAAGGCCGCCGACCTGGGCATCGACCTGGGCGAGTGCGCGCTGATCGACCCGGCGACGAGCGAGCTGCGCGACGCCTTCGCGCAGAAGTACGCCGCGCTGCGCGCCCACAAGGGCGTCAGCGTCGAGCTGGCCTACGACGTCGTCTCCGACGTCAACTACTTCGGCACGCTCATGGTGCAGGAGGGGCTCGCCGACGGCATGGTCTCCGGGTCCGTGCACTCCACGGCCGCGACCATTCGGCCCGCCTTCGAGATCATCAAGACGAAGCCGGACGCCGGCATCGTGTCGTCGGTGTTCTTCATGTGCCTGGCCGACAAGGTCCTCGTCTACGGCGACTGCGCGGTCAACCCGGACCCGGACGCCGGGCAGCTCGCCGACATCGCCGTGCAGTCGGCCAGGACGGCGGCGCGGTTCGGCGTGGAGCCGCGGATCGCGATGCTGTCGTACTCCACCGGCACGTCCGGCTCGGGCGCGGACGTGGACAAGGTGCGCGAGGCGACGGAACTGGTGCGCGGGCGGCGGCCCGACCTGAAGATCGAGGGGCCCATCCAGTACGACGCCGCCGTCGAGCCGTCCGTGGCGGCGACGAAGCTGCCGGACTCCGACGTCGCCGGGCAGGCCAGCGTGCTGATCTTCCCGGACCTCAACACGGGCAACAACACCTACAAGGCCGTGCAGCGTTCGGCCGGCGCGATCGCGGTCGGGCCGGTGCTCCAGGGGCTGCGCAAGCCCGTCAACGACCTGTCACGGGGCGCTCTCGTCCAGGACATCGTCAACACCGTCGCCATCACGGCGATCCAGGCCCAGAGCCCGTCCCCGACCCCCAGCGAGAAGGCGACCGAACTGTGAGCGCGACCCGTGTCCTCGTCCTCAACTCCGGCTCCTCGTCGCTGAAGTACCAGCTGCTCGACATGCGGGACGGCAGCCGGCTGGCGAGCGGACTCGTCGAGCGGATCGGCGAGCGGTCCTCCCGCCTGAAGCACACGCCGCCGGCCACCGGCGGCCGGATTCGCGAGCAGAGCGAACCGATCGCCGACCACGACGCCGCCCTGAAGGCCGTGGCGGAGGAGCTGGCCAGGGACGGCCTGGGCCTGGACTCCCCCGAGCTGGCCGCCGTCGGCCACCGGGTCGTGCACGGCGGCAAGCACTTCACCCGGCCGACCGTGATCGACGACGCGGTCCTCGCCGAGATCGAGCGGCTGATCCCGGTCGCCCCGCTGCACAACCCGGCCAACCTCACCGGCATCCGCACGGCGACGGCGCTGCGCCCCGACGTGCCCCAGGTCGCCGTCTTCGACACCGCCTTCCACACGACGATGCCGGAGGCGGCGGCGCGCTACGCGATCGACGTCGAGACGGCCGACGCGCACCGGGTGCGGCGCTACGGCTTCCACGGGACGTCGCACGCGTACGTCTCCCGGGCGACGGCGAAGCTGCTGGGCAGGACCCCCGAAGAGGTGAACGTCATCGTGCTGCACCTGGGCAACGGGGCGTCGGCGTCGGCCGTGGAGAAGGGCCGGTGCGTGGACACCTCGATGGGCCTGACGCCACTGGAGGGGCTCGTGATGGGGACGCGTTCGGGGGACGCCGACCCGGCCGTCATCTTCCATTTGGCGCGCGTTGGCGGAATGTCCATCGACGAAATCGATGCTCTTCTCAACAAGAGGAGCGGTCTCGTCGGGCTGTGCGGCGACAACGACATGCGGGAGATCCGACGCCGGATCGACGAGGGCGACGAGCGGGCGCAGCTCGCGTTCGACATCTACATTCACCGGTTGAAGAAGTACATCGGCGCTTATTACGCCGTACTCGGGCGGGTGGACGCGGTCGCGTTCACCGCCGGGGTCGGGGAGAACGCGGCCCCGGTGCGGGCGGCGGCGGTCGCGGGCCTGGAGTCGCTGGGCCTGGCCGTGGACGACGCGCTGAACGCCGTGCGCGCCGACGAGGCGCGGCTGATCTCCCCGGCGGGCTCCCGGGTGGCGGTCGCCGTGGTGCCGACGGACGAGGAACTGGAGATCGCCACACAGACCTACGCACTGGTGAAAAACACAAACTGAGCAGGAATACAACTGAGCACGCTTCCGCCCGTTTGTATCTTCCGCCAGACGGAATATTCCGCGGCGAAACAAACCGATAGGATCGCCCCATGCGCCGTTCGAAAATCGTCTGTACTCTCGGCCCCGCGGTCGACTCCCACGAAATGCTCGTGTCGCTGATCGAGGCCGGCATGAACGTGGCCCGCTTCAACTTCAGCCACGGCTCGCACGCCGAGCACCAGGGTCGCTACGACCGGGTGCGGGCCGCCGCCAAGGAGACCGGCCGGGCCATCGGCGTCCTCGCCGACCTCCAGGGCCCCAAGATCCGCCTCGAGACCTTCGCCGAGGGCCCCGTCGAGCTGGTGCGCGGTGACGAGTTCACCATCACCACCGACGACGTCCCCGGCGACAAGACGATCTGCGGCACGACGTACAAGGGCCTGCCGGGCGACGTCTCGCGCGGCGACCAGGTCCTCATCAACGACGGCAACGTCGAGCTGAAGGTCCTGGACGTCGAGGGCCCGCGGGTGCGGACGATCGTCATCGAGGGCGGGGTCATCTCCGACCACAAGGGCATCAACCTGCCCGGCACGGCCGTCAACGTGCCCGCGCTCAGCGAGAAGGACATCGAGGACCTGCGGTTCGCGCTGCGCATGGGCGCCGACCTGGTCGCGCTGTCCTTCGTCCGGGACGCCAAGGACGTCGCCGACGTCCACCGGGTCATGGACGAGGAGGGCCGCCGGGTCCCCGTCATCGCCAAGGTGGAGAAGCCGCAGGCGGTGGAGAACATGGAGGACGTCGTCATGGCGTTCGACGGTGTGATGGTCGCGCGCGGCGACCTGGCCGTCGAGTACCCGCTGGAGCGGGTCCCCATGGTGCAGAAGCGCCTCATCGAGCTGTGCCGGCGCAACGCCAAGCCGGTGATCGTGGCGACCCAGATGATGGAGTCGATGATCACCAACTCCCGTCCGACCCGCGCCGAGGCCTCCGACGTGGCCAACGCGATCCTGGACGGCGCGGACGCGGTCATGCTGTCCGCCGAGTCGAGCGTGGGCGCGTACCCGATCGAGACCGTGAAGACGATGTCCAAGATCGTCACCGCGGCCGAGCAGGAGCTGCTCAGCAAGGGCCTCCAGCCGCTCGTGCCGGGCAAGAAGCCGCGCACGCAGGGCGGTTCGATCGCCCGCGCCGCGTGCGAGATCTCCGACTTCCTCGGCGGCCGCGGCCTGGTGGCGTTCACCCAGTCCGGCGACACCGCCCGTCGGCTCTCGCGCTACCGCGCGTCCCAGCCGATCATCGCCTTCACCACCGACGAGGGCACCCGCAACCAGCTGGCGCTCAGCTGGGGCGTCGAGTCGCACATCGTGCCGTTCGTGAACACCACCGACGAGATGGTCGACATGGTGGACCAGGAGATCGCCAAGATCAACCGGTTCAACCCGGGCGAGATCGTCATCATCACCGCCGGCTCGCCCCCCGGCATCCCCGGCACCACCAACATGCTCCGCGTCCACCACCTCGGCGGCGGCGCCCGCGACTGAGCGGGCGGCCCCGTGACGGGGCCCGTGCGGCACTGAGGGCGCTCCCCTGCGAAGGGGGGCGCCCTCGGCTTCCTCCGCCGCCGGCTCACGCGGCCGGCGGCGCTCCCGCTCCGACCGCCCCGCGCAGCCACGCGTGGTCGCGCAGCTCCGGATGAGCGGCCGTGATCAGGCGGAACGCCTCGGCCCTGGCCGTCGCGGCGAGCCGCCGCAGCTCGTCCCAGGTCGGTTCGGCCCTCGCAGCGGGCCGCTCCGTCGTGAGGCTGACGGTCTCCCCCTGGCGGCCGAAGGAGTAGACGTGCCGGGCTGTCGAGCCGCCAGTCCGGGGGCCAGGAGACGTCGTCCGCGCGGGGCTCGAACGAGAAAGTGATCATCGTGCTCCCCGCTCGTGCGGGCGCACGACCGTGCCCCCGTCGGGGGTGACCCGGCGGGGGCACGGTCTTCTTGCGGCTCCCGGAGTGGCGTGTGACGCCGGCGCTCAGCCGGCGGTCGTGTACTGGTGCAGGCCGGGAACGGTGAGCGTGCCGCCGAACTGGCCGGCCTGCTGGACCTTGGCGTTGGTGAAGTAGATCAGCGGGATGTTCAGCGGCGGCGGGCTCTTGGGGCTGAACGTCACCGGGATCAGGCCGAACAGGTTGCCGGAGATGCTCTCCGTGTACATCACCGTGTCGCCGTCCTTGATCGTGGACGTCGTGCCCTTGCCGGCCTGCACGTGGTACGTGCGGTTCGCCTGCTTGTCGTCCACCGTCTGGTGCAGGTCGCCGATGTCGGTCCCGCCGGAGATGACGTACTTCAGCACCTCCTTGACGGTGCCGTTGGCGGTCTTCACCTTGACGATGCCCTGGTAGTCCGCGCCCTTGAGGAGCAGCGAACTGGCGTTCAGGAACCAGGGGTCGTCGGGCAGCCGGACCTTGTTGTCGATGCCGCCCTCGTCGTCGGTGGCCGCGGGGCAGTCGTCGGCGTTCGCGCCGGCGCTCGACGAGGGGCTCGGCGTGGCCGTGGCGTCGGCGGCGGTGTCCTTGGCGTCCTTGGCCGCTTCCTTCACCTTGTCGGCGGTCTTCCGAGCCGCTTCCTCGGCGGTGTCCTTCGCCGCGCCCGCGCCCGCGTCGCCGGTCTCCTTGGACGTGCCCGTGGAGCCCTTGTCCGTGGACTTGGACGTGTCCGAGGCGCCCGAGGAGCCGGATCCGGCGGCCGGGGCCGAGGCCTCGGCGGAGGGAGAGGCCGACGGGGACGGGCTCGCGGTGGCCGTGTCGTCGGCCTTCTTGCCGTCGAACAGGTCCGTGAGGGCGTCGCCGACGGTCTCCAGGAGGTTCTTGCTCGTCTCCGTGGCCGACGGGGTCGTCGCGGGGGTGTCGCCGGACGTCGCCGACTGCGCGGGCGAGGAGGACGCGGACGGCGCGGGCTCGGCCGCGTCGCCGGAACCCGAACCGGACGAGGACGAACCGCTCTTGCCGTCCGTGGAGTCCGCGGAACCCGACGTGTCCTTCGAGCCGCCCGAGTCGCTCCCGGCGCCGTCGGAGGACCCCTTGGAGTCGTCCTGGGAGGCGCTCCCGGAGTCGTCGGCGGACTTGCTCGCGCTCGGCGAGGCGGACGGCGAGGGCGAGGCCGACGCGGAGGCGTCCGCGCCCTCCAGGGCCGCCACGCAGTCCTTGTACTCGTCGATCGTGAGGTTCTTGGACGACGGCTGGTCGTCGGCGTTCGCGAGGGTGGGCGTGAAACCCATGCCCATGAGGACCGCGGTCGGCATGGCCGCCAGGGCTATCGCCTTGCCGGCCGGCATGTGGAACCTGGTGAACAGCGGCTTCTTGGGTGCCGCGTGGCGCGGTCCGGTGGTTCGCACGCAGGCAGCGTCCACATCGCTCCCGGTGGAAACCTCGTCAGCCGGCACTGTGCCTCCCGTTCGCCCCGTTGGCCGGGCTCGTTCCTGACAGATCGTGCAGGTCGTGCGGCTCGCCCGGTCCCTCGCCCTTGCCGAAGGACGGCCTCTCGTCGACGGCGGGACCGGTGCTGTACGGGTTCGCGCCGAGGTCGTCCGACGCAGCGGAGCCCTCGGGGTACAGGCCCTCGGGGGCGCCTCCGGCGTTCGCGCCGGTCTCCGGCGTCCGGGCCGGGGCGGGCGGCGCCCCCGGGGCCCAGGAGACCGCCATCGCGCCGCCGACGAGGGCGAACAGGAAGCCGATGAGGAAGCCGCCGAGGTTGGACACCGGGATGGACACCAGGCCCAGCAGGATCGCCGCGACGCCCGCGAAGACCTGCACGTGCTTCTGGAACCACAGACTGATGCCCAGGACGCCGAGCAGCACGCCGATGATCAGGGAACCCGCGCCCGCGGTGGTCGCCATCGCCAGTGTCAGGTGGCCCACTTGGAGGTGGGCGTAGGGGAAGTAGGCGATGGGGAAGCCGGCGAGAAGGACGAACAGGCCCGCCCAGAACGGCCTGGTGCCCCGCCAGGCGCGGAACTGCTGCCTCCGGCGGGTGAACTGGCCGGGTGCGGCAGGGGTCTCGGCGCTCATGGAAAACAGCTCCCTGGTGCGGCGTTTCTGTGGTGGTGAGTCGTGCCGTGGGTGAAGACCCGGGCTTCAGACTGGACGGGCGGGGGCGCCACCGGCTCCCCCGCCCGTCAGAGAGTGCTTAGTAGCACTCCTTGACACCCGTCGACAGCGACATCTTCAGGCCGCTGAGCTTGAAGGTTCCGGCGGTGGTGGCCCACGCCGTCTGCTTCACGTCGGTCAGCGTGGCCGACTCGGCCTGCTGAGCGAAGCCGTACGGGTTCGCCGTGTCACCGCTCTTGAGGCCCGGACCCTTGCTGGCGTCCTTGGCCGCAACGCCGATGTCGATGTTCCTGAAGGTCGCGTTCGCCTCGAGGTCCTCGACGTCGATGTAGAGGTTCTCGGCCTCGACCGGCGTACCGCCGCCGCCCGCCTTCAGCGTGAGGCTGACGGACCCGAGCAGCGGGATGTTCGGGGTGACCACGGACTGGCACATGTTCGTGATCGAGGCGCTCTTGAACGCCGAGACGGCGACGGGGTGAGCCGTCTTCTTGCCGTCGAGGGTGTAACCCGAGTCGATCGCGCCGTACTGCGAGAAGCCCGTGCCTTCGAGCTTGTCCGCGCTCACCTTGAACGACTGACCCGACACGCTGAAGGACGCGGCCAGCGCGCCCTGCGCGAGGGCCACGCCTATGCATGCCGTCGCTGCGACGCTGGGCACCATGACCACAGCGAAGCGCTTCCATCTGGTCCCGCCACGCACCTGGGACTCCATATTTCCTCCTTCTCGGACGTACATCTCCTGGCCCTGACTCGCCTCCGAGTCGGCGGCTCAGCCGGGCAGGGATGGGAGAAGTGCTACGTCCTCGGGAAGGGGAGCGCCTGTCCCGGAGGCGCGAACCGCGCACCGATCACCGGCGATCACCCCCGAGCGACAACCACTGGTCGCGCCTGACACGCATCACGCACAACCTTGCTGGACAGGCTTCGCCGCAGCGAAGACCCCCCTGTCCAAGGGCCGACGCCACTGCCGTCGACCCTGCTCGGTGGGGACCCAGGAAAACCCGTTGACCCAACCGGCTGTCGGGGTACGGGATTGGACCGAGCGTGGCCGATCGTGGTGCATTCTCGCCGCCCGCACAAGGGGGTTCGTTACTGGCTAGTAACGGCGGGATAACCGAACAACGACCCACAGGTCTCGACCGGCGACGCAGGGTGTCCTTCATGCCCAGGACAAAACTATTGATCGATGGACGGAATCCGACACATCGACGGCCGCGTCTTACTCCCAGTAACAGCGGCCGCGATTACCAAGATTTGGTAAAGCGCGGCCGCGGGGGAACCGGATCAGCAGAATTTTCACTCCGACGGCACGGGCTCTGACGTTTAGCGACTGGTCAGAACCCGGGCGCGCGACGGTCAGAACAGCGCGCGGGCCAGCGCACGCCGGGCCGCCGCGACCCGGGGGTCCTCGGGGCCGACCACCTCGAACAGCTCGAGCAGCCGCAGCCGCACGGCGTCCCGGTCGTCACCGGCGGTGCGCGCCACGGTGTCGATGAGCCGGCCGAACGCGTCCTCGACGTGACCGCCCACCAGGTCCAGGTCGGCCGCCGCGATCTGCGCCTCGGCGTCCTTCGGCTTCTCGGCGGCGTCCTTGCGCACCCGCTGCGGGTCCATGCCGCCCACCCGGTGGAGCAACTCGGCCTGCGCGAGCCCGAGTTTGGCCTCACTGTTGGCCGGGTCGTCGGCGAGCACGTTCTTGTAGGCCTGGACGGCGCCGCCGAAGTCACCGGCGTCCAGGGCCTGCACGGCGGCTTCGAGCAGGGCGTCGTGAGGGCCGACGGGCTCGGCCGCGACCGGCTGGGCGGCGCCCGGCCCGGCGTCCGCGTCGACGGTCAGGCCGGTGAGGCCGAACCGCTGCTCGGCGACCTCCACCAACTGGTCGAGGGTCTGGCGAATCTGGGCCTCGCCGGCCGCTCCCTGGAAGAGGGGCAGCGCCTGCCCGGCGACGACCGCGAACACCGCCGGGATGCCCTGCACCCCGAACTGCTGCATCAGCATCTGGTTGGCGTCGACGTCGATCTTGGCGAGCAGGAAGCGGCCGTTGTACTCGACGGCCAGCCGCTCCAGGACGGGGCTCAGCTGCTTGCAGGGCTGGCACCACTCCGCCCAGAAGTCGATGACGACGGGCACCTCGGCGGACCGTTGCAGGACGTCCCGCTCGAACCCCGCCTCGTCGACGTCGATGACGAGATCGGCCGGGGACACGGCCCCCGCGCCGCCCTGCCGGGCCGCTTCGGCGCGCGTCTGCTCCGCCTTGGCCTTGGCCTCCTGGGCCGCCTTCACCGCGGCGAGGTCGACGACTCCGCTCATGGACATGTTCCGTGGCTGCATGCGTCTATCCTCCCCCGTCCGCGCGCCTGCGTGAAAAGCGATCCGAAACTTCCCGAACATCCCGGACACGAGCGCCCGGGTCCCCACCCCGCGCCCTGCCGGGCCCGGCCCGTGTACGTCCGTCACGAGCTTTCGATACGACTCGTAGCGTAATGGCACCGGGTGCCTCCGCAACACCGCACCCCGGTGATCTGCCTCACGGAGGCGGGGAAAAAACCTGCGGTTATGGTCGGAGGCATGCAGATCCGCACTCCCGCCTGCCGTCCCGGCCGTCCGCGCAGCGCCGCCGCGGACACCGCGATCCTGGCCGCGACACGGGAGGCGCTGGTCGAGCTGGGCTGGTCGAAACTGACCCTGGGAGACGTCGCGACGCGCGCCAAGGTCGCCAAGACGACCCTGTACCGCCGGTGGGCCGGCAAGAACGAGCTGGTCGTCGACGCGGTCGCGGAACTCTTCGGCGAACTCGAACTCCCCGACCGCGGCAGCCTGGCCGCCGACATCGAGGGCGTGGTCCTTCAGTTCGCGGCGATCCTGGCCCGCCCGGAGGCCAAGAGCGGGCTGATGGCGGCCATCGCCGAGTCCACCCGCGACGACGCGCTGCGCGAACGCATCCGCGCCTCCATCGTGGAGCCCCAGAAGGGGCTGGTCCTGGAGGGCCGGGCCCGCGCGCAGGCCCGCGGCGAACTCCCCCCGGAGGCCGACCCGGTGGAGGCCGCGCGCACGGTCGACCTCATCTTCGACGTGGTGGCGGGCGCGGTGGTGCACCGCACCCTGGTCAGCGCGGAGCCGGCCGACGAGGAGTGGGTGCGCGGCTTCACCCGCGTACTGCTGCACGGCCTGTCGGCGGCGTCCGTCCCGGCCGCCGACGGCTGACGGCTCTGACGGCTCTGACGGCAGACGTTCAGAGGGGCCGACGGGCCGACGGGCCGACGGCGAAGCCGACGCCGGCCGTCACGGGCCGACGTCGGCTCACCACCGCCGGGGAGGGCGCGCGAGGACGCGGCGCGGGCGGGGGCGCTCCCCCGCGTCTCATGCGCCGGGGCGCCCCCGTGCCGGGCGGCGCGGTCGCACCGCGGTCAGGAAGTCACGCCTCGACGGGCGCCGGGGCCGCGTCCGCGGTCCGGCCGGCCAGCTCGTGGCTGATCCGGCGCTCGACGAAGAACGCCGCCGTCGGGATCGTCCCGGCCAGCAGGACCCACAGCTGCTTGCCGACCGGCCACTTCGCCTTGGAGCCGAGGTCGAAGGCGAAGATCAGGTAGACGACGTAGAGCCAGCCGTGCGCGATGGCGACGACGCGGGTGAAGTCCGCGGCGCCGTCCACGTCCAGGCCGTACTTGGCGATCATGCTCAGGCACAGCAGCACCAGCAGGACACCGGTGACGTAGGCCAGGACGCGGTAGCGGGTCAGCACGCTCTTTTTCATGAGGACGAGCGTAACCACCGGTTTTGGGGCGATCTTGCCCGGGTCCGGACCCGCCGCGCCGGTCAGTCCTCGAAGTCGTGGGCCGCCACCCGCAGCGGCCGCAGCATCGCGAAGATCTCCCCGCACTCCTCGGCGTCGTACACCCCGAGCCCGAAGTCCATCGCCATCAGGTCGCGGGTGGCCGCCTCGACGACCTCGCGGCCCTTGTCGGTGATGACGGCGAGGGTGCCGCGTCCGTCGTGGGGATTGGGGCGCTTGTCCACCAGGCCCGACCGCACCAGCCGGTCGACGGTGTTCGTCACGGAGGTGGGGTGCACCTGGAGCCGCTCGCCGATCTTCGACATGGTCAGCTCGCCCTCCTTGGAGAAGGTGAGCAGCACCAGCGCCTCGTACCGTGCGAACGTCAGGCCGTACGGCTTGACGACGGCGTCCACCTCGGCGAGCAGGATCTGGTGCGCGCGCATGATCGACGTGATCGCGGACATGGACGGCACGTTGCCCCAGCGCTGCTTCCAGAGCTCATCGGCGCGGGCGATGGGGTCGAAAGGGAGACTGAGCGGTTTCGGCACGCCTCCAGACCTTACCGGCCGGTCACATCGCGGTCAGCCCCGTCTCGCCTGTCGGTCCCGTGGACCGCCCGGGCCGACAGCGCGCAGCACACGGCGCCGACCGCGCCCGCCCCGGCGACCGCCGCCGCGACTCCCACGAGCTCGGCGGCGACTCCGGCGAGCGCCATCCCGACGCCCTGGAACGTCATGAGCCCGGCGGTGAGCAGCGTCATGGCCCGGCCGCGCAGCTCCTCGGGCACGTCCCGGACGATCCACTGGTCGAGGCCCAGGGTGTACGCCGACCCGGCGCCCGAGACCAGCAGCAGGAGCAGCGAGACGGCGAGACCGGGGTGGAAGGCGTAGCCGAGGTAGGGCAGCAGGGTCACACAGACGAGCGGCAGGGCGATGCGCTCGCGGCTGACGGGCCGCAGCCGGGCCCCCGCGAACAGCTCGCCGGCGACCGTGCCGACGGGGAGCGCGCACATCAGCAGGCCGAGGCCGACGGGACCCGTGCCGAGCGAGTCGGCGTACGGCGCGGCCAGCGCCTCCGGGGCGACGGCGAACGCCGGCGGGATCCAGAAGAGCAGCAGCAGCGCCCGGGTGCGCCGGTCGCCGAGGACCTGGCGCGCGCCCCGGAGGGAGTCCGTCACCAGCGCGCCCGAGGCCCGGGCCCGGGCGGGGCGGCGGCGGGTGCCCAGGCGCAGCAGCGCGGCGGAGGCGAGGAACGTGCCGACCGTGACGAGCAGGGCCCGGCGCGGGGAGACGACCGTGAGCAGCACGCCGCCGAGCCCGAAGCCGGCGAGCAGCGCGCTCTGGGCGGTGATGCGCAGCAGGGAGCGGCCGAGGACGAACAGGTCGCCGTCGCCGAGGACGTCGGCCAGCGTGGCCATGCGGGTGCCCGCGAAGACCGGCGAGACGACGGCGAGACCGCAGCGCAGGGCGAGCAGGACGCCGAGGGGCGCGCCCGGCGTCGTCATCGGCAGGACGCACACCGCGCACACCAGGTCGCAGCCCACCAGGACGCGCCGGGCCGGAAAGCGGTCGGCGACCCCCGCGAGCAGGGTGCCGCCGACGACGTAGGGCAGGAAGCCGAGGGCCCAGGCGAGGGCGCTCATCAGGGGCGAGCCGGTCAGGTCGTAGACGAGCACGGCGAGCGCGACCTCGGCGACGATCACTCCCAGCAGGGAGAGCAGGTGGGCGGCGAAGACGGCCCGGAACTCGCGGACGGCCAGGACGCGGACGTATCCGGCGGGAGCGGGCGCCGGCGCGGCGGCCGTCGTGGCTTGTGACATGGGCAGCAGCGTGCGCGGGCCGCGGTCGGCGGCCTAGAGTTTCGGGCAGGGCCGAATGTCCGGCCGGCCGCGGCTCGGCGGACCGGTCCGCGGCCGTGTGCGGAGGGGGTGGGGCAGGTGCCGTCGCATCTGCACTTCGGGGAGGACGACTTCCTTCGCTGCCGGTTCGCCGTCTCCCCGTTGTGGGAGACGCAGGAGGTCGCGCGCACGCTGAAACGGCCCGACCGGCAGGGCTACCACGCACCCTGGCTGCGCCGTATCCGGGCGGCGGCCGAGCGGCTCGACCTGAGCGGTCTGTGGCTGCTGATGCCGCGCCGGGGCCACTCCCCCGACTGGCTGAGCCCGCCGCCGCTGGGGCCGGTGGCCGGGTTCGAGGAGGAGATCGCCGCCGTCCGGGCGGCGGACCCGGAAGCGGCCCGGCTGGACACCGCCCGTTCGCTGGCGGACACCCCCGGCGCGCTGGACTCGGCGCGGGGGCGGGCCTGGCTGGCGGACCCGGAGCGCATGATCCGGGAGCTGAGCGAGGTGCTGGAGGAGGTCTGGCACACCCTGCTCGCCCCGGACTGGCCGCGGCTGCGCGCCCTGCTGGAGGCGGACGTCGCCTTCCACTCGCGGCGGCTGGCCGAGGTGGGCCTGGGCGGGCTGCTGCCGGAGATCGACCGGCGGTGCGGCTGGCGGGCGGGCACGCTCACCATCGCCTCCCACGGGGAGCACGAGCGGCGGCTGGCCGGACGGGGGCTGGTGCTCATGCCGAGCGTGTTCTCCTGGCCCGACCTGGTCAGCGGCTTCGACCCGCCCTGGCAGCCGACGCTGGTGTACCCGGCGCGGGGCATCGCCGCTCTGTGGGCCGACCCCGCCGACCGCGCCGGCCGTCACCCGCAGACGCTCGTGCGGCTGCTGGGGCGGGGGCGGGCGGCCGTGCTCGGGGCGCTCGACGAACCGGCCGCCACCTCCGCGCTCGCCCGTCGGCTCGGGCTCGCCCCGTCGTCGGTGTCCGCGCACCTGACGCTGCTGCGCGACAGCGGGCTGCTGGTGTCCCGGCGCCAGGGCCACCAGGTGCTGTACGAGCGGACGCCGCTGGGAACCGCGCTGGCGTCGGGCGCCGCCCCCCAGGGCGACGGCGGGCCTCAGTAGAGGCTGCGCAGGCCCAGGACGTCGCCCTTGCCGAGGGTGCGGGCGGCGGTGGAGCAGGCGAAGGAGCTCGCGTACATGGTGAGGTTCTCGTGCCCCTGGCCGGCGTGGGCCAGGCCGAAGACGTGCCCGGCCTCGTGCGTGGCGACGCTGCGCAGGTCGTACGCGTGCGTGCAGGCGTCGGACGGGTGGTCGGTGAACGCGTAGTCGTGGGTGTTGAAGCGGACGTCGGCCTCCAGCAGCTCGTCGGGGCCGTCGGGCACCGGCCGGCTCCAGGAGCAGGTCGTGGCGACGGCCCCGGGGCCGATGTCGCCCGCGTCCCACACGCTCAGGCCGTCCCGGCGCACACAGCGGGCCTCGCGGTCGATGCCGGCCTCGTGGGAGGTGGTCGACAGGTACCGGGCCCGGGCGGTGACGGTGTCGTCGTAGCCGCAGTCGTTGCGGCTGGCGGTGATGGCGGCGACGCCGGCCTCGAAGGCGTGCCGGGCCTCGGCCCGGGAGAGGTGGGCGGGCAGCGGGCCGTCCCCGAGGAACCACTCGTACGTGCCGTACTCCTTGCGCCCGGCGGTGGAGTAGGCCCCGTCGGCGCAGGAGGCGGGGGCGTCGGCCCGGCGGCGCGGACGGGCCCGCGCGTGATCCGCCTCGTAGGCGTAGGAGACCGTGCCGTCGGCCGCGACCGCCACGGTGAAGCCGTGCGCCGAGCCGTCCGCGGTGAGGGCGTCGACGCTGACCGTGATGCCGGGTTCGGGGACCGCGAGGCCCGCGCCGTCGTGGGTGACCAGGCGGCCGACGGCACGGCAGTCGCGCACGGACGAGCCCGCGGGCAGGTCGGCGACGGTCAGCTCGCCGCGCGCCGGCGGGCACGCGGGCGTGCGCGCCGCCTCCCCCGTGCAGACCACCGCCAGCGACGCCGTCAGTGCGAACGCCGTGAGCGCCCTGCCGAGAGTCCCCGGTCCTCGCCGCCCTGCCACCGCACACTCCCCTTCAGGCGCCGCGCCGACGCGCGGAACATGATCGACCGGGGAGACACTAGCCATGCGGTCCGGGCGGCAACCCCGCCTCTCCGTAGCCGTTCGGGTGACCGGGCGGACGGGTGTCCGGGGCGGCTACGGGGCCAGGTGCCGTTCCACGGTCGCCACCTTCGAGGTCAGGCCGTCGCTCACGCCGGGACGGATGTCCGCCTTCAGGACCAGGGAGACCCGGGGGGCTCGTGCCTCGACGGCGGCCACGGCGCGCCTGACGACGTCCATCACCTCGTCCCACTCGCCCTCGACGGAGGTGAACATGGCGTCGGTGCGGTTCGGCAGGCCCGACTCGCGGACGACGCGGACGGCGTCGGCGACATACTCGCCGACGTCCTCGCCGACGCCCAGCGGGGTGACCGAGAAGGCGACGATCACGCGTTCACCACGCCTTCCTTGCGGGCGCGGGAGGCGATGACCGCGTCCTCGGCCTCGCGGCGCAGCCTGCGCTCGGCGAAGAAGCCGCCGGTGGGCAGGACGGAGAGGACGAAGTAGAGGGCCGCGGTCCTCAGGGACCACCTGGCGCGGTTCCAGGCGTCCGCCCAGAAGAGCACGTAGAGGACGAACAGCACGCCGTGGACCATGCCCATCACGGGCACCGCGTTGAAGTCGGTGGTCCGCTTCAGCACGGAGCACACCAGCAGCAGGAGAAAGGACACGGCCTCGGGGGCCGAGACCAGACGCAGTCGGCGGAGGGCGGAGGCGGTCTTCAGGTCCACGGGTCACCTTCGGGGGGAGGTACGGGAGCAGGGCGTCGGGGCACAGCGTTTGTGAATGCACGCACAAGCGTTCGTCCATTGTGGCAAACGGTCCCCCTAAGGGTGTGTTCAGGGTCGTTCTCCACCTCCGGGTGCTGTTGTGCGCACCCGGGTGGCGGATACCTTCCCAGCGTGGCGATGTTTCGACTCCAAGGCAGCAAGGTGCTCGCCGTCGACATGACCGGGGACGCCGTGAAGGCGAAGAACGGCTCGATGGTCGCGTACGACGGGCAGATGGCCTTCAAGAAGCTCAGCGGCGGCGGCGAGGGCATCCGGGGCATGGTGACCCGGCGGCTCACCGGCGAGCAGATGACCGTGATGGAGGTGAGGGGGCAGGGCACGTGCTGGTTCGCCGACCGCGCGTCCGAGATCAACCTCGTCCAGCTCCAGGGCGACAAGCTCTACGTCGAGTCGAGCAACCTGCTCGCGACCGACGCCGGCCTGCGGACGGGGACGAGCTTCACGGGGCTGCGGGGCGCGACCCAGGGCAACGGACTGTTCACGACGACCGTCGAGGGGCACGGCCAGGCCGCGATCACCTCGGACGGCCCGGCCGTGGTGCTGCGGGTCAGCCCGCAGTACCCGCTGACGGTCGACCCCGGGGCGTACATCGCGCATCAGGGCGACGTCCGGCAGTCCTTCCAGTCCGGTGTGACGTTCCGCACCTTCATGGGCGAGGGCGGCGGCGAGGCCTTCCAGATCCGCTTCGAGGGGAACGGCCTGGTGTACGTCCAGCCGAGCGAGCGCAACACGATCGCGGGGGATGTGTGACATGACGTTCCGTGAGATCAACTCCAAGATCGTCGAGGCGACCGTCGTCCCGGGGCAGCGGCTCTACAGCCAGCGCGGCGCGATGCTCGCGTACCGCGGCGAGGTGTCGTTCACGCCCAACGTCCAGGGCGGCCAGGGCGGGGTGATGTCCATGATCGGCAGGCGGCTCGCGAACGAGGACACCCCGCTGATGACCGTCGAGGGCAGCGGCACGGTCCTCTTCGGGCACGGCGGCCACCACGTCCAGGTCATCCGGCTCACCGGCGACACGCTGTACGTCGAGGCGGACCGGCTCCTCGCCTTCGAGGGCACGCTCCAGCAGGGCACGATGTTCCTGGGCTCGCAGGGCGGGGTCATGGGCATGGTCCGCGGCCAGGTCAGCGGGCAGGGGCTGTTCACCACCACCCTCAAGGGGCAGGGGGCCGTCGCCGTGATGGCCCACGGCGGGGTCTTCGAGGTCCCGATCACCCCGCAGCGCCCGGTCCACGTCGACCCCCAGGCCTACGTCGCCCACCACGGCGACGTCCGCAACAAGCTGTCGACCGCGCTCGGCTGGCGGGACATGGTGGGGCGCGGCTCCGGCGAGGCGTTCCAGCTGGAGCTCAGCGGCAGCGGTGCGGTGTTCGTCCAGGCGTCGGAGGAGAAGCTGTGAGCATGCACGGGGCTCCGGGCGGCGGCCCGACGGTCTACGACCCCATGACCCTGCCGGTCGACGACAACGTGAACAGCTACACCTTCTGCGTGGAGCTCAAGGGGAGCCAGTGGTTCCTCCAGAAGGGGAAGATGATCGCCTACTACGGGTCGATCGACTTCAACGGCGTCGGACACGGCCGGCTGGACCGTCTGGTGCGCACTTCCTTCCATTCGCCTCTGCACGCGAGCGACTGGGTCGTGGCGGAGGGCTCGGGCAAGATGCTCCTCGCCGACCGGGCCTTCGACGTGAACTCGTACGACCTGGACGACGGCAACCTGACCATTCGCTCGGGCAATCTGCTCGCTTTTCAGCCAAGTCTGTCGCTCAAGCAGTCGATCGTGCCGGGATTCCTCACGCTGATCGGAACCGGAAAGTTCGTCGCCGCGTCAAACGGTCCGGTGGTGTTCATGGAACCTCCCCTCCGGGTGGACCCCCAGGCGCTCGTGGGGTGGGCCGACTGCCCCTCTCCGTGCCATCACTACGACCACGGGTACATGACGGGCGTGATGGGCGGTCTACGTGCACTGACGGGCCTCGGCGGGGCTTCCGGCGAGGAGCATCAGTTCGAGTTCGTGGGCGCCGGGACGGTGCTGCTTCAGTCGACCGAGATCCTGATGGCGGAGCAGGCCACGGGGGCGGTCCCGCACGAGCCGGGAGTGCCCGGTTCCGGCGCGGGCGCGGGTGGGCACGGCGGCCCCGGAACGCAATCCGGCGCACCGCGCCTTCCCGGACAGCTGGGGGACCTCCAGCGTCGCTTCGGGCTGTGAGCGGTAGTCTGCGGAGTGTGACATCGAACGCGTGCGCACCGTCACACCGCCCTCACTAGTTCGCCTTTCAACATTTTAGGTAGACTTCATTTATGGAGACCGAAACGGCCACTCGATGGCTGACCGATGCGGAGCAGTGCGCCTGGCGCACCCATCTGGAGGTCAACAGGCTGTTGACGTACCAGCTCGAAAAAGACCTGCAGCCGTTCGGCCTGACCATGAACGACTACGAGATCCTGGTGAACCTCTCCGAGTCGGAGGGCCTCCGGATGCGGATGAGCGACCTCGCGTCCGCCACCCTCCAGTCCAAGAGCCGCCTCTCGCACCAGATCACCCGCATGGAGAACGCGGACCTGGTGCGCCGTGAGAACTGCGAGTCGGACCGCCGCGGCCTGTACGCGGTCCTGACCGAGCAGGGCATGGAGACGATGCAGAAGGTCTCGCCGCACCATGTGGACTCCGTGCGGCGGCACTTCATCGACCTGCTCTCCCCCGAGGCCCTGGGCGAGCTCTCCAAGGCCCTCAAGCCCGTGGCGGAACACCTCCGCGGGCACCGGGGACGGCCGTAGCCGGCTCTCCTCGGCACATGGACGGGAAGGCGGAGCCCGAACCGGGCTCCGCCTTCCCGTCCGACGTCCCGTCCAAGGGGGGCCGCCGACGCCGCCCCGCGATCCTGCCGCCCCTGCGCCCGGGCCGGGGGCCGGTGGGCCGCGGGCCCCGCGGTCTCAGGCCTCGGTGAGGCCCGCCACCAGCTCGTCCGCCGCGCGGTAGGGGTCCAGCGTGCCGGTGACGATGCGGTCGGCGAGCGCGCTCAGCCGACGGTCGCCGTGCAGGTCGCCGATGCGCTCGCGCAGCGCCGTCACGGCGATCGTCTCGACCTCGCGGGCCGCCCGGGAGCGGCGCCGCTCGGCGAGGACGCCGCGCTCCTCCATCCAGGCACGGTGCTTCTCCAGCGCCTGGACGACGTCGTCGACGCCCTCGGCGCGCGAGGCGACGGTCTTCACGATGGGCGGCCGCCAGTCCCCGGGAGCGCGGGACTCGCCGAGACCGAGCATGTGGTTCAGCTCCCGCGCGGTGGCGTCCGCCCCGTCGCGGTCCGCCTTGTTGACCACGTACACGTCGCCGATCTCCAGGATCCCGGCCTTGGCGGCCTGGATGCCGTCGCCCATGCCCGGGGCGAGCAGCACCACGCTGGTGTCCGCCTGGGAGGCGATCTCGACCTCCGACTGGCCGACGCCGACCGTCTCGACCAGGATCACGTCGCAGCCCGCCGCGTCCAGCACGCGGATCGCCTGCGGGGCGGCCCAGGCGAGACCGCCCAGGTGGCCCCGGGTGGCCATGGAGCGGATGTACACGCCGGGGTCGCTGGCGTGCTCGGACATCCGCACGCGGTCGCCGAGCAGCGCGCCGCCGGAGAACGGCGACGACGGGTCGACGGCCAGCACGCCGACCCGCCTGCCCTGCCTGCGGTAGGCGGTGACCAGCGCGGAGGTCGTGGTCGACTTGCCCACGCCCGGCGAACCGGTCAGGCCCACCACGTAGGCGTTGCCGGTGAGCGGGGCCAGCGTCGCCATGACCTCCCTGAGCTGCGGGGACGCCCCCTCGACCAGCGAGATCAGCCGGGCCACGGCCCGGGGCCGGCCTTCCCTGGCCTGCGCGGCCAGCGAGGAGACGTCCTGCATCACAGCTCCGTTCAGCTCCGTTCGACTCCGCACGCGTGCGCGGCCGGGGCCGCTCCGCGGCGTTCTCAGGCCTTGGGCACCCGGACGATCAGCGCGTCGCCCTGACCGCCCCCGCCGCACAGCGCGGCCGCGCCGACGCCGCCGCCCCGGCGCTTGAGCTCCAGCGCCAGGTGCAGGACGAGCCGGGCGCCGGACATGCCGATCGGGTGGCCCAGGGCGATGGCGCCGCCGTTGACGTTCACCTTTTCCGTGGACACGCCGAGGTCCTTCATTGACTGCACCGCGACGGCGGCGAAGGCCTCGTTGATCTCGATCAGGTCGAGGTCGGACACCTCCAGGCCGTCCTTCTTCAGGGCGTGCAGGATGGCGTTCGACGGCTGGGACTGGAGCGAGTTGTCCGGGCCGGCCACGTTGCCGTGGGCGCCGATCTCGGCGATCCACTCCAGGCCGAGCTCCTGCGCCTTGGCCTTGCTCATCACGACCACGGCCGCCGCGCCGTCGGAGATCTGCGAGGAGGAGCCCGCGGTGATCGTGCCGTCCTTGGCGAAGGCCGGACGGAGCTTGCCGAGGGACTCGGCGGTGGTGTCGGCGCGGATGCCCTCGTCCTTGCTGAAGACGACCGGCTCGCCCTTGCGCTGCGGGATCTCGACCGGGGTGATCTCCGCCTCGAAGACGCCGTTCTTCTGCGCGGCGGCGGCCCTCTGATGGCTCAGCGCGGCGATCTCGTCCTGCTCGGGACGCGCGATCCCGAGGCGGGTGTTGTGCTTCTCGGTCGACTCGCCCATCGCGATGTTCTCGAAGGCGTCGGTGAGCCCGTCGTGGGCCATCGCGTCGAGCATCTCGATCGCACCGTACTTGAAGCCCTCGCGGGACTTCGGCAGCAGGTGGGGGGCGTTGGTCATGGACTCCTGGCCGCCCGCCACCACGATGTCGAACTCACCCGCGCGGATCAGCTGGTCCGCGAGCGCGATGGCGTCCAGGCCCGACAGACACACCTTGTTGACGGTGAGCGCGGGGACGTTCATCGGGATGCCGGCCTTGACCGCTGCCTGCCGGGCCGGGATCTGGCCCGCGCCCGCCTGCAACACCTGGCCCATGATCACGTACTGCACCTGGTCGCCGCCGATGCCCGCACGGTCGAGGGCGGCCTTGATCGCGAAGCCGCCGAGGTCGGCTCCGGAGAAGGACTTGAGGGAGCCCAGCAGCCGTCCCATGGGCGTGCGCGCGCCCGCGACGATCACCGAGGTCGTGCCGTTGGAGCCAGTCGATCCAGTCATGAGCTGCGATTCCCCTTACCGGCCTGCACAGGCCGAGGAGTGAACGAGGGTTTACTTCGAATGTACTGAGTGGCACTCCGTGCCGTCATCGGGCCGTCAGTGTGATCGCGCGCACGTTGCGTAACCACCGCCGGCGCGCTGCACTGACATCATGCTGACGCGAATCGACCACATCGGGATCGCCTGCCACGACCTCGACGCGACCGTCGAGTTCTACCGTTCCACATACGGCTTCGAGGTGTTCCACTCCGAGGTCAACGAGGAGCAGGGCGTGCGCGAGGCCATGCTCAAGATCAACGAGACGTCCGACGGAGGCGCCTCCTACCTGCAACTCCTCGAACCGACGCGGGAGGACTCCGCCGTCGGCAAGTGGCTCGCCAAGAACGGCGAGGGGGTCCACCACATCGCTTTCGGTACGGCGGATGTGGACGGCGACGCCGAGGACATCCGCTCCAAGGGCGTACGCGTTCTGTACGAAGAGCCCCGACGCGGCTCCATGGGGTCACGAATCACCTTCCTGCACCCCAAGGATTGCCACGGAGTACTGACAGAACTGGTCACATCGGCCCCTGTTGAGTCACCTGAGCACTGACCCTCGTACATATGGGCCGGTAGGGTTGGGCTCGGTCGCCGCTCACACCGGGGCGACCCGGTCCTGCCGTACGGCGGCAGGACGCAGCCGGGGTCCGGGTTTCGGGGGACGAGCGTCGGGGCAGCAGCCCATGCTCCGTCGTTGATCTGACACCATTCCCCGGGAGCCCCGTTCGGCGGATGGACGGAGCTCGTTCGGCAAGCTTGCGACCAGGGACGGATGGGACCGCGCAGTGCGGGGCTACGAGAGCCAGGAGCGGGAACCGGCGGCTGACGTCGACCACCTGACTCGGTTCGAAGCCGAGATGAAGCGGCTGAAGACCGAGCGGGAAAAGGCGATTCAGCACGCCGAGGACCTCGGCTACCAGGTCGAGGTGCTGCGCGCCAAGTTGCACGAGGCGCGTCGCACCATCATGTCCCGGCCCGCCTTCGACGGCGGCGACCTCGGGTACCAGGCCGAACAGCTGCTGCGCAACGCGCAGATGCAGGCCGACCAGCTGCGCCAGGACGCCGAGCGCGAGCTCAGCCAGGTGCGGGCGCAGACCCAGCGCATCCTTCAGGAGCACGCCGAGCAGGCGGCCCGGCTCCAGGCCGAGCTGCACCAGGAGGCGGTCACCCGCCGCCAGCAGCTCGACCAGGAACTCGCCGAGCGCCGGCAGAACGTCGAGTCGCACGTCAACGAGAACGTGGCCTGGGCCGAACAGCTGCGCGCCCGCAGCGAGGCGCAGGCCCGCCGGCTGCTCGACGAGTCGCGTGCGGAGGCCGAACAGGCCCTGGCCACGGCCCGCGCGGAGGCGGAGCGGGTCGCCGCGGAGGCGCGCCAGCGGCTCCAGGCCGACGCCGAGACGGCCCGCGCGGAGGCCGAGCAGCTCCTGCTGCGCGCCCGCACGGACGCCGAGCGGCTGCTGAACGCCGCCTCCACGCAGGCCCAGGAGGCCAGCGACCACGCCGAGCAGCTGCGCACCTCCACGGTCACCGAGTCCGACGCCGCCCGCCGCCAGGCCGGTGAGCTCAGCCGCGCCGCCGAGCAGCGCATGTCCGAGGCCGAGGAGGCACTGCGCAAGGCGCAGGCCGAGGCGGACAAGGTGCTCGCGGAGGCGAAGGCCGCCGCGGAGAAGGCGCTCGCCGGCGCGGAGGCTGCCAAGGAGCAGCGCACCCGCACCGCGAAGGAGCAGGTCGCCCGGCTGGTCAGCGAGGCCACCAAGGAGGCCGAGACCACCAGGGCGGACGCCGAGCAGCTCGTCGCCGACGCGCGCGCCGAGGCCGAGAAGATCGTCGCGGAGGCCTCCGAGAAGGCCCGCACGCTCACCGCCGAGGAGAGCGCCACCCAGCTGTCGAAGGCGGCCAAGACCGCCGAGGACGTCCTCAACAAGGCACAGGAGGACGCCCAGCGCACCACGAAGGCCGCCGCCGAGGAGGCCGAGCGGATCCGCCGCGAGGCGGAGACCGAGGCCGACCGGCTGCGCGCCGAGGCGCACGACATCGCCGAGGAGCTCAAGGGCTCGGCGAAGGACGACACCAAGGAGTACCGCGCCAAGACGGTCGAGCTCCAGGAGGAGGCCCGGCGGCTGCGCGGCGAGGCCGAGCAGCTGCGCGCCGACGCGGTCGCCGAGGGCGAGAAGATCCGTGCCGAGGCCCGCAAGGAGGCCGTCCAGAAGATCGAGGAGGCGGCCCGCTCCGCCGAGGAGCTGCTGTCGAAGGCGAAGGCCGACGCGGACGAGCTGCGCCAGAAGGCCACCTCGGACAGCGAGAAGGTGCGCACCGAGGCCATCGAGCGCGCCACCACGCTGCGCCGGCAGGCCGAGGAGGTGCTGGAGCGCACCCGCGCGGAGGCCGAGCGCTCCCGCGAGGAGGCGGTGGAGCTCGCCGAGACCATCACCTCGAACGCCGAGCAGGCGGCGCGCGAGCTGCGCGAGGAGTCCGAGCGGGCGGTCGAGGCCCGGCACGCGGAGGCCGCCGAGGAGCTGACCCGGCTCCAGACGGAGGCGGAGGCCCGCCTCGCGTCCGCCGAGCAGGCGCTGACGGACGCCCGGGAGGAGGCCGCGCGGATCCGCCGCGAGGCCGCCGAGGAGACCGACCGGCTGCGCTCGGAGGCCGCGGAGCGCATCCGCTCCCTCCAGCAGCAGGCCGAGGCGGAGGCCGAGCGGCTGCGCAACGAGGCCGCGTCCGACGCGGCCGCCTCGCGCGCCGAGGGCGAGGCCGTCGCCGTCCGGCTGCGTTCCGAGGCCGCCGCCGAGGCGGAGCGGCTGAAGTCCGAGGCGCAGGACACCGCCGACCGGGTGCGCGCCGAGGCGCAGGCGGCGGCCGAGCGGCTGTCCGCCGAGGCGTCCGAGACGCTGGCCGCCGCGCAGGAGGAGGCCGTCCGGCGCCGGCGCGAGGCCGAGGAGCTCCTCGGCTCCGCCCGCCAGGAGGCCGGCCAGGAGCGCGAGCGGGCCCGCGAGCAGAGCGAGGAGCTGCTGGCCTCCGCGCGCAAGCGCGTGGAGGAGGCGCAGACCGAGGCCGTCCGTCTGGTCGAGGAGGCGGACCGGCGGGCCAACGAGATGGTGTCGGCGGCCGAGCAGCACGCGCAGCAGGTGCGCGACTCGGTGGCCGGGCTGCACGAGCAGGCCCAGGAGGAGATCACCGGCCTGCGGTCCGCGGCCGAGCACGCGGCGGACCGCACCCGGCGCGAGGCGGAGGAGGAGGCGGACCGCGTCCGCGCCGACGCCTACGCCGAGCGGGAGCGGGCCGCCGAGGACGCGGGCCGGGTCCGCCGCGAGGCGAACGAGGCGTCCGAGGCCGCGCAGGAGCTGGCCGAGCGGACCGTCGGCGAGGCGATCGCCGAGGCGGAGCGGCTGCGTTCGGAGGCGTCCGCGCACGCCCAGCGGGTGCGCACCGAGGTCTCGGACGCCATCGCGCAGGCCGACCAGGACGCCTCGCGCACCCGGGCCGACGCCCGCGACGACGCCAACCGCATCCGTTCGGACGCTGCGGCGCAGGCCGACGCCCTCATCCACGAGGCCCGCAGCGAGGCGGAGCGGCTCCAGAGCGAGACCCTCGCGGAGGCCGAGCGCCTCCAGTCGGAGACGGTCGCGGAGGCCGAGCGGCTGCGGTCCGAGTCGGTCGCCAAGGCGGAGAAGCTGATCCAGGACGCGTCCGGGGACGCGGAGCGGCTGCGCGCCGAGGCCGCCGAGACGGTCGGGTCGGCGCAGGCGCACGCGGAGCGGATCCGGGCCGAGGCCGAGCGGGTCAAGACGCAGGCGGCGGCGGAGGCCGACCGGCTGATGAGCGTGGCCCGCGAGGAGGCCGACACGACGCTGGACGAGGCCCGCAAGGAGGCCAACAAGCGCCGCTCCGAGGCGGCCGAGCAGGTCGACACCCTCATCACGGAGACGGCGGCCGAGGCGGACAAGCTGCTCACCGAGGCGCAGCAGCAGGCGCAGAAGGCCACGGCGGACGCGGAGGCGCAGGCCGACTCGATGGTGGGCGCGGCCCGCAGCGAGGCGGAGCGGCTGGTGTCCGAGGCGACCGTCGAGGGCAACTCCCGGGTGGAGAAGGCGCGTACGGACGCCGACGAACTGCTGGTCGGCGCCCGCCGGGACGCGACCGCCATAAGGGAGCGGGCGGAGGAGCTGCGCGACCGCATCACCAGCGAGATCGAGGCGCTGCACGAGCGGGCGCGCCGCGAGGCCGCCGAGACGATGCGCTCGACCGGGGACCGCTGCGACGCGCTCATCAAGGCGGCCGAGGAGCAGCTCGCCAAGGCGCAGGCCAAGGCGAAGGAGCTGGTGTCGGACGCCAACTCCGAGGCCGGCAAGGTCCGTATCGCCGCGGTGAAGAAGGCCGAGGGGCTGCTCAAGGAGGCCGAGCAGAAGAAGTCGACGCTGGTGCGCGAGGCCGAGGAGCTCAAGGCCGAGGCGATCCGCGAGGCGCGGCGCACGGTCGAGGAGGGCAAGCGCGAGCTGGAGGTCCTGGTGCGCCGGCGCGAGGACATCAACGCCGAGATCTCCCGGGTCCAGGACGTGCTGGAGGCGCTGGAGTCGTTCGAGGCGCCGGGCGGGGCCAAGGACGGGGGCGTCAAGGCGGGCGCGGCCATCGGAGCCCCTCGATCGGGTGGGAAGTCCCCGGACGGCTAGCGGAATGTGTGGATTGCGTTAAATTCTCGGGCCTTTGAGGGCACCTTTGGCAAGCGGTCCGCCGCCGAGCCACCCAAAAGGGGTGTCATTCTCCAGATCAAACACGCATACGCTCGATGACACACCGCAAAGGCCCCTAGGATTCCCCCTATCACCTCACCGGTCTCATTCGACAGGAACCCCATGAGCGACACTTCCCCCTACGGCTTCGAGCTTGTGCGGCGTGGGTACGACCGCGCTCAGGTGGACGAACGCATCTCGAAGCTCGTCTCCGACCGTGACAGCGCTCTGGCCCGTATCACTGCTCTGGAAAAGCGCATCGAGGAGCTTCACCTCGAGACGCAGAACGCCCAGGCCCAGGTAAGCGACGCGGAGCCGTCGTACGCCGGTCTCGGCGCGCGTGTCGAGAAGATCCTCCGCCTCGCCGAGGAAGAGGCCAAGGATCTGCGCGAGGAGGCCCGTCGCGCGGCCGAGCAGCACCGTGAGCTCGCCGAGTCCGCGGCCCAGCAGGTGCGCAACGACGCAGAATCGTTCGCTGCGGAGCGCAAGGCCAAGGCCGAGGACGAGGGCGTCCGGATCGTCGAGAAGGCCAAGAGCGACGCGTCGCAGCTGCGCTCCGAGGCGCAGAAGGACGCGCAGTCGAAGCGTGAGGAGGCCGACGCCCTCTTCGAGGAGACCCGCGCCAAGGCCGCGCAGGCCGCCGCCGACTTCGAGACCAACCTGGCCAAGCGCCGGGAGCAGTCGGAGCGCGACCTCGCGTCCCGTCAGCAGAAGGCGGAGAAGCGTCTCGCGGAGATCGAGCACCGCGCGGAGCAGCTGCGCCTGGAGGCCGAGAAGCTGCGCACCGACGCCGAGCGTCGCGCGCGTCAGACCGTCGAGACGGCGCAGCGCCAGGCCGAGGACATCGTGGCCGACGCCAACGCCAAGGCGGACCGGATCCGTTCCGAGTCCGAGCGCGAGCTCGCGGCGCTCACCAACCGCCGCGACTCGATCAACGCCCAGCTGACGAACGTCCGCGAGATGCTCGCCACGCTGACCGGCGCCGCGGTGGCGGCGGCCGGCACGCCGTCCACGGACGACGAGCCGATCTCCCGCGGGGTTCCGGCGCAGCAGTCCCGGTAACGTCCGGGGGTACGGCGGCCGAACATCGGTGAAGCCCTTTGCCACTCCGGTGGCAGGGGGCTTTGTCGCGTTTTAGCGTGGCCGCATGATCGAGCTCGAGGGCCTGACGAAGCGGTACGGCGAGAAGGTGGCGGTGAACGACCTGACCTGCACCGTCAGACCGGGCATCGTCACGGGCTTCCTCGGTCCCAACGGCGCCGGCAAGTCCACCACCATGCGGATGATGCTGGGCCTGGACCGGCCGTCGGCCGGGGACGTGCGGATCGACGGACAGCACTACGACCGGCTCAAGGACCCGCTGAAGTACATCGGCGCCCTGCTGGACGCGAAGGCGATGCACGGCGGGCGCAGCGCCTTCAACCATCTGCTGTGCCTGGCGCAGAGCAACGGCATCCCCCGCAGCCGGGTGCACGAGGTGCTGGACACCGTCGGACTGACGGCGGTGGCGAAGAAGAAGGCCAAGGGGTTCTCGCTGGGCATGGGCCAGCGGCTGGGCATCGCGGGCGCGCTCCTCGGCGACCCGCGGATCCTGATGTTCGACGAGCCGGTCAACGGGCTCGACCCCGAGGGCATCCACTGGATCCGCAACCTGATGAAGTCGCTGGCCGCGCAGGGGCGGACGGTGTTCGTCTCCTCGCACCTGATGAGCGAGATGGCCCTGACGGCCGACCACCTGGTGGTGATCGGGCAGGGCCGGCTGCTCGCCGACACCTCGATGGCCGACTTCATCGCGCAGAACTCGCGGGCGTACGTGCGCGTCCGCACCCCGCAGCGCGAACGACTGCTCGACGTCCTGCACGGGGCCGGGATCACCGTCGTGGAGAGCGGCAGCGGCGCGCTGGAGGTGGACGGCGGCAAGCCCGAGCGCATCGGGGAGCTGGCCGCGCAGCACCAGATCGTGCTGCACGAGCTGAGTCCGCAACAGGCTTCGCTGGAAGAGGCGTTCATGCAGCTGACCGCGGAGTCGGTGGAGTACCACGCGCACACGCAGGCGCCTGCGGAGCAGCCGTGGGGCGACGACTGGACGAGGAGCTGACGATGGCGGCGACCCAGGTCATCAGGTCCGAGTGGACCAAGATCCGGTCGGTGGCGTCCACCGTGTGGACGCTGTCCCTCGCGGTGGTGGTCACCGTCGCCCTCGGCATGCTGATCGCGGCACTGTCGAACAACGACTTCGACCACATGAGCCGCAACGACCGGCTCTCGTTCGACCCCACGTTCATCAGCTTCGCCGGGATGAGCCTCGGCCAGCTCGCGATGATCGTGTTCGGGGTGCTGGTCGTGTCGAACGAGTACAGCACCGGAATGATCCGCACCTCGCTGGCCGCCGTGCCGCAGCGCGGGGCGTTCCTGTTCAGCAAGATCGCGGTGGCCGGCGCCCTGGCGCTGGCGGTCGGTCTGGCCACCAGCTTCGTCACGTTCTTCCTCGGCCAGGCCATGCTCGGCTCGCACCGGGCGGAGATCGGCGACAGCGGGGTGCTGCGCGCGGTGATCGGCGGCGGCCTCTACATGACGCTCATCGCGGTGTTCTCGATGGGCGTGGCCACGATGCTGCGCTCGCCGATGCTCTCGCTCGGCATCCTGATGCCGTTCTTCTTCCTGATCTCCAACATCCTCGGCAACGTCTCCGCGACGAAGAAGATCGGCCAGTACCTGCCCGACCAGGCCGGCAGCAAGATCATGCGCGTGGTGACGCCGATCGACGACAACACCCCGTACGGGCCCTGGGGCGGGTTCGCCATCATGGCGCTGTGGGCGCTCGCCGCTCTGGCGGGCGGCTATCTGCTGCTCAAGCGGCGCGACGCCTGAGAACGCGACGCCGCAGACCGGGCGAGGCCCGTGACGACCCGGTGCACGAAACGACCCGGTGCACGAAACGACCCGACGGCCGACACGATCGGACGCCCCGGGCTTCGGTCTTTGCTTTCATTTGAGCGGAACCGTCAGCGCCCCGATATCCTCCTAACCCTTACGGGGGCGTGCGCCCTGCTGTCCTGATCCTTTCGATGGGTGCGGAGCATGATCGAAGCAGTCGGCCTGACCAAGCGCTACGGCGACAAGACCGCTGTTCACAACCTTTCCTTCCAGGTACGGCCCGGTGCCGTGACGGGCTTCCTCGGGCCGAACGGCTCGGGCAAGTCGACGACCATGCGGATGATCCTCGGCCTGGACAACCCGACCGCGGGCACGGTGACGATCGGCGGCTATCCGTACCGCAAGCTGCCGAACGCGGCCCGCCAGGTGGGCGCGCTGCTCGACGCCAAGGCGGTGCACGGCGGCCGGCACGCCCGCAACCACCTGCTGTGCCTGGCCCAGCTGTCGGGCATCCCGGCCCGCCGGGTCGACGAGGTGCTCGGCGTCGTCGGCCTCCAGGACGTGGCCAGGAAGCGCTCCAAGGGGTTCTCCCTGGGCATGGGCCAGCGGCTCGGGATCGCGGCGGCGCTGCTCGGCGACCCGCAGGTGCTGCTCTTCGACGAGCCGGTCAACGGCCTCGACCCCGAGGGCATCCTCTGGGTGCGCAACCTGATGAAGTCGCTGGCCGCCGAGGGCCGCACGGTGTTCGTCTCCTCCCACCTGATGAGCGAGATGGCCCTGACCGCGGACCACCTGATCGTCATCGGGCGCGGGCAGCTCCTGTCCGACATGAGCGTGACGGACTTCATCTCGGCCAACTCCGCCGACTTCGCCCGGGTGCGCACCCCGCTCACGGACCCGCCGCTGCGCGAGAAGCTGGCGTCGGCGCTGACCGAGGCGGGCGGCCATGTGCTGCCCGAGCCGGACGGCGCGCTGCGGGTGACGGGCCTGCCGCTGCCCCGCATCAGCGACATCGCCCATGACTCGGACGTCCGCCTGTGGGAGCTGTCGCCGCACCAGGCCTCCCTCGAGGAGGCGTACATGCGGATGACGCAGGGCGCCGTCGACTACCGCTCGACCGTCGACCAGAAGGCCGGGCTCCAGCAGCCGCTGCCGCCCGGCGTCCAGCCGCCGATGCCCGTGCCGGGCCAGGGCCAGCCGGGCTGGTACGCCCCGCCGCCCCCGCAGCAGGGCTATGCGCCCCCGCAGCCCGCCCCGACGCCTCCGGCGGCCTCCTACGGGGCGTACGGCGCCTCGGGCGCGCCCGGGGCGGCTCCGGCCCCCGCCGGGGCCAATCCGTACGCGGCGCCCGTCCAGGCGCCCGCGCAAGCTCCGGCAGCGCCGGCTCCCGCCGACGCCCCGGCCGCCGCCCCCGCCCCCGACGCCGCACCGACCAAGTCCGAGGACGCCCGATGAGCACCCCGCAGCACCCGTCGCCGCAGGCCGCGCCCGCCTGGCAGGCGCCCGGTCCCTCGTACGGCCAGGCAGGCCCCGGCTACACCTCGCCGATCCCCGTCGTGCGCACCCACCTCGGGCACGCCGTCGCCTCGGAGTGGACCAAGATCCGGTCGGTGCGCTCCACGATGTGGACGCTGGGCGTGTTCGTGCTGCTCGTCGTCGGCATCGGCCTGCTGGCCGGTGCGGTGGTCGCGGCGAACGCCTCGGAGAGCGACCTCTCGGACCAGACCGCCCTGTCGTTCGGCTTCTTCGGGCTCCTCCTGGGCAGCATGTGCGTCATCACGCTGGGCGTGCTGACCACGGCCTCGGAGTACGGCACCGGCATGATCCGCACGACCATGGTGGCCTGCCCGTCGCGCGGGCGGGTCCTCGCGGCGAAGGCGGTCGTGTTCTTCTCCGTCGCCTTCGTGGTGACGCTCGTGTCGTCCGGCCTCGTCGCGGTGATGCACGTGGGCATGCTGGGCGACGCCCGCCGCCCGACGGGCGAGGAGTGGCTGAAGGCGACCGTCGGCGTGTCCCTCTACGTGGCGCTGCTCGGGCTGCTGTCCCTGGCCGTCGGTTCGATCATCCGGCACTCGGCGGGCGCGATCACGATCATGATCGGCGTCCTGCTGGCCCCGCTGGTCATCGCGATCTTCATGTTCTCGTCCTCGCTGGAGGACCTGCGGCAGGCACTGTTCGAGTACTCGATCCCGAACCAGATGAGCGTCTTCTACGCGACCTCGCTCAGCGAGAGCGGGCCGAGCGGCTGGGACCCGCTGTGGATCGCGCTGGGCGTGACCGCCGCGGCCCTCGGCGCCGCCTTCGCCCTGCTGGAGAAGCGGGACGTCTGATCCGCCGCACGGCCGCCCGCCGAGCGCGGGGCTAGAACCTCGGCGCGTTACGGGACCGCTGCACCCCCGGGGTGCGGCGGTCCCGCGCGTTCCAGCACGCCTTGTGCCAGTGCCGTCGGTCGTCGACGCCCGCGTGCTCGGGCCAGGCGACGACGTGCGGGACGCCGTCGGGAATCAGGTGGTCGCAGCCGGGGCACCGGTAGGCCTTGCCCTGCGCGCTCGACCCCGCCACGTGCCGCACGCTCCACCGCTCGCCCTGCCAGGCCTGCGCCGACTCCCAGCCGCCGTAGCGGCTCGCGCCGTCGTCCTCGGCGCTCCGGCCGGACGAGCTCTCACCCTTGGGTCGGTTGCGGCGCGGCGACACGGGACACCTCACGGGGCTCTACGGTGGGCGGGTTCGGCGTCCAGCGTACGCGGCCGGGGCCGGGGCACCCGTAGGTCGGCCGCCCCGCACGTCACCCCGCGGGACGCCGCATTCTGCAGACAATCCGCAAATCTCTCCGCCAGGCCGTGTCCTCGGCACGTGTCGGACGGTTATGCCCGGTGGGGGAGCTCCGCGTCGGAGCCAAGGAAGCAGGAATGTCCATGCGTGTGGGAAGTTTCGTGTTGGGAGCCCAGTTCCCCGGCCAGGGCCAGGGCGAGGCGCTGCATCGCGCCGTGCGCTCCGCCGAGGTGGCCGAGGAGGCGGGTCTGGACTCGGTCTGGCTGGGCGAGCACCACTTCGTGCCGTACGGCACGTGCCCGTCGGCGGTCACCCTCGCCGCTCTGCTGCTGGGCCGCACCCGGCGCATCCGGGTGGGCACGGCGGTCAGCGTACTGCCCACCGTCCACCCCGTGGCGCTCGGCGAACAGGCCGCGCTGCTGCACCTGACGAGCGGGGGCCGCTTCTCGCTGGGCGTGGGCCGCGGCGGGCCGTGGGTCGACCTGGAGGTCTTCGGAACGGGACTGCGGGCGTACGAACAGGGCTTCCCGGAATCACTCGATCTGCTGGTTCGCTGGCTGCGCGAGCCCTCGGTGGGAGCGGACGGCGAGCGATTCCGCTTCCGCGAGGTCCCCGTGGTGCCCCGGCCGTCGGAGGCCCTGACCGAGACGGCGGGGCCGGAGGTCGTCGTGGCCTGCACCTCACCGGCGAGTGTGCGGCTGGCCGCCGAGCGCGGGCTGCCGATGCTGCTCGGGATGCACGTCGGGGACGAGGAGAAGGCCGAGATGGTCGCCCAGTGGCGGCGCTGCGCGCGCGCCGCCGGCCGCTCGGGGGACGAGATCCGCAGCGCGGCGCACGTCTCCGCGGGCGTCTGCCAGATCGCGGACCGGCGGACGGACGCGGTGGAGACGCTGGTGAAGGCGATGCCGGGCTGGTTGAAGCAGGGCCTGGACGCGCATGTGACGGTGGACGGCCGAGCCCGCAGCATGCGGGACCCGGTGGCGTACACCGAACTGCTCTGCGGGCTGCACCCGGTGGGCACCCCGCGGTTGTGCGCCGACCGCCTCGCGGCGACCGGCGAGCGGACCGGCATCTCGCGCTTCGCCCTGCTCGTCGAGGGCTCCGGCGACCTCGCGGCGACGGAGGAGAACGTACGGCGGCTGGGCTCGGAGGTGCTCCCCCACCTCCGGTGAACAGCCCAGCCGACCATGAGGCCTGCCGCTCCCGCGTCTGTGGAACCTCCCGCGTCAGGAGCGGCAAGCGACAGCCTCACCGGTTTCAGCAGTCCCGGAATTCCGGGGACTGGTTGAGCACCTGGCTGCGGATCGAGGTGAAGCGGCCGAGCTTCTCGTCGACAGCCGGGTCCAACGGGAACACCGCCACCCGGTGGCAGTTCTGGAAGGCCAGCCGCACACCGAAGTGCCGTTGCAGCGCACCGCGTATGGCGTCACTCGCGAGCGCGCGCAGCAGCTGCCCGCGTGCCTGCTCGTCCGGCGGGGGCGTCTGGTTGTCGGCGAAGTCCGCGCCGTCCACCTTCAGCTGGGCCACCAGGGAGCTGACCATCTCCCACGCGTAGGGCAGGGAGGTCCGGACGCAGTCGACGAATTGTGCTTCGTCGACCTCGCCTCGCTCGGCCTGTTCGAGTAGGGCCGGTGAGACGTCGAGCGACATGGGTACTCCTCTCGCACCCCCGGAACAACAGGGGTTGACGGACAGGGAAGGGGAGTCGGCATGCCGAAATACCGCACACGCTGAGTACACGCATCGCGACCTCCCGTTCACTACGGTAGGCAACGGACGGTGACCGCACCAGGAGAATGGGCACATAGGGAACCCCGGTTGGGCACACAATCGGCCACTGTCGAGCGCCCGTCGAACGATCGTTTTCCAGGGCGAATCGCTAGGGGGCAGGGGCGTCGGATAGCGTTGCGCCCCATGCGTCTCGTCATCGCCCGGTGCTCCGTCGACTACGCCGGCCGGCTCACCGCCCATCTCCCTTCCGCCCCCCGTCTCATTCTGGTGAAGGCGGACGGCAGCGTCTCGATCCATGCGGACGACCGCGCCTACAAGCCCCTGAACTGGATGTCGCCGCCCTGCACGCTCAAGGAGGGCACGGGCGACGACGAGGGTGTGTGGACCGTCGTCAACAAGGGCGGCGAGAAGCTCATCATCACGATGGAGGAGATCCTCCACGACTCGTCGCACGAACTGGGCGTCGATCCCGGCCTGATCAAGGACGGCGTGGAAGCGCACCTCCAGGAGCTGCTCGCCGACCGCATCGAGACCCTCGGCGAGGGCTACACCCTCATCCGCCGCGAGTACATGACCGCCATCGGCCCGGTGGACATCCTGTGCCGGGACGCGGAAGGGCAGACCGTCGCGGTGGAGATCAAGAGGCGCGGCGAGATCGACGGGGTCGAGCAACTCACCCGCTACCTGGAGCTGTTGAACCGCGACCCGCATCTCGCGCCGGTGCGCGGCGTCTTCGCGGCCCAGGAGATCAAGCCCCAGGCCCGCGTGCTGGCCACGGACCGCGGCATCGGCTGCACGGTCCTCGACTACAACGCCCTGCGCGGCATCGAGGACGACAAGCTGCGCCTGTTCTGACCACGTTCGCACGGACGACGAGACGGGCCGGGTTCCGGAAGGGAACCCGGCCCGTCTCCGTGTGCCCGCGCGCTCAGATCACCTCGTCCGGCGCTGCCGGCGTGCCGGCGCTCGCGGCGGGTCCGGCGGAGGTGAGGGAGCTGCCCGGCGAGGACGACATCGAGCTGGTCGCCGAGTGGGAGCTGCCGCCGGTCGGCGTGCTGGTGGGCGCTCCGGTCTCCGACGCGGACGGGCTCGCGGAGGCGGACGGGCTCTGCGACGGCGACGACGACGGCGACGACGAGGGCCTCGAGGACGGGCTGGGCGACGAGGAGGGCCTGGGCGAGCCGGACGGCGTGCCCCCGTGCCCGGGGCCGGGCGAACCGCTGGCGTCGGGGGACGGTTCGGGCGACCCCGTGGGCGAGGGGTCGTCCGAGGTGCCCATGGTGCCGTCCGGGCCGGGGTCGGTCGGTCTGCTGGTCGCCCCGCCGGTGTCGGAGGACGTTCCGCCGTCGCCGGGGGCGTCGGCGTTCGGGTCGTCGCCGTTGGCTCCCGCGTCGGCGGTCGGGTTGACGCCGACCCGGTCGGAGGGGTTGTGGGCGTCGTTGTCGGAGGTCGCGCCGAGCGTCACGACCGTGCCGAGCACGGCGACGAGCAGCGCGCCCGCACCGGCCGCGACGAGGTTGCGCCGGGCCAGGCCCCTGAGGCCGGCGCGGTGGCGCGGGGCCGGCGGGGGCGACGGCTCGCGGCGGGCGACGAGGGTCTCCACCTCCGGCGCGAAGGACGGGAGCGCCGCCTGGACGGCGCGCGGCGGGGGCGCCGGCTCCTCCTGGCGGGGCTCGGGCGTCTCCTCGTCGGGCGCCGCCGGCAGGCCGGGTATGTCGCCGCTGGCGTCGGCGACCAGGGCGAGGGCGCGGCGGCCGGCCACGGTGCCGCGCTTGTCGGCGATGGCCCCGCGCAGGGTGAGGGAGGCCTCCAGTTCGGAGCGGGCGCGGTCGAGGTCGCCGGAGCACAGGGCGAGGACGCCGAGTTCGTGGTGGAAGTAGGCGCGGTCGGCGGACTCGCCGGCCAGTCGGGCGGCTTCGGCGCCCTCGTGCAGGGCGCTCTCCCAGGCCCGCCAGTGCAGGCCCGCGGCGAAGGCGGGGGCGGCGGTGCGGGCCAGCCGGACCGCGGTGGCCTCCTCGCCCTCGTCGGGGCGGGTGGTGGCGGGGACGACGGCGGCGAGGGCCGCGAGCACCGCGTCGGCCTCGGCGCACACCCGGTCGGGCGTGACCGAGGGGTGTCCGGCCCACCAGGCGTAGTGCTGGGCGGCGGTCCGGGCGCGGGCCTCGGCGTCGTCGGCGTATCCGGCGGCCTCCAGCTGGGTCCGCACGCCGACGGCGAGGCGGTAGCGGGTGCCGACCGGGGAGACGAGTCCGCAGGCGGTCAGTTCGCCGAGGGCCGCGTCGGCGTGGGTGTCGCCGACGAGGGCGGGCAGGTGCGCCTGGTGCGGGACCTCGCCGCCGAGGGCGACGGCGAAGCGCAGGGTGGCGCGGGCGCAGGCACTGAGGCGGGCGGCGAGCAGCGGCGCGGGCGCGGCGGCCTCGCCGAGCGAGGGCAGGGGTATCTCCTCCGCCTCGCCGGCCCCGGCCGCGGCCTCGACCGGTCCGGCCGGCCGGGCGTCCTCGAAGACGCCGAAGGCGTCCACGGCGTCGGCGTCGGCGCGCAGCCGGTCGCGCTGGCGGAGCAGGGCGCCGGCCTGGACGAACCGCAGCGGCAGTCCCTCGGACTCGAACCAGAGGTCGCCGGCCCAGTTGGCCTCCTCCTCGGTGAGGACCCGGCCGACGGCCTGCTCGATGACCTCGACGCCGCCCGCGCGGTCGAGTCCGGCCAGGGCGACCTCCTCGACGGCGGACTCCGCGGAGGGCGCGGGGGCGTCCGGGTCGGCGCCGAGCAGGAAGGCGCACTCGGGCGTGGCGTCGAGCAGTTCGTCGAGGTCGGCGCCGCCGAGGTCGACGTCGTCGACGACGACGACCGCGCCGATCTCGCGGACGAGGTCGCGCAGCTCGTCGTCCCCGGGGCGGTGCCGGGGGGCGTCGTGGACGGCGTGGAAGAGGTCGTGCAGCAGGTCGGAGGCGGTGCGGCCGAAGCCGGAGAGGCGGACGACGCCGTCGGGGGCGAGGTCCTCGCAGTCCTCGGCGACGAGGTCGAGGAGGCTGGTGCGGCCCGAGCCGGGAGCGCCGGTGACGCGGACGGAGCGGCCGCGGGCGAGCAGGCGGACCAGTTGTTCGCGTTCGTCCTGGCGGCCCTGGAGCGGCCACGGGGTGCGGGCCGGGCCGGCGGGGGCCGGCGGCCGGGCGGCGCGCTCGGTCTCGGCGCGCTGCTCGGGCGTGCGCCTGCCGGGCGGTTCGCTCTCCTGCGTCCCGGGCGGACGCCGTTCTATCTCGCTGCCGTCCACCGGGTTGACGGTGAGCAGGTGTTCGCCGACGACGAGCCGCACGGTGCGGGCCTGGGCCGGCTGGTGCTGGCCGAAGTCGGGTGTGAGGGGGTCCCGGGAAGGGCGTGGGCGCGGCGCTTTCCCGTCGCCGTCATGGCCGTACTCCTCGGGTCCCCGCGGGTTCGGGTCCATAGGTTCGAGCCCCCCAAAAGCGTCGTGTGGCGGTAGCCCCTCCCGGCCTTGCTGCACACTGCGCTGTCGCTTCTGGTCCGGTGCCCGCTCGAGGCTGAGAGCGGCGGGCAGACGAACCGTAAACCTTCGCACAGTATCTACGACAGCCCGGGGTGCCGCGCCGCCCGAAGCGTCACAGTCTCGTGAGGATTGCGCCCGTCACACGTTTCCCGTGCAGGCCACGGCCCCCGTGGGTCACACCCGGGGCAGCGACTCCACGCCGATGCCGCCCTCGATCGCGAGGATGCGGTGCAACCGGGTGGCCACCAGCAGGCGTTGCATCTGCGGGGGTACGCCGCGCAGCACCAGCCGCCGGCCGCAGCGGCCCGCCCGTCGGTGGACGCCCATGATGACGCCGAGTCCGGTGGCGTCCCAGGAGTCCAGCTCGGACAGGTCGAGCACCAGGTCGCCGACTCCGTCGTCGACGGCCGTGTGCAGGGCCGTACGGGCGTCCGCCGCGCTGCGGACGTCGAGACGGCCCCCGACGACCAGCTCGACGTGGTCGCCCCTGATGTGCATAGCGCTCCCCTAAGCGTGCGTCTCGTGCTCCGCGGTGTGATGTCCGGTGGTGCGTTGCATCCTCTGACTGCGTGAAGCGGCCGGAGGTTGCCGTCTGTGAGCGAACCGATACCGAATTCACCCGCAGGGGTGAGGCCCGTGGGGCCTGTGCGGTGTGCGCCTGGAGAAGCCCTGCCCGCTCACGCGTCCGATGTCACCGGCGTTCAGCCATCCGGCGCAGCCGTTCCGGTCGCCTGTCCGGTTGCCCGTCCCGGTACCTGTCCGTGTGCCTCTCGGCCGGACATTAGCGGTCGGGAGTCGCTGTGTGACCGGTTAGTAACGCGTTTCACGTCTCAGGGCGTGAGACGCCGGTCACGTCGTCAATTCCTGCCCGATTCCCACCGATTGGCCCGGAAACGAGCCCGGGTGGCCACCGTGACGGACGGAACGGAACGCACCCGCGGGGACGGTCTAGATTGGCGTCATGGTCAATCTGACGCGCATCTACACCAGGACCGGCGACCAGGGCACCACGGCTCTCGGCGACATGAGCAGGGTCGCCAAGACCGACCTGCGGATCGCCGCGTACGCGGACGCCAACGAGGCGAACGCGGTGATCGGCACGGCGCTCGCGCTGGGCGGGCTCGACGAGGAACTCGTCGCGGTCCTCACCCGCGTCCAGAACGACCTGTTCGACGTGGGCGCGGACCTGTCGACGCCGGTGGCGGAGAACCCCGCGTTCCCGCCGCTGCGGGTGGAGCAGTTCTACGTGGACCGGCTGGAGGCGGACTGCGACCGCTTCAACGAGCGGCTGGAGAAGCTGCGCTCGTTCATCCTGCCCGGGGGCGCCCCGGGCGCGGCGCTGCTGCACCAGGCCTGCACGGTCGTCAGGCGGGCCGAGCGCTCCACGTGGGCGGCGCTGGAGGTGCACGGCGAGGTGATGAACCCGCTGACCGCGACCTACCTCAACCGCCTGTCGGACCTCCTGTTCATCCTGGCCCGCACGGCCAACAAGGCCACCGGCGACGTGCTGTGGGTGCCGGGCGGCGAGCGCTGACCGGGGCGGCCCGCGGCCGCGCCGGGCGGGAGGCCGGGCTCGCTAGCGCAGGTTGGCCGGTTCCCGCTCCGGCTCGCCGCGCGGCCGCTTCTTCGGGAAGAGGGTGTAGCTCGCGGCGATGACGAGGTTGACGCCGACGACGAACAGCATCCGCTGCTGCCACGCCCGCAGCGAGTCGGTCCCGCCGTCGCCGCCGACGTACCAGACGGCCGCCTGGAGCAGGGCGACGGCGGTCAGGGCGGCGAGGATCCAGCGGCCGGCGACCTTCCACTCGTGCACGGCGCGGGCCGTGCCGTACCGGGGCGGGCGCACGGGCGGCGGACCGCCGGCGAAGCGGTGGGCGACCCGGGCGTCGACCCACCGGATCGTGGAGTGACCGAGGCCCACGGTGAAACCGATGTAGACGGCGGCGAGACCGTGCCGCCAGTCCGGCTCGGCCCCGTTGCGCAGGTCCACCGCGGTCACCGCGAACAGCACGACCTCCAGCAGCGGCTCGCACAGCAGCAGGGCCAGCCCCAGCCTCGGCATGCGCAGCACGTACCGGAAGGCCAGTCCGGCGGCCAGCAGCATCCAGAAGGCCACCTCGCAGACGACGATCAGCGCGACGATCACGGCTTGCTCCTCTCGGTCTCCTTCCAGACTGCCGCCGCCGGAACCCGCCCTCGTCGTCGCCAATGACGAACCGGCGGTACATCGAAAGATGCAGTCCGGGACCGTCCCCGAGGGGCAGGCGCCCGGCGCGTGGGGCGTGTTGGATGGAGGGCATGCCCGTCAGACGTCTCCCCCGTCCGCACCAATTCGACGTGTTCCTCGCGGTCGGCGGACTGCTCGGCGGACTGCTCCTGGTGGCTGCCGGGCTGGGCACCCGCAGGTCCGACGATCCGATCACCCTCTTCGACGGCCCCTGGCCGGTGCTGGCGCCGCTCACCGTGATGGCGGGCTGCGAGGTGCTGCGCCGGGCGGCCCCGCGCACGGCCCTGATCGTCGCCGGCGTCACCGTCACCGCGGACCTGGCGACCCAGGGCAACCTGTCCACCGTCCTGATGTTCACCGACGTCGTGTACGCGGCCGTCCTGTACGGTCCGCTCGCCTCCGCCCGCCGCATCCAGTGGATCACCGGGCTGCTCACGGTGGCGGGGACGCTGGTGCCGTTCGCGGTGTGGCGGGTGCCGGAGGCGCTGCTGATCGGCGTGGTCGTGGGCGTCGTCGCGTACGGGCCGGCCGCCACCGGGTGGATCGTGCGCAACCACCGTGACGCCGCCGAGGCCGCCCGGCTGCGGGCCGAGCAGACCGCGCTGCTCGCCGAGGCGGACCGCGCCCAGGCGGTCGGGGCCGAGCGGGCGCGGATGGCGCGGGAGTTGCACGACATGGTCGCCAACCACCTCTCCGCGATCGCCATCCACTCGACGGCGGCCCTCTCGCTCGACGATCCGGCCACCTCCCGGCAGGCCCTCACCGTCATCCGCGAGAACAGCGTCGAGGGGCTGGCGGAGATGCGGCGGCTGATCGGCATCCTGCGCGACGGGAGCGGGGACCGCGAGCCGGCCGCCGCTCCCACCCTCGACGGCCTGCGGTCCCTGGTCGACGGGGCCCGCGCCAACGGGCTCGACGTCAGCCTCGACGCCGACCACGGCACGGTCCCCACGCCCGTCGAGTTCGCCGCGTACCGCATCGTCCAGGAGTCGCTGACCAACGCCCTCAAGCACGCGCGCCCGGGGCGGGTCACCGTCGACCTCGTCCAGCACGGGGACGCGCTCGACCTGCGGGTGTGCAGTCCCTACGGTCACCGGGGCGGGCCCCGCGCCCCCGGCTCGGGCGCCGGGCTGGTGGGGATGCGGGAGCGGGCGGCGCTGCTCGGCGGCACGTTCGCCGCCGGGCCGGACGGCTCGCGCTGGACCGTGCGCGCCGTGCTGCCCCTCGCCGAGGGAGAGTCCGCGTGAGCGCCGTCATCCGGGTCCTGGTGGCCGAGGACCAGTCGGCGGTCCGGTCGGGGCTGGTCCTCATCCTGGGCAGCGCCCCCGACATCGAGGTGGTCGGCGAGGCGGCGGACGGCGAGCGGGCGGTGGCGCTGGCCCGGGAGCTGCGGCCCGACCTGGTGCTGATGGACGTGCAGATGCCGCGGCTGGACGGGGTGTCGGCGACCAGGCGGGTGGTCGAGGAGGGTCTCGCCGACGTGCTGGTGCTGACCACCTTCGACCTCGACGAGTACGTGTTCGGCGCCCTGCGGGCGGGCGCGGCCGGATTTCTGCTGAAGAACGCGGAGGCGCGGGACCTGCTGGCCGCGGTCCGTACGGTGGCGGCCGGGGAGGGCCTGATCGCGCCGGCCGTGACCCGCCGTCTGATCGCCGAGTTCGCCGCCCGTCCGGTGCGCGCGCCCGCGGCCGATCCCGCCGTGCTCGACTCGCTGACCCGGCGCGAGCGCGAGGTGCTGGCCTGCCTGGGCGAGGGGCTGTCCAACGCGGGGATCGCCGAGCGCCTGGACATGGCCGAGGCGACGGTGAAGACCCACGTGAGCCGGCTGCTGGGAAAGCTGGAGCTGCGCAGCCGGGTCCAGGCGGCGGTGCTGGCACGGGAGTTGGGGATCGGCCTCCCGGGCGGGTGACGGCCGCGAGGGAGCGCGGCCGTCACCGGGGAAACCGTCGGGCGGTCGCCCCGCGGCCGGGAACACGGCGGTTCGAGGTTTATCCCGCGCAGTGGTCCAGACCTATTGACCCGTGGTCCAGACCTTTCTATTCTCGCGGCACCGTGGGTGTGAAGGCTCAGTCACGCCCCCCAACTCCCCCCGAGGAGGCGCAGGATGCGCTTCAGACACAGAGCCGCGGCAGGGTTCGCGACCCTGTTGCTCCCGCTGGCCGGCCTGGTCGGTCTTACGGGCCCCGCCCAGGCGGCGGCAGACTCAGCGGCGGCCTCCGCCACCTACACGAAGGCCTCCGACTGGGGCACCGGCTTCGAGGGCAGGTGGACGGTGAAGAACACCGGCACCACCGCCATCAGTTCGTGGACGGTCGAGTGGGACTTCCCCTCCGGCACGTCCGTCACCTCGGCCTGGGACGCCGACGTCACGTCCTCCGGCCTGCACTGGACCGCCAAGAACAAGTCCTACAACGGCTCCCTGGCCCCCGGCGCCTCGGTCAGCTTCGGCTTCAACGGGGCGGGAGCCGGCTCACCGTCCAACTGCAAGATCAACGGCGGCAGTTGTGACGGCACGACCGTCCCGGGTGACGCCGCGCCGTCCGCCCCGGGCACCCCGACCGCCTCCTCCGTCACCGACACCTCGGTGAAACTCGCCTGGTCGGCCGCCACCGACGACAAGGGCGTCAAGAACTACGACGTCCTGCGCGACGGCGCCAAGGTCGCCACGGTGACGACGACCTCGTACACCGACACCGGCCTGACCGCCGGCACCGACTACTCCTACACCGTCCGGGCCCGCGACACCGCCGACCAGACCGGACCGGCCAGCGGCGCGGTCGCCGTCCACACCACCGGCGGCGGCACGACTCCCCCCACCACCGGCGACAAGGTTAAGCTCGGCTACTTCACCGAGTGGGGCATCTACGGCCGCAACTACAACGTCAAGAACCTCGTGACGTCCGGCTCGGCCGCCAAGATCACGCACATCAACTACGCCTTCGGCAACGTCACGAACGGCCAGTGCGCGATCGGCGACTCCTACGCCGACTACGACAAGGCCTTCACCGCCGACCAGTCCGTCAGCGGCGTCGCCGACACCTGGGACCAGCCGCTGCGCGGCAACTTCAACCAGCTGCGCCAGCTGAAGGCCAAGTACCCGCACATCAAGGTGCTGTGGTCCTTCGGCGGCTGGACCTGGTCCGGCGGCTTCGCCCAGGCCGCCGCCAACCCGGCCGCGTTCGCGCAGTCCTGCTACAACCTGGTCGAGGACCCGCGCTGGGCCGACGTCTTCGACGGCATCGACATCGACTGGGAGTACCCCAACGCCTGCGGCCTGTCCTGCGACACCAGCGGCGCCGCGGCCTACAAGAACCTGATGCAGGCCCTGCGCGCCAAGTTCGGCACGGGCAACCTGGTCACCGCGGCGACCACCGCCGACGGCTCCACCGGCGGCAAGATCGACGCCGCCGACTACGCCGGCGCCGCCCAGTACGTCAACTGGTACAACGTGATGACGTACGACTTCTTCGGCGCCTGGGCGGCCCAGGGCCCGACGGCCCCGCACTCGCCGCTCACCTCGTACAGCGGCATCCCGACGGCCGGGTTCACGACGGCCGACGCGATGGCCAAGTTCAAGGCGAAGGGCGTGCCCGCGAGCAAGCTGCTCATCGGCATCGGCTTCTACGGCCGCGGCTGGACCGGCGTCACCCAGGACGCCCCGGGCGGCACGGCCACGGGCCCGGCGGCCGGCACCTACGAGCAGGGCATCGAGGACTACAAGGTCCTCAAGACGTCCTGCCCCGCCACCGGAACCGTCGCCGGCACGGCGTACGCGAAGTGCGGCAGCAACTGGTGGTCGTACGACACCCCGGCCACCATCGCCGGCAAGATGACCTGGGCCAAGAACCAGGGGCTGGGCGGCGCGTTCTTCTGGGAGTTCAGCGGCGACACCGGCAACGGAGAGCTGGTGAGCGCCATCAGCAACGGACTGGGATAACCCCCCGTCCGACACCGCACCCGCCGCGGCCGGCCTCCGGGCCGGTCCGCGGCGGACCCGTTCCGCGCGCCGCGCACGCCCCCCGCGTGCGCGGCACCGTGCCGGCCGGCCGACAGGACGCACCACGACCGGTGTGTCAGGCGACGTTGACGCGCTGACCGGGCGGGGCCGCCTCCAGCCAGGCGAGGAATCCGGTCAAGGCGTCCTCGCTCATGGCGAGTTCGAGCCGGGTGCCGCGGTGCACACAGACGAGGACGACCGCGTCGGACAGCAGCGCCAGCTCCTCCTCGCCCTCGGGAAGCCGGCGGCCCGCCACCTCGATCGAACCGCGCTCCAGCACACGGCGCGGGCGGTAGGCGTAGGAGAAGACCCGGTACCACTCGATGCGGTCGCCGTTGTAGCGGGCGACGCCGTAGCTCCAGCCCTTTCCGCTCGTGTCCGGTTCCTCGGGGACGCCCCAGCGCAGCGAACAGTCGAAGGTGCCGCCGGACCGCTGGATGAGTCTGCGGCGCAGACCGAAGACGAACAACCCCAGCACCACCAGGGCCACGACGATTCCGCACACAGTCAGAGCGAGGACCATCGACACCGACCTCCTCGTCTCCTAGGTACCGAAATAGGTAACGGAACGGAAAAAACATCCATATCTGCCTCAGCCGCGGTCGGCGCCGGATTGCTCCGGAACCGACCGCGGCTGAGTGACGTCATGCGGCTGTGCCCTGGGTCAGCGCGAGGCCGCCGCACGCAGTCGTACGTCCGCGCGACGCTCGGCGGCGGCGTCGCCCTCCGCCTTCGCGCGCTCCAGCTCCCGCTCCACGCGCTGGACGTCGATCTCGTCCGACAGCTCGGCGATCTCGGCCAGCAGCGAGAGCTTGTTGTCCGCGAACGAGATGAAACCGCCGTGCACCGCGGCGACGACCGTTCCACCATCACTCGTACGGATGGTCACCGGGCCCGACTCCAGCACACCGAGCAGCGGCTGGTGACCGGGCATGACGCCGATGTCGCCCGACGTGGTGCGCGCGACGACCAGGTTGGCCTCGCCGGACCAGACCTCTCGGTCGGCCGCGACCAGCGCGACGTGCAGCTCAGCAGCCAAGGTGGCTCCTCGGGTCACCACCCGGCGGATTCTGCCGGGTGTTGGTTACAAGTCTAAGGGGCGTGAGTGAGGGGGCGGGACGCGCCCGCCCCCTCGGACGTGAGCCGTGGGGCTCACTGCGAACTCAGGGAGTTCAGGAGACGCCCAGCTCCTTGGCGTTGGCCTTCAGGTCCTCGATGCCACCGCACAGGAAGAACGCCTGCTCCGGGAAGTGGTCGTACTCGCCGTCGATGATCGCGTTGAACGCGGTGATCGACTCGTCCAGCGGGACGTCCGACCCGTCGACGCCGGTGAACTGCTTGGCGACGTGGGTGTTCTGGGACAGGAAGCGCTCGACGCGACGGGCGCGGTGGACGGTGAGCTTGTCCTCCTCGCCCAGCTCGTCGATGCCGAGGATCGCGATGATGTCCTGAAGGTCCTTGTACTTCTGGAGGACGTTCTTGACGCGCATCGCGGTGTTGTAGTGGTCCGCCGCGATGTAGCGGGGGTCCAGGATCCGGGACGTGGAGTCCAGCGGGTCCACGGCCGGGTAGATGCCCTTCTCCGAGATCGGACGGGACAGAACCGTCGTCGCGTCGAGGTGGGCGAAGGTGGTGGCCGGGGCCGGGTCGGTCAGGTCGTCCGCGGGGACGTAGATCGCCTGCATCGAGGTGATCGAGTGACCACGGGTCGAGGTGATGCGCTCCTGGAGGAGACCCATCTCGTCGGCCAGGTTCGGCTGGTAGCCCACCGCGGAGGGCATGCGGCCGAGCAGGGTCGAGACCTCGGAACCGGCCTGCGTGAAGCGGAAGATGTTGTCGATGAAGAACAGCACGTCCTGCTTCTGCACATCGCGGAAGTACTCCGCCATGGTCAGACCGGCCAGGGCCACGCGCAGACGGGTGCCCGGGGGCTCGTCCATCTGACCGAAGACCAGGGCGGTCTTGTCGATGACGCCCGAGTCGGCCATCTCCTCGATGAGGTCGTTGCCCTCACGGGTGCGCTCACCGACGCCGGCGAACACGGAGACACCGTCGTGGTTGTTGGCGACGCGGTAGATCATCTCCTGGATGAGCACCGTCTTGCCGACGCCGGCGCCGCCGAACAGACCGATCTTTCCACCCTTGACGTACGGGGTGAGAAGGTCGATGACCTTGACGCCGGTCTCGAACATCTCGGTCTTCGACTCGAGCTCGTCGAAGTTCGGGGCCTTGCGGTGGATGGACCAGCGCTCACCGTCGTACTGCTCGTCGACGTTCAGCACCTCACCGAGGGTGTTGAACACCTTGCCCTTGGTGAAGTCGCCGACCGGGACGGTGATGCCCGTGCCGGTGTCGGTGACCGCGGCCTGGCGGACCAGACCGTCGGTGGGCTGCATCGAGATCGTGCGGACCAGGCCGTCACCCAGGTGCTGGGCGACCTCCAGGGTCAGCGTCTTCTTCTCGCCGGCGAGGGCCGGGTCGGCCACCTCGACGTGAAGGGCGTTGTAGATCTCCGGCATGGCGTCGACGGGGAATTCCACGTCGACGACCGGGCCGATGACCCGGGCGACGCGGCCCGTGGCAACGGCCGTCTCAACTGTCGTCGTCATTACCTGTCACTCCCCGCGGTCGCGTCGGCCAGGGCTGCGGAGCCACCGACGATCTCGCTGATTTCCTGGGTGATTTCGGCCTGGCGGGCCGCGTTGGCAAGGCGGGAGAGCGTCTCGATGAGCTCTCCTGCGTTGTCGGTGGCCGACTTCATCGCGCGCCGCGTGGCGGCGTGCTTCGAGGCTGCCGACTGGAGGAGCGCGTTGTACACGCGGCTCTCCACATAGCGCGGCAGCAGGGCGTCGAGGACGTCCTCCGCCGAGGGCTCGAAGTCGTACAGCGGAAGGATCTCGCCCTTCGGCGCCGACTCCTTGGCCACCTCGTCGAGGCTGAGCGGCAGCAGGCGGTCGCCGAGCGCCGTCTGCGTCATCATCGAGACGAACTCGGTGAAGACGATGTGGAGTTCGTCCACGCCGCCCTCGGCCGTGTCCTTCTCGATGGCCTCGATCAGCGGACCCGCGACCTTCTTCGCGTCCGCGTAGGTGGGCTCGTCGGTGAAGCCCGACCACGAGTCCGCGACCTTGCGCTCGCGGAAGTTGTAGTGGGCCAGACCGCGGCGGCCGACGATGTACGTGTCGACCTCCTTGCCCTCCGCCTCAAGGCGCGCCGTCAGCTGCTCGGCGGCCTTGATCGCGTTGGAGTTGAAGGCGCCGGCCAGTCCGCGGTCGCTCGTGAGGAGCAGCACCGCGGCACGGGTCGCCGTCTCCGCCTCCGTGGTCAGCGGGTGCTTGGTGTTCGAGCCGGTGCCGACCGCCGAGACCGCGCGGGTGAGCTCGGTCGCGTACGGCGCGGAGGCCGCCACCTTGCGCTGCGCCTTGACGACGCGCGAGGCGGCGATCATCTCCATCGCCTTGGTGATCTTCTTGGTCGCGGTGACGGATCGGATGCGACGCTTGTAGACCCGGAGCTGGGCTCCCATGAGTCAGGTCCCTTCCTTACGTCACTTGGCCGCGGCCGGGGCGTCCTCGCCGAGAAGCTTGCCGTCCGAGGTCTCGAACTGCTTCTTGAACTCGGCGATGGCGTCGGCAACAGCGGTGAGGGTGTCGTCCGACATCTTCGCGCCCTCCTTGATGGAGGTCATGAGGCCCTGCTCCTTGCGGTGCAGGTAGTCCAGCAGCTCCTTCTCGAAGCGGCGGACGTCGGAGACCGGAACGTCGTCCATCTTGCCGGTGGTGCCGGCCCAGACGGAGACGACCTGGTCCTCGGTGGGCATCGGCTGGTACTGCGGCTGCTTGAGCAGCTCGACCAGGCGCTGACCACGCTCCAGCTGCGACTTCGACGCGGCGTCCAGGTCGGAACCGAAGGCGGCGAACGCCTCCAGCTCGCGGTACTGGGCGAGGTCGAGGCGGAGCCGGCCCGAGACCTGGCGCATGGCCTTGTGCTGGGCGGAGCCGCCGACGCGGGAGACCGAGATACCGACGTTCAGGGCCGGGCGCTGACCGGCGTTGAACAGGTCGGACTCCAGGAAGCACTGGCCGTCGGTGATGGAGATGACGTTGGTCGGGATGAACGCCGACACGTCGTTGGCCTTGGTCTCGACGATCGGCAGACCGGTCATCGAGCCGGCGCCCAGCTCGTCCGAGAGCTTCGCGCAGCGCTCCAGCAGGCGGGAGTGCAGGTAGAAGACGTCACCCGGGTAGGCCTCGCGGCCCGGCGGGCGGCGCAGCAGCAGGGACACGGCGCGGTAGGCGTCGGCCTGCTTCGAGAGGTCGTCGAAGATGATGAGGACGTGCTTGCCCTCGTACATCCACTGCTGGCCGATGGCCGAGCCCGTGTACGGCGCCAGGTACTTGAAGCCGGCCGGGTCGGACGCCGGGGCGGCGACGATGGTCGTGTACTCCAGCGCGCCGGCCTCTTCCAGGGCGCCACGCACGGAGGCGATGGTCGAGCCCTTCTGGCCGATGGCGACGTAGACGCAGCGGACCTGCTTCTTCGGGTCGCCCGAGCGCCAGTTGTCGCGCTGGTTGATGATCGTGTCGACGGCCAGGGCGGTCTTGCCCGTCTGGCGGTCGCCGATGATCAGCTGACGCTGACCACGGCCGATCGGGGTCATCGCGTCGACGGCCTTGTAGCCGGTCTCCATCGGCTCGTGCACCGACTTACGGGCCATGACACCGGGAGCCTGAAGCTCCAGGGCACGGCGGCCGGACGTCTCGATCTCGCCGAGGCCGTCGATCGGGTTGCCGAGCGGGTCGACGACGCGGCCGAGGTAGCCCTCGCCGACGGCGACGGACAGCACCTCGCCGGTGCGGGTGACCGGCTGGCCCTCCTCGACGCCGCTGAACTCGCCGAGGATGACGGTACCGATCTCGCGCTCTTCGAGGTTGAGCGCGAGACCGAGGGTGCCGTCCTCGAACCTCAGCAGTTCGTTGGCCATGGCCGAGGGGAGGCCCTCGACCTTCGCGATGCCGTCGCCGGCAAGGGTGACCGTACCGACCTCCTCGCGCGAGGCCGCGTCCGGCTTGTACGACTGGACAAAGTTCTCCAGCGCGTCCCGGATCTCCTCCGGCCGGATCGTGAGCTCCGCCATCTGGGTTCCCTGCTCTCCTTGTTGGGCCCGAAGTTTCACTTTGGGGGGATGGGGACTCCCCCCTGAAAGAGGTGAATCCTCTGCACGGCCCAACCAGGGCCGCCATCAGTTCGTACTGCGGTCTTGAGTTGCTGCTAGCTCGCCATGCGGCGGGCGGCGTCCTCGAGGCGGTCCGCGAGGGAGCCGTTGATCACCTCGTCGCCGACCTGCACCCGGATCCCGCCGAGGACCGCGGGGTCCACGTCGAGGTTGAGGTGCATCCGACGGCCGTAGAGCTTCGCGAGGGCCGCGCCGAGGCGCTGCTTCTGCGGGTCGCTCAGCGGCACCGCCGAGGTGACGACGGCGACCAGACGGTCGCGGCGCTCCGCGGCGAGCTTGGACAGGGACTCGAGGCCCGCTTCCAGGCTACGTCCACGCGGCGCGGTCACGAGGCGCGTCACCAGTCGCTCGGTGGCCGCGTCGGCCCGGCCCCCGAGCAGGCCGCGCAGCAGCTCGCTCTTGGCCTGGACGGTGGCCTTCCGGTCGGTCAGTGCGGCGCGCAGCTCGGTGTTGGAGGAGACGATCCGCCCGAAGCGGAACAGCTCGTCCTCGACGTCGTCGAGCGTGCCGGCCTTCTGCGCGGCGGTGAGGTCGGCGATGTTCGCCAGCTCCTCCAGCGCGTCCACCAGGTCGCGGGACTGCGACCAGCGGGAGCGCACCGTGCCGGCCACCAGGTCGGCGGTCGGACCGCTGACCTGGCTGCCGAGCAGGCGCTGGACCAGCTCGGCCTTGCGGTCGGCGGCCTGCGCCGGGTCGGTGAGGACCCGACGCAGCGCGATCTCGCCGTGGAGCAGCGCCGTGACGGACGCCAGTTCCGCTGCGAGTCGCTCCGCGTCCACGGACGTGGAGTCCGTCAGCGCGTCCAGACGCTCACGGGCTGCTGCGAATGCCTCGCGGCTCGCTCCGTGTGCGGTCATCGAGACGCCTCGGCCTTCTCCTCGAGCTCGTCGAGGAAGCGGTCGATGACACGGCTCTGCCGGGCGTGGTCCTCGAGGGACTCGCCGACGAGCTTGCCGGCCAGTTCGGTGGCGAGCTTGCCGACGTCCTGACGCAGCGCGGACGCGGCGGCCTTGCGGTCGGCCTCGATCTGGCTGTGTCCGGCGGCGACGATCTCCTCGCGCTGACGCTGGCCTTCCGCGCGCATCTCGGTGATGAGCGTGGCGCCCTGCTCCTGCGCCTCCTGGCGCAGCCGCGCGGCCTCGTGGCGGGCCTCGGCGAGCTGGGCCTTGTACTGCTCCAGGACGCTCTGGGCCTCGGTCCGGGCAATCTCGGCCTGTTCGATCCCGCCCTCGATGGCGTCGCGACGCTCTTCCAGAACCTTGTTGATGTTCGGAAGGAGCTTCTTGCCCAGGACGAAGAACACGATCGCGAACGCGATCAGACCGATGACGAGCTCGGGGATCTCCGGGATCAGAGGATTCTGGGCCTCCTCCTCAGCCGCGAGTTGCAGCAAGGGCGAGATCACATCAGTTCCTTCCGTGGAATTCTCTCGTCAGCGCAGACGCGGATCAGGCGCTCGGGTAGACGAAGCCCATGACCAGACCGATCAGGGCGAGCGCCTCACAGAGCACGAAGCCCAGGATCTGGTTCTGGCGGATCAGGCCGGCGGCCTCGGGCTGACGGGCCAGGGCCTGGGTGCCGTTACCGAAGATGATGCCAACGCCGACGCCGGGGCCGATGGCCGCGAGACCGTAGCCAATGGCAGCGAGGTTGCCCTTGATCTGGACCGCGGCGAGGGTGTCGAGAGCGGACATGCCGTAACTTCCTTCTCTTTCACACAGACCGGTGGGGGTTGGCCACCGGAAATTCGGGGGGGTGGTGCGGGTGCTCAGTGGTGCTCGGCGAGCGCGCCCTGGATGTAGCTACAGGACAGGAGGATGAAGACGTAGGCCTGGAGAGCCTGGATGAACAGCTCGAAGACCGTCATCACGAGGACCATCAGGAACGAGACCGCCGAGTAGGCGATGCCGATGCCGTTGAGCAGGTACCAGGTTCCGATGGTGAAGATGAGGATCAGAACGTGGCCCGCGAACATGTTCGCGAACAGTCGGACGGCGTGGGTGAACGGCCGGATGAACACGTTCGACAGGAACTCGAAGAACATGACCATCGGGAAGACCGGGCCGAGCGACGGGTCGTAGCCGGTGATGTTCTTCCATCCGCCGATGAAGCCGTGGCGCTTGAACGTCAGGCTCATCCACAGGATGTAGACGATGGCCGCGAGGCCCGCCGGGAAGGCGATGACCGCGGTGGCCGGGAACTGGGCGATCGGGATGATCGACCACAAGTTCATGATCCAGATGAAGAAGAACAGCGAGAACATCAGCGGGACGTACTTCTCGCCCTCGCGCTTGCCGATCGTCTCGTAGACGACGCCGCGACGGACGAAGTCGTAGCCGGCCTCGCCGACCATCTGGAGCTTGCCGGGGATCAGCTTCGGCTTGTTGAACGCCGCCCAGAAGAACCCGATGACGACGACGGTGCTCACCAGCGAGAGCAGCATCGGCTTGTTGAACTCGATGCCGCCGACGGTGAAGAGCGGCTCGAACATGAACGAGTGCAGGCCGGGGGTCGGGAAACCGCACCCGTCGAAAATATGACAGTCGGTCTCGAAGGCGAGCGTCTTGGCGTTACTCACCGCGAGCTCCTTCAGCGTGGCGCATGGGTACGGCAACCTCGATGTGTCGGCGCGGCCTGCGACCGCGGGACGGCACTGGACTGGACTTGCGGATAAGGGGGCGGCGACTGGGCTCCGAACCGTGAGACGTCACAGGCACGCTTGCCGCCCGCGCCAGCTCTGCCGCAGTTGTGGCGAGACCATAGCAAAAGAGCGGAAGGCCCTTTACACCGGCCCTACAGGTCACGACGACGTCCGGGCGGAGTCCGGCTCGACGTAGAGGATCTTGGCCTTCATGTGCGAACGCACCTGTGCCGCGATCCACACGAGAGTGGCGGCGAGCAGCGTGAACGCGAAGCATTTCGGGTTGAAGGCCGAGGTCCCCTTGAAGGTGATCAGGACGATCATCAGCAACAGGATCTGCGTGGTGTAGAGCAACAGCCCCATCGACTGGAAGAGATGGGGAAGCTGGCGCGCGGTGCGCAGCAGCACCACCAGTCCGCCGCCCATGAAGAGCAGGACGAGCACCGCGCCGAAGACGGCGCCGAGCGCTCCCTTGCCGCCGGCGACGGCGGCGCTCACCGCGACTCCCGCCACACCCGCGACAGCGGTGGGCAGGGCACAGTGCAGGAGCGTTCGTACGTCGTTGGACTGCATGGCGGCAACTCCGCAATCAAGGGGGGCAGGGTGTCGTCATGGACGAGCGTAGCCCCGGTCCGAGGGGCGAGAGACCTCACGCCGTCTCGCTCCGACCGACCGTCGTGGTGCGGTCCATCGGCTCTGTCCGGGGGTACTCGTGAACCGTATCACAAACTATTTGATGAGGTCTTTACCTACTGGGTGTGCCCGCTGTCACACATGAGAGCGACCGTGCGCGTCTGTGCGAGATCGCGGGGAGCTTGTCTGGTATTGGGGGCCTTTGCCCGCTCGTACTTCCCCCACGAGTTGGCAATGCTCTAGTCAGATTCTTACCTTGTCAGGGGGGAGCGCGAGGGCGCGGGCCCCGACGTCAGTAGGTGTAGAAACCCTGCCCCGACTTGCGGCCCAGCAGCCCGCCGTCGACCATCCGCGAGAGCATCGGGGACACCGCGTGGGCGGGCTCCCTGAACTCCTCGTACAGGGCGCGGGCGATGGCCGCCACGGTGTCCAGGCCGATGAGGTCGGCCAGCGCCAGCGGGCCCATGGGGTGGGAACAGCCCAGCGTCATCGCCTTGTCGATGTCCCGGGCGTCCGCGTACCCGGCCTCGTACATGCGGATCGCGGCGACGAGGTAGGGGATCAGCAGGGCGTTGACCACGAACCCGGAGCGGTCCCCGGCGTGGATCGCCTGCTTGCCGAGGACCTGGGTGACGAAGTCCGCGGCGGTGCGCCGGGCGCCTTCGTCGGTCAGCAGCGAGCCGACCACCTCGACCAGCGGCAGCACCGGGGCCGGGTTGAAGAAGTGCAGCCCGAGGACCTGCCCCGGGCGTCGCGTGGCCCGGGCCAGCCGTATGACGGGCAGGGCGGAGGTGTTCGTGGCGAGGATCGCGTCCGGGGCCTCGACGACCTCGTCCAGGGTGCGGAAGACCCGCAGTTTCGTGGCCTCGTGCTCGGGGACGGCCTCCAGGACGAGCTGACGGTCGTGGAAGGCGCCGAGGTCGGTGGCGTACGTGACCCGCGCGAGCGCCTCCTCCCGCTCCGCGTCGCTGATCCCGCCCTTGCGCACCGCGTTGCCGAGGGAGCGCTCCAGCCGGCCGCGCCCCCTGGCCAGGCCCGCTTCGCCCGAGGAGACGAGCAGCACGTCGCGCCCGGCCCGGGCGCAGACCTCGGCCAGGCCGGCGCCCATCACGCCGCACCCCACCACGCCGACCCGCCGGATCTCCCCGGCCGCGAGCGGGACGGGGGCGTCGGCGGGGGCGGCGGCCTCGGAGGCGGTCGTGGACGCGGTGGTCATGGCTTCTCCTGGGGGCGGCGGGGACGAGTGG
>NZ_JAHHIT010000067.1 GCF_024539675.1 Streptomyces hilarionis | reverse complement strand
AGCCCCTCCCGGCCCCTCCCGGCCCCTCTCGGTCCCATCGAGCTGCGTCGGGCCATCGATGTCTGTGGGACTCGTGGGGCGATCCCGGACTCGGTGGCCACCGCTGCGGCTGCCACCGCGATGACAGCGCCCATCGGGGCGGTCCGAGGGTCCGCGACCGGCAAGCTCGGCCTGCCGCCTGCCGCCTGCCGCCTGCCGCCTGCCGCCTGCCGCCTGCCGCCTGCCGCCGTGCGCCTCCGGCGACGTCAGTGGCCTGCCTGTTCGCGGTGCCAACTGGCCGCCCGTCATCGGGACGCCCTTCCCGGGTGCCGCTCCGGGGCGTCGCCGGAGGCTCTCCCCGTGCCACGGTCGCCGTGCCCTCTGTGGGCGCCGCTGTCCGGTCGCGTCGCCGCCTCCACTCCGGTGCCGCTGTCGCGTCCGCGATCGGTCGCCTGACCTCGGGACGAGGCCCTCGTCGCCCACCCCGCGGACCGCCCCGCTGACCGGTGCGCTGACCGCACTGCTACTTCCACTCCGAGCCGGGAGCCGATCACCGCTCCCCTGGATGCGAGATGTCCCGACCACCCGCCACCGACCACCCGCCACCGGCCACCCGCCGCCCGCTCGAACCGAGGTCCGCGTACTTCTCGGACCCGCCTCGGCCTCTGCTCGTCTCTCCCGTTCTTCAGTCGGCCCGAGCGGCTGGATCTGCTCGATTCTCCCGTCCCTCGATTCTCCCGTCCCTCGGTCCGCCCGTGCGGGTGGTTCCGGCCACGCCCGATGCCGGCGCGGACGATCCGTCAGTCGCGGGGAGGCCCACGCGGACGGTCCGTCAGTCGAGGGGAAGCCCCCGCGGGCGATCCGTCAGTCGAGGGGAAGCCCCCGCGGGCGATCCGTCAAGCCCACCCCGGTGCCCGCACGGACGACCCGTCAAGCCGCGCCCTCCGCACCACCACCGGCAACACCCTCACCAGCTGACCCCTGACCCCTGACCCCCCGTCACCCGTAACTCCCCGTCACCCGCATCCCGCCACGCCCACGCGCCCAGCCCCGCGTGATCCCGCCGCCCCTCTTTTGCACACCGTCCACTTACCTCCCTCGGTGCCGTCCACCCCGCCCGCAGGACGCCCCGTCCGCCCGAGGCGGGTTTCGGCCGTTCGCTCATGGTGCGGGCGACCTGATCCTCGGTTCGGTGCGCCGAACGGAACCCCCTCACCAGGGACTTCGCGGCCGGGCGCGGATCGAGCCGTCCGGGAACGGGCGTCCCGCCGCGCAGCAGCCGCACAAGAAATTCCTGTCCGAATCATTGACGGTCTCTCAACCCCCTCGTACCTTGTGCCAGCAAGCGCTTTCTTGAAACGATTCATGCAAGCGGCAACGACGCTGCGGGGAGGGCCCGACTGTGGGAACCAGCAGGAATGTTGAGAGGCGAACGATCCTCAAGGCCGCGGGGGCGACGGCGGCCACGCTGGGCCTGGCCGCGACCACCGGGTGCGGGGGAGACAGTGGGACCTCCGCCGACGGGACGGTGACGATCCGTTACGCGTGGTGGGGCGGCGAGCCGCGCACCATCGCCATCAAGAAAACGATCGCGCTCTTCGAGAAGAAGTACCCGAAGATCAAGATCAAGCCCGAATTCACCGACTACGAGGCGTTCTGGGAGAAGTTCCAGACCCAGGCCTCCGGCGGGAATCCGCCGGACGTATTCCAGAATGCGGTGGGGTTCCTGCGCAAGTACGACAAGCGCGGTGTTCTGATGGACCTCAAGGCGCAGGCGGACGCGGGGAACCTGAAGCTGGACAGCTTCCGCAACGGTGTTCTGGCGAACGGTCAGGTCGACGGCAAGCAGATCGGCATACCCGTCGGCGCCAACACCATGGCGCTCGTGATCGACCAGAAGGCTTTCAGGAAGGCGGGCGTCGAGGCGAAGTTCGGCTGGACCTGGACCGAGTACTTCGCGGCGCTGCAGACGATCCAGGACAAGCTGAAGATCGCCGGCGACACCGGCTACTTCGCCATCATGTACCTCTACGACCTGTACCTGCGTCAGAACGGCAAGGCCTTCTTCACCGAGACCGGCCTCGGATTCACCGAGGACGACGTGACGCAGTGGTGGGAGGACGGCTACAAGCGCGTGAAGTCCGGGCTCGTCGCCGACCCGAAGAAGATCGAGCAGGTCAAGCCGAAGTCGGGTCTGTCCGCGGGTCTCGCCGCGTCGGAGTTCACCTGGGACAACTTCTCCATCCGCTACCAGGGCGAGGGCGATTCGGACTACGGGCTCGCGCCGATCCCCACCACGAACGGCAAGGACACCGGCCAGTACCTCGGCTCGCTGATGCTGAGCGCCTTCTCCGGGACCAAGCACCCCAAGGAAGCGGCCCAGTTCATCGACTTCATGGTCCACGACCCCGAGGTCGGCAAGATCATGGGCTACGACCGCGGCATCCTCGCCACGAGCGAGCAGTACGACGCCTTCAAGCCGACGGACGCGCAGAACAAGGGCGTCGCAGCCTACGAGGACGAGGTCGCCAAGGCGGGCGTGCTGGGGAAGATCACCCCGCACCCCTCCGGCGCGGACGTCGTCGAGGCGGCCTTCCTGCGCATCGGCGGTGAGGTCGCCCAGGGCAAGACCAAGCCGGCCGACGCCGCGAAGGCGCTGTTCAGCGAGGCCAAGGCCGCGTTCGCGGGCTGAGGGGACGTACCGCCATGACGCTCGTCAAGGAAGCACCCGTCCGCCCGGCGAAGAAGCGGCCCGCCGCTCCGGCCGCCGGACGTCGCGGGCGGCTGCGCGAGAACCTCGCCGGCTACCTCTTCATGTCGCCGTGGATCGCGGGGTTCACGCTGCTCACCGCGGGGCCGATGATCGCGTCGCTCTACTACGCGTTCACGAGCTACAACCTGTTCACGCCGCCGAAGTGGGTGGGGCTGGACAACTTCACGACGATGTTCCAGGACCCGCGCTGGCAGAAGTCGGTCGAGGTCACGCTCAAGTACGTCGTGGTGGCGACGCCGCTGAAGCTGCTCCTCGCGCTCGGCGTGGCGCTGCTCCTCGCGCAGAAGCGGCGCGGGCAGGTGCTGTACCGGGCCGCGTTCTACATGCCGTCGCTCATCGGGGCCAGCGTCTCCGTCGGCTTCGTCTGGCGGGCGCTGTTCTCCGACGACGCCGTGGTCGACCGTACGCAGAAGATCTTCGGAATCGACGTGGGCGGCTGGATCGGCAACCCGGACTACGTCCTGTACGCGCTGGTCGCCCTGAGCATCTGGCAGTTCGGCGCGCCGATGGTCATCTTCCTCGCGGGGCTCAAGCAGGTGCCGAGGGAGCTGTACGAGGCCGCGGAGATGGACGGGGCCGGCCCGCTGCGGCGGTTCTGGAACGTCACGCTGCCGATGATCTCCCCGGTCCTCTTCTTCAACGTGCTGCTGGAGTCGATCCACGCGTTCCAGGTGTTCGGATCGGCGTACGTCGTCTCCGACACCCGGTGCGGACCGGCCGACGCCACCTTGGTCTACACCTGCTACCTGTACCAGAAGGGCTTCAAGGAGGCCCAGATGGGCTTCGCCTCCGCGATGGCCTGGACGCTGGTGGTGGCGGTCGCGCTGGTCACGGCGGTGCTGTTCTGGTCGCAGAAGAAGTGGGTGCACTACGAGGAGGCCGCCAAGTGAGCACTGCCACCACCCCCGTCGCGCGGGCAGCGAAGGAGCGGCGGCGTGTCGGCTCCCTCGCCTGGCACGCGGGCGCGCTGCTCGTGCTCGCGGTCGTCCTCTACCCGGTCGTCTGGGTGCTCGGCGCCTCGTTCAAGCCGAGCAAGGACATCATCGCCAGCCTCGACCTGCTGCCCGCCAAGCCGGTCTGGGCGAACTTCTCGGGGCTCGCCGACGGCATCTCCGGGATCTCCGTCGGCAGCTTCTTCACCAACTCGCTGATGTACGCCCTCCTGGCCGTGGCCGGCGTGGTGCTCTCCAGTTCGCTGACCGCCTACGCCTTCGCCAAGATCCGGTTCGCCGGGCGGAACCTGCTGTTCACGCTGATGATCGGCACCCTGCTGCTGCCGTACCACGTGCTGCTCATCCCGCAGTACGTGCTGTTCCGCAACCTCGGGTACATCGACACGCTCGTCCCCCTCGTGGCGGGGAAGTTCCTGGCGACGGAGGCGTTCTTCGTCTTCCTGATGGTCCAGTTCATGCGCGGGCTGCCGCGCGAGCTGGACGAGGCCGCCAAGCTCGACGGCTGCGGCCACCTGCGGACCTACTGGTCCATCGTGCTGCCGCTGAGCCGTCCCGCGATCATCACCAGCGCCATCTTCGCCTTCATCAACGCGTGGAACGACTTCATGGGCCCGTTGATCTACCTCAACACCCCCTCCAAGTACACGGTCTCGCTGGGGCTGATGATGTTCCGCGACCAGGAGGGCATCTCCAACTACGGCAGCATGATCGCGATGTCACTGGTGGCGCTCGTCCCGGTCGTCGCCTTCTTCATGGCCTTCCAGCGCCATCTCATCGACGGCATGGCCACCTCCGGACTGAAGGGCTGAGGGGGTCGCCATGGCGCAAGCACGGGTGAAGGCCCGCTCCGCACGCGGGGAGTCGGTGTTCGGCGAGCGGTTCGCGGTCTTCGCCGAGTGTCTGCTGACCGGGGTGTGGATCGCGGTCGCCTGCCTCGGCGTCGTCACCTACCCCGCGGCCCTCGCCGCCGGCGCCCGGCACCTGCGGCGTCGCACGAGCCACCAGGACGGCGGTCTGCGGGACTTCCTCGCGGACTTCCGGGCGGCCGCGCGCGGCGGATGGGTCGTGGGACTCGCCGGCTGGGCGGCGGCCGCCGCGGTCCGGGTGGACGTGCTGGCCTCACGGGCCGGGCTGCCCGGCGGGCCGTTCGCCGGGGCGGTGGGCGTCTTCGCGCTGATCGCGCTGGCGGTGGCGCTGCTGCGGGCGGCGGCCGTCTGGACGCCCGGCACCCGCTGGCGGGCGCTGCTCGCGGACGCCGGACGGCGCACCCTGCGCGATCCCGCGGGGTCCTTCCTGATCGTCTGCGGGCCGGTCGTCGTCGCCCTGTCCGCCTGGTTCCTCCCGCCACTGGCGGTCCCCGCCCTCGGGGCCGCCGTCGCGGCGGCCGTCGCCGTCGAGGTGCGCCACCGGCACCGCTGACGGCGGATCCTCGTCCCGGCGGCCGCCCGCGCCCCGGGGAGGCCGCCTTCGACCGAGGGCGACGCCTCGCGCGTCGCACCTACCCCCTGTCATGCCCCTGACCATGTGTCGTGCCCCCGACCAGCCGCCATGCCCCTGACCATCCCTCTGCGCCAGCCGCACGGAAAGGAAGGCTGCATCCCATGTCTCCCCTCCCTCGAAGGTCCCTGCTCAAGGCGGCGGCCGTCGCCGGCGCCGCCGCACAGTTCAGCTGGGCCCTAGGAGCCAAGGACGCCGAGGCCGCGCCGAGAGCCGCGGCGGCGGACACCGATCCCGTCACCCTTCACTGGCTGGAGGACGGCGGCCTCGGCGCCGCACCCGGCTCCACGCTCGGCGTGCCCTGGCCCAGGGGCGCCTTCCGGGAGGACCAGACCTTCGCGCTGACCGACGCCGACGGCAAGGACGTCCCCGTCCAGTCCTGGCCGATCGCCTACTGGCCTGACGGGTCCCTCAAGTGGACCGCCCACGCGGTGAGTTCGGGCACCGGCAAGCTCACCCTGGCCGCCGGCTCCCCGGCCGTCCCCGCCGGAAAGGTCACCGTCGACAAGCGCGGCGGCACCGTCGACGTCTCGACGGGCGTCATCACCGCGAGGATCGGCACCTCGGGCTCCACGATCGTCAAGTCCGTCACGCGAGGGTCCACCGAGATCGCCAGGAACGGCCGGCTGGTGCTGATCCGCCAGCCCGAGATCGAGGACGAGGACCAGGGCGCCGTCAGGACCGAGCGCTTCGACGGGGTCGTGGACGCCGTCGCCGTCGAGCAGTCGGGTCCGGTCCGCGCGGTCGTCCGCATCGACGGCAGGCACCGCAGGGGCAGCCGCAGTTGGCTGCCGTTCTCCGTCCGCCTCTACTTCTACGCCGGCGCCGACTCCTTCCGCATGGTCCACACGATCACGTACGACGGGAAGCAGGAGCCCGGCAGGGCGAGCGGCGACTTCATCCGGGGCCTGGGCGTCCGATTCACCGTCCCGATGCGCGACGAGTCCTACGACCGGCACGTCCGCCTCGGCGGAGAGGGCTCCGGCCTGCTGCGCGAGGCGGTCAAGGGCATCACCGGACTGCGCCGCGACCCGGGCGCGGCGGTCCAGGCGGCGCAGTACGCGGGCCGGAAGCTGCCCGACCCGTCCACCTGGGACCAGCGGGTCACCACCCGCCTCCGATACATCCCCGAGTGGGGCGACTACACCCTCTCCCAGCTCTCCGCCGACGGCTTCACCGTGCGCAAGCGCACCAAGAAGGGCCACGGCTGGATCGGCGCGGGCGGCGGCCGGCGCGCATCCGGCTTCGGCTACGTCGGCGGGGTGAGCGGCGGCCTGTCCTTCGGCCTCAGGGACTTCTGGGAGAAGCACCCCTCGCAGCTCGACGTCCGTGCCGCGCACACCGACGAGGCCGAGGTCACCCTCTGGCTCTGGTCGCCCGAGGCGCAGCCCATGGACCTGCGCTTCTACCACGACGGCATGGGCCAGGACACCTACCCCGAGCAGCTCGAAGGCCTCAACATCACCTACGAGGACTACGAACCCGGCTTCGGCACCCCCTACGGCATCGCCCGTACCTCGGAGCTGCTGTTCTGGGCCAACGAGTCGACGCCGTCGCCGCAGACGCTGGCCGAACAGGTCGCGGCCGTAAGGGTGCTGCCGCAGCTCGCCGCGCCGCCGAAGCAGCTCATCAAGGCCAAGGTCCTCGGTCCCGGCCTCTACTCCGAACCGGACCGCTCCACCCCCGCCAAGGCGAAGATCGAGGACCATCTCGACTTCCTCTTCACCTACTACAAGGACCAGGTGGAGCAGCGCCGCTGGTACGGCTTCTGGGACTACGGCGACATCATGCACACCTACGACGCCGTCCGGCACCAGTGGCGCTACGACATCGGCGGCTACGCCTGGGACAACTCCGAGCTGTCGCCGGACATCTGGCTCTGGATGGCGTACCTGCGCTCCGGCCGCGCGGACATCTTCCGCTTCGCCGAGTCGATGACCCGGCACACCGGGGAGGTCGACGTCTACCACCTCGGCCGGTGGGCGGGGCTGGGCACCCGGCACGGCGTCCAGCACTACGCCGACAGCGCCAAGCAGCAGCGCATCGCCAACACCACCTACCGCCGCTACTACTACTTCCTCACCGCCGACGAACGCGTCGGCGACCTCATGCACGCCAACGTCGACTCCGACGAGACGTTCCTCGCCCTGGACCCGCTGCGCAAGATCCGCACCGAGCCCTACACCCCCGACCGGCACGCCCTGTCCATCGGCTTCGGCACCGACTGGAGCGGCCTGGTGTCGGCCTGGCTCACCGAATGGGAACGCAAGGGCCCCAAGTGGGAGAAGGCCAGGGCGCGCGTGCTGTCCACCATGGAGACCATCGCCGCCCAGCCCAACGGCTTCGTCCAGGGCAGCGGTCTCTACGACCTGGACACCGGCAGGTTCGCCGTCGCCGCCGCCCCCGTGGTCGGCGTCTCCCACCTGTCGGCGGTCTTCGGCCTGAACGAACTGTGCGCCGAACTGATCGACCTGGTCGACATGCCGGAGTTCAACGAGGCCTACTTCGACTACTGCCGCTACTTCAACGCCACCAAGGCGGAACAGGCGGCGCGCTACGGCTCCCACTTCGGCACCCTGCTGCTGTTCCAGGGCCACTCGCGCCTGGACGCCTACGCGGCCGTGCGGACCGGCGACGCGGCGCTCGCCCAGCGGGCGTGGGCGAAGTTCTACGGCTCCGACGGCTACACCGAGTCCTCGCCGTGGAAGACGGAGCCGCTCAGCGGCCCCGCCACCCTGGTCGCGGGCAGCGAGGCCGCCTGGGTCGCGACCAACGACACCGCGCTCTACGGCCTCGCGGCCATCGAGAACCTGGCGCTGCTGGGCGACAGGATGCCGTAGCGTCCGGTCAGTTCATCCTGCCCAGGACATCGCGCACCCGGCGGACGTCCCGCAGCCGCTGCTCGTACGTCGCCCCGAGTGCGAGCAGCAGCAGTCCGGCGAGGGCGGGCGGCGCCCAGCGCGGCAGCACCTCGCTCACCTGGACCAGGTACGGGGCGAGTTCGTGCAGGGCGTCCAGGACGAGGACCGATCCGCCGAGCACGAGCGGGGCCTGTAGACGGTGCCGGGCCCCCAGCAGGGTCAGCAGCAGCGCGGCCGCGCCCAGCAGCAGGGGGCGGGGCCAGCCCTGGTCGCCCCACGCGACGGCGAGGCTCGGCACCAGCGTGGCCGACAGACCCGGACCGTACGCGGTCCAGGAGGAGGCCTCCGGGTCCCGGCGCCGGCGCATGACGCCGACGCACAGCGCCGGGACCGTCACCGCGAGGGTGTACGCCTCGACGTGACCCACCTGCCAGGAGGCCAGCCGCACCCAGGAGGACAGCGCGAACAGGACGACGGCCGCGTAGCCGACGCGACGCCGGTCCGGGCGCACCGCCGTGCCCGCGGCGATCACCGCGCACAGCGCCAGCACCAGGGCCAGCAGCGGCGGGTCGAACACCGCGAGCCCGACGGCCGACAGGCCCGCGCCCGCGCCGACGCTCTCCACCACGACGGTCGTCGCCCGGTCGCGGGTCCGCCAGGCGACCGGCGCCGCGACCGCGGGCACCACCAGCACCAGCAGGGCGATGTGCTCCGGCCGCCAGCCGGCGGCCGCGCCCGCCGCCACGGCCAGACCCGTGGCACAGCTCAGCGCGGCGCCGGCGGCCACGGCCGCCGCACGGCCGCGCCACGCGGCTCCCGCGAACAGCGCGGTCAGCGCCGCGAGCACGGTGAGCGTCGCCGGCTGCGCGGCCAGGGAGAGGAGGGCGAGAGCCAGGGAGACGAGCACGGCGAGCGCGGCGGTCACCCACGGAGTGCGCGCCGCGTCGGCCACGGAGGCCGCGAGGGACGCCGGAGTTGCCGGGGACGCCGAGGCCGCTGAGGGCGGCGGGGTGGCGGGAGCGCTCGAGGCCGTCGTCGCCAGCAGCGCCGCGGCCGTGGCTCCCAGCACGAACAGATCGACCACGTAGGGGAGTTCCAGGGCGGCGGGGGCCGTGATGGCCGCCGCGCAGAGCAGGGCGAGCGCGGCGGTCCGCGCCTGCGCACGCCACTCGCCGTCCGGGACCGCCGTCGCCAGGACCACCGCGACGGCGGCGAGGAGCAGCGGAGCCGTGTCGGCGTACGGCGGCCAGAAGGCGTCGACCGTCACCGCGGCACGGGCGTCGGCCGGGACCCCGGACCAGATGTGCCCCAGCCAGGCCGCGGGGCCCAGCAGGGCGACGCCGACGGCCGGAACCGCCCACAGCACCGCCCCCGCCTGGACCAGCCCCGAGGCCCAGGCGACGCCCCGGCGCACCGCCTCGGGACCCCGGACGGCGGCCAGCAGCGCGATCCCGCAGGCCAGATACCCCGGCACGGCCCAGTCGCCGGGCGTGGAGACCCGCAGAAGACCGCCCACACCGGCGACGGCGCACAGCGCTCCCGCCAGCGCCCCGCCCGCCGCGAAAGCGGGGTGCGGGGCGAACCGGGCCACCCCCACGGCGATCGCCGCCGCGAGGGCGAGGAGCGCCGCCGCGCGGAGCGCCGCACCCGGACCGGCCGCCGTCAGCGACAGCCCGCCGGCCGTCAGAGCGCCCCAGCCGCCGGTGGCGAACGCGCACACCAGCGCGACGGTGCGCACCGGGCCCGGCGCGGCCCGCAGCGCGAGCGCCGCGTCGCACGCGGCCGTCAGCAGCACCGCCGCCGTCAGCGTGTGCGCCCCGGCCCCGGCCGCGGCCGCCCAGAGCGGCAGCACGAGCTGGGCGAGGGTCAGGGCGGCCGGGCGGGGCAGCCGCGGCGCGGCCGTGCCCGGCAGCGCGGCGAGCGCGGTGCCGTACGCCGCCCAGAGCGCCGCCAGCACCGTCGAGGCCAGCGCCGCGTACGTCGTGCCGTCCGCCGCGCCGAACGCGACCTCGTACAGGGCGTACGCGTCCAGCACGGTCAGGGCGAGACCCAGACCCGCGACCGACTCGGCGGTCGCACGCAGCCCCCGCCGCAGCAGTGCCACCGGCGCGCCGAGCACCGCGAGCGTGACCGCGCCGAGCACCGCACTGCGTCCGGTGATGCCGAGGTGGCCCCAGCTGACCAGGGTGAAGACCATCGCCGCGACGGTGAGCAGCACCCCGCCGAGCAGGAGGAGAACGTTCTGCACACCGGGGGCGGTGGCCTCCGGACGACGGGCCGGGACCGCGGGCGCGGACCGGCTCGGCCACCCCGGCGCGACCGGCGCCGCCGCCTGCTGGAGGGCGGCGACCAGCCAGGCGCGGCGGGCCAGCAAATGGGCCCGACGGGAGTCCAGTTGGCGCAGCTCGGTGTCGAGGAGCCGCAGTTCCTCGGCCGGAGGCGGAAAATGCGTCATGGCTCGAAGTGTGGTCGGCGTCACGCCCGCAGGCATGAGCGCGCGTACTCAGAACGTACTCATCCGCACTGGTGGGGCCGTGCGCGGGCACACTCTGCCCATGGACTGGACCCGGTACCGCTTCCACAGCCGATGGGCCCTGCCCGCGTCGCCCGATCGCGTGTACGCGGCGCTCGGCCGGGCGGAGGACTACCCGCGCTGGTGGCCCGAGGTGCGCGAGGTGCACCGGGTCGACGAGAACACCGGCGTCGTCCGCGTCCGCTCCGTCCTCCCGTACGACCTGACCTTCACCGTGCGCGCGGTGCGCGACGATCCGGCCGCCGGGGTCCTGGAGATCGCGCTGTCGGGCGATCTCGAGGGCTGGGCGCGCTGGACGGTCACCGCCGACGGCCGCGGTGCCGTCGCCCGTTACGACCAGGCGGTCCGCGTGGACAAGCCGCTGCTGAGGCGTCTCGCCGTGCCGGGACGGCCGCTGTTCCGCCTCAACCACCGGCTGATGATGCGTGCCGGGCGGCGCGGTCTGGCGGCCCACCTGGAAGCGGTTTGAAGGAAGCGCACGGAGACCTGTATGGTTCAGTGCGTTCCCGGGCGATTAGCTCAGTGGGAGAGCGCTTCGTTCACACCGAAGAGGTCACTGGTTCGAACCCAGTATCGCCCACCGGGAGAGGCCGGTCCGCATACAGCGGACCGGCTTTTTTCACGCCCGTGGTCCCTGACGCCCGTCGTGCCCGTCGTGTGCCGCGTGCGCCGGGCAGGCGTCCTGGGAGCGCCGGGCGCGCCGGGCCTCCTACGCGGCGGCCGGCATCTCGGGCCGCAGGGGCCACGACGTGTCCACCGTCTCCGGGGTGCCGCTGCGGGCGAACCACGCCTGAAGTCCCCGCGCCTGCGCCGCGTGCCAGGTCGTCTGCAAGGTGTGCAGCTCGGCGGGGGACAGGCGCTCCAGCCGCGTCGCGAACCGGCGGCCCAGCGCCCGGACCACCTCCAGCGCGGCCAGCGCGTCCGCCGCCGCGTCGTGCGCCTCCGCCAGCGTCACCTCGTAGTGCGCGCACAGGTCGGTGAGCGTGCGCCGGCCCTTGCGGTAGCGGTCCAGGTGCTTGTCCAGCACCCGGGGGTCCAGCACCCGCAGCGGTGTCGCGTCCAGCCAGTCGCCCAGCGACGAGGCGCGGTGCCTGCGCAGCTCACGGTCGAGCAGCGTCAGGTCGAACGGCGCGTTCATGACCACCAACGGCCGTCCCGCCGCCGCCTGTTCGGCGAGCAGCTCGGCTATCTCGAACATCACCGGCGACGGCCAGCGGCCGTTGCGCTGAAGATGGTCGTCGGTCAGCCCGTGCACCTCCGTCGCCCCGGCGGGCACCGGGACGCCCGGGTTCACCAGCCACCGGCTCACCCGTGGCCGCGCACCCGGCGCGTCCTGGACGACGAGGGCGGCCGACACGATCCGGTCGGTCTCCACGTCGACGCCCGTCGTCTCCGTGTCAAATGCGGCCAATGGGCCCTCGTACCAGTACGCCATACCTACTCAACCCCTCGTTCACCCACGGCAGCTGACGCACCGTCTTCTGCCGCTTTGGTGATACCCGGGCTGTTTGCGCCGTACGCCGGACGGAGACAACACGAGTACGGGTCTTTGCAGTTCAGCGGCCCGTCACGGGGACGGGTCCTGAGGGGAAGGCTGTTGGCCATGGCGATTGCGCAGCCCGAGCGGGGCGGGCTGCTGCCTGAACGCGCGGACGTTCACCGCGGCACGCTCGCCACGACCGCCTGCATGGAGACGCTCCAGGTGGGCTATCTGCACGCCGTCGCGGCGGCCGCCGGCTGCTCGCTGTCCCAGCCGTTCCCCGACAACGGGATCGACTGGCACGTCAGCCACAGCGCACCCGGGCACACCGTCGACGACGAGGTGACCATCAAGGTGCAGCTCAAGGCGACCTACCAGGTGCGCCCGGACCCGCCGGGCCGCTTCTTCTCCTTCACCCTGGACAACGACCACCTGCGCAAGCTCGCCCGCACCCCCGTCTCGGTGCACAAGATCCTCGTCGTGATGATCGTCCCCCGGTCGCGGGAGCAGTGGCTGCGGGCCGGCCACGACCGCCTCGACCTGCGGCACTGTTGCTACTGGGTCAATCTCGCCGGCCACCCGATCACCGGCCGGACCCGGACCACCGTGCGGATACCGACCACACGCATCTTCGACGACCGGGCGCTGTGCGAGATCATGACGCGGGTCGGGACGGGAGGCAGACCGTGACCCACCGCCCCCTCGACGAACGGCTCCGGCCGGTGCGGCCGCACCCCGAGACCCTCTGGAACCAGCCGCCGGAGCCCTCCGCGGTCGACCCCGCGGTCCTGGGCGCGCTGCTGCGCCGGCACGGCTGGCAGCGCCGGGGCGGCGCGGCGGGACGCTACGGCCGCTGGACCCCGCCGGGGCCCGGCGGCGCCGGGACGAGCCTCCTCGTGCCGGAGAGCCGCGCCTTTCCCGACAGCGACGACCTGCTCGGCGAGGCGCTGGCGGCGCTCACGCGCAGCGGCACGCCCGCCGCGCGCGAGGTGCTCGTCGCCCTGGCCGTGCCCAGCGACGAGATCCGCTGGTGGCGGGACGCGCCGACCGGGCCCGCGGGGGCCGCCTCCTGGGCCGTGGAGGAGCAGCTGCGCGCCGCCGCCCGCCAGGTGCTGCTGGCCGGCGCGCTCGCCACCCGGGCGCGGGCGGGCTACTACGGCGCACGGCACCGACGCGCCGCCCTCGCGACCCTGGACGACGTCCTGGTCGGATCCGCGACCGGGGGACGCAGACTGACCGCCTTCGTGCCGGTCGCCGGCGCGCGCGCCCTCGCGGTCCGTCTCCACCAGGCTCTCTACGCGGTCCGCGAGGCCGTCGACTACCAGCGGGCCACCGGCCGCATGGACGCCTTCGACGGTGCGGTGGAGGCCGGCGCGAGCCGCGAGCTCACCGAGGCGCTGATCGCCCTGGTGCGCGGCGCCGAGGGCGCCCGGATCGCCGTCGAGTGGTCGCCGGCGGCCGGCGTGCCCGCGGACTGCGCCGCGGGCGGGGAGCCGGTGGAGTTCTCTCCCGGCGACCTGTCCGTGCTGCGCGAGGCGGGCGCCCGCTATCTGCGCGAGGAGCCCTCCGTGGGCGTGCGGATCACCGGCACCGTCGTCCGTCTGCGCAGGCCGGGACCGCGTGGCGACGGAAGCGTGCGCCTGCGGGTGCTGGCCGGCGCCGACATCCCGTATCTGCGGCTCACCCTCGGCGAGGAGGACTACAAGACCGCCGGGCAGGCCCATCTCGTCGGACTGCCGGTGCGGGTGCAGGGCCGGCTGGAGAGCCGGGGCGGGTTCCGCCGGCTCACGGGCGCCTGCGGCGTGGCCCCCGTGCAGGTGGACGAGGCCGAGCGGGACCGGCTGATGAAATCGGCACAGGGGAACGCGGCGGTCGCGGACGTCTTCGAGGAGGCCTGCGCGCAGGACGCCCGCGAAGGGGAGGGGCCGCAAGGCTGATTTCGCGGTCGGCGGGTGCGGGTCGGTACGATCGCCTCTTGCGCGCGCTCACGGTATGGCGCCGCACCCCCTTCAGTCAGGAGAGACCGGTGTCAGACGTCCGTGTGATCATCCAACGCGATTCCGAGCGGGAAGAGCGCACGGTGACGACGGGCACCACGGCCGCCGAGCTCTTCGCCGGCCTGCGCTCGATCGTCGCCGCCCGGGTGGCCGGCGAACTCAAGGACCTGTCGTACGAGGTCCGCGACGGCGACGAGGTCGAGGGCGTCGAGATCTCCTCCGAGGACGGCCTGAACATCCTGCGCCACTCCACCGCGCACGTGATGGCCCAGGCCGTGCAGGAGCTCTTCCCCGAGGCCAAGCTGGGCATCGGCCCGCCGGTCAAGGACGGCTTCTACTACGACTTCGACGTCGAGAAGCCCTTCACGCCGGAGGACCTCAAGGCCGTCGAGAAGAAGATGCAGGAGATCCAGAAGCGGGGGCAGCGGTTCGCCCGTCGCGTCGTCACCGACGAGGCCGCCCGCGAGGAGCTCGCCGACGAGCCCTACAAGCTGGAGCTGATCGGCCTCAAGGGCTCGGCCTCCGCCGACGACGGCGCGGACGTGGAGGTCGGCGCCGGCGAGCTGACGATCTACGACAACCTGGACGCCAAGACCGGCGAGCTGTGCTGGAAGGACCTCTGCCGCGGTCCCCACCTGCCCACCACCCGCACCATCCCGGCCTTCAAGCTGATGCGCAACGCGGCCGCCTACTGGCGCGGCAGCGAGAAGAACCCGATGCTCCAGCGCATCTACGGCACCGCCTGGCCCTCCAAGGAGGAGCTGAAGGCCCACCTCGACTTCCTCGCCGAGGCCGAGAAGCGCGACCACCGCAAGCTGGGCAGCGAGCTCGACCTGTTCTCCATCCCGGAGCAGATCGGCTCCGGCCTCGCCGTCTTCCACCCCAAGGGCGGCATCATCCGCCGGGTCATGGAGGACTACTCGCGCCGCCGGCACGAGGAGGAGGGCTACGAGTTCGTCTACACCCCGCACGCGACCAAGGGGAAGCTCTTCGAGACGTCGGGCCACCTGGACTGGTACGCCGACGGCATGTACCCGCCCATGCAGCTCGACGAGGGCGTGGACTACTACCTCAAGCCCATGAACTGCCCGATGCACAACCTGATCTTCGACGCGCGCGGCCGCTCCTACCGCGAACTGCCGCTGCGCCTCTTCGAGTTCGGGACCGTGTACCGGTACGAGAAGTCGGGCGTCGTGCACGGCCTCACCCGCGCCCGCGGCTTCACGCAGGACGACGCGCACATCTACTGCACCCGTGAGCAGATGTCGGAGGAGCTCGACAAGACGCTCACGTTCGTCCTCGGCCTGCTGCGCGACTACGGCCTGACCGACTTCTACCTGGAGCTGTCCACCAAGGACCCGGAGAAGTTCGTCGGCTCCGACGAGGCCTGGGACGAGGCGACCGAGACGCTGCGCCAGGTCGCCGAGAAGCAGGGCCTGCCCCTCGTGCCCGACCCGGGCGGCGCCGCCTTCTACGGGCCGAAGATCTCCGTCCAGACCAAGGACGCCATCGGCCGCACCTGGCAGATGTCGACCATCCAGCTCGACTTCAACCTGCCCGAGCGCTTCGACCTGGAGTACACCGGCCCGGATGGCTCCAAGCAGCGCCCGGTCATGATCCACCGCGCGCTGTTCGGCTCCATCGAGCGGTTCTTCGCGGTGCTCCTGGAGCACTACGCGGGCGCGTTCCCGGCGTGGCTGGCCCCGGTCCAGGCGCTCGGCATCCCGATCGGCGACGCGCACGTGGAGTACCTGGAGACGTTCGCCGCGGCCGCGAAGAAGAAGGGGCTGCGGGTCGAGGTGGACTCCTCCTCCGACCGCATGCAGAAGAAGATCCGCAACGCCCAGAAGCAGAAGGTACCCTTCATGGTCATCGCGGGCGACGAGGACATGGCGGCCGGCTCGGTGTCCTTCCGCTACCGCGACGGCTCCCAGGAGAACGGCATCCCGTTCGACGAGGCCCTCGCGAAGATCGCGAAGGTCGTCGAGGAGCGGACGCAGGTCTGACGACGTGCGGCGCGGGCCCCGGGGGGAGTCACTTCCCCCGGGGCCCGTCGTCCTTCCCCGGGACGACGGCCCCGGTCTCGCCCTCCCGCGAGAACACCTGGATCAGCCACGACGAGAACGAGCCGGTGACCGCCCCCAGCAGCGCCAGCCCGCAGGCCATCAGCCCGACCGCGATCACCCGGCCTCCGGTCGTCACCGGCACGACGTCGCCGTACCCCACCGTGGTGAGCGTCGCCGCAGCCCACCACAGCGCGTCCCCGAACGTGTGCATGGTGGTGCCCGGGGCGTCGCGTTCCCGGTCGTAGACGGCGAGCGCGCTCGCGAAGCCGAGGAGCAGCGTCGTCAGCCCCGAGTACGTGATCACGCGCGCGTACAGCGCCAGCCGGGGCTCCCCGCGCCGGTGCTGCACGGCCTCGTACAGCCGGACCACGCGCAGCGGGCGCAGCAGGGGCAGCAGCACGACCACGGTGTCGAGCTTGTGCCTGCTGACGAAGCCCAGGCGCCGTCCGCTGAGCCGCCAGCGCACGACGTAGTCGAGGCCGAACAGGAACCACGCTGCGGCCAGCACCCCGGTGCAGACGTCCCGCCACCCGGTCGCCAGACCCTGGGCCAGGACCAGCACGGCGTACATGGCGAGGAACACCAGCGAGGCGACCGCCAGGGGGATCTCGGCGCGCTGCTCCCAGCGGATCTGAGGGCTGACTTCGTCCATCGGGCCAGCTTCGCCCGGCCGCCGTTCGTCCGAACCCCGGCGACACGCCGCGAACGGGCGACGCCATATGCTGACAGGCATGACGAGTGAGCCGGAGCAGCAGATCGGAGTGGGGACGCAGGACTCGTTCCAGCGCCTGTGGACCCCCCACCGGATGGCCTACATCCAGGGTGAGAACAAGCCGACCGGCCCGGGTGCCGGCGACGGTTGCCCGTTCTGCTCGATCCCGGCCAAGTCGGACGAGGACGGTCTGGTCGTCCGGCGCGGCGAGCACGTGTACGCGGTGCTGAACCTGTACCCGTACAACGGCGGCCACCTGATGACCGTGCCCTACCGGCACGTGGCCGACTACACCGATCTGACCGTCCCGGAGACCGCCGAGCTCGCGGAGCTGACCAAGCAGGCGATGACGGCCCTGCGCACCGCGTCCGGCGCGCACGGATTCAACATCGGCATGAACCAGGGCGGCGTGGCGGGGGCGGGCATCGCCGCCCACCTGCACCAGCACATCGTGCCCCGCTGGGGTGGCGACACCAACTTCATGCCGGTCGTGGGACACACGCGCGTGCTGCCCCAACTCCTCGCGGACACCAGGAAGATGCTGGCCGACGCCTGGCCGGTCACGCGCTGACCCCGCCGCCCGTCCAGAGGGCGGGGGCCGGCTCCACCGGCCCCCGCGGACGGCACGGCAGCCGGCTCACGCGTCGTAGGTGTCCGCCTTGCGCGGCGACACGTCCTGGACCGCGCCGCTCAGGACCGACGAGCGCGAGCTGAACTTGTCGATGTCCACGTCGTGCTCCCGGAGCACCTTGAGCGCCGCCGCGTGCACCACGCGCAGCACCGGGGTGGCCGCGCGCAGCGCGTCGTCGGCCATGAAGCGGTGACGCCAGGGCTGGTCGGCCCAGGCGTGCCGCAGGCCGAACGGCTCGGGCAGGCCGATGCCGCCGCCGAGCCACTTCAGCAGCGGCGGATACCAGCTGATCGTGGCGCGCGCGGCCAGCCGGACCACCTCGTCGGCGGTGACCAGCGGAAGCTTCACCGTGCGCGTCTCCCAGAAGCGGACGCTCTTGGCGACCTCCTTGACGGGGGCCTCGGGCTTGGTGGTGAACAGACCGTTGACCGGCCCCAGCGCGTGCCCGGTCACCTCGATGCGCAGCGTCTCGTGCAGCACCGTCACCGTGATCAGCATGGTGAGGATCAACTGGCCGTCCCACAGCGGCCACTGGACGCCCAGGTAGTGCCGGTCGCCGCCGCCGAACTGCTGGTTGTTGCAGATGTCCTCTATGGCCCTCGGCTTGACCTGGTAGGCCTCGACGTCGGTCCCCTCCGGCCGGGCGACCGCCTTGGCGTTCTCGCCGACCGGGGTCACGATCCAGTGCCGGACCGAGGGCGGCGGGAAGCCGCCGGTCTTCAGGCTCTGCCGGTTGAGCACACTGAGCTGGTCGTGGATGGCCCGTACGACCGTCCAGCTGCGGAACTCGTGCACGCCCTTGTTCGGGTCGGTCGGCACCAGTTCCTCGGCGAGGTGCCACGCGCCCCAGCGGGTGCCCATGCCGAGTATCCCCTTGGGACCGGCGTAGAAGACCGAGTTGGACTGCTGCTCGGCGCTGAGCCGGGCCAGCGACTGGCGCAGCTGCTCGGCCGCCGTCTGGTTCGGGCTGGTCGGCACCGCCTCGGGGACCTTCGCGCCGACGCTGCCGCCCGACAGCAGGCTGTCCCAGCGCTCGCGCAGGTCCACCGCGGTCTTCTCGCAGATCCGCTTGGCCAGGAACCAGCCGGCCACCGGCGCCACGACGCAACCGCGCGCGTACCAGCCGACGACACCGCCGAACGGCATCTTGACCAGGAAGAGGACCGCGAGCGCGCCCACGGCCACGAGCAGTCCCGTGCCCACGCCGGAGATCCGCTTGTCGTCCAGCCTGCCCATGGTCGCCCGGAGCTGGAAGACCAGCAGCCACACCAGCAGCCCGGGCAGGAACAGCACACCGCACAGCAGCATGACGGCGGTGAGCTTCTTGTCGCGTTCCCGGCGGATGCGGGTGGCCGCCAGACAGTGCTCGACGACCGCCTGCGGCTCGCTGCCGAAGGACTGGATGAGCGGTTTGCGGCCGACGCCGAGCATGCGGTCGATCACCGCCTGCGAGAACGCCTCGCCGAGGTTGGGCCGGAAGATCTTGGCCCACTTGCGGCCCGGGGCGACCGCCGTCTGGTGCCACTCGTTGTCGGCCTTCTTGATGTCCTCGACCGGGCTGTCCCGGTAGGCGGCCGAGGCCAGACCGAGCGTCGGCGTCTGCCCGCCGTCGCCCATCTGCGGCACCTGTGGTCCGAAGATGTCCGCGTAACCGCTGCCAACGGTCATTCCCGCCCCCGATCGCCGCTGCTCTCGCCCCAGGAGGTGTCCGGCACGCACCGGACGCCGCTCCTTCTCCCGCGCTCATGTGTCGGACATCCCCCACTGCGGCCTTCCCGACTTCCGTGCTCCGCACACCTGTTGATCAGGTCATCAGCGTATCCGCAGGCGCCGACATCCGTCGGCGGACGGCCGAAGCCGCCCGCCGCATCGGAGGCAACCGTTCCCTCGCGGCGCCGCACCGGCCACTCGCGGGCGGCTCCGCCTCGAACGCCGGTCCGGTCTAGGCCTGTTGACGCACCCTCTCGGCGACCTGCTGGGGCATCGGCTCGTGCCGGGCGTACGCGCGGTGGAAGCGCGCCGTGCCGTGCGAGAGCGACCGCAGGTCGACCGCGTACCGGCCGATCTCGATCTCGGGCACCTCGGCCCGCACCACGGTGCGGCTGCCGCTGGTCTGCTCGGTGCCCAGCACACGGCCGCGCCGCCCCGACAGATCGCTCATCACGGCGCCCACGTAGTCGTCGCCGACCAGCACGGACACCTCGGCCACCGGCTCCAGCAGATGGATCCTCGCGTCCGCCGCGGCCTCCCGCAGCGCCAGCGCGCCCGCCGTCTGGAACGCGGCGTCGGAGGAGTCCACCGAGTGCGCCTTGCCGTCCAGCAGCGTGATCCGGACGTCGACCAGGGGGTGGCCGGCCACCACGCCCTTGGCCGCCTGCGCCCGGACGCCCTTCTCGACGGAGGGGATGAACTGGCGCGGCACCGCGCCGCCCACCACCTTGTCCACGAACTCGATGCCCGAGCCGCCCGGCAGCGGCTCCACCTCGATCTCGCAGACGGCGTACTGCCCGTGCCCGCCGGACTGCTTGACGTGCCGCCCGCGCCCCGCGGACCGCGCCGCGAACGTCTCCCGCAGGGAGACCTTGTGCGGGACGACGTCGACCTGGACGCCGTACCGGGAGCGCAGCCGCTCCAGGGCGACGTCGGCGTGGGCCTCGCCCAGGCACCACAGGACCACCTGGCGGGTGTGCTGGTTGTGTTCCAGGCGCATCGTCGGATCCTCGGCGACCAGCCGGGCGAGGCCCTGCGAGAGCTTGTCCTCGTCGGCCTTGCTGTGCGCCTCGATGGCCAGCGGGAGCAACGGGTCCGGCATCTGCCAGGGCTCCATGAGCAGCGGGTCGTCCTTGGCGGAGAGGGTGTCGCCCGTCTCGGCGCGGCCGAGTTTCGCCACGCACGCGAGATCGCCCGCGATGCAGTGCGTCAGGGTCCGCTGCTGCTTGCCGAACGGCGCGGACAGGGCGCCCACGCGTTCGTCGACGTCATGGTCCTCGTGGCCGCGGTCGGCGAGGCCGTGCCCCGAGACGTGGACGGTCGCGTCGGGATGCAGCGTGCCGGAGAAGACGCGCACCAGCGACACCCGGCCGACGTAGGGGTCGGAGGAGGTCTTCACGACCTCCGCCACCAGCGGCCCGCCCGGATCGCAGGGCTTCAGCTCGCGCGGCTCGCCGGCCACGGTCGTCACGCGGGGCGCCTCGCGCTCCAGGGGCGTCGGGAAGCCCCTGGTCACCAGTTCCAGCAGCTCGACCGTGCCGAGGCCCTGCCGGGCGCCCTCGCCGGCGGGGGCGGCGGCCAGGACGGGGAAGAACGTGCCGCGCGCGACGGCCCGCTCCAGGTCGTCGACGAGCGTGCCGACGTCGATCTGCTCGCCGCCGAGATAGCGGTCCATGAGGGTCTCGTCCTCGCTCTCGGCGATGATCCCCTCGATCAGCCGGTTGCGGGCCTGCTCGATGTCCGGCAGCTGGTCCTCGCCGGGTTCCGACTCCTTGCGCTCGCCGGTGGAGTAGTCGAAGAGCTTGCGCGACAGCAGCCCGGTCAGCCCCGTCACGGGCGCGTGCCCGTCGGGTCCTGCGGGGCCGCGCAGCGGCAGGTACAGCGGCAGCACGGCATCCGGGTCGTCGCCGCCGAAGGCCTGCGCGCAGATCCGGGTCATCTCCTCGAAGTCCGCGCGCGCGGCCTCCAGATGTGTGACGACGATCGCGCGGGGCAAGCCGACGGCCGCGCACTCGTCCCAGACCATGCGGGTCGAGCCGTCCACGCCGTCCGCCGCCGAGACGACGAACAGGGCCGCGTCCGCGGCGCGCAGACCGGCCCTGAGCTCGCCGACGAAGTCGGCGTATCCGGGGGTGTCGAGAAGGTTGATCTTGATGCCGTCCCATTCGACCGGCACCAGGGAGAGCTGCACCGAGCGCTGCTGACGGTGCTCGATCTCGTCGTAGTCGGAGACGGTGCCGCCGTCCTCCACGCGGCCCGCCCGGTTCACCGCTCCCGTGGTGAGCGCGAGAGCCTCCACCAAGGTCGTCTTGCCCGATCCGCAGTGGCCGACCAGCACCACATTCCGTACGGACGCGGGGTGGTCGGCCGCTGTAGCCCTGCCGGCGGCTCCGGGGTGTGCGTTCGCCTTGTCGCCCATTTCCTTGCCTCCCGTGCACGGTGAGGTCACTGGGGGCGCGGGCACGACGGCCCCGCGTGCGATGGCGGCTCCGGCGACGCCCGCGGTCCTTCGAGCTTTCCACTCCCGTCACCGCGCGTCCATACGACGGACGCGACCCGCCGGTGACCGGGGCGGGGCCGACACGACGGGACACGGGGGGCCGGGTGCCCGACCGTCGCACACACGCGCGCGTGGCTACGATGGGCCAGCCGGTGGCCATCAAGGGCCGCGCGGCCACACCGAACCCTCGGGAAGGCCATGCTGAACAAGTACGCGCGTGCATTCTTCACGCGTGTCCTCACACCGTTCGCCGCGTTTCTCATCCGCAGGGGCGTGAGCCCCGACACGGTCACGCTCCTCGGCACCGCCGGCGTGATCGCGGGCGCGCTGGTCTTCTACCCCAGGGGAGAGTTCTTCTGGGGCACGATCGTGATCACGCTCTTCGTGTTCTCCGACCTCGTCGACGGCAACATGGCCCGCCAGCTGGGCCGCAGCAGCCGCTGGGGCGCCTTCCTGGACTCCACTCTCGACCGGGTCGCCGACGGCGCGATCTTCGGCGGCTTCGCCCTCTGGTACGCGGGCAACGGCGACGACAACGTCCTGTGCGCCGTCTCGATCTTCTGCCTGGCCAGCGGACAGGTGGTGTCGTACACCAAGGCGCGCGGCGAGTCCATCGGCCTGCCGGTCGCCGTGAACGGCCTCGTGGAGCGTGCCGAGCGCCTGGTCATCTCCCTGGTCGCCGCCGGCCTGGCCGGCCTGCACGGCTTCGGTGTGCCGGGCATCCAGGTGCTGCTGCCGATCGCCCTGTGGATCGTCGCCGTCGGCAGCATGGTCACCCTCATCCAGCGCGTCGTCACGGTCCGCCGGGAGTCCGCAGAGGCCGAGGCGGCCGCGCAGGCCGAGGCGGAGGCGGAGGCGGCCGCGGTCGGCGAGCGCGGGGCCCGGGAGACCGGGGGCCACGGGGCCCGGGGGAGCGAGGCCGCGAAGTGAGCGCCCAGGAGCGCCTGGCCGACGCGCTGTACGGCCTCGGCTGGAGCACCGTCAAGAAGCTTCCCGAGCCGGTCGCCGTACGGCTCGGCCGCACTGTCGCCGACCTCGCGTGGAAGCGGCGCGGCAAGGGCGTGCGGCGGCTGGAGGCCAACTACGCGCGCGTGGTGCCGGACGCGAGCCCCGAGCGCCTGGCCGAGCTCTCGCGCGCCGGGATGCGCTCCTACCTGCGGTACTGGATGGAGTCCTTCCGGCTGCCGGCCTGGAGCGCCGCGCGCGTGCGCGCCGGCTTCGCCCCCAAGGGCCTGCACCATCTGACGGACGGCATCGCCTCCGGCCGCGGCGTCGTCCTCGCCCTGCCGCACATGGCGAACTGGGACCTGGCCGGGGCCTGGGTCACCACCGAGCTGAAGACGCCGTTCACCACGGTCGCCGAGCGCCTGAAGCCGGAGACCCTGTACGACCGGTTCGTGGCCTACCGGGAGGGCCTCGGCATGGAGGTGCTGCCGCACACCGGCGGCTCCGCGTTCGGCACCCTGGCCCGGCGGCTGCGGGAAGGCGGCCTGGTCTGCCTCGTCGCCGAACGGGACCTGTCGGCCTCCGGCGTCGAGGTCGACTTCTTCGGGGACCGGACGCGGATGCCCGCAGGCCCGGCCCTGCTCGCCCAGCAGACCGGCGCGCTCCTGCTCCCCGTCACCCTCTGGTACGACGACTCGCCCGTGATGCAGGGTCGCGTGCACCCCCCGATCGAGACGCCCGGGTCGGGCACCCGGGCCGAGAAGACGTCCGTGATGACACAGGCGCTGGCGGACGCCTTCGCCACCGGAATCGCCGACCATCCGGAGGACTGGCACATGCTCCAGCGCTTGTGGCTGGCGGACCTGGAACCCCGCCCGTCGGACGGGGACCCGGCGTGAGAATCGGCATCGTCTGCCCCTACTCGTGGGACGTGCCCGGCGGCGTCCAGTTCCACATCCGCGACCTCGCCGAGTACTTCATCCGGCTCGGCCACGAGGTGTCCGTCCTGGCCCCCGCCGACGACGACACCCCGCTGCCCCCGTACGTCGTCTCGGCCGGCCGCGCCGTGCCGGTGCCCTACAACGGCTCGGTCGCGCGCCTCAACTTCGGCTTCCTGTCCGCCGCGCGCGTGCGGCGCTGGCTGCACGACGGCGCGTTCGACGTCGTCCACATCCACGAGCCGACCTCGCCGTCCCTGGGTCTGCTCACCTGCTGGGCGGCGTCCGGGCCGATAGTGGCCACCTTCCACACGTCCAACCCGCGCTCGCGCGCCATGATCGCCGCCTACTCGATCCTCCAGGCCGCCCTGGAGAAGATCAGCGCGCGGATCGCCGTCAGCGAGTACGCCCGGCGCACGCTGGTGGAGCACCTCGGCGGGGACGCCGTCGTCATCCCCAACGGCGTCGACGTCGACTTCTTCGCCAGGGCCGAACCCAACCCCGCCTGGCAGGGGGAGACCCTCGGCTTCGTCGGCCGCATCGACGAGCCCCGCAAGGGCCTGCCGGTGCTGATGAAGGCGCTGCCGCGGATCTTCGCCGAGCGGCCGCACGCCCGGCTGCTGGTCGCCGGCCGGGGCGACGAGAAGGAGGCGGTGGAGAACCTGCCGAAGGAGCTGCACGCGCGCGTGGAGTTCCTCGGCATGGTCAGCGACGAGGACAAGGCGCGCTTCCTGCGCAGCGTCGACCTCTACGTCGCCCCCAACACCGGCGGCGAGAGCTTCGGCATCATCCTCGTCGAGGCCATGTCGGCCGGCGCCCCGGTGCTCGCCTCCGACCTCGACGCCTTCGCCCAGGTGCTCGACCAGGGCGCGGCGGGCGAGCTGTTCGCCAACGAGGACGCCGACGCGCTGGCCGAGGCGGCGGTGCGCCTCCTGGGCGACCCCGCGCGCAGGGCCGAACTGCGCGAGCGCGGCAGCGCCCACGTACGGCGCTTCGACTGGTCGACCGTCGGCGCCGACATCCTCTCGGTGTACGAGACGGTCACGGGCGGCGCGGCGGCGGTCGCCGCGGAGGACGACCGCGGGCCGACGGGCCTGCGCTCCCGCCTCGGCCTGGCCCGGGACTGACGGACCGGCGTCCCGCGGCTCACGCGCGTGCGGCCCTCGCCCGGAGGGCTCACGCGCGTGAGGCGCACGGGTAGCCTTGCCGCCCGTGAGCGCAACCCTGATCTGGATCCTGGCCGTCCTCCTCGCGATCGGCCTCTATCTGAGCTGGACCGCGGGACGCCTGGACCGCCTGCACACCCGCATCGACGCCGCCCGCGCGGCGCTGGACGCGCAACTGCTGCGCCGCGCCTCGGTGGCCCAGGAGCTGGCCACGTCCAAGGTCCTCGACCCCGCGGCCTCGATCGTCCTGTACGAGGCCGCGCACGCCGCCCGGCAGGCCGAGGAGGAGCAGCGGGAGGTCGCCGAGAGCGAGCTCAGCCAGGCCCTGCGCGCCGTCTTCGCGGACGCCCAGCAGCTGGAGGGCGTCCGCGTGGCGCCCGGCGGAGAGGCGGCGGCCCGCGAGCTGACGGAGGCCGTCCGCAGGGTCCCCATGGCCCGCCGCTTCCACAACGACGCCGTGGGCGCGGCCCGCAGACTGCGCGAGCACCGCAAGGTCCGCTGGTTCCGGCTCGCCGGCCACGCCCCCTTCCCGCTCGCCTTCGAGATGGACGACGAAGCGCCGGCCGCCCTGCTGGACCGGGCGACCTGAGCGACCGGACCGGGCGACCTGGCGAAAAGGATCCACCGGCTGTTCATTGGCCCTTGCTGTGGCCTGGTCCGTTCGCGTTTCCTCGGTGCTGCACAAATCCTCTTTTAAACGAGCGAGGTCCCCCCGTGTCCAGCACGATCTCCGAAAACCAGACCCCCGAGACCGGCACCGCGCGCGTGAAGCGCGGCATGGCCGAGCAGCTCAAGGGCGGCGTGATCATGGACGTCGTCACGCCGGAGCAGGCGAAGATCGCCGAGGACGCGGGCGCCGTGGCCGTCATGGCCCTCGAGCGGGTCCCGGCCGACATCCGCAAGGACGGCGGCGTGGCCCGGATGTCCGACCCGGACATGATCGAGGGCATCATCGAGGCCGTCTCCATCCCGGTCATGGCGAAGTCCCGCATCGGCCACTTCGTCGAGGCCCAGGTCCTCCAGTCGCTCGGCGTGGACTACATCGACGAGTCCGAGGTCCTCACCCCGGCCGACGAGGTCAACCACAGCGACAAGTTCGCCTTCACGACCCCGTTCGTCTGCGGCGCCACCAACCTGGGCGAGGCCCTGCGCCGCATCGCCGAGGGCGCCGCGATGATCCGCTCCAAGGGCGAGGCCGGCACCGGCAACGTCGTCGAGGCCGTCCGCCACCTGCGTCAGATCAAGAACGAGATCGCCCGGCTGCGGGGCTTCGACAACAACGAGCTGTACGCCGCCGCCAAGGACCTGCGCGCCCCCTACGAGCTCGTCAAGGAGGTCGCCGCGCTCGGCAAGCTCCCCGTCGTGCTGTTCTCGGCCGGCGGCGTGGCCACCCCGGCCGACGCCGCGCTGATGCGCCAGCTCGGCGCCGAGGGCGTGTTCGTCGGCTCCGGCATCTTCAAGTCGGGCGACCCGGCCAAGCGCGCCGCCGCCATCGTGAAGGCCACCACCTTCTACGACGACCCGAAGATCATCGCGGACGCGTCCCGCAACCTCGGCGAGGCCATGGTCGGCATCAACTGCGACACCCTCCCCGAGGCCGAGCGCTACGCCAACCGCGGCTGGTAACGAGCCCATGAGCAACGAAGCCCCCGTCGTGGGCGTCCTGGCCCTCCAGGGCGACGTCAGGGAGCACCTCGTCGCCCTGGCCGCGGCCGACGCCGTGGCCAGGCCGGTGCGGCGCCCCGAGGAACTGGCCGAGGTCGACGGCCTCGTCCTGCCCGGCGGCGAGTCCACGACCATCTCCAAACTGGCCGTCCTCTTCGAGGTGATGGAGCCCCTGCGCGCGCGCGTGCGCGACGGGATGCCCGTCTACGGCACCTGCGCGGGCCTGATCCTGCTCGCCGACAAGATCCTCGACCCGCGCTCGGGCCAGGAGACCGTCGGCGGCATCGACATGATCGTGCGGCGCAACGCCTTCGGACGGCAGAACGAGTCCTTCGAGGCGGCCGTGGACGTCAAGGGCGTCGACGGGGCGCCCGTCGAGGGCGTGTTCATCCGCGCCCCCTGGGTGGAATCCGTCGGCGCGGCCGCCGAGGTGCTCGCCGAGCACGACGGTCACATCGTCGCGGTCCGTCAGGGCAACGCGCTCGCCACGTCGTTCCACCCGGAGCTGACCGGCGACCACCGCGTGCACTCCCTGTTCGTCGACATGGTGCGCGCGAACCGGGCGGCCGAGTCCTTGTAGGATTCGGGGGTCCCTCAGGCTCTCGACGCCAGGGGGGTTCGGACGAGACGGGTTACGCGAAGGAGACAGGCAGATGTCCGGCCACTCTAAATGGGCTACGACGAAGCACAAGAAGGCCGTGATCGACGCCAAGCGCGGCAAGCTCTTCGCGAAGCTGATCAAGAACATCGAGGTCGCGGCGCGCATGGGCGGCGTGGACCTGGACGGCAACCCCACGCTGTACGACGCCGTGCAGAAGGCCAAGAAGTCGTCGGTTCCGAACAAGAACATCGACTCGGCGATCAAGCGCGGCGGCGGTCTCGAAGCCGGTGGCGCCGACTACGAGACGATCATGTACGAGGGTTACGGCCCGAACGGCGTGGCCGTGCTCATCGAGTGCCTCACGGACAACCGCAACCGCGCCGCCTCCGACGTGCGCGTCGCCATGACCCGCAACGGCGGCTCCATGGCCGACCCGGGCTCCGTGTCGTACCTCTTCAACCGCAAGGGCGTCGTGATCGTCCCCAAGGGCGAGCTGGGCGAGGACGACGTCCTGGGCGCGGTGCTCGACGCGGGCGCCGAGGAGGTCAACGACCTCGGCGAGTCCTTCGAGGTGCTCAGCGAGGCCACCGACCTGGTCGCGGTCCGCACCGCCCTCCAGGAGGCCGGCATCGACTACGACTCCGCCGACGCCAACTTCGTCCCGACCATGCAGGTCGAGCTGGACGAGGACGGCGCGCGGAAGATCTTCAAGCTGATCGACGCGCTGGAGGACAGCGACGACGTGCAGAACGTCTTCGCCAACTTCGACGTCAGCGACGAGGTCATGGAGAAGGTCGACGCCTGAGGTCCGCCGACCGAGCGGATCCGTCGGGCCGGTGGGACACGTCCCACCGGCCCGACGGCGTTGTCGGTGCCGGCGGATAGCCTGACGACGTCAGAGACCGGCCGGACGATCCCGGAGCCCGACGTCCGTCGGGCGACGGCCGGTCGGCGGTGAAGGGGAGGGGTGCGTGCGGGTACTGGGTGTGGACCCCGGACTGACCCGGTGCGGTGTCGGGGTCGTCGAGGGCGTCGCGGGCCGGCCGCTCACCATGATCGGCGTGGGCGTCGTCCGCACGCCCGCGGACGCCGAGTTGGGGCAGCGGCTGGTCGCCGTGGAGCAGGGCATCGAGCGCTGGCTCGACGAGCACCGCCCCGAATACGTCGCCGTGGAGCGGGTGTTCAGCCAGCACAACGTGCGCACCGTCATGGGCACCGCCCAGGCCAGCGCCGTCGCGATGCTGTGCGCCGCCCGCCGCGGCATCCCCGTAGCCCTGCACACCCCCAGCGAGGTCAAGGCCGCCGTCACCGGCAGCGGCCGCGCCGACAAGGCCCAGGTCGGCGCGATGGTCACGCGCCTGCTCCGGCTGGACGCGCCCCCCAAGCCGGCCGACGCCGCCGACGCCCTCGCGCTCGCCATCTGCCACATCTGGCGCGCCCCCGCGCAGAACCGGCTCCAGCAGGCAGTCGCCCTGCACGCGGCCCGGTCCCCGATCACCTCGAAAGGCCGTACGGCATGATCGCCTTCGTCAGCGGCACGGTCGCCGCGCTCGCCCCCGACTCCGCGGTCGTCGAGGTGGGCGGAGTGGGCATGGCCGTGCAGTGCACCCCGAACACGCTGTCCACGCTGCGGCTCGGCCGGCCGGCCAAGCTCGCCACCTCCCTCGTCGTGCGGGAGGACTCGCTGACCCTGTACGGCTTCGTGGACGACGACGAGCGCCAGGTCTTCGAGCTGTTGCAGACCGCGAGCGGCGTCGGCCCCCGGCTGGCGCAGGCCATGCTGGCCGTGCACGCCCCCGACGCGCTGCGCCGGGCCGTGGCCACGGGCGACGAGAAGGCGCTGATCGCGGTCCCGGGCATCGGCAAGAAGGGCGCCCAGAAACTGCTGCTCGAACTCAAGGACAGGCTCGGCGAGCCGGTCGGCGCGCCCGTGGTCGGCGCCCCGGTCACCAGCGGCTGGCGCGACCAGCTGCACGCCGCCCTGATCGGCCTCGGCTACGCGACCCGCGAGGCCGACGAGGCGGTCGTCGCCGTGACCCCGCAGGCCGAGGCCGCCGACGGCGCGCCCCAGGTGGGCCGGCTGCTGAAGGCCGCCCTGCAAACCCTGAACCGCGCCCGCTAGGAGAACGTCAGTGAACTGGGACGACACGAGCGACGAGACCGCCCCTGAGCGGCTCGCCGGCCCCGCCGCGGACCGACTGGTGGGCTCTGTCGCCGACGGGGAGGACCAGGCGGTCGAGGCCGCCCTGCGCCCCAAGGACCTGGGCGAGTTCATCGGTCAGGAGAAGGTCCGCGAACAGCTCGACCTCGTCCTGCGGGCCGCACGCGCGCGCGGCGCGACCGCCGACCACGTGCTGCTCTCGGGCGCGCCCGGCCTGGGCAAGACCACCCTTTCGATGATCATCGCCGCCGAGATGGGCGCCCCGATCCGCATCACCAGCGGCCCCGCCATCCAGCACGCGGGCGACCTCGCGGCGATCCTGTCCTCCTTGCAGGAGGGCGAGGTCCTCTTCCTCGACGAGATCCACCGCATGTCCCGGCCGGCCGAGGAGATGCTGTACATGGCGATGGAGGACTTCCGCGTCGACGTCATCGTCGGCAAGGGCCCCGGCGCCACCGCGATCCCTCTCGAACTGCCCCCCTTCACGCTGGTCGGCGCCACCACGCGCGCGGGCCTGCTGCCGCCCCCGCTGCGCGACCGCTTCGGCTTCACCGCCCACATGGAGTTCTACGAGCCCGGCGAACTGCAACGCGTGATCCACCGCTCGGCCGACCTGCTCGCCGTGGAGATCGACCCGGCCGGCGCCGCCGAGATCGCCGGCCGCTCCCGCGGCACCCCGCGGATCGCCAACCGGCTGCTGCGCCGGGTGCGCGACTACGCGCAGGTCAAGGCCGACGGCAACGTCACCCGCGAGATCGCGGCGGCGGCCCTGAAGGTCTACGAGGTGGACGAGCGCGGCCTCGACCGCCTGGACCGCGCGGTCCTGGAGGCCCTGCTGAAGCTGTTCGCCGGCGGTCCGGTGGGCCTGTCCACCCTCGCCGTCGCGGTGGGGGAGGAGCGCGAGACCGTCGAGGAGGTCGCCGAACCGTTCCTGGTCAGGGAGGGGCTGCTCGCCCGCACCCCCAGGGGCAGGGTCGCCACCCCGGCCGCGTGGACGCATCTCGGCCTCACGCCGTCGCGCCCCCAGGCCCTGGGCGGCGGACAACCCGACCTGTTCGGGGCCTGACGGCAGGGGGCGCGGCCGGGGCGTTCGCCGGGCGAGGAACCCAGGTGCCATGCTGAGCGTTGTTCCCTGCGCGCGGACTCGCTTAGACTCCGCCGATGCTGCCGTTGTCGACAGCACACAACCCCCATCCATCAGGCCGCTCAAGCGTCGCGGTCGTTTGAAGGAAGTTCCGACCCGTGAGTCCTGTGACCCTCCTCCCGTTCATCGTGCTCATCGGGGCCATGTTCCTGATGACCCGGTCGGCCAAGAAGAAGCAGCAGCAAGCGGCCGCCATGCGCAACGACCTGCAGCCCGGCAGTGGTGTCCGCACCATCGGGGGCATGTACGCGACGGTCAAGGAGGTCAATGACGACACCATCCTCCTCGATGCGGGGCCGGGCGTGGAGCTGCTCTTCGCGAAGAACGCGATCGGCGCCGTCCTGACCGACGACGAGTACAACCGCATCGTCCACGGCGTCGAGCACGACCTGAAGTCCGACACCGACATCGTCCCCGACGACGCCTCCTCCCTCACCGAGTCCGCCGACACCGACGACTCCGCCGACGAAGCTGCCGCCGCCTCCGACGAGAAGGTTGTCGACCTCGGCAAGAAGGACGGACCCGACGAGGTCCGGGAGAAGGCCGCCGAAGCCGACCAGGCCGATGCGGGCGAACAGCCGAAGAAGACCGACGGCGACTCCGACGCGCAGAAGTAGCCACGTCCCCGGCGCACACGGGTCACTCCCGTTCGCGCCGGGGCGCGCGCATCTCGCCAGGGGATCCCGACACCATGTCATGGCCGCCGCCGCGCTGACCCGGCGCCAGGCGGCCCGAGAGGGAGTACGAGAAGGTGGCAGCACCTAAGAAGGGCCGGAGCGCGAGTGCCCAGAGCAAACCATGGCGCTCGCTGGCCCTGATCCTGATCGCCATCGTGGGGCTCACCGGAGGCATGTTCGCCTCCGGTCACACCACTCCGCGTCTCGGCATCGACCTTGCCGGCGGTACCAGCATCACGCTGGAGGCGAAGGCCGACCAGGGATCCGCGATCAACAAGGCCAACATGGACACCGCGGTCGACATCATGAACCGCCGTGTCAACGGGCTGGGCGTCTCCGAGGCGGAGGTGCAGACCCAGGGCGAACGCAACATCATCGTCAACATCCCCAAGGGCACCAACTCCGAGGAAGCGCAACAGCAGGTGGGCACCACCGCCAAGCTGTACTTCCGTCCGGTCCTGGCCCAGGAGGCCACGGGTCCCGCCGCCGCCACCCCCTCGCCGAGCGCGTCCGCGAGCGGCGGTTCGAGCGCCTCTCCGAGCTCGTCCGCGAGCCCCTCGGCGAGCGCCTCCGGCACCGGTGAGAAGGCGACCTCCTCGACGTCCCCGTCGGCCTCGGCCACCTCTCAGGGCCGTGCCGTCACCGACGGCCTGAAGGCCGACGGCACCCCCTCGGCCTCCGCGAGCGCCAAGGCCGGCTCCTCCCCGAGCCCGTCCGCCAAGCCGTCCGGCGGCGCCTCCACCGGCGCCGACGCCGCGCTCCAGGCCAAGTTCGCGGCCCTGGACTGCACCGACAAGGCCGCGCGCACCAAGGCCGGCGAGGGCGTCAAGCCCGGCGTGCCGACCGTGGCCTGCGGCGAGGTCGACAAGGTCTGGTACAAGTACCTCCTCGGCCCGGCGGCCGTCGACGGCACCGACGTCAAGAAGGCCCAGGCCGTCTTCGACACCCAGGGTGCGGCCGGCTGGCAGGTCAACATGAACTTCACCGGCAACGGCTCCAAGAAGTTCGCCGCCGTCACGGGTCAGCTCGCGCAGAACCAGCAGCCGCAGAACGAGTTCGCCATCGTGCTCGACGGCGACGTCGTCTCCAGCCCCTACGTGCGCAGCGCGATCACCGGCGGCCAGGCCCAGATCTCCGGCAGCTTCCAGCAGGATGAGGCCCAGAGCCTCGCCAACATGCTGTCGTACGGCGCGCTCCCGCTGTCCTTCAAGACGCAGAGCGTCACCACCGTGACCGCGGCCCTCGGCGGGGACCAGCTGCACGCCGGTCTGCTCGCGGGCGCCATCGGCCTCGCCCTGGTCGTCCTGTACCTGGTGGCCTACTACCGCGGTCTGTCGCTCATCGCGATGGCCTCGCTGCTCGTCTCCGCCGCCCTCACCTACGTGCTCATGGCGCTGCTCGGCCCGGCCATCGGCTTCGCGCTGAACCTGCCGGCGGTCTGCGGCGCCATCGTCGCCATCGGCATCACGGCGGACTCCTTCATCGTGTACTTCGAACGGGTCCGGGACGAGATCCGCGAGGGCCGCACCCTGCGCCCGGCCGTCGAGCGCGCCTGGCCGCGCGCCCGGCGCACCATCCTGGTCTCCGACTTCGTGTCGTTCCTCGCCGCCGCCGTGCTGTTCGTCGTCACCGTCGGCAAGGTCCAGGGCTTCGCGTTCACCCTGGGCCTGACCACCGTCCTCGACGTGGTCGTGGTCTTCTTCTTCACCAAGCCGCTGATGACGCTCATCGCCCGGCGGAAGTTCTTCGCCAGCGGCCACAAGTGGTCCGGCCTCGACCCGAAGGGGCTGGGCGCCAAACCGCCGATCCGCCGCACCCGCCGTCCCTCCGGTCCCGGCGCCGGCCCCGTCGAGACGAAGGAGGCCTGAGCGATGTCGAAACTCGGCAATCTCGGCGCCCGACTGCACCGTGGCGAGGTCAGCTATGACTTCATCGGCCACCGCAAGCTCTGGTACGGCATCTCCATCCTGATCACCATCACGGCCATCCTCGGCCTGGCGGTGCGCGGCCTGAACATGGGCATCGACTTCCAGGGCGGCGCCGTCTTCACCACGGAGAAGACCAGCGTCTCCGTCTCCCAGGCCGAGGAGTACGCCAAGGACGCCTCCGGCCACGACGCGGTCGTGCAGAAGCTGGGCAACGGCACGCTGCGCATCCAGATCGCCGGCATGGACATCCAGGAGTCCAACAAGATCAAGAACGACCTGGCCCAGGACCTCAAGACCGACCCGGAGACGATCACCGCCGAACTGGTCGGTCCGAGCTGGGGCGACCAGATCGCCAACAAGGCCTGGCAGGGCCTGGCGATCTTCATGGTCCTGGTCGTGATCTACCTGGCGATCGCCTTCGAGTGGCGGATGGCCATCGCGGCCCTCGTCGCCCTGATCCACGACATCACCATCACCGTCGGCATCTACGCCCTCGTCGGCTTCGAGGTCACGCCCGGCACGGTGATCGGTCTGCTGACGATCCTCGGTTACTCGCTGTACGACACGGTGGTCGTCTTCGACTCCCTCAAGGAGCAGACGAAGGACCTCACCAAGCAGACCCGCTTCACCTACAGCGAGATCGCCAACCGGTCGATCAACGGCACCCTGGTCCGTTCGATCAACACCACGGTCGTCGCGCTGCTGCCGGTGGCGGGCCTGCTGTTCATCGGCGGCGGCTTCCTCGGCGCGGGCACGCTCAACGACATCTCGCTGTCGCTGTTCGTCGGCCTCGCCGCCGGCGCCTACTCCTCGATCTTCATCGCCACGCCGCTCGTCGCCGACCTCAAGGAGCGCGAGCCGCAGATCAAGGCGCTGAGGAAGCGGGTGCTGGCCAAGCGCGCCCAGGCCGGCAACGAGCCGCAGCCGGCCGGTGCGCCCGACGCCGACGCCTACGACGACGATCCGGACGACGCCGCCCCGGCGGTCGTCGGACCGCGCAACCAGACCTCCTCCCGTGGCCGCGGCCGCGGCCGTCCGTCGGGGAAGCGCCGGTGACCGAGACCACCGACCTCCAGACGCTGCTGCTCAGCCGCATCCGCGACGTGGCCGACTACCCGGAGCCGGGCGTGATGTTCAAGGACATCACCCCGCTCCTGGCGGACCCGGCGGCGTTCACCGTGCTCACCGACGCCTTCGCGGCGACGGCCGTCCGCACCGGCGCGACCAAGGTCGTCGGCCTGGAGGCCAGGGGCTTCATCCTGGGCGCCCCGGTCGCCGTCCGCGCCGGCCTCGGCTTCATCCCCGTGCGCAAGGCGGGCAAGCTCCCCGGAGCGACCCTCGCCCAGGCCTACGACCTGGAGTACGGCTCGGCCGAGATCGAGGTGCACGCGGAGGACCTGAGCGCGGGCGACCGGGTCCTCATCGTCGACGACGTCCTGGCGACCGGCGGCACCGCCGAGGCGGCGATCCAGCTCATCCACCGGGCGGGCGCCGAGGTCGCGGGCGTCGCCGTCCTCATGGAGCTGGGCTTCCTGCCGGGCCGGCCCCGGCTGGAGGCAGCCCTCGGCGGAGCTCCCCTGGAGTCACTGCTGACCATCTGACCACGGCCGTACGCGAGCGGGCGGGCGCCGGAGGAATTCCGGCGCCCGCCTCGTGCGTTCCTCCCGTGAACGGGCCTCTCATCGGCCTGAAGGCGATCCCCCGGCCCGGGATCGCTACGATGGGTGCTCCGGAGCCTGACCGGGGACCCGGATCGCGCACGAGGAGTCCTCTTGCCAGACGAGGCCCAGCACCTGACCGCCGCCAAGCCCGAGTCCGCCTCGGGCCCCGCGGCCGCGCCCGCGTCGCACCCGCACGACGACAGCAGCGGGCCGGTCGAGCACGACCGTTCCGCGCCCGTCGACAAGCCGGACGAGCAGCCGCGCCCCAAGCCCGCCCCGCCCGAGGCCTCCTCGGCCGCGCCGGCTCCCCGTCCGGCCGCCGCCGCGCAGCCGCCCGCCCGCTCCGGCTCCTCCAACCGCGTCCGCGCCCGTCTGGCCCGGCTCGGCGTCCAGCGCCAGAACCCCTACAACCCGGTCCTGGAGCCCCTGCTGCGGATAGTGCGCAGCAACGACCCCAAGATCGAGACGGCGACGCTGCGCCAGATCGAGAAGTCCTACCAGGTCGCCGAGCGCTGGCACCGCGGCCAGAAGCGCAAGAGCGGCGACCCCTACATCACGCACCCGCTCGCGGTGACGACGATCCTCGCCGAGCTGGGCATGGACCCGGCGACGCTCATGGCCGGCCTGCTGCACGACACCGTCGAGGACACCGAGTACGGCCTGGAGGACCTGCGCCGCGACTTCGGCGACCAGGTGGCCCTGCTGGTCGACGGCGTCACCAAGCTCGACAAGGTCAAGTTCGGCGAGGCCGCGCAGGCCGAGACCGTGCGCAAGATGGTCGTCGCCATGGCCAAGGACCCGCGCGTCCTGGTCATCAAGCTCGCCGACCGGCTGCACAACATGCGCACCATGCGCTACCTCAAGCGCGAGAAGCAGGAGAAGAAGGCGCGCGAGACGCTGGAGATCTACGCGCCGCTCGCCCACCGCCTCGGCATGAACACCATCAAGTGGGAGCTGGAGGACCTCGCCTTCGCGATCCTCTACCCCAAGATGTACGACGAGATCGTACGGCTGGTGGCCGAGAGGGCGCCGAAGCGTGACGAGTACCTGGCCATAGTGACCGACGAGGTCCAGGCCGACCTGCGCGCCGCCCGCATCAAGGCGACCGTCACCGGCCGCCCGAAGCACTACTACAGCGTCTACCAGAAGATGATCGTCCGCGGCCGTGACTTCGCGGAGATCTACGACCTGGTGGGCATCCGCGTCCTGGTGGACACCGTCCGCGACTGCTACGCGGCCCTCGGCACGGTGCACGCGCGATGGAACCCGGTCCCCGGCCGGTTCAAGGACTACATCGCGATGCCCAAGTTCAACATGTACCAGTCGCTGCACACGACGGTCATCGGCCCCAACGGAAAGCCCGTCGAACTCCAGATCCGCACGTTCGACATGCACCGCCGCGCCGAGTACGGCATCGCCGCCCACTGGAAGTACAAGCAGGAGGCCGTGGCCGGTGCCTCCAAGGTGCGCTCCGACCAGCCGAGGACCACCGGCAAGGACGACCACCTCAACGACATGGCGTGGCTGCGCCAGCTCCTCGACTGGCAGAAGGAGACCGAGGACCCCGGCGAGTTCCTGGAGTCCCTGCGCTTCGACCTGTCGCGCAACGAGGTCTTCGTCTTCACCCCCAAGGGTGACGTCATCGCGCTGCCGGCCGGCGCCACACCGGTGGACTTCTCCTACGCGGTCCACACCGAGGTCGGCCACCGCACGATAGGAGCCCGGGTCAACGGGCGTCTGGTGCCGCTGGAGTCGACCCTCGACAACGGCGACCTGGTGGAGGTCTTCACCTCCAAGGCGGCCGGGGCCGGGCCCTCACGGGACTGGCTGAACTTCGTCAAGTCGCCGCGGGCCCGCAACAAGATCCGGGCGTGGTTCTCCAAGGAGCGCCGCGACGAGGCGATCGAGCAGGGCAAGGACGCCATCGCGCGCGCCATGCGCAAGCAGAACCTGCCCATCCAGCGCATCCTCACCGGCGACTCCCTGGTCACCCTCGCCCACGAGATGCGCTACCCGGACATCTCCTCGCTGTACGCGGCGATCGGCGAGGGCCATGTGGCCGCGCAGAACGTCGTGCAGAAGCTGGTGCAGGCGCTCGGCGGCGAGGAGGCGGCCTCCGAGGAGATGGACGACGCGGTCCCGCCGTCCCGCGCCCGTAGCCGCAAGCGGCGCAGCAACCAGGACCCGGGCGTGGTCGTCAAGGGCGTCGACGACGTCTGGGTCAAGCTGGCCCGCTGCTGCACCCCCGTCCCTGGCGACCCGATCATCGGCTTCGTCACCCGCGGCAGCGGTGTGTCGGTCCACCGCAGCGACTGCGTCAACGTGGAGTCACTGTCCCGCGAGCCGGAGCGGATCCTCGACGTCGAGTGGGCGCCGACGCAGTCCTCGGTCTTCCTGGTCGCCATCCAGGTCGAGGCGCTGGACCGGTCCCGTCTCCTCTCGGACGTCACCCGGGTGCTCTCCGACCAGCACGTCAACATCCTCTCCGCGGCCGTCCAGACCTCCCGGGACCGGGTGGCCACCTCCCGCTTCACCTTCGAGATGGGCGACCCCAAGCACCTGGGACACGTCCTGAAGGCCGTACGCGGCGTCGAGGGCGTCTACGACGTGTACCGGGTGACATCGGCCCGCCGCCCGTAGCGCGGCACGCGAGAGGCCCCCGTACACGAGGTACGGGGGCCTCTTCGTCATACGGCCGGCCGGGAGGTCAGCCGCCGAACTCCTGCAGACCCTTCAACGCCTGGTCCAGCAGCGCCTGACGGCCTTCGAGCTCGCGCTCCAGCTTGTCGGCCCGCGCGGAGTTGCCCTGCGCGCGCGCCTGCTCGATCTGGCCCTTCAGCTTGTCCACGGCGCCCTGGAGCTGACCGGTCAGACCCGCGGCACGCGCGCGTGCCTCCGGGTTCGTCCGGCGCCACTCGGTCTCCTCGGACTCCTGGATCGCCCGCTCCACGGCGTGCATCCGGCCCTCGACCTTCGGCCGGGCGTCCCGCGGGACGTGGCCGATGGCCTCCCAGCGCTCGTTGATCGAGCGGAACGCGGCCCGCGCCGCCTTCAGGTCGCCGATCGGGAGCAGCTTCTCGGCCTCCTCGGCCAGCTCCTCCTTGAGCTTCAGGTTCTCCGTCTGCTCCGCGTCGCGCTCGGCGAACACCGAGCTGCGCGCGGCGAAGAAGACGTCCTGGGCGCCGCGGAAGCGGTTCCACAGGTCGTCCTCGTGCTCGCGCTGGGCACGGCCCGCCGCCTTCCACTCCGCCATCAGCTCGCGGTAGCGCGCCGCCGTCGGACCCCAGTCCGTCGAACCCGACAGCGCCTCGGCCTCGGAGACCAGCCGCTCCTTGATGCGCCTGGCCTCCTCGCGCTGCGCGTCCAGCTGCGCGAAGTGCGCCTTGCGGCGCTTGGAGAACGCCGAGCGCGCGTGCGAGAACCGGTGCCACAGCTCGTCGTCCGACTTGCGGTCCAGCCGGGGCAGACCCTTCCAGGTGTCCACCAGCGCCCGCAGCCGTTCACCGGCGGCCCGCCACTGGTCGGACTGCGCCAGCTGCTCCGCCTCGGCGACCAGGTCCTCCTTGGCCTTGCGGGCCTCGTCGGACTGCTTGGCCCGCTGCTGCTTGCGCTCCTCGCGTCGCGACTCGACGGTCGCCACCAGCTTGTCCAGCCGCTCCCGCAACGCCTGGAGATCGCCGACCGCGTGATGCGCGTCGACCTGCTCGCGGATGTGGTCGATCGCGACCTGGGCGTCCTTGGCCGACAGGTCGGTGGTCTGCACTCGCTTCTCGAGGAGGCCGATCTCGACAACCAGGCCCTCGTACTTGCGCTCGAAATAGGCCAGGGCTTCCTCGGGGGAGCCCGCCTGCCAGGAACCGACCACCTGCTCGCCGTCGGCCGTACGCACGTACACGGTGCCCGTCTCGTCGACGCGGCCCCACGGGTCGCTGCTCACAGCGCCTCCTCCACATGATGCCTCCGAGGGGCTTCGGCGCCCCTGGGCATCGTCCACAGTTTCGTCACGGCCAACATAGGCGACCGGCGGGCCGCCTGTCCGCATCCAGCGCGACCGAAATTGCGCAGTTGACCGCCCCTTGTCGTCGCCCCGTCGTCAGGTCGTCGTCAGGACTTCGCGACCGTCGCCTTGTTGATCACGACCGTCGCGTTCGGGGCGCCGTCGCCCGCTCCGGTGTTCTCGCCCGCGGCGGCGATCTTCTTCAGGACCTTCATGCCGTCGGCCGTCAGCGTCCCGAACGGCGTGTAGCTGGGCGGCAGCTGGCTGTCCTGGTAGACGAGGAAGAACTGGCTGCCACCGGTGTGCGCCTGGCCGGTGTTGGCCATCGCGACCGTGCCCGCCGGATAGACGTTCGACTTGAGACTGGCGTCCTTCAGGTTCTCGTCCGGAATGGTGTAACCGGGCCCGCCGCTGCCGCTGCCCGTCGGGTCGCCGCACTGCAACACGTAGATCCCGTTGGTGGTCAGCCGGTGGCACTTGGTGTGGTCGAAGAAGCCCTTGCCGGCGAGGAAGTCGAACGAGTTCACCGTGTGCGGCGCGGCCTTCGCCTTGAGCGCTATGCCGATGTCGCCGCAGGTCGTCGCGAGCGTCATCGTGTACTTCGCCGACGCGTCGATCGTGACGGCCGGCTCCTTCTTCCAGGTCAGCTTCTTGACCGCGCCGGCGGCCGGCTTCTCGCACGGGTCCTTCGCGGCGCTGGGCGCGGCCGACGGCGACGTCTGCGCACTGGCGTCCGACTTCTTGTCGTCGTCGTTCTTGAGGACACCCGTCGTGTACAGCGCCACGCTGCCGATGACGACGACGCCGAGCACCGACGCGATCACCGAGTTGCGCATACGCGCCTTGCGTCGGGCGTTCGTGCGCCGCTGCTGCTGCCGCAAGAACTTCTCCCGGGCGAGCTGACGCTTCCGCTGTTCCTGGGTGACCACCGGGTTCTCTCCTCGTGCGTCTCGTACGTCGACTGGGACGCGTGCGTCTTGTGAGCCGACCGCCTGCGTGTGCCCCGTACCGTATATGGGTTCGCTGAGGAATCGGCAGCGCCGGTAGGCTCTGACCACTGGCGCAGCCGCCAGAAGCCCACGCGTATCGACACAAACGAAGGACGATCGTGCTCATTGCCGGGTTCCCCGCCGGGGCCTGGGGGACGAACTGTTATCTCGTCGCCCCCGCCGCCGGTGAGGAGTGCGTGATCATCGACCCGGGCCACCAGGCTGCCCAGGGAGTCGAGGAAGCGGTGCGCAAGCACCGGCTCAAGCCCGTCGCCGTCGTCCTCACCCACGGCCACATCGACCATGTGGCCTCGGTCGTCCCGGTCTGCGGCGCACACGACGTGCCGGCCTGGATCCACCCCGAGGACCGGTACATGATGAGCGACCCGGAGAAGGCGCTGGGCCGGTCCATCGGGATGCCGCTCATGGGCGAGCTGACGGTGGGGGAGCCGGGCGACGTCCGCGAGCTGACCGACGGCACGAGCCTGGACCTGGCCGGTCTGGAGTTCTCCGTCGCGCACGCGCCGGGCCATACCAAGGGGTCGGTGACCTTCCGGATGCCGGAGACGGCCGACATCCCGTCGGTCTTCTTCTCCGGCGACCTGCTGTTCGCCGGCTCCATCGGACGCACCGACCTGCCCGGCGGCGACATGGCCGAGATGCTCGACTCGCTGGCCCGCGTGTGCCTGCCGCTCGAGGACTCGACCGTGGTGCTGTCCGGCCACGGCCCCCAGACGACCATCGGCCAGGAGCGCGCCGCCAACCCGTATCTGCGGCAGGTGGCGGCCGACGGCCAGGGAGCGGGTGCGCGCACCCCTCCCCGACGAGGAATGTGACGAGAGACCTTCCGTGAGCACCTTCCAGGCCCCCAAGGGCACGTACGACCTCATCCCGCCGGACAGCGCCACGTACCTCGCCGTCCGCGAGGCCATCGCCGCGCCGCTGCGCAATTCCGGCTACGGCTACATCGAGACGCCCGGCTTCGAGAACGTGGAGCTCTTCGCGCGCGGCGTCGGCGAGTCGACCGACATCGTGACGAAGGAGATGTACGCCTTCGAGACCAAGGGCGGCGACCGCCTCGCGCTGCGCCCCGAGGGCACGGCGTCCGTGCTGCGCGCCGCGCTCGAGGCCAACCTGCACAAGGCGGGCAACCTCCCGGTCAAACTCTGGTACTCCGGCTCGTACTACCGCTACGAGCGCCCCCAGAAGGGCCGCTACAGGCACTTCTCGCAGGTCGGCGCGGAGGCGATCGGCGCCGAGGACCCGGCGCTCGACGCCGAGCTGATCATCCTCGCCGACCAGGCGTACCGCTCGCTCGGGCTGCGGAACTTCCGCATCCTGCTCAACAGCCTGGGCGACAAGGAGTGCCGCCCGGTGTACCGGGAGGCGCTCCAGACCTTCCTGCGCGGCCTCGACCTCGACGAGGACACGCTGCGCCGCGCGGAGATCAACCCGCTGCGGGTCCTGGACGACAAGCGCGAGTCCGTGCAGAAGCAGCTCGGTGACGCGCCGCTGCTGCGCGACTACCTCTGCGACGCCTGCAAGGCGTACCACGAGGAGGTCCGCGAGCTGATCACGGCGGCCGGCGTCGCGTTCGAGGACGACCCGAAGCTGGTCCGCGGCCTCGACTACTACACCCGGACGACCTTCGAGTTCGTCCACGACGGCCTGGGCTCGCAGTCCGCGGTGGGCGGCGGCGGCCGCTACGACGGGCTCTCCGAGATGATCGGCGGCCCCGCGCTGCCGTCGGTGGGCTGGGCGCTGGGCGTCGACCGCACGGTGCTGGCGCTGGAGGCGGAGGGCGTGCGGCTGGAACTGCCCGCCACCACCTCCGTCTTCGCCGTGCCGCTCGGCGAGGAGGCCCGCCGGGTGCTCTTCGCCAAGGTCACCGAGCTGCGCAGGCTCGGTGTCGCGGCCGACTTCTCCTACGGCGCCAAGGGGCTCAAGGGCGCCATGAAGAACGCCAACCGCAGCGGCGCCCGCTACACGGTCGTCGCCGGCGAACGCGACCTCGCCGAGGGCGTCGTCCAGCTCAAGGACATGGAGTCCGGCGAGCAGCGGGCGATCGGCGTGAACGAGATCGTGGCCGAGCTGGAGTCGAGGCTGGGCTAGGGCCTGTCCGGGCCGGGCGGGCCGGGGCGGGGTGTGCGGGGTGCCGGGTCGTGCGATCCGGCACCCTTCGTTCGCGTGTGCTGCCCGGCCTCGTCCATCGGCCGAAACCGAACGCTGCGGACCTGCCGCGCGTACTTCCTTATGTCCGCCGAACGGTGGAGACGCACTCCGGTGCGGCACAATGTCCCGTGTCCGAAGATGGTCCAACTCTCAAGTGACGGATCGGCGTGATGAGCAAGACGACAGTCAAAGACGTCTCCACGGAATCCGAGCCCGGACGCGTCGCCGCGACGGGGCCGCGGACCGTGGGCGGCAGCCGTGCGTTCGCGATCCTGCTGCTGATCACCGGTGCGGCCGGCCTGCTCGCCGCCTGGGTCATCACGATCGACAAGATGAAGATCCTCGAGGCCAAGGCCGAGGGCAAGACCTTCACGCCCAGTTGCAGCATCAGCCCGATCATCAGCTGCGGCAGCGTCATGGAGAGCAAGCAGGCCTCCGTCTTCGGCTTCCCGAACCCGATGCTCGGCCTGGTCGCCTACGGCATCGTCATCTGCGTCGGCATGAGCCTGCTGGCCGGCGCCCGCTTCCCCCGCTGGTACTGGCTGACGTTCAACTTCGGCACGCTGTTCGGCGTGGGTTTCGTCACCTGGCTCCAGTACCAGTCGCTGTACAACATCAACGCCCTGTGCCTGTGGTGCTCGCTGGCCTGGGTCGCGACGATCACCATGTTCTGGTACGTCACCTCGTTCAACCTGCGCAACGACTTCCTGCCGGCGCCGGACGGGCTCAAGCGGTTCTTCGGCGAGTTCACCTGGGTCCTGCCCGCCACCCACGTCGGCATCATCGCCATGCTGGTGTTCACCCGCTGGGGCGCCGACCTCTGGGCGTGAGGCGCCGGGCCGCGGGCGCGTGCCCGCGGCCGGACCGGCTCGGCCCCCGCGCAGGGCGGCCGAGCCCCCGGCGGCAGCCGGACCCGACTCCGGACAGGAGTGTCGTACCCCTGACGTAGGCTCCGACGTGTGGAGCCCGACCTGTTCACCGCCGCAGCCGAAGACCGCCAGGAGAAGGACCCCGCCGGGAGCCCCCTGGCGGTCCGCATGCGCCCGCGCACCCTCGACGAGGTGGTGGGCCAGCAGCACCTGCTGAAACCGGGCTCGCCCCTGCGCCGCCTGGTCGGCGACGGCGCCAAGGGGCCGGCCGGCCCCTCCTCGGTCATCCTGTGGGGACCGCCCGGCACCGGCAAGACCACCCTGGCGTACGTCGTCTCCAAGGCCACCGACAAGCGGTTCGTGGAGCTGTCCGCCATCACCGCCGGCGTCAAGGAGGTCCGCGCGGTCATCGACGGCGCCCGCCGCGCCATCGGAGGCTTCGGCAAGGAGACCGTCCTCTTCCTCGACGAGATCCACCGCTTCAGCAAGGCCCAGCAGGACTCCCTCCTCCCGGCCGTCGAGAACCGCTGGGTGACGCTGATCGCGGCGACCACCGAGAACCCCTACTTCTCGGTCATCTCCCCGCTGCTGTCCCGCTCGCTGCTGCTGACCCTCGAACCCCTCACCGACGACGACCTGCGCGGCCTCGTGCGGCGCGCCCTGGCCGACGAACGCGGCCTCAAGGGCGCCGTCACCCTCCCCGAGGAGACCGAGGCCCACCTCCTGCGCATCGCCGGCGGCGACGCCCGCCGCGCCCTGACCGCCCTGGAGGCCGCCGCCGGCGCCGCCCTCGACCAGGACGAGACCCGGATCAGCCTTGAGACGCTGGAACAGACCGTCGACCGGGCGGCCGTGAAGTACGACCGCGACGGCGACCAGCACTACGACGTCGCCAGCGCCCTGATCAAGTCCATCAGGGGGTCGGACGTCGACGCCGCCCTGCACTATCTGGCCCGCATGATCGAGGCCGGCGAGGACCCGCGCTTCATCGCCCGCCGGCTGATGATCTCCGCCAGCGAGGACATCGGCCTCGCCGACCCGAACGCCCTGCCCCTCGCGGTCGCCGCCGCCCAGGCCGTCGCGATGATCGGTTTCCCGGAGGCCGCCCTCACGCTCAGCCACGCCACCATCGCCCTCGCCCTGGCCCCCAAGTCGAACGCCGCGACGACGGCGATCGGCGCCGCCCTGGAGGACGTCCGCAAGGGCCTGGCCGGTCCGGTCCCGCCGCACCTGAGGGACGGGCACTACAAGGGCGCCGCCAAACTGGGCCACGCCCAGGGGTACGTGTACCCGCACGACCTGCCGGAGGGCATCGCCGCCCAGCAGTACGCGCCGGACGCGGTCCACGACCGGGAGTACTACACCCCCACCCGGCACGGAGCCGAGGCCCGCTACGCGGACGCCGTCGAATGGACCCGGCAGCGCCTCGGTCGCAAGGGGTCCTGAGCACCCTGTAGACTCGCCCGAAGCGCTGCGTCCCGTGCAGTCAGAACGGGACAGTCAGCCGGAGCACGGTTCTTCGGACCGGCTCCAAGGAGCGTCGCGCACCGTCGAAGGTGTCGCGGGCAGCCCACCACCGCCCGGTTACCCGGGGACGGCCGGTGGGCCACTCGCGTGCTGCACGTATGTGCCCAGACCAGGGGAGCGGCTGCCCGACAGGTCCCGTGCGGACCCGACGGGTTTCCCCGGCTGCGGATTGCGACCTCCCTCCACCCTGACAAGCCGAAACCAGGAAATGAGAGACAGTGGCGAACCAGTCCCGCCCCAAGGTCAAGAAGTCGCGTGCCCTCGGCATCGCGCTCACCCCGAAGGCCGTCAAGTACTTCGAGGCCCGTCCCTACCCGCCGGGCGAGCACGGCCGTGGCCGCAAGCAGAACTCGGACTACAAGGTCCGTCTGCTCGAGAAGCAGCGTCTGCGCGCGCAGTACGACGTGTCCGAGCGTCAGCTCGTCCGCGCCTACGAGCGTGCCTCCAAGGTCCAGGGCAAGACCGGTGAGGCCCTGATCATCGAGCTCGAGCGCCGCCTCGACGCGCTGGTCCTGCGTTCGGGCATCGCCCGCACGATCTACCAGGCCCGCCAGATGGTCGTCCACGGCCACATCGAGGTCAACGGCCAGAAGGTCGACAAGCCCTCCTTCCGCGTCCGTCCCGACGACGTCGTGATGGTCCGCGAGCGCAGCCGCGGCAAGACGCTGTTCGAGGTCGCCCGCGCCGGTGGCTTCGCCCCCGACGGCGAGACCCCGCGCTACCTCCAGGTGAACCTCGGCGCCCTGGCCTTCCGCCTGGACCGCGAGCCGAACCGCAAGGAGATCCCCGTGATCTGCGACGAGCAGCTCGTCGTCGAGTACTACGCCCGCTGATCCCCTCCCGGATCGGCCCGCGGCCGTCGTAGGACTTCCGCGCCCCGGCCCGTCGTCCCCCCGCCCTTCCCGGCGGGCGGGGCGGCGGGCCTTCGCGCACCCCTAATGCGGTACGGACCGGCCGCGTCGGCGCGATAGGCTCGCCTCCAGAGGAGCTGTAGAGACAGCTGTCCGTCAGCACAGGGAGCGGGTGCGCAGTGTCCGGTGGAGAGGTGGCCGGCATCCTGGTGGCCGTGTTCTGGGCGATCCTGGTCTCCTTCCTCGCCGTCGCGCTGGCGAGGCTGGCCCAGACGCTCAGCGCGACGACCAGACTCGTCGCGGACGTGACCGAACAGGCCGTCCCGCTGCTCGCCGACGCCTCCGCGGCGGTGCGCTCCGCGCAGACCCAGATCGACCGGGTCGACGCGATCGCCACCGACGTCCAGGAAGTCACGTCGAACGCCTCGGCGCTGTCCACCACGGTCGCCTCCACGTTCGGCGGCCCCCTGGTGAAGGTCGCCGCCTTCGGCTACGGCGTCCGGCGCGCCCTCGGCGGCCGCAAGGACGGCATGCCCGCCGGGGACCCCCGGCGTACCGTGATCGTGGGCCGCACGGTCTCCCGGCGGGAGAAGCGCAAGCCCCGTGGAAAGAGGGACTGAGAGCCAGCGATGTTCCGCCGCACCTTCTGGTTCAGCACGGGCGTCGCCGCCGGTGTCTGGGCCACCACCAAGGTCAACCGCAAGCTGAGGCAGCTGACCCCCGAGAGCCTGGCCGCCGCCGCGGCCAACAAGGCGCTCGAGACGGGAGCCCGCCTCAAGGACCGGGCGGTCGGCTTCGCGCTCGACGTCCGCGACAACATGGCCCAGCGCGAGGCCGAACTGGGGGAGGCGCTCGGGATCCACGAGGACCCCGCGCTCCCCGCACCCCGGCGGTACCCCGCCATCGAGGGCGACCGCAGCCCGTCCAGGCGCTCCGTGCGCCACGACGACACGACGTACCCGCAGCAGAAGAACCCGTACAACCGGAATGAGGACCACTGATGGAGTCGGCCGAGATTCGCCGCCGCTGGCTGAGCTTCTACGAGGAGCGCGGGCACACCGTCGTCCCTTCGGCGTCGCTCATCGCGGACGACCCGACTCTGCTCCTCGTCCCCGCCGGCATGGTCCCCTTCAAGCCGTACTTCCTCGGTGAGGTCAAGCCGCCGTGGGCGCGCGCCACCAGCGTGCAGAAGTGCGTGCGCACGCCCGACATCGAAGAGGTCGGCAAGACCACCCGCCACGGCACGTTCTTCCAGATGTGCGGCAACTTCTCCTTCGGCGACTACTTCAAGGAAGGCGCGATCCAGTACGCCTGGGAGCTGCTCACCAGCCCCCAGGACAAGGGCGGTTACGGCCTGGAGCCGGAGAAGCTCTGGATCACCGTCTACCAGGACGACGACGAGGCCGAGCGCATCTGGCACGAGGTCGTCGGCGTGCCCAAGGAGCGCATCCAGCGCCTCGGCATGAAGGACAACTACTGGTCCATGGGCGTCCCCGGCCCCTGCGGACCGTGTTCCGAGATCAACTACGACCGCGGCCCCGAGTTCGGCGTCGAGGGCGGCCCCGCCGTCAACGACGAGCGGTACGTGGAGATCTGGAACCTCGTCTTCATGCAGTACGAGCGCGGCGAGGGCATCGGCAAGGACAACTTCGAGATCCTCGGCGAACTGCCGAGCAAGAACATCGACACGGGCCTCGGCCTGGAGCGCCTCGCCATGATTCTGCAGGGCGTGCAGAACATGTACGAGATCGACACCTCCATGGCCGTCATCAAGAAGGCCACCGAGCTGACCGGCGTCGAGTACGGCCGGGCCCACGACTCGGACGTCTCCCTGCGCGTGGTCACCGACCACATGCGCACGTCCGTGATGCTCATCGGCGACGGCGTCACCCCCGGCAACGAGGGCCGCGGCTACGTCCTGCGCCGCATCATGCGCCGAGCCATCCGCAACATGCGCCTCCTCGGCGCCACCGGTCCGGTCGTCAAGGACCTGATCGACACGGTCATCGGGATGATGGGCCAGCAGTACCCGGAGCTCGTCACCGACCGGCAGCGCATCGAGACGGTGGCGCTGGCCGAGGAGGCCGCCTTCCTCAAGACGCTGAAGGCCGGCACGAACATCCTCGACACGGCCATCACCGAGACGAAGCAGACCGGCGGCGCCGTCCTCGCCGGCGACAAGGCCTTCCTGCTGCACGACACCTGGGGCTTCCCGATCGACCTCACCCTGGAGATGGCCGCCGAACAGGGCCTCTCCGTGGACGAGGACGGCTTCCGCCGCCTGATGAAGGAGCAGCGGGACAAGGCCAAGGCCGACGCCCGGGCCAAGAAGACCGGCCACGCCGGGGCGGGCGCCTACCGCGAGATCGCCGACCAGGCCGGGGCGACCGAGTTCATCGGCTACTCCGACACCGAGGGCGAGTCGACGATCGTCGGCATCCTCGTCGACGGCGCCTCCTCGCCCGCCGCCTCCGAGGGCGACGAGGTCGAGATCGTCCTGGACCGCACCCCGTTCTACGCCGAGGGCGGCGGCCAGATCGGCGACACCGGCCGCATCCGGGTGGACACCGGCGCGATCGTCGAGATCCGCGACACCCAGAAGCCGGTCCCCGGCGTGTACGTGCACAAGGGCGTCGTCCAGGTCGGCGAGGTCACGGTCGGAGCCAAGGCCCACGCCTCGATCGACCGGCGCCGCCGTACGGCCATCGCCCGCGCCCACTCCGCCACCCACCTCACCCACCAGGCGCTGCGCGACGCCCTCGGTCCGTCGGCCGCCCAGGCCGGTTCCGAGAACCAGCCCGGCCGCTTCCGCTTCGACTTCGGCTCCCCGGCCGCCGTTCCCACGGCCGTGATGACCGACGTCGAGCAGAAGATCAACGAGGTGCTCGCCCGCGAACTCGACGTCCAGGCCGAGGTCATGGGCATCGACGAGGCCAAGAAGCAGGGTGCCATCGCCGAGTTCGGCGAGAAGTACGGCGAACGCGTGCGCGTCGTCACCATCGGCGACTTCTCCAAGGAGCTGTGCGGCGGCACGCATGTGCACAACACCGCCCAGCTGGGCCTGGTGAAGCTGCTCGGCGAGTCCTCCATCGGCTCGGGCGTCCGCCGCATCGAGGCCCTCGTCGGCGTCGACGCCTACAACTTCCTGGCCCGTGAGCACACGGTCGTCGCCCAGCTCCAGGAGCTGATCAAGGGGCGTCCGGAGGAGCTCCCGGAGAAGGTCTCCGCCATGCTCGGCAAGCTGAAGGACGCCGAGAAGGAGATCGAGAAGTTCCGCGCGGAGAAGGTCCTCCAGGCCGCCGCCGGTCTGGTGGAGTCCGCCAAGGACGTCCGCGGCGTCGCCGTCGTCACCGGCCAGGTCCCGGACGGCACCACGCCGGACGACCTGCGCCGACTGGTGCTCGACGTGCGCGGTCGCATCCAGGGCGGACGGGCCGCTGTCGTCGCCCTGTTCACGGTGAACAACGGCAAGCCGCTGACGGTCATCGCCACCAACGAGGCCGCCCGCGAGCGCGGCCTCAAGGCGGGCGACCTGGTCCGCACGGCCGCCAAGACGCTCGGCGGCGGCGGTGGCGGCAAGCCGGACGTCGCCCAGGGCGGCGGCCAGAACGCGGCCGCCGTCGGCGACGCCGTCGACGCCGTCGAGCGGCTCGTGGCGGAAACGGCCAAGTGAGCGAGCCGATGCGCAGGGGCCGTCGACTCGCGATCGACGTCGGGGACGCCCGGATCGGGGTCGCCTCGTGCGACCCCGACGGGATCCTCGCCACTCCGGTGGAGACGGTCCCCGGACGGGACCTCCCGGCGGCCCACCGCCGGCTGAAGCAGCTGGTCGAGGAGTACGAGCCGATCGAGGTCGTCGTCGGCCTCCCTCGCTCCCTCAAGGGGGGCGAGGGGCCCGCCGCGGTGAAGGTGCGCGGATTCGCCCAGGAGCTGGCGAACGGAATCGCTCCCGTATCCGTACGTCTGGTGGACGAGAGGATGACGACCGTGACGGCTGCTCAGGGACTGCGCGCCTCGGGCGTGAAGGCGAAGAAGGGCCGCTCGGTGATCGACCAGGCAGCGGCTGTGATCATCCTTCAGCAGGCGCTGGAATCCGAACGAGTGTCAGGTGAAGCACCGGGCGAGGGCGTCGAAGTGGTCATCTGATCGCGATACGGTAACGTTCCGCGCGATGTGGTGGTGTTCGAACAGCCACCGCACAGAGAGAGGCGGCACGGTGACGGGCCCGCGACAGCCGAGTGATCGCCGCCTCGCGGCTCTAGGGGATCGATGACTGAGTATGGCCGGGGCCCAGGCTCCGAACCGTGGCATCCGGAGGACCCGTTGTACGGGGACGGCGGATGGGAAGGGCAGCAGGCACCCACGGGTCAGCAGCCTGCCTACGGCGGCCACCAGCAACACCACTACCCGCAGCAGCAGCACCCCCAGCAGCAGCACCCCCAGCAGCAGCACCCCCAGGAGCAGCACCCGCAGCAGCAGGAGTACGGAGACTGGAGTCAGGGGCAGGGGCAGCACTACGACGGGCAACAGGCTCCCTACGACCCCCAGTACCAGGGCTACGGGCAGCAGCAGTACCCCGACCAGGGCCAGCAGCAGTACGCCCACCAGAACCAGACGCAGGGTTACCACGAGGGATACCAGGAGGGCGGCTGGGACGGGACGGGCACGCACGCCCACGTCCCCTACGCGGCCGACCCCGGCGACCCCTACGGCCAGCAGGCCGCCGCCTACGGCGCACAGCAGCCGGACTTCTACGGCACCCAGGACGCGTATCCGCCGCCCGAGCCGCCCGCCCGGCGGCGTCCCGAGCCCGCGGCCGAACCGGAGCCCGAGGCGGCGCCGGAGTCCGGGGCCGAGCAGCACACCGACTGGGATCCGGGACCCGACCAGGGTGAGCACGCGTTCTTCGCGGGCGGCGACGCCGACGCCGACGACCCCGACGAGGAGCCGGACGGCGGGAAGCGCCGAAGCCGCGGCGGCAAGGGCGCGAAGGGCGTCAAGAACAAGAAGAAGAGCCGCAACGGCTGTGCCTGTCTCGTCGTCGTCCTGGTGTTCGCCGGCGGCCTCGGCGGCGTCGGTTACGTCGGGTACCACTACTACAAGAATCGTTACAGCGCGGCTCCGGACTTCGCGGGCGCGGGCACCGCCCAGACCGTGAGCGTGGAGGTTCCCAAGGGATCGGGCGGCGCGGACATCGGCCGTCTCCTGAAGGAGGCCGGCGTCGTCAAGAGCGTCGACGCCTTCGTGTCCGCGTGCACGAGCAACCCGGACGGCGGCAAGATCCAGGCGGGCGCGTACATCCTCAAGAAGCAGATGTCCGCGAAGAACGCCGTCGCGATGATGCTCGACCCCAAGAGCCAGGCCAACGTGCTGGTGACGCCGGGGCAGCGGAACGTGGCGGTCTACCGGAGCATCGACGCCAAACTCGGCCTCACCCCGGGCGCCACCAGGAAGGTCGCCGAGAGCAAGTACACGACGCTCGGACTGCCCAAGTGGGCCGACGACAACGAGGACATCAAGGACCCGCTGGAGGGCTTCCTCTTCCCGGGCACCTACGGCGCCGCCAAGGGCATGAAGCCGGAGACGGTCCTCAAGGCGATGGTCGACCACGCCAACGACGTGTACGGCACCTTCGACTTCGCGGCCAAGGCCAAGGCGCTCAAGCTGGAGAGCCCGTTGCAGGTCATCACGGTCGCCAGCCTGGTCCAGGCCGAGGGCAAGACGCACGACGACTACCGCAAGATGGCGGAAGTCGTCTACAACCGGCTCAAGCCCACCAACGACCAGACCAACCAGTTGCTCCAGTTCGACTCGACCTTCAACTACCTGAAGGGCGAGAGCAAGATCCACATCAGCGAGTCCGAGATCAACAAGAACAAGGACCCGTACAACACGTACACCAACAAGGGCCTGCCGCCCGGTCCCATCGGCAATCCCGGCGAGGACGCGCTGAGGGCCACGCTCAACCCGACCTCCGCCGGCTGGATCTACTTCGTGGCGACCGACGGCAAGAGCAACACCGAATTCGCCAAGACCTACGCCGAGTTCCAGCGACTCAAGGACAAGTTCGATGCCAGCTCGGGCAACTGACGCCCGCCGGGCCGCCGTGCTCGGCAGCCCCATCGCCCACTCCCTCTCCCCGGCGCTGCACCGCGCCGCGTACGAGGCGCTGGAACTCACCGGCTGGACCTACGACCGCTTCGACGTCGACGAGAAGGCCCTGCCCGCCTTCCTCGACGGGCTGGGCGCCGAGTGGACCGGGCTGTCGCTGACCATGCCGCTGAAGCGCGCGGTCATCCCGCTGCTCGACGAGATCAGCGAGACCGCGGCCTCCGTCGAGGCCGTCAACACCCTCGTGTTCGCCGAGGACGGCCGCCGGCTCGGCGACAACAGCGACATCCCCGGCATGGTCGCCGCCCTGCGCGAGCGCGGAATCGAACAGGTCGAGTCGGCCGCGATCCTCGGCGCCGGCGCCACCGCGTCCTCCGCGCTCGCCGCGCTCGCCCGGGTCTGCGCCGGCCGGATCGTCGTCTACGTCCGCAGCCAGGCCCGCGCCGCCGAGATGCGGCAGTGGGGCGAGCGCCTCGACGTCGACGTCCTGATCGCCGACTGGGCGGACGCCGCCGACGCGCTGCGCTTCCCGCTGGTCGTCGCGACCACCCCGGCCGGCGCCACCGACGCCCTGGCCGCCTCGGTGCCGGAGCGTCCCGCCACCCTCTTCGACGTGCTCTACGACCCCTGGCCGACCGAGCTGGCCGCACGCTGGTCCATGTACGGCGGCGCCGTGGTCAGCGGCCTCGACCTCCTGGTGCACCAGGCCGTGCTCCAGGTGGAGCAGATGACCGGCCGCGCCCCGGCTCCGGTGGAGGCCATGCGCCGGGCGGGCGAGCGGGCCCTCGCCTCCCGCCGGGCGCCGCACCGCTCGTGACCGCCCCGGGCGTCCCGCCGTCCGCTTGCTGGACCGGCGACCGGCGTCGGGGCCGGGACGTGGGAGGATCGGGGGTGGCGGGCCAGGGCCGCGCACCCGGTCACGCCGACGACGTACGCGAAGGACGCGCGTACGCAGAGCAGTACCAGGGCGCGAGCACTGAGGAGCATCGTTGAGCAGGCTGCGTTGGCTGACCGCGGGGGAATCCCACGGTCCCGCACTTGTCGCGACGCTGGAGGGCCTTCCCGCCGGCGTGCCGATCACCACCGAGATGGTCGCCGACCACCTCGCGCGGCGACGGCTCGGCTATGGGCGCGGTGCGCGGATGAAGTTCGAGCGCGACGAGATCACCTTCCTCGGCGGCGTCCGGCACGGTCTGACCATGGGTTCCCCGGTCGCCGTCATGGTGGGCAACACGGAGTGGCCCAAGTGGGAACAGGTCATGGCGGCCGACCCGGTCGACCCGGAGATCCTCGCGGGCCTCGCCCGCAACGCCCCGCTCACCCGGCCGCGCCCCGGCCACGCCGACCTCGCCGGCATGCAGAAGTACGGCTTCGACGAGGCCCGCCCGATCCTGGAGCGCGCCTCCGCGCGGGAGACCGCCGCCCGGGTCGCCCTCGGCGCGGTCGCCCGGTCGTACCTCAAGGAGACGGCCGGCATCGAGATCGTCTCCCATGTCGTGGAGCTGGCCGCCGCCAAGGCGCCGTACGGCGTCCTGCCGACCCCGGCCGACGTCGAGAAGCTGGACGCCGACCCGGTCCGCTGCCTGGACGCGGACGCGTCGAAGGCGATGGTCGCGGAGATCGACCAGGCCCACAAGGACGGCGACACCCTCGGCGGCGTCGTCGAGGTGCTGGCCTACGGCGTCCCGGTCGGACTCGGCTCGCACGTGCACTGGGACCGCCGGCTGGACGCCCGGCTGGCCGCCGCGCTGATGGGCATCCAGGCGATCAAGGGCGTGGAGGTCGGCGACGGCTTCGACCTCGCGCGCGTGCCGGGCTCGAAGGCGCACGACGAGATCCTCGCCACCGGCGACGGCATCAAGCGCGCCTCCGGCCGCTCCGGCGGCACCGAGGGCGGACTGACCACCGGCGAGCTGCTGCGCGTGCGCGCGGCGATGAAGCCGATCGCGACCGTGCCGCGGGCCCTGCAGACGGTCGACGTCGCCACGGGCGAGGCGACCCAGGCGCATCACCAGCGTTCCGACGTGTGCGCGGTCCCGGCCGCCGGCATCGTCGCCGAGGCGATGGTCGCGCTGGTGCTGGCGGACGCGGTGGCGGAGAAGTTCGGCGGCGACAGCGTCGTCGAGACCCGTCGCAACGTGCGCTCGTACCTCGACAACCTGCACATCCGATGAGCGGGCCACGCGTCGTCCTGGTGGGCCCCATGGGCGTCGGCAAGTCCACCGTCGGGCAGCTGCTCGCCGAGCGGCTCGGCGTCGCCTACCGCGACACCGACGACGACATCGTCGCCGAGGCGGGGCGCAGCATCGCGGAGGTCTTCGTCGACGAGGGCGAGGACGCCTTCCGTGCGATGGAGAAGCAGGCCGTGCGGCGCGCCCTCGCCGAGCACGACGGCGTCCTGGCGCTCGGCGGCGGCTCGATCCTGGACCCGGACACGCGCGACCTGCTGGCCGGTCAGCGCGTGCTCTACCTGGCGATGGACGTCGAGGAGGCGGTCAAGCGCACCGGCCTGAACGCGGCCCGCCCGTTGCTCGCCGTCAACCCGCGCAAGCAGTGGCGCGAGTTGATGGAGGCCCGGCGCCCTCTGTACGAGGGCGTCGCCACCGCGGTCGTGACCACGGACGGCCGTACGCCCGAAGAGGTCAGCCAAGCAGCCCTGGACGCACTGGAGTTGAAGGAAGCATGAGCAGCGAGTCCGTGACGCGGATCCGGATCGGCGGCAGCGCGGGGACGGACCCCTACGAGGTGCTGGTCGGCCGTCAGCTGCTGGGTGAGCTCGGCGGGCTGATCGGCGACCGCGTCAAGCGGGTCGCCGTGATCCACCCCGAGGCGCTCGCCGAGACCGGGGACGCGCTCCGCGCCGACCTGGCCGGGCAGGGCTTCGAGGCCGTCGCCATCCAGGTGCCCAACGCGGAGGAGGCCAAGACCGCCGAGGTCGCCGCGTACTGCTGGAAGGCGCTCGGGCAGTCCGGCTTCACCCGCACGGACGTCGTCGTGGGCGTCGGCGGCGGCGCGACCACGGACCTGGCCGGTTTCGTCGCCGCGACCTGGCTGCGCGGGGTGCGCTGGATCGCCGTCCCGACGACCGTGCTCGCCATGGTCGACGCGGCCGTCGGCGGCAAGACCGGCATCAACACCGCCGAGGGCAAGAACCTCGTCGGCTCCTTCCACCCGCCGGCCGGGGTGCTCTGCGACCTCGCCGCGCTGGACTCGCTGCCGGTCAACGACTACGTCTCGGGGCTCGCCGAGATCATCAAGGCCGGCTTCATCGCCGACCCGGTGATCCTGGACCTCATCGAGTCCGACCCGCAGGCCGCCCGCACCCCGCAGGGCCCGCACACCGCCGAGCTCATCGAGCGTTCCATCAGGGTCAAGGCCGACGTCGTGTCGTCCGACCTCAAGGAGTCCGGGCTGCGGGAGATCCTCAACTACGGCCACACCCTGGCGCACGCCATCGAGAAGAACGAGCGCTACAAGTGGCGGCACGGCGCGGCCGTCTCCGTCGGCATGCACTTCGCCGCCGAGCTGGGACGCCTCGCGGGCCGGCTGGACGACGCGACGGCCGACCGGCACCGCACGGTCCTGGAATCGGTGGGCCTCCCGCTGCACTACCGCTACGACCAGTGGCCCAAGCTGCTGGAGAACATGAAGGTCGACAAGAAGTCCCGCGGCGACCTGCTGCGCTTCATCGTCCTGGACGGCCTGGCCAAGCCGACCGTCCTCGAAGGGCCCGACCCGGCCGTTCTGCTCGCCGCGTACGGCGAGGTGGGCGAGTAGGACCGCCGCGGGGCGCACAGGGACCGCCGAAGCCGGGCGGACGCGTCCGCCCGGACCGCTTCCGCCCGATTCGCCGTCCGCACCGGGCACTTCGGACCGCCCCCGGCCGTTCACCGAACGACAGCCGGGGGCGATACCGTTCGCACGGGGGCACCTCCCACGCCCTTTAGGCTGTCCGGGAACGGGGGGCCGCGCCCCCACAACCAGCGCCCATCGCCTGTACGAGACGGAGTGGCACCGGATGCAGCACGCAGTGGGTTCTCCGCTGCCGCCGCCCCACCAGCCGGGGCACGGTCCGGCCGCCGGCTGGTCGCCGGCCGCACAACACCCGGGCCCGC
>NZ_JAHHIT010000066.1 GCF_024539675.1 Streptomyces hilarionis | reverse complement strand
GCCCTCTCGCGTTCTCACCCGGCCTCGGCGGTGACGCCCCCGCCGCCCTCGCCCCGGCCCCGGCCCTCGTCGCCGTACAGCACGCGGGTGAGGGCGGTATAGGTGACGCCGTGGTCGGCGAGGACCTCCGAGGGGGCGCCGCGGCGGGCGGCGAGGGCGAGCAGCAGATGCTCGTCGCCGATGTGCCGTTCGCGCCGGGCGAGGGCGATGCGCAGCGTGTCGGTGAGCAGTTCCCTGGCGCCGCGGTCGAAGGGCCGTCCGCCGAAGAGCCGCCCGCCCGGGCCCTGCCCGCCCTCGGCCGCCAGCGCCCCCTCCCCGTGGGCCTCCTCCACCCGCGAGACGATCTCGCCGACGTCGATGCCCAGCCCCGACAGGGCGTCCGCGTCGGCCCGGGAGAGGCCGCCCCGGCGGCGCACCTCGCCCAGGTCCCGCACGAGGCCCTCGCGCCCGCCCGGCGGCAGCCCCAGCGAGGTCAGCGCGACCGATCCGCGGCCGGCCTCCCCGTCGAGGAGGGCGAGCAGCACATGCGTCTCGTCCACCCGTTGCGCCCCGGCCCGTTCGGCGTGCGCCGCCGCCGACCGCACCGCGGCGCGCGCGTCCTTCGTGAAGCGCTCGAACATCACTGCCTCCCGTACTTCTTGTGCACGGCCTGCCTGCTGACCCCGAGTTCCGCGGCGATCTCCTGCCACGACCAGCCCTGGTTGCGCGCGCTGCGCACCTGCACCGCCTCCAGCTGCTCCAGCAGCCGGCGCAGTGCCGCGACGGCGCGCAGTCCGACTCGGGGATCGCGGTCGCCGGCCCGCTCGGCGAGATCCGTTGCTTCGGTCATGGCGTCAACTTACGTTGACGGCATCCGATTGTCAACCACGGTTGACACGCCCGGCGCGAAAAAGGCGGGCCCGGCGTCCCGGACCCGCCCCGCGACCGCGCACGCCGGACCACCGGCGGGCCGCTCAGCCGTTGGTGAGCACGATCTTGCCGAACTGTTCGCCGTTCGCGAGCCGCTCGAAGCCCTCGCGGGCCCGGTCGAGCGGGAGTACCTCGTCGATGACGGGGCGGACGCCGGTGAGGGCGCAGAAGGCGAGCAGGTCCTCCAGCTCGTCCTTGGAGCCCATGGTGGATCCGACGATCTTCAGCTCCAGGAAGAAGACCCGCGTCAGCTCGGCGTGCGAGGGGGCGTCGCCGCTGGTCGCTCCGGAGATGACGAGCGTCCCGCCGGGCCGCAGCGACTTCACCGAGTGCGACCAGGTGGCCGCGCCGACGGTCTCGATGACGGCGTCCACGCGCTGCGGCAGCCGGGCGCCCGGCTCCACCGCCTCGACCGCGCCGAGCTCCAGGGCCCGCTTGCGCTTGGCCTCGTCCCGGCTGGTGGCGAAGACCCGAAGCCCGGCGGCCTTGCCCAGCACGATGGCCGCCGTGGCGACGCCGCCGCCGGCCCCCTGGACGAGAACGGAGTCGCCGGGGCGCACGCCCGCGTTGGTGAAGAGCATGCGGTACGCCGTCAGCCATGCCGTGGGCAGACAGGCGGCCTCCGCGAAGGAGAGTTCCTTGGGCTTGGGCAGGACGTTCCAGGTGGGCACGGCGACCTGCTCGGCGAAGGTGCCCTGGTAGCGCTCGGTGAGGATGGAACGGGGCTCGTCGGGCCCGACGCCGTGTCCGGTCTGACCGATCACGGAGTGCAGGACCACCTCGTTGCCGTCCGCGTCGACACCGGCGGCGTCGCAGCCGAGGATCATCGGCAGCCGGCCCTCCGGGAGACCGACGCCCCGGAGCGACCAGAGGTCGTGGTGGTTGAGGGAAGCGGCCCGGACGTCGACGACGCTCCAGCCGGGACGGGCCTCGGGGGCCGGGCGCTCCCCCAACTCCAGGCCGGAAAGCGGCTGGTCGCGGTCGATTCGGGCGGCGTAGGCGGCGAACATGATCCCGACCCTAGGGTCCGGCGACGTCGAACGAAACCGGACGGCACTGTGAGACACGCCCTCTTGCGCTCCGCCGCCCGGCACGGTGGGACGCGCCCTCTCGCCCTTCGCGCCCGTGCCCCACGGCGCTCGGCCCCGACCCCGACACCGGCCCCGACGCGCTCCCTCCGGGTTGCGCCGGCGCAACCCGGAGGGAGCGGCAGCGTAGACAGCAGGCCCCCGTGCCCCCGTCACCACCCGACCGGAGTGACGGTCGGGCAAAGAAACGGCCCCGCCCGTGACGGGCGGGGCCATCCGGGGCGCACGTCAGCGACGAGCGACCCCTTCCGCACGGGCCGCCGCGGCGACGGCCGCGGTCACGGCGGGAGCGACCCGCTCGTCGAACGGCGACGGGATCACGTAGTCCGCCGCGAGGTCGTCCCCGACGACGCCCGCCAGCGCCTCGGCGGCCGCGATCTTCATGCCCTCGGTGATCCGGGACGCCCGCACCTGCAACGCACCGGCGAAGATCCCCGGGAACGCCAGCACGTTGTTGATCTGGTTCGGGAAGTCCGACCGCCCGGTCGCGACGACCGCCGCGTACTTGTGGGCGACGTCCGGGTGCACCTCGGGGTTCGGGTTGGCCATGGCGAAGACGAACGCGCCCTTCGCCATCGAGGCCACCGCCTCCTCGGACACCGTGCCGCCGGAAACGCCGATGAAGACGTCCGCGCCGGCGAGCGCGCTCTCCAGCGAGCCGGTCAGCCCGGCCTTGTTCGTGTAGGAGGCCAGCTCGCGCTTGACGTCGGTCAGGTCCTCCCGCTCCGCCGAGACGACGCCCTTGCGGTCGGCGACCGCGACGTCCCCGATGCCGGCCTCGACCAGCATCTTGGCGATGGCGACGCCCGCCGCGCCGGCGCCCGAGATGACCGCCCGCAGCTCGCCGATGCCGCGCCCGCTCAGCCGCGCCGCGTTGCGCAGCGCCGCCAGCGTGACGATCGCGGTGCCGTGCTGGTCGTCGTGGAAGACCGGGATGTCGAGCGCGTCCTGGAGGCGGCGCTCGATCTCGAAGCACCGCGGCGCCGAGATGTCCTCCAGGTTCACTCCGCCGAACGAGGGCGCGAGGCGCACCACCGTCTCGATGATCTCTTCCACGTCCGTGCAGGCGAGCGCGATCGGAACCGCGTCCACGCCGCCGAACTGCTTGAAGAGGATGGCCTTGCCCTCCATCACGGGGAGGGAGGCCTCGGGGCCGATGTCCCCGAGCCCGAGGACGGCCGTGCCGTCGGTCACGACGGCGACGACGGACGACTTCCAGGTGTAGTCGTTCACCAGGTCCGGCTGTTCCGCGATCGCGGTGCACACGCGCGCGACGCCGGGGGTGTAAGCGAGGGACAGGTCGTCCTTGTCGCGGACCGGGACGGTGGCCTGCACGGCCATCTTTCCGCCTCGGTGCAGCGCGAACACGGGGTCGAACGAGTCGAGGGGCTCCGCACCGCCCTCCCGGCCCGTCTGGTCGGCGTTCTCGCTGCGAGGATTGACGATCTCCGCTGCCACTGTGTTGTACCCCTTAGGTCTGCATGGTTTGAGGGTGGCCACTCCTGATTGAGAAGTGGGCGGGCATCGCACAGGGCCCTGAGGTGTTGCGTACGGGCGCCTGGCGTCGGGCGCGCCGCACACGCGCCCTGAGCCCCGGATGAGGGGTGTAAAAAACCTTCTTACCGGACGGAGACCACAGCCGACGAGTCCATTCGGTGCAAGGTCACATCCCCGGAGCTGTGGACCTTCGACAGAGATCACCGCGAGTGACGCGGCTCATGCGCGCGGACCCACCGGGCTCCGGAAAACCCTTGACAACCCTTGACACCGCCTTGACGTGGGGTGAGGTCGGCGGCGGGACAGAGGTCGGGTGATCACATCCTGGGAGGAACCGAAGATCTTTCGGCCGGAACGGGAGATTCCCGCAGATGGTCCGGCTCCGTCCGGTCGTGATGTACCGGACTGATGCGGTTCGGGGGTCGCCCGTTATCCGATTTTGACATGGCTGGCCCCCTGAATGGCGTCGTCCGAATGGCAAGATGCCGTAATCACACGAGGTCGCGACACCCGAAGGTCTGTGTTCTCGTCGACCCATCGGCATTTGTCGAGCCATCGGCATCTCCATCCATCCGCCGGAGGAACCCACCATGACCGCACGCTCCACCCGACACACGACCGCCGCGCGCACCCGCCTGGCAGCGGTCGGATCTCTCGCGGTCGCGGGCGCCTTGCTGCTCTCCGCCTGCGGCGACCAGACCAACAGCGGCGGCAGCTCCTCCGAGTCGTCGAGCAGCTCCGACAAGGCACCCCTCTTCTCCAAGCTCCCGGCCGACATCCAGAAGGCGGGCGTCATCAAGGTCGGCACCAACGCCGAGTACGCCCCGATGGAGTCCGTCGAGGGCGGCAAGATCGTGGGCGTCGACCCCGACATCGCCGCGGCCCTCGGCAAGCAGCTCGGCGTCGACTTCCAGTTCACCTCGGGCGGCTTCGACACCCTGATCACCGCGGTGAACACCGGCCGCTACAACGTCGCCATGTCGTCGATCACGGACAACAAGCAGCGCCAGGAAGGCCTGGACGACAAGGGCAAGAAGCTCGGCGAGGGCGTCGACTTCGTCGACTACTTCACCGCCGGCACGGCCGTCTACGTGAAGAAGGGCAACCCCAAGGGCATCAAGACCCTGGACGACCTCTGCGGCCAGACCGTCGCGGTGCAGCGGGGCACCACCTACGAAGAGGCCCTTCAGGCGCAGTCGAAGAAGTGCACCGGCGGCGGCAAGGCGGCCCTCAAGATCGAGTCGTTCGAGAACGACACCGAGGCCCAGACCCGCGTGAAGTCCGGCGGCGCCGTGGCCGGCGTCAACGACTACCCGGTCGCCGTGGACATGGCCCGCAAGGCGGGCGGCGGCAACACCTTCGAGGTGCTCGACAAGCAGTACGAGGCCGCTCCCTTCGGCATCGTCGTCGACAAGAAGAACACCCAGCTGCGCGACGCCCTCAAGGAGGCCGTCGACGCGATCATCAAGGACGGCTCGTACCAGAAGGTGCTGGAGAAGTGGGGCGCCGAGAGCGGCGCGATCAAGTCCGCCTCGATCAACGGCGGCAAGTGATCCACCCGCACCTCTGAAGTCTTCGAAGGGCAGTCCCCATGACTGACAAGTTCGACAAGTCCTCCGCGGGCGCACCACCCGAGGACACCCCGCCGGTCGCCAAGACGCCGGCGTTCTCCGGCCCGCCGGAGGCCATCAAGGCGATCCCGGTGCGCCACTACGGCCGCTGGGTCAGCGCCGTGATCGTCCTCGCGCTGCTGGCGCTGCTGGTCAACGCCTTCGCCAACGGCGACATCCAGTGGAACACCGTCGGCGACCAGCTGTTCAACTCGACGGTCATCGCGGGCGCCGGGCGCACGCTGCTGATCAGCGTGCTGTCCATGGTGCTCGGCGTGGTCCTGGGCGTTCTGCTGGCCGTGATGCGGCTGTCGAAGAACCCGGTGACCAGCACGGTCGCCTGGGTCTACATCTGGTTCTTCCGCGGCACCCCGGTGTACGTGCAGCTGCTGATGTGGTTCAACCTGGCGCTGATCTTCCCCGTCCTGAACCTCGGTCCGATCTACAAGGACGAGATGACGGACGTCATGACGCCGTTCATGTGCGCCCTGCTCGGACTCGGCCTGAACGAGGCCGCGTACATGGCCGAGATCTGCCGCGCCGGCCTGCTGGCCGTCGACGAGGGGCAGACGGAGGCGTCGCACGCGCTGGGCATGAGCCACGCCAAGACGCTGCGCCGGATCGTCATCCCGCAGGCCATGCGGGTGATCGTGCCGCCGACCGGCAACGAGTTCATCAACATGCTGAAGACCTCGTCGCTGGTCTACGTGGTGACGTACAACGAACTGCTCCGCTCGACCTCGGTGATCGGCTCCTCGTCGTTCGCCGTGATGGAACTGCTGTTCGTCGCCTCCATCTGGTACCTGGTCATGACCAGCGTCTTCAGCGTCTTCCAGTACTACCTGGAGCGCTACTACGCCCGCGGTTCGAGCCGTAGCCTGCCGCCCACGGTCTTCCAGAAGATCCGTGCCAACCTGCGGATCGGCCGCGAAAGGAGTGCGGCATGACCGCGATGGTGAAGGCCGAGGGCGTCCACAAGTCCTTCGGCGCGGTCGAGGTCCTCAAGGGCATCGACCTGGAGGTCAAGAACGGCGAGGTGTTCTGCCTCATCGGCCCGTCCGGCTCCGGCAAGTCGACGTTCCTCAGGTGCATCAACCACCTGGAGAAGATCAACGCCGGCCGCCTGTACGTCGACGGGGACCTGGTGGGCTACCGCCAGAAGGGCGACAAGCTGTACGAGCTCAAGGACAGCGAGGTCGCGCTCAAGCGCCGGGACATCGGCATGGTGTTCCAGCGGTTCAACCTGTTCCCGCACATGACCGCGCTCGACAACATCGTCGAGGCGCCGGTCCAGGTCAAGGGCGTCAGCAAGGCCCAGGCCCGGGAGCGGGCGCGGGAGCTCCTGGACCGCGTCGGCCTCGCCGACAAGGCCGGCAGCTACCCCTCGCAGCTCTCCGGCGGCCAGCAGCAGCGCGTCGCCATCGCCCGGGCGCTCGCCATGGACCCCAAGCTGATGCTGTTCGACGAGCCGACCTCGGCCCTCGACCCGGAGCTGGTCGGCGACGTCCTCGACGTCATGCGCGACCTGGCCGAGTCCGGGATGACGATGGTCGTCGTCACCCACGAGATGGGCTTCGCCCGCGAGGTCGGCGACAGCCTGGTCTTCATGGACGGCGGCGTGGTCGTCGAGTCCGGCAACCCGCGCGATGTGCTGACCAACCCGCAGCAGGAGCGGACGCAGGCCTTCCTGTCGAAGGTGCTCTAGCGTCCCGCGGCGGCACATGAGGAGGGGCGGTACGGAGATCTCCGTACCGCCCCTCCTCGTTGTCGGGCACCGCCCCTCCTCGCCGTCCCCCGCGATGGTCCGCCCGCGTTCCCGCCGGCCCGGCTCCGTCCGCGCTCCCGGTTCCGGGGGCCGGCCCGGCTCCGTCCGCGCTGCCCGGCCCGTCCTGGGTTCGGTCCGTGGTGTTCGTCGGGGCCGTCCGCGCGTCCGCCGCCGTCCCACCCCCCGGGTCGCGTAATACCCTGGAAGCACGAACGGCCGTTACTCCGCCCGCATCCCGACCACAGAGCGCCCCCGTAAGGATTACAAGTGGAACTGGCCTATTACTCGGACTACGCCGTGCGCCTCGTCAACAGCGAGGAGCCGACCCGGGGCAAGGACGCCCTGACGTCCGTCGAGGCCGTCCGGGGCCTCTTCGGCGGCAACCAGTCGGCCGCCCGCCGGGCCACCGAAGCGGACGTCACCCGGTTCCGCTCGGTCCGCGGCCGGCTGCGCGCGGTCTTCGAGGCGGCCGACGGCGGCGACGAGACCCTCGCGGTGGACCTGCTGAACTCCCTGCTGCTGGAGTTCCCGGTGAGCCCGCAGATCTCCGGCCACGACTTCCGCGACGACGACGGCCGCCCGCTGTGGCACATGCACCTGGCCGACCACCCGTCCAACGCGACGGCGGGCTACGCGGCCATCGCGGCCATGGGCCTGGCCTTCCACCTCACCGAGTACGGCGTCGACCGGCTGGGCCTGTGCGAGGCGAGCCCGTGCCGCAACGCCTACCTCGACACCTCCACCAACCGCTCCCGGCGCTACTGCTCCGACCGGTGCGCCACCCGCGCCAACGTGGCCGCCTACCGCGCCCGCAAACGCCTGGAGGCCGACCGCGCGGGCGACAGCACCCTGGCCGCCGACAGCGCCCAGCGCACCACGGCCAGCGGCGAGCGCCTGCCCGGCGCGAGCGGCCGGTAACGCAGCCGCGCCCTGCCCAGGATCAGCTCGTCGGGCACGGTCCCGTAGTCCGTGCTGTCGCCGCCGGCGAAGGCGTTGTCCCCGAGGACCCACCAGCCGCCCTCGCGGCGCTCGGCGGCCCGTTTGACGACGAGCAGGTCCTGCTGGAAGGGGTGCCGCAGCACGACCACGTCACCGGGCCGGATCCGTGCGCCGTACTGCACGAGCAGCCGGTCCCCGTGCCGGAGCGTGGGCACCATGGACGGACCCGTCACCTCGGCCAGCCCGAACGGCGCGGCCGCCCTGCCCCGCTCGCCCTCCTGCGACAGTTCCGGCATCCCCGGCACCTCCCCGGTCCGTTCCTCCACCAGTCCCAGTCTGACCCCGGACTTTTGTCCTAAGCCCCAGGGGGCACCCGCCAAAAGGCCTCCCTCAGGGAGTAATGTCCCACCTGAGAAGACGATCACGAGGAAGGAACGCTCCATGCTTTCCCGCCTGTTTGCCCCCACGGTCAAGGTCAGCGCACACTGCGACCTGCCCTGCGGTGTGTACGACCCGGCCCAGGCCCGCATCGAGGCGGAGTCGGTGAAGGCCGTGCAGGAGAAGATGGCCGCCAACGACGACCCGCACTTCCAGGCGCGCGCCACCGTCATCAAGGAGCAGCGTGCCGAGCTCGCGAAGCACCACGTCTCCGTGCTGTGGAGCGACTACTTCAAGCCCCCGCACTTCGAGAAGTACCCCCAGCTGCACCAGCTCGTCAACGACGCCCTGAAGGCCCTCTCGGCCGCCAAGGCCTCGACGGACCCGAAGACGGGCGAGAAGGCGCTGGAGCTGATCTCCGAGATCAGCGACATCTTCTGGGAGACCAAGAAGGCCTGACCTGCGGATCTCGTTCACGACCTGCGGTCGGCGCACCATCGCGGGTCGTGGGCGGCGCTCGTCGCACCTGCGTGAGGGGCCCGGTCGGACAACCGACCGGGCCCCTTCGTCACGCGGTGCGCGGCGGCGCCGGGACGCCGTCCGCCCCGTCGCCCTCGCCGACCTCCAGCAGGCCGGCCGCCGCGCCGACGATGCGCGGATCGGGTGTGCCGACGACCTCCTCGTCCTTGTCGTCGTAGTCGAACCGGGCGAGCACGCTGCGCATGGCCTCGACCCGGGCCCGCTTCTTGTCGTTGCTCTTGACCACCGTCCAGGGCGCGTACGCCGTGTCCGTCTCGCGGAACATGGCGACCTTGGCCGCGGTGTAGTCGTCCCAGCGGTCCAGCGAGGCGAGGTCCATCGGGCTGAGCTTCCACTGCCGCACCGGATCGATCTGGCGGATCGTGAAACGGGTGCGCTGCTCGCTCTGCGACACCGAGAACCAGAACTTCACCAGGTCGACGCCGTCGTCCACGAGCATCCGCTCGAACATCGGCGCCTGGCGGGCGAAGCGCTGGTACTCGTCGTCGGTGCAGAAGCCCATGACCCGCTCGACGCCGGCCCGGTTGTACCAGGACCGGTCGAAGAGCACGATCTCGCCCGCGGTCGGAAGCTGCTCGACGTACCGCTGGAAGTACCACTGGCCGCGCTCGCGTTCGGTGGGCTTCTCCAGCGCCACGACCCGGGCCCCGCGCGGGTTGAGGTGCTCGGTGAACCGCTTGATGGTGCCGCCCTTGCCGGCCGCGTCCCGGCCCTCGAAGACGATGACGAGGCGGCGTCCGGTCTCCTTGATCCAGCTCTGCAGCTTCAGCAGCTCGATCTGCTGGAGCCGTTTGTGCCAGTCGTACTCCTTGCGCTCCATGCGCTGCGCGTACGGATAGTTCTCCCGCCAGGTGTCGATGGGGCTCCCGTCCGGCCGTATCAGCACGGGGTCGTCCTGGTCGGTGTAGTCGACCCGCAGGTCGGCCTGCTCGGACAGCAGGGGCCGTGTCGTCATGGCGTCCGCCTCCCGGTCTCGGATATCCGCTGGCATGTCGCGTCGGTGATGTCGCGTCGGTGATGTCGCGTCGGTGATGTGGTGGCTGGGGTGCCGGTGCTCGGGGCGGCCGGGGGCCGGCGCCGGGTCAGTGGAACTGCGGGACGATGAGACGGATCCCGTACGCCACCACGGTCGCGCAGGCGAGGAAGCACAGGACCGCCTGCGCCCGGCCGGCGACCCGGACACCCGCGCGTTCCCCGTGCCCGTCCTGCGCCCGGGCCAGTCCCAGGACGCCTAGCGTGAAGACGGCGACCACGGCGACGGTGACGCCGACGCTCACCGCGGTGACCTGGCCGAGCGCGCTCCAGTCGATGTTCATGAGGACAACTCCCTGGGGTGACTCAGGCGGCCGTTCGGACGTCCGTCGGCGACGCGGCGCCGAGGGTGATCTCGTGGGTCTCGTTGACGTTGTGGGCGTGCACGGGGTTGCGGCGGGAGATCGCCACGATCCCCGCGGCGAGGGCGACGCCGACGAGGGCCACCACGGTCGTCCCGGCGTTCCCGCCGTGCGTGACCGCGCTCGCCGCGAGGCCCCCGGCCAGGGCCGCAGCGGGCAGGGTGACCAGCCATGCGATCACCATGCGCCCCGCGACACCCCACCGCACCTCTGCCAACCGCCTTCCCAGACCTGCGCCGAGGATGCTGCCGGAGGCGACCTGCGTGGTGGACAGGGCGAAACCGAGGTGCGCCGAGGTGAGGATGACGGTCGTGGAGGCCGTCTCGGCGGCGAAGCCCTGCGGGGACTGGATCTCCGTGAGGCCCTTGCCCATGGTGCGGATGATCCGCCAGCCCCCCAGATAGGTGCCCAGGCCGATCGCGAGGCCCGCGGAGGCGATCACCCACACCGGCGGCCCGGCGTCGGGACCGAGCGCACCGGCCGAGATGAGGGTCAGGGTGATGACGCCCATGGTCTTCTGCGCGTCGTTGGTGCCGTGCGCGAGGGACACCAGCGAGGCGGAGGCGATCTGCCCGATCCGGAACCCCTCGGCGACCGGCTTCTGCCGGGCCCGCGCGGTGAGCCGGTACGCCAGGTAGGTCGCGACCAGCGCCGCCCCGCCCGCCACCAGCGGGGACGCCACGGCCGGGATCAGGATCTTCTCGACGACCTTGTCGAAGTGCACCCCGTGGGAGCCCGCTCCCACCCACACCGCTCCGATCAGCCCGCCGAACAGCGCGTGCGACGAACTCGACGGCAGACCGACGAGCCAGGTCAGCAGGTTCCACAGGATCGCCCCGACCAGCCCCGCGAAGATCATCCCCGGGGAGACGAGACGGTCGTCCACGATGCCGCCCGAGATGGTCTTCGCCACCTCGGTGGACAGGAAGGCGCCCACGATGTTGAGGGCCCCGCTCACCAGGACCGCCGTTCTCGGCTTGAGCGCGCCGGTGGCGATGGAGGTCGCCATCGCGTTCGCCGTGTCGTGGAACCCGTTGGTGAAGTCGAAGGCCAGGGCCGTGACGATGACGACCGCCACGAGGAACGTGATGTGGTCCATTCCCTCATGGGAACAAGCGCTTTCGTACGGCGGGCGAACGGGAGGCGAAGCCTGTTCCCCGTCCGCCCGCCCCGCGGACGGGGATCGTGCCATGCTGGCGTGATGAATCGGGAGGACCTGGTGAGGCTGCGGCAGGCGCGGGACCGGATGGACCGCGAGTACACCGAGCCGCTGGACGTCGCCGCGCTCGCCACCACGGCGCTGATGTCCCCCGGCCACTTCCAGCGCAGCTTCCGCGAGGCCTACGGCGAGACCCCCTACGGCTATCTGATGACCCGCCGCGTCGAGCGCGCCAAGGTCCTGCTGCGCCGCGGCGACCTGAGCGTGACGGAGGTCTGCATGGCGGTCGGCTGTAGCTCGCTCGGCTCGTTCAGCTCCCGTTTCACCGAGCTGGTCGGGGAGACCCCGAGCGCGTACCGGGCCCGGTCGCACGACGAGAGCGCGGTGATCCCGCCCTGCGTGGCCAGGACGTTCACCCGCCCCGTGCGGGGCCGGCGCGCCTAGGCTGGGCCCATGGCTGACCTCATGGACCTCAAGCTCCACCAGTGCTTCGTCTCCGTCGACGACCACGACAAGGCCCTGCACTTCTACGTCGAGGTGCTCGGTCTCGAAGTCCGCAACGACGTCTCCTACGAGGGCATGCGGTGGGTGACCGTCGGGTCGCCGCTACAGCCCGACGTCGCCGTCGTGCTGGAACCGCCGGGCGCGAACCCGGACTTCTCCCCCGCCGACCGGGAGGCGATGGCCCGGCTGCTCGCCAAGGGCGTGCTGCGCGGCGTCATCTTCACCACCGCCGACTGCGACGCGCTGCACGCCCGGGTGCGGGAGGCCGGTGTCGAGGTGCTCCAGGAGCCGACGGACCAGCCCTACGGCGTGCGCGACTGCGCGTTCCGGGACCCGGCCGGGAACATGCTGCGGTTCCTGGAGCGCAAGGCGTGAGCAGACCGGTCCGCTGGACGTACGCCTTCGTGGACCGGCCGGCCGCGCTCTTCGAGCGGGCCTGCGCCTTCTGGACGGCGGTCACCGACACCCGCCCGTCCGGGCTCAGGGGCGAGCGGCAGGAGTTCGTCACCCTGCTGCCCGAGGGCGCGGACGCCTGTGTGAAGGTCCAGGGCGTTTCGGGCGGCGACGGCGGGGCTCATCTCGACTTCGCCGTCGAGGACGTGCCCGGCTTCGTCGAGGAGGCCCGCGGGCTCGGCGCGGAGCCGGCGGCCGTCCACGACGGGTGGGCCGTGCTGCGCTCTCCGGCCGGGCACGCGTTCTGCGCGGTGCCGTGGCAGGGGGAGGCCGTGCGGCCGCCGGTGGTGGCCGGCAGCCGTCTCGACCAGGTGTGCCTGGACCTGCCGCCGTCGGCGTTCGACGCCGAGGTCGCCTTCTGGACCGCGCTGCTGCCCGACTGGCCGGCCCGGCCGGGATCACGGCCGGAGTTCCACGTGGTCGAGCCGCCTGCCGGACTCCCGGTCCGCATCCTGCTGCAACGTCTCGACGACGAGCACACCGGCGACGGCCGGGACGGCGGCAGCGGTGGCGATGGCGCCGATACCGCTCCGCCCTCGGCCCATCTCGACCTCGCCTGCGGGGCGGACGTGGACGCCGTGCGCGCCCGGCACGAACGGCTCGGCGCCGAGTTCGTCGCGCGTCACCCGCACTGGACGGTGCTGCGCGACCCGGCCGGCGGCGTGTACTGCCTGACCGGCCGCGACGCCGAGACGGGCGGCCTGCCCCGGGCCGGATCCTGACCCGCCCGCCGGACCTCGCGGCCCGCGCTCACGAGGACCGTGCGGCGGAAGCGCCGGGCTCCTCCTCGGTCACGGCGGAGCGCTCGGTCCCGGACGCGCGCCCGGGACCGGCGGGGCGCCCGGGGTCGACGGCGTGGCCGGGGGCGGCGAGGTGGGGCTCGGCGCCCGGCTCCACGTACTCCGCGCACCCGGGGTTGTGGCACGGCCCCGGCACCCAGCGCGGCACCCATGCGCCCAGCGTCTTGTGCCGCCGGACGACGGACTGCACGGGCTGCCCGCAGGCGGAACAGACGCGTTGTTCCCTGTCCATGTCCTCAGAGTAGGGCGACCGCCGCCGAAGCGCTCCCCGCCGTACGCCGCCGGCGTCCCGGGCGCCTACGCGGTGCGGCGCGTGACGAACTCGGCCAGGCACAGCAGGCCGCCCGCCGACTCCGGGTCCGGGATCGCCCGGGCCAGCTCCTGCATCGCCCGGGCCATCCGGTCGGCCGCCTCCTCCTGCGCCCACGCGCGGCCGCCCGCCCGCTCCACCGCCAGGGTGGTCCGGTCCAGGTCGGCCGGCTCGTAGGGCGCCGCGTACAGCGCGGCCAGCTCCCGGGCCGCCGGGGTGGCCGAGGTGAGCGCGGCGACCACCGGCAGGGACTTCTTGCGGGCGGCGAGGTCCGCGCCGGCCGGCTTGCCGGTGTGCCGGGGGTCCCCCCATATGCCGATGACGTCGTCGATGAGCTGGAAGGCGAGCCCGGCCTCCCGGCCGAAGGCGTCCAGCGCGTCGACGTCCTGCTCGGGCGCTCCCGCGTACAGCGCGCCGACCGCGCAGGCGCAGCCCAGCAGCGCGCCCGTCTTGGCCTCGGCCATGACGAGCACCTCGTCGAGGGTGATGTCGGCGGGGGCGCGTCCCTCCATGGCGGTGTCCGCCTGCTGGCCGGCGCACAGCTCGACCACGCAGGCCGCGAGCCTGGCCGCGGCCGGCCGGGACGCGGGGTGCGGGTCCGCGGCGAGCAGGCCCAGGGCGAGGGCCTGGAGGGCGTCCCCGGCGAGGATCGCGTCGGCGTCGCCGAACACGGTCCACGCGGTGGGACGGTGGCGGCGGGTGGTGTCCCGGTCCATCACGTCGTCGTGCAGCAACGTGAAGTTGTGGACCAGTTCGACCGCCGCGGCGGCCCGGACCGCCGCCGCACGGGCCGCAGGGCCGCCGAGCGCCGCGGCCGCGGCGAGCACGAGCGCCGGCCGGATCGCCTTGCCGGCGTTGTCCGCGGCCGCCGTGCCGTCCGCGTGCTCCCAGCCGAAGTGGTAGAGCGCGACCCGGCGCATCGAGGCGGGCAGCGAGTCGAGCGCCGCTCTCAGCGCGGGGTCGACCGACGCCCTGGACCGCTCCAGGACGGCCGCCGCCTCGTGCTCGTCGGCCATCCCCGGATCGCCCTCGCCCCGAGTCCCGATGGACGTCCGCCTTTCGCGTGTCTCACCCCGGTGCCGCCGGACGGCGGAGGTCACCGCCAGCGGCCGATCTCGACGTTCTCCAGGACGCCGAGCGCGTCCGGCACCAGCACGGCGGCCGAGTAGTACGCCGTGACCAGGTACTTGATGACGGCCTGTTCGTTGATGCCCATGAACCGCACGGACAGGCTCGGCTCGATCTCGTCCGGGATGCCCGACTGGCGCAGACCGATGACGCCCTGGTCCTGTTCGCCCAGGCGCAGCGCGATGATCGAACTCGTCCGCGCCTCGGTCACGGGGATCTTGTTGCAGGGGTAGATCGGCACCCCGCGCCAGGTGGGGATGCGGTTGCCGCCGACGTCGATCGTCTCGGGTACGAGCCCGCGCTTGTTGAGCTCACGGCCGATCGCGGAGATCGCGCGCGGGTGGGCAAGCAGCATCTTGGTGCCGCGCCGCCTGCTGAGCAGTTCGTCCAGGTCGTCCGGGCTGGGCACGCCGTCGTGCGGCTGGAGCCGCTGGTCGTACTCGCAGTTGTGCAGGAGACCGAACTCCCGGTTGTTGACGAGTTCGTGCTCCTGGCGCTCCTTGAGCGCCTCGACCGTCAGCCGCAGCTGCTGCTCGGTCTGGTTCATCGGCTGGTTGTACAGGTCGGCGACGCGCGAGTGGATGCGCAGGACGGTCTGCGCGATGCTCAGCTCGTACTCGCGGGGCCTGGCGTCGTAGTCGACGAACGTGTGCGGGATGTCCGGCTCGCCGGCATGGCCGGCCGCGAGGTCGACCGCCTTCTCGCCGTACTTGTTGGTGCGCTGCTCGGGAATCGCGCGCAGCTGCTGGAGGTGTTCGCGCAGGGAGTCGGCGCGCTCCGCGACCTGCTCGACGTCCTGACGGGCGAGGATCAGCACCGTGCAGGCCGTGTCGGCGCGGGCGGTGTACTCCCAGATGGCGTCCGCGTCGAGGAGCGCCTGGTCGCCGAAGTACGCGCCGTCGGCCAGGACTCCGAGCACCTGGTCGTCGCCGTAGGGGCCGGTCCCGACCTTCTCCACGCGGCCGTGCGCCAGCAGGTAGACCTCGTCGGTCTGGCTGCCGAAGGAGGCGATGACCTCGCCGGGGCCGAACTCCCGCTGCCGGCAGCGCTGGGACAGCTCCCCCAGCACCTCCTCGTCCTCGTAGGAGCGCAGTGCGGGCAGCTCGCCCAGCTCGGCGGGGATGACCTCGACCCGGTCGCCGGTCTTGACGAACGTGATGCGGCCGTCTCCGACCGCGTACGTCAGGCGCCTGTTGACCCGGTACGTACCGCCCTGCACGTCGACCCAGGGCAGATTCCGCAGCAGCCAGCGGGAGCTGATCTCCTGCATCTGCGGTGCGGACTTGGTCGTGGTGGCCAGGTTCCGCGCGGCCGCGGTGCCGAGACTCTGCTGCGGCTTGCCCGACTCCGAGCGGACCTCTTCGCCTACCGACATGAGAAATTGCCCTCCCGATTCATGCAGCGACGCCGAACTGCGCCGATGCACTGTTCACGCGGGTCAGCCTTCCATCACGGTGTGTGCTCGTGCTATTACCCGAAAGAGCGGGAATGGATCATCGCGGGCCTGGGAAGCGGCGGATTTCCCGGATCGGTGTTCGACAATGGGCGGGTGACCGACCTGCGCCCGAGCCTGCCCTCCCCGCTCCAGGAGGTCGTCGACGACCGGTTCGCGCGACACGGGGTGCGGCTGCTGCTGAAGCGGGACGACCTCATCCATCCGGAGCTGGTCGGCAACAAGTGGCGCAAGCTCGCGCCCAACCTGGAGCGGGCCGCGGGCCGCACGCTGGCGACCTTCGGCGGCGCCTGGTCCAACCATCTGCGGGCCACCGCCGCGGCCGGCCGTCTGCTGGGGCTGCCCACGGTGGGCGTGGTGCGCGGAGACGAGCTGGCCGGCCGGCCCCTGAACCCCTCGCTGGCCCGCTGTGCCGCCGACGGCATGCGCCTGCACTTCGTGGACCGCGCGGTCTACCGCGGGAAGTCCGAGCCGCGGGTGCTGCGGGAGATCCTGGGCGCGGCGGGCGCCGAGGGCGCCTACGTCGTCCCCGAGGGCGGCAGCAACGCGGCGGCGGTGCGGGGCTGCCGGGCGCTCGGCGAGGAACTGCGGGGCGGGGCCGACGTGGTGGCGCTCGCCTGCGGCACCGGCGGCACGCTCGCGGGCCTGGCCGCCGGTCTCGCGCCCGGCCAGCGGGCCCTGGGGATACCGGTTCTCAAGGGAGGCTTCCTGGGCGAGGCGACACTGGCCCTCCAGGAGGAGGCCTTCGGGGGCCGTCGGGGTCACTGGCGGCTCGACGAGCGCTTCCACTTCGGCGGGTACGCGCGGGTCACGCCGGAGCTGGAGGCCTTCGCGGCGGACTTCGAGCACCGGCACGGGGTGCCCGTCGAACGTCTTTATGTCGCCAAGTCGCTCTACGCCCTCGCCGCCCTGGCCGAGGAGGGCGCCTTCGCGCGCGGAACCCGCCTGGCGGCCGTGGTGACGGGCGCGCCCTTCACCGGGTGAGGCCCCGGGGCCCCACCCCGCCCCGGACCGCTCCGGCCTCAGGTCGCTCCGGCCCCAGGTCGCTTCGGCCTCAGGTGGCCTCCCGGTAGGCCGCCGCCTCCTCCAGGTCCAGCCTCCGCAGCAGCGTGCGCAGCATCTCGTCGTCGATGTAGCGGCCGTCGCGCAGCCGGACGAACACCTCGCGCTCGGCGCTGATCATCTCGCGCGACAGTCGCCGGTAGGTGTCGTCGACCGTCTCGCCGGTGACCGGGTTGACCTGGCCCAGGCGCTCCCAGACGGCGTTGCGGCGGCGCTCCAGGACGTCGCGCAGCCGGTCCGCGAGCGGCGGCGGCAGGGTGTTGCGCTCGTCGGACAGCAGGGCGTCGAGGCGCTCCTCGGCGACCCGGGAGGCCTGCGCCTGGGCGTTGGCCTCGGCGAGCGTCGCGGCCTGGGGATCGGCCTCGGGGAACCTGAGCAGCCGGATCAGCGGCGGGAGGGTCAGTCCCTGCAACACGAGGGTGCCGATGACGGTGGTGAAGGTGAGGAAGAGGATGAGGTTGCGGTGCGGGAAGGGCGCGTCCCCGTCGTCCACGGTGAGCGGGATGGAGAAGGCGATGGCGAGCGAGACCACGCCCCGCATGCCGGCCCAGGCGATGACGACGGGCCCCCGCCAGGTGGGGTTCTCCTCCCGCGCGCGGATGCGGGGCGACAGCAACCGCGGCAGGAACGTCGCCGGGTACACCCACAGGAAGCGGGCGGCGACGACCACGAGGAAGAGCACGACGGCGTACCAGGCGGCGTCCAGCCCCTCGTAGGCGCCGAGGCCCTTCAGGACGACCGGGAGCTGTAGGCCGATCAGCGCGAAGACCGCCGACTCCAGCACGAAGGCGACCATCTTCCACACGGCCTCCTCCTGGAGCCGGGTGGCGAAGTCGACCTCCCACGCGCGGTGGCCGAGGTAGAGGGCGACGACGACGACGGCGATGACGCCGGAGGCGTGGAACTGCTCGGCGGCCGCGTAGGCGACGAAGGGGATCAGCAGCGAGAGCGTGTTCTGGAGCAGGGGCTCCTTGAGGTGGGTGCGCAGCCAGTGCAGCGGCGCCATCAGGATCAGGCCGACGGCGGTCCCGCCGACCGCCGCCACCAGGAACTCCTCGATGCCGCCGGCCCAGGACGCGCCCTCGCCGACGACGACCGCGAGGGCCACCTTGTAGGCGGTGATCGCGGTGGCGTCGTTCAGCAGCGACTCGCCCTGGAGGATGGTCGTGATCCTCGAGGGCAGACCGACCCGGCGGGCCACGGCGGTGGCCGCGACCGCGTCCGGCGGCGCGACCACCGCGCCCAGCACCAGGGCGGCCGTCAGCGGCAGGCCGGGTACGAGGAGGTAGGCGGCCCAGCCGACGGCGAAGGTCGCGAAGAGCACGTAGCCCACCGACAGCAGCGCGACCGGCCGCAGCTGGGCGCGCAGGTCGAGGTAGGAGCTGTCGGTGGCCGAGGTGTACAGCAGCGGCGGCAGCAGCAGGGGCAGGACGACGTCCGGGTCCAGGGTGTAGTCCGGCACCCCGGGGACGTACGACACGACCAGGCCGACCGCCACCAGCAGCAGCGGCGCGGGCACCGGGGTGCGCCGGGCCGCCGCCGCGATCGCCGCACTGCCGGCCACCAGCAGAAGCAGTGGCATCACGTCCATGTCCGGCCCGCCCTCTTTTTTCGCGCGGTCGTCCGCACGCCCGTCGTAATCTGGCAATCATGAAACAGTGCACGCACGCCGACGCGCTGCCCCACCCCGAGCCCGTCCCGCTGGGCGAGACGTGTCCGGAGTGTCTGAGGGACGGCACCCACCCGGTGCAACTGCGACTGTGCCTGACGTGCGGCCACGTCGGCTGCTGCGATTCCTCGCCGAGCCGGCACGCCACCGCGCACCACAAGGAGACCGGGCATCCGGTGATGCGCACGTTCGAGCCCGGGGAGAACTGGCGGTGGTGCTTCGTCGACCACGTGCTCGTATGACGCGTCCCGGCACGTCCCGGGCCCGTCCGGCCCGGCGCCCCGGCCGATTCGCCCCGGCCGCCGCGGTCCGGCGTGAACCTCCGCGGCGGTGCGTGCGTCGAACTCGTGAGACGCCCCGGCCGTCCGGCGGGTACGGTTCGACCATCTGACGCCTGGGTACGTCAACCCGGCGCGCCCTCTTCCCATTTGGGTCCACAGACCTCTAGACACGGAGCGTGTTCACAGCTTTACTGTGAGTGACGCCAGGGGGTTGGGGTCCGGGGACAGGAAACGTGAGAGCGCGATAGCGTCACCGCTGCACCACACACGCGTTACCCGGGGGGCGACCCCCGGCCCCGAAAAGCTTGTACCACCTTGGAGGTGAGGGTGTCCCAGATCGCAGGCGAGCCCGCGACCCAGGACTTCGTGGAAGTCCGGCTGCCGGCTGCGGGTGCCTACCTGTCGGTGCTGCGGACGGCCACGGCCGGCCTCGCGGCCCGTTTGGACTTCACCCTGGACGAGATCGAGGACCTGCGCATCGCGGTGGACGAGGCCTGCGCGATCCTGCTCCAGCAGGCCGTGCCCGGCTCGGTACTCAGCTGCGTGTTCCGCCTCGTCGACGACTCGCTCGAAGTCACCGTCTCGGCTCCGACCACGGACGGTCACGCCCCCTCGCGTGACACCTTCGCCTGGACCGTCCTGTCCGCCCTCGCGGGCAAGGTGTCCTCCGCCGTCGACGAGGACAAGACCGTGTCGATCAGCCTCTACAAACAGCGCGGCGCGGGACCCGGGCCGGCGTGAGGAACGGGGACGGGCCGGTGCGGGACGAAGAGCGCGGCACACGGGAGCTGCCGGCCGGCGACGCCGGGACGCCACTCCCTCCGGACGGTTCCCGACGCATGGCCGACGGCATCGACGGCATTCCCGAGCAGGCCCGGCCGCATCCGGAGGACGACTCGGCCTCCGCGCAGACGGGGTCGCCGGACACAGCCGCGCAGGGCTCGCCCCGGGAGAGGCGGCCCGGGGGCGAGCCCCCGGGCCGAGCAGCGGCGAGGGCTCGACACAGGGCGACGGGCGGGACGATGAGCGAGCACGAGCGAGACGGCGAACACAGCGTGCCGGGCACGCAGCACGAACCAGCGGCGCCGCCGGTTCCGGTTCCGGGCGACCGCAGCGGGGCGCGGGCGATGTTCGTGGAGCTGCGCAAGTTGCAGGACGGCAGCCCCGAGTACGCGGAGATGCGCAACCAGCTGGTCCGCATGCACCTGCCGCTGGTCGAGCATCTCGCCCGCCGGTTCCGCAACCGCGGCGAGCCGCTGGACGACCTCACCCAGGTCGCCACGATCGGTCTCATCAAGTCCGTCGACCGTTTCGACCCGGAGCGCGGCGTGGAGTTCTCCACCTACGCGACCCCGACGGTCGTCGGCGAGATCAAGCGGCACTTCCGGGACAAGGGCTGGGCGGTGCGGGTGCCGCGCAGGCTCCAGGAGCTGCGGCTGGCGCTGACCACGGCGACGGCAGAGCTGTCGCAGCAGCACGGCCGCTCCCCCACGGTCCACGAGCTCGCCGAGAAGCTGGCGATCTCGGAGGAGGAGGTCCTGGAGGGCCTGGAGTCCGCCAACGCCTACTCCACGCTCTCCCTGGACGTCCCCGACACCGACGACGAGTCGCCGGCCGTCGCCGACACGCTCGGCGCGGAGGACGAGGCGCTGGAGGGCGTCGAGTACCGGGAGTCGCTCAAGCCGCTCCTGGAGGATCTCCCGCCGCGCGAGAAGCGGATCCTGCTGCTGAGATTCTTCGGCAACATGACCCAGTCGCAGATCGCGCAGGAGGTCGGCATCTCGCAGATGCACGTCTCCCGGCTGCTGGCGCGCACGCTGGCGCAGCTGCGGGAGAAGCTCCTCGTCGAGGAGTAGTCGCGCGGCGGGCGGCTACTTCGGTGTGCGGCCGGGCCCCCGGATCCCGAGGGCCCTGGTCGTCTCCCCGTTGACCAGCAGCACGAGAGCGGCGACGGCCGCGGCCATCAGGGCGATGCCCGCCGGGATGGCCATGCTGTCGGCCTGGAGCAGGTTGTAGGCCACCGGCACCGCCATGACCTGGGTGATGACGGCGGGCCCCCGGCTCCAGCCGCGCAGGGCCAGCAGCCCACGGGCGGCCAGCAGCGGCAGCAGCGCCAGCACGATCAGCGTCACCCCGCCGGTGACGGCCTGCCGGCGGTCGTCCGGGTCGCCGGTGAGGCCCAGCACGAGCATCCACGCTCCGCCGGCGACCAGCGCCAGCCCCTCCAGCGCGCAGAGGGCGGCGGCGTACGTCACCCGGCGCGGGCGGGACGCTGCGGTTTCGGGGGCGGCGGGGGTCTGCTCACTGCTCACCCCTGAAGGGTAGCCCGCACGCGAGCGCCGTCCCCGGAGCGCCCGTGGACCCGGGCGGCGCCCGTGTCGAGACTCACTGCGCGATCTCTTACCCGATCCCCACCTCGGCCTGTGCCCGGTACCACCCAGTAGGTACGCTGCAACTCATGCGTGCACTTCTCGTGGTCAACCCGGCGGCAACCACCACCAGTGCACGGACGCGCGATGTCCTCATCCACGCCCTCGCGAGCGAGATGAAGCTGGAGGCGGTCACCACCGAGTACCGCGGGCACGCACGCGATCTGGGCCGCCAGGCGGCGGAGAGCGGCAGCGTCGACCTGGTGGTGGCCCTCGGCGGCGACGGCACGGTGAACGAGGTCGTCAACGGTCTGCTGCACGCCGGCCCCGACCCGGCCCTGCCCGGTCTCGCGGTGGTCCCGGGCGGCTCCACCAACGTCTTCGCGCGCGCCCTGGATCTGCCCAACCATCCGGTGGAGGCCACCGGCGCCCTGCTGGACGCCCTGCGCGAGGGCCGCGAGCGCACCGTCGGCCTCGGTCTCGCCTCGGGCACGCCCGGCACGGAGGACGAGGCGGTGCCGTCGCGCTGGTTCACGTTCAACGCCGGCCTCGGTTTCGACGCCGGAGTGGTGGGGCGGGTGGAGCAGCAGCGCGAACGCGGCAGGAAATCCACGCACGCTCTCTACATTCGCCAGGCGGTGCGTCAGCTGTTGGGCGAATCACAGCGCCGGCACGGAACCATCACCCTGGAGCGGCCGGGCGCGGATCCGGTGACCGATTTGGTGCTGTCCATAGTCTGCAACACGGCTCCGTGGACCTATCTGGGCAATCGCCCGGTGTACGCGTCGCCTAAGGCCTCGTTCGATACCGGGCTCGACGTACTCGGTCTCAGCCGTCTGTCGACCGCCTCGGTTGCCCGATATGGCACCCAGTTGCTCACTTCGTCCCCCGAGCGGGGACCGCACGGCAAGCACGCCGTCTCGCTGCACGACCTGGACCGGTTCACCTTGCATTCGAAGGTCCCGCTACCCCTCCAGATGGACGGTGACCACCTGGGCCTGCGCACCAGCGTGACGTTCACAGGCGTACGCCATGCACTGCGTGTGATTGTGTGAGCAGAAAGGGCTGAAGTCCTTTCACTCGAACGTTTAGGCCAGGATCCACCCCATGGAAGTACGGCTGTGACCTAGTCGACACCGAGGAATCAAAAAAAACTTTCCGGAAGGGGTTGTATCCGCCGCTGAGGTTTGCGAGTCTCTACGTGGCGATCGGGACAGCCCGCAACACCGGCATCCACTGATCACCGGAACCCCTCAACACACTCCAGGTCCAGCCAGGGAAACCCGGCTGGTGGCCCTTCATCTGTTGAGGGATTCGTGAAAGCGTTCACATTCACAAGCAACGTGCATGTAATACCAAGGAGAGGTAGCAGCCATGGACTGGCGTCACAACGCCGTTTGCCGCGAGGAAGACCCCGAGCTCTTCTTCCCCATCGGCAACACCGGTCCTGCGCTGCTGCAGATCGAGGAAGCCAAGGCCGTCTGCCGTCGCTGCCCGGTTATGGAGCAGTGTCTGCAGTGGGCGCTCGAGTCCGGCCAGGACTCCGGCGTCTGGGGTGGCCTCAGCGAGGACGAGCGTCGCGCCATGAAGCGCCGCGCCGCCCGCAACCGGGCCCGTCAGGCCTCCGCCTGACGACACCCGCCCCGCAAGCCTGAGCTTGGCGGCGCGTACAACGCGTACGCTTCTCCCGCCCCCGAGCCGCAGCGCGCAGTACCCCCGATGCGCAGCACACGCTGGCAACGAGCATTCGAGCCCCGGACCCCTGAACGGTCCGGGGCTTCTTGCTGTGCGCCCTCCGGCGCCCGTCGGCGGGCTACTTCTGGGCGCGCACCGGGATGTCCAGGATCACCTGGGTCCCGCGCTCCGGAGCCGGGACCATGTCGAAGGTCCCGCTCAACTCGCCCTCCACCAGCGTCCGCACGATCTGGAGACCGAGGTTGCCGGAGGTGTGCGGGTCGAAGCCGGCGGGCAGACCGACCCCGTCGTCCTGGACGGTGACCAGCAGACGGGCCTCCTTGCTGGTGCCCCTGCGGACCGCCGAGACCTCGACCGTGCCGGTCTCGCCCTCGCCGAAGCCGTGCTCCAGAGCGTTCTGCAGGATCTCGGTGAGGACCATGGACAACGGGGTGGCGACCTCGGCGTCGAGGATGCCGAAGCGTCCGCTGCGCCGGCCGGCGACCTTGCCCGGCGAGATCTCGGCGACCATCGCCAGCACGCGGTCGGCGATCTCGTCGAACTCCACGCGCTCGTCCAGGTTCTGGGACAGCGTCTCGTGGACGATGGCGATCGAGCCTACCCGGCGGACGGCTTCTTCGAGGGCCTCGCGGCCGCGCTCGGACTCGATGCGCCGGGCCTGGAGCCGCAGCAGGGCCGCCACCGTCTGGAGGTTGTTCTTCACCCGGTGGTGGATCTCCCGGATGGTCGCGTCCTTGGTGATCAACTCGCGCTCTCGGCGACGCAGTTCGGTCACGTCGCGCAGCAGGACGAGCGCGCCGATGCGGACGCCCTTCGGCTTGAGCGGGATCGTGCGGAACTGGATGACCCCGTCGCGGGCCTCGATCTCGAACTCGCGCGGCGCCCAGCCGCTGGCCACCTTGGCGAGCGCCTCGTCCACCGGACCGCGGGTCGGGGCCAGTTCGGCGGTGGTCAGACCGAGGTGCTGGCCGACCAGGTCGGAGGCCAGGCCCATGCGGTGGAAGGCCGACAGCGCGTTCGGGGAGGCGTACTGGACGACCGCGTCGGCGTCGACGCGGATCAGACCGTCGCCCACGCGCGGGGCGGCGTCCATGTCCATCTGCTGGTTGGGGAACGGGAAGGAGCCGGCCGCGATCATCTGCGCGAGGTCGGACGCGCTCTGGAGGTAGGTGAGCTCGAGCCGGCTCGGGGTGCGCACCGTGAGCAGGTTGGTGTTGCGGGCGATGACGCCGAGGACCCGGCCGTCGCGCCGGACGGGGATGGACTCGACCCGGACCGGCACCTCCTCGCGCCACTCCGGGTCGCCCTCGCGCACGATCCGGCCCTCGTCCAGGGCGGCGTCCAGCAGGGGACGGCGGCCGCGGGGGACGAGGTGGCCGACCATGTCGTCCTGGTAGGAGGTGGGGCCGGTGTTGGGGCGCATCTGGGCCACGGAGACGTAGCGGGCGCCGTCGCGGGTGGGGACCCACAGGACCAGGTCGGCGAAGGAGAGGTCGGAGAGCAGCTGCCACTCCGAGACCAGCAGATGCAGCCACTCGAGGTCGGAGTCGTCGAGTGCGGTGTGCTGGCGTACGAGTTCGTTCATGGAGGGCACGTCTGCGAGCGTACCTGGGGGTATGCGCGGGGCGGGAAACACCCGCGGGCCGCGGCGCCTGGGAGGGACCCTCAACCCTCCCGGCACCGCAGCCCGGAGCAATATCGGCCGCGGGGTGTGCGGTCCCGTCGGCCGAAGGTGAGGAGCCGGGGCAGTCAGGGCAGAGAGCCCGGATCCTCGGTCCGCCTTCCTGTGCGGGGAAGACGGAGGCTCAGTGTGTCGCCGGCCGTGTCGCCGCCGGCTGTGTCGGTCGCCTCCCGCCATTGTGGACTAGACCACTGGGCGTGTCCATGCGAGAGAGCTTGTTGGTCGGTGTGGTATTCGGACGCCCTGCCGTCCACAACGCAGCCTAGCCTGTGCGGGTTCCCGCGCGGGGCCACATGGTGGGGGCAATTTGCGGCCGGGGCCGCCTCCGGAGCCGATCGGCGGCCTGCCGTACGGATTCCGGACGTCCGTCCGCCTGGGCCGCGACACCCGGTTCTGTTAGATTGGCCCCCATAGATTGGTCTAAACCACACACGGTATGAGAACGGCGGGCCAGCGTGGAAGTTGTCATCGTTCCGGACGCCCGGGCGGGCGGCGAACTGATCGCCGAGTCCATGGCGCAGCTGCTGCGGCGCAAGCCCGACGCCCTGCTCGGCGTGGCCACCGGCTCCACCCCGCTGCCCGTCTACGAGGCCCTGACGGCCAAGGTGCGCGCCGGCGCCGTCGACACCGGCCGGGCGCGCGTCGCCCAGCTCGACGAGTACGTGGGCCTGCCCGCCGACCACCCCGAGTCCTACCGCTCGGTGCTGCGGCGCGAGGTGCTGGAGCCGCTGGGCATCGCCATGGAGTCCTTCCTCGGTCCGGACGGCACGGCGCAGGACGTGCAGGCAGCCTGCGAGGCGTACGACCGCGCGCTCGCCGCGGCCGGCGGGGTGGACGTCCAGCTGCTCGGGATCGGCACCGACGGGCACATCGGGTTCAACGAGCCGTGCTCGTCCCTCGCCTCGCGCACCCGGATCAAGACGCTGACCGAGCAGACGCGGGTGGACAACGCGCGCTTCTTCGACGGCGACATCGCGCAGGTGCCGCACCACGTCATCACCCAGGGCATCGGGACGATCCTGGAGGCGCGGCACCTGGTGCTGCTGGCCACCGGGGAGGGCAAGGCGGACGCCGTCGCGGCCACCGTGGAGGGGCCGGTCGCCGCGGTGTGCCCGGCCTCCGCGCTGCAACTGCACCCGCACGCGACGGTCGTCGTCGACGAGGCGGCCGCGTCCAAGCTGAAGCTCGCGGACTACTTCCGGCACACGTTCGCCAACAAGCCGCAGTGGCAGGGCGTCTGAGGACGCCCGCCCCCCGCACGACGACGGCGCTCAGCCGTGCGGACCCGCCGCGACGACCTCCGCCGCGGCGCGGCCGCAGACCCTGGCCGCGCCGTGGGTGGCGATGTGCAGGGCCCCCCGCGGCGGTGCCTGGGGGACGCCCATCTCCACGACGACCGTGTCCGGGCGCGCCGCCAGCAGGACGTCGAGGGCCGCTCCCATCCAGGCGTGGCGGTGCTCGTCGCGGACCACGGCGACGATCCGCCGCTCCCCCGCGGCGGCCAGCGCCGCGTGCCCGGCGTCCGCGCCCGTGAAGCCCTCCGTCCGCGTCCCCGGCAGCAGCCGGACCAGTTCGGCGGCCACGCCCCACGGGGTCTCGTCGCCGACGGCGATGTTCGCGACCGGGGTGAGGGAGGCGACGAAGGGCGGATCGACGAGCGGTGTGAAGACCTCGTCGCCGGTGAGCCGCAGGGCCCGGCGGGCGGCGATCAGGCCGACGTCGGCGCGCACGCCGCCGCCGTCCGGGGACGGCGTGCGGGCGGCATGGTCCTCGGCCGCGGGCCCGGGCGCGGGACGTCCTTCGCCGGTCGCCGTCCAGCGCGCCAGGGCCCGCACCCGTCGCGCCGCGTCCGCGAGCCGTTCCTCGGGCAGTTCGCCCGAGCGGACGGCGGTGACCAGGGCGTCGCGCAGCCGGCGCACGGTGTCGTCGTCCGCGAGGCCGCCCCCCACGCAGATGGCGTCCGCGCCCGCGGCGATCGCGAGGACGCTGCCGCGCTCGATGCCGTAGGTCGCGGCGACCGCCTGCATTTCCATGCCGTCCGTGACGATCAGGCCGTCGTAGCCCAGCTCGTCGCGCAGGAGCGCGGTGAGGATGCGGGGCGACAGCGTCGCGGGGCGGGCCGGGTCCAGGGCCGGCACCAGGATGTGCGCGCTCATCACGGCGCGGGTGCCGGCGGCGATGGCCGCGCGGAACGGGGTCAGCTCCCGCTCGGTCAGGACCGCCGCGGCGGCGTCGATGCGCGGCAGCGCGTGGTGGGAGTCGACGGCCGTGTCGCCGTGGCCCGGGAAGTGCTTGGTGCAGGCCGCCACGCCCGCCGACTGGAGGCCGGTGACGTAGGCGGCGGTGTGCCGGGCGACCAGCGCGGGGTCGGCGCCGAAGGAGCGGACCCCGATGACCGGGTTGGCGGGGTTGGAGTTGACGTCGGCGGAGGGCGCCCAGTTGAGGTTGACGCCGCACGCGGCGAGGCGGCGGCCCAGCTCGGCGGCGACCTCCAGGGTGAGCGAGACGTCGTCCACCGCGCCCAGCGCGTGGTTGCCGGGGAAGCTGGAGCCGGTGCGCACCTCCAGGCGCGTGACGTCTCCGCCCTCCTCGTCGATCGCGACGAGGACGTCGTCACGTTCGGTGCGCAACTGGGCGGTGAGTGCGGCGAGTTGCTCGGGCGAGGCGATGTTCCTGCCGAACAGGCCCACCGACGCCAGGCCCTCGCCGAGCCGGCGCAGCAGCCAGTCGGGGGCGGTGGTGCCGGGGAATCCGGGTTGCAGGACCGTCAGGGCGTCACGGGTGAGCGTGTCGGTGCCGCTGGCGATTGTCGTCATCGGGGGCGTCATCCCTTCACGGCGCCCGCGGTCAGCCCCGCGGCCATCTTGCGCTGGACGAGGAGGAAGAGGGCGACGATCGGCACGGCCATCATCGTGGCGCCGGCCATCATCGGCGCGTACTCGGTGCCGTGCTTGGTGGAGAAGTTGCTGAGCCAGACCGTCGCCGTCTGGTTCTTCTGGCTGAGCAGCATCAGGGCGTACAGGTACTCGTTCCAGGCCTGGATGAAGCCGTAGACCGAGGTGGCGACCATGCCGGGGGCCAGCAGCGGGAAGACGACGCGGACGAAGGCGCCGGTGCGGCTGCACCCGTCGACCATCGCGGCCTCCTCCAGCTCCCTGGGGATGTTGACGATGAAGCCGCGCAGCGTCCACACCGTGAAGGGGAGGATGAAGGTCAGGTACGTGATGATCAGGCCGGAGAGCTTGTCGTACTGGTCCAGGTCGTTCAGGAGCAGGAAGACCGGGATGATCATGGCGACCAGGGGGACCATCTGGACGGCCAGGATGCCGACGATCACGATCTTGCGGCCGCGGAAGGCGAACCGGGAGATGGCGAGGGCGGCGAGCAGGCCGACCACCACGCCGATCGCGACGACCGCCAGGGAGACGATCAGGCTGCGGCCCACCGGTCCCCAGAAGTCGGCGATGTCGAGGGCCCGCCGGAAGTTGTCGAGGGTCAGGGCGGTCGGCAGCAGGCTCGGGTCGGGGTCGATGGCGTCCTTGGCCGGTTTGAACGCCGTGTTCAGCATCCAGTAGACGGGGAAGCCGGCGACGGCGAAGACGAGCAGGCCGAGCAGGTTCCAGCCGGCCTTCGGCCTGCGGCGTCCCGACCGGCTCGACACCGGGCCCGCCTTGGAGGCGATGGCGCTCATTCGACCTCTCCGATCTTCAGCATCTGGCGCATGTACACGGCGACCACCCCGAGCAGCAGCACGACGGTGATCAGGGCGATCGCCGAGCCCTGGCCGTAGTCGTTGACGACGAAGGCGCGGTCGTAGGAGTACGTGGTCAGGATCTGGAACTCGGCCTCGGGATGGCCGTTGCGCATCACGAAGACCTGGGGGAAGACGCCCATGTCCCAGATGACCGACAGGGTCGTGAGCATCACGACGACCGGCTTGAGGATGGGCAGCGTGACGAAGCGGAAGACGCCCCACGCGCCCGCGCCGTCCAGGCGGGCCGCCTCCTCCAGTTCGGCGGGGACCTGGGTGAGGCCCGCGCTGAGGGTGATGACCACGAAGGGGACCGCGCCCCAGACGACGAGGAGCATGATGACCGCCAGCCCCTGCGGTCCGCTGGCGAACCAGTTGTGGCCGATCAGCTCGACGCCCGGCAGTCTGCTCAGGACCGCGTTGAGGATGCCGTAGTCGGCGTCGAACAGCCACTTGAAGACGGTGGTGGCGACGATGACGGGCATGCCCCAGCTGGCCACGAGCGCGATGTTGACGAGGGTCTTCACCCAGCCGGAGACCCGCTGGAGGAGCAGCGCGATCAGCATGCCGACGACCATCGTGAAGATCACGCAGCCGGCCGCGAAGACGATCGTGCGGACGACGACCTGCCAGAACTCGCCGTCGCCGAGCACGCCGGTGAAGTTGTCCAGCCCGACGGACTCGGCGGGCTGGAACCCCCACAGCTGGGACTGGCCGAACTTCTGGAAGGACAGGGTGACCAGCCGGACCAGCGGATAGCCCATCACCAGGAGGAGGACCAGCAGGCAGGGGGCCAGGAGCAGCCAGGGGGTGGCGTTCGCGCCCCTGCCGCGGCCGGGGCGCGGTCTTGTGGCGTCCGGCTCGCCGGCCGGCGGCGGCGGTGGCGACTGCCGCGTCGGCGGCACTTCGGCAGTGGTCGTGTCTGCGGCACTCATCCGCGCGCTCCTCAGCGGTCCCTCGGGTCGTACGGGGAGCAGGGCCCTGCTCGGTGCAGGGCCCTGCCCTCAGGTCACTTGGTGTTGATGACCTTGTCGATCGCGGCGTCCGCGTCCTTGGCGGCGGCCTCGACCGACTTCTTGCCGGTGCCGATGCTCTGCAGCATGGTCTGAAGGACCTGGGCCTTCTCGACCTGGCCCCAGCCGGGAGCCATGGGGACGAACCAGTTGGACTCGGCCGCGGTGGCCGGGACGGCCGTCTTGGGGGCGTTCTTCAGGCTCGCGAGGTCGGTCTTGTTGTTGGGCAGGTTGCCCTTGGCCATCAGGCCCTTCTGGCCGGCGGGGCCGGTGAACGCGTTGATCCACTCGGCGGCGAGGGCCTGGGCGTGGGACTTGACCGGGACGGCGAGGTCGGAACCGCCCAGGAAGACGGGGAGGTTCTTGCCGGACGGGCCGGGCATCACGAAGTTCTCGAGGTTGTCCTTGAGCTTGCCGGTCTTGTCGTTCTTCGGGTCGGCGGAGGTCGCGCCCTCCCAGGCCGCGCCGAAGATCATGCCGGACTTGCCCTGGCCGTAGACGATGTAGCGGTCGGACTCGTCCTTGGTCTTGTCGCCGTGCATGTACGTGTCGACGACCGTCTTGAACTCGCCCAGGCCCTTGAGCGACTCGGGCGAGGAGAGGTTGGCCTTCCACTGGCCGCCCTCCTCCTTGGCGATGGAGCCGCCCGCGTCGTAGACGAAGGACATGGCCGCGTACCAGTCACGGGTGGGCTGGTACCAGGCGGAGAACTTGCCGCCCTGCTTCTGCTGGACCTTGTCCAGGGCGGCGGTCAGCTCCGCGTACGTCTTGGGCGTGGACTTCACGCCCGCCGCGGCGAAGACGTCCTTGCGCCAGTTGCCGACGCGGCCGCCGGCGTAGTACGGCACGCCGTAGGTCTTGCCGTCGTAGGTCACCGAGGCCTTGAGGCCGTCGAGCCAGGCGGAGGAGTTGTCGAACTTGGCGGCGTCCAGGGGGGCGAACGCGCCCTTGACCATGTAACCGAGCATCTCGGTGTTGCCCATCTCGACGACGTCGGGGGCCTTGTCGGTGGCGAGGACCGCGTCGAGCTTGGCGTTCTTGTCCGGCCAGCCGTAGTACTCGTGGTTGATCTTGACGCCGGGGTGCTTCTTCTGCACGGCGGCGTCGGCGGCCTTGACCAGCTCGGGCCAGTTGTTCTGCGCGTCGACGGTGAGCCAGACGGTCAGCTCCTTGGCGTCCGTGCCCTTCGAGTCCCCGCTGCCACTGTCGTCCCCACACGCCGCGACGGAGACCATGATGCCCGCGATACCGATCGCGGCTATCAGCTTGCGCTTCACGCCATCCTCCTCAGGGATGCCACACCCCCCGCCCACGGGCCGGGACCTCGATCTGGACCAATGGTGTAGACCAGTGCGCAGAGCTTGGCTCAGGCCAATAAGCCTGTCAAGGGTGGCCGAACCCCCTCCGACCAGCCGTTATGGGACCTACATATGCAGGAACCTTTAAGTAAGAAGCCGTCGAAATCCCGGGCGCCGGAGGCGGTCGGTCCGGTAGACCATTTGCCCTGGTGGACTAGACCAGCCAAGGTTCCGGCGGTATACAGAGGGATCACGGAACGTCGGCGCGCGCATCGCCCGGTCCGTGCCACGATGTGAGCCGCGGCCGACGGGGTGTCGGCCGTTTCGGCACCCGCAGCCGGGAAGGCAGGCCATGAGCACCGACGTCAGCAGTGCGGAGAACGAGGGAGGGGCGACCGTCCGTACCGCGCGTGTGCCCAAGTACTACCGCCTCAAGAAGCACCTGCTCGACATCACCGAGACGCAGTCGCCCGGCACGCCGGTCCCGCCGGAGCGCACCCTGGCCGCCGAGTTCGACACCTCGCGCACGACCGTCCGCCAGGCCCTTCAGGAACTCGTCGTCGAGGGGCGGCTGGAGCGCATCCAAGGCAAGGGCACCTTCGTCGCCAAGCCGAAGGTCTCCCAGGCGCTGCAACTCACCTCCTACACCGAGGACATGCGCGCCCAGGGGCTCGAACCGACCTCGCAGCTGCTGGACGTCGGCTACATCACCGCCGACGACCGCCTCGCCGCCCTGCTGGACATCACGGCGGGCGGGCGGGTGCTGCGCATCGAGCGGCTGCGCATGGCCAACGGCGAGCCCATGGCGATCGAGACGACCCACCTGTCGGCGAAGCGCTTCCCGGCCCTGCGCCGGTCGCTGGCCAAGTACACCTCGCTGTACACCGCCCTGGCCGAGGTCTACGACATCCATCTTGCCGAGGCCGAGGAGACCATCGAGACCTCTCTGGCCACACCCCGCGAGGCCGGCCTGCTCGGCACCGACGTGGGCCTGCCCATGCTGATGCTCTCCCGCCACTCCCTGGACCGGCAGGGCCTGCCGGTGGAGTGGGTGCGTTCGGTGTACCGGGGCGACCGGTACAAATTCGTGGCCCGGCTGAAAAGGCCCGCCGAGTAGAGGGTCTGTGGAGGGCCTTCCGCTGGGCTTATCCGTCACTTACATTGCCTGCGCATTACACCTGTGATCAAGGCGATCGGATGAGGGGACGGAGCCGCCGATGTCAGAGACCCCGGAAGTGACCAGGGGGCCGGTGGTGACGCCTGTGCGCGTCGTCATCGCCCTCTGTCTGCTCGCGCCCTTCGCGGCGATGCTGTGGGTGGGTTCGTACGCGAAGGTGGACCCGGCGTTCATCGGGATCCCCTTCTTCTACTGGTACCAGATGCTGTGGGTGCCCCTCTCCGCCGTGCTGACCGTGACGGCGTACAAGCTGTGGCAGCGTGACCAGCGCGGCCGCGCGGCCGCCGCACCGGCCTTGGCCGGCTCCGCCCCCGAGGCGGACTCCTCCTCTCCGAAGGGCGGTGCGTCGGAGTGAAGGACGGCGTGAACGGCGTCGCGCTCGCCGTCTTCATCTTCTTCTTCCTGGCCGTCACGGTCATGGGCTTCCTGGCCGCGCGCTGGCGCAAGGCCGAGAACGAGCAGAGCCTCGACGAATGGGGCCTGGGCGGCCGGTCGTTCGGCACCTGGGTCACCTGGTTCCTGCTCGGCGGCGACCTGTACACCGCGTACACCTTCGTCGCGGTGCCCGCGGCGATCTACGCGGCGGGCGCGGCGGGCTTCTTCGCGGTGCCGTACACGATCCTCGTCTACCCGCTGATCTTCACGTTCCTGCCCCGCCTGTGGTCGGTGTCCCACAAGCACGGCTACGTGACGACCTCCGACTTCGTGCGGGGCCGCTTCGGCTCGAAGGGTCTGTCGCTGGCGGTGGCCGTCACCGGCATCCTGGCGACGATGCCCTACATCGCGCTCCAACTGGTCGGCATCCAGGCGGTGCTGGACGTGATGGGCGTCGGCGGCGGCGAGAACACCAACTGGTTCGTGAAGGACCTGCCGCTGCTGATCGCCTTCGGCGTGCTGGCGGCCTACACGTACTCGTCGGGCCTGCGGGCCCCCGCGCTGATCGCGTTCGTGAAGGACACGCTGATCTACATCGTCATCGCGGTGGCGATCATCTACATCCCGATCAAGCTGGGCGGGTTCGACGACATCTTCGCCAAGGCGGGCGAGGCGTTCAGCCAGACCAACCCGGCGACGGGCAAGCCGCGCGGCGCGCTCGCGCCGGCGGAACCGGGCCAGTGGACGTACGCCACGCTCGCGCTCGGCTCGGCCCTGGCGCTGTTCATGTACCCGCACTCCATCACCGCGACGCTGTCGTCGCGCAGCCGTGAGGTGATCCGCCGCAACACCACGATCCTGCCGCTGTACTCGCTGATGCTGGGCCTGCTCGCGCTGCTGGGCTTCATGGCGATCGCGGCCGGGGTCAAGGTGACCAACGGGCAGCTGGCGATCCCGCAGCTGTTCGAGGACATGTTCCCGTCCTGGTTCGCCGGTGTGGCGTTCGCGGCGATCGGCATCGGCGCGCTGGTGCCGGCCGCGATCATGTCGATCGCGGCGGCGAACCTCTTCACCCGCAACATCTACAAGGACTTCATCCGGCCGGACGCGACGCCCGCCCAGGAGACCAAGGTCTCCAAGCTGGTCTCGCTGCTGGTGAAGGTCGGCGCGCTGGTCTTCGTCCTCACCATGGACAAGACGGTCGCCATCAACTTCCAGCTGCTGGGCGGGATCTGGATCCTCCAGACCTTCCCGGCCCTCGTCGGCGGCCTGTTCACCCGCTGGTTCCACCGCTGGGCCCTGCTGGCCGGCTGGGCGGTCGGCATGGTCTACGGCACCTTCGCCGCGTACGGCGTCGCCTCGCCCACGCAGAAGCACTTCGGCGGCTCGTCGAAGGAGATCCCGGGCATCGGGGAGATCGGCTACATCGGCCTCACGGCGTTCGTCCTCAACGTCGCCGTCGCGGTCGTGCTGACCTTCGTCCTGCGGGCGGCCAAGGCCCCCGACGGGATCGACGAGACGAAGCCGGAGGACTACACGGCGGACGCGGGCGACCCGGGCGTCCAGGTCGAACTGCCCCCGGCCACCGCGGGCACGTCCCACTAGCCGGCCCGCAGGACCCTCGCGGGTCGCGCGTGCGGCACAGGGCGGGCCGTCGGAGAGATCCGGCGGCCCGCCCCCGTGTGTCCGCACGCCCCGCCCGGCCGCCGCGGCCCCGCCCGGCCGCCGCCGGGCCGCTCGCGTCGCACACCCGAGCGGGACGCGGCCCGCGCCGGAGCCGGCGGAGATCACTCTGCTCACCTGTCAGTTGACGCTCTGAAACCGCTGCGACACAACATCTGGGGGTGGCGTGACGGGCGAGCACAAGATGTATGCTCATGCTCGCTGTCGCCGCAGGGGAATCCGGTGCGAATCCGGAACTGTCCCGCAACGGTGTACTCGCGTGCATCCATACCCGTATGCGCACGCCTGTTCAGTCCGAGGTCCTGCCGACAGCGTGCCCGGCCGTCCGGTCCGGGCGCCCCGACGTCCGGGCCTCGCGGAGTGGGCCGGTGGACGCGACGCCCCCGCGCGCTCGTGTGCTGCCTCCTGCCCTGCGCAAGGCCCCCGCCCAGCGAGGGAGAGCCCCACGTGACCATCGCGCCAGCCGAACCGGTTTCGGCCGCCGCACCGGAGACCGACGGCCCCGGGACCGCGTTGTTGCGGACCCTGACCGAGCTGACCGCCGATCTGCCCGACGCCGACCCCGGCCGGGTCGCCGCCGCGGCCCTGCGCGGCCGGTCCGCGCGGACGGCCTCCGAGGTCACCGCGGAGCTGCGCGAGCTGGCCACGGAGGCGGCCGCCGGTCTGATCTCCGAGGACCCGGCCTACTCGAAGCTGGCCGCCCGGCTGCTGACGATCAGCATCGCCGCGGAGGCCGCCTCGCAGGGCGTCACGTCGTTCACGGAGTCGGTCGCCGTCGGCCACCGCGAGGGGCTGATCGCCGACCGCACCGCCGAGTTCGTGCGCACCCACGCGGCCCGCCTCGACGCGCTGGTCGACGACCGCGCCGACGACCGCTTCGGCTACTTCGGCCTGCGCACCCTGCACAGCCGCTACCTGCTGCGGCACCCGATCACCCGCAAGGTCGTCGAGACGCCCCAGCACTTCCTGCTGCGCGTCGCCTCCGGTCTCGCCGAGGACGACACGGTCCGCGCCGTCGACGAGGTCGCCGCGCTCTACGGGCTCATGAGCCGGCTGGACTACCTCCCGTCCTCCCCCACGCTCTTCAACTCCGGCACCCGCCACCCGCAGATGTCGTCCTGCTACCTCCTCGACTCCCCGCTGGACGAGCTCGACTCGCTCTACGACCGCTACCACCAGGTGGCCCGGCTGTCGAAGCACGCCGGCGGCATCGGACTGTCCTACTCCCGCATCCGCAGCCGCGGTTCGCTGATCCGCGGCACCAACGGGCACTCCAACGGCATCGTGCCGTTCCTCAAGACGCTGGACGCCTCGGTCGCCGCGGTGAACCAGGGCGGGCGGCGCAAGGGCGCGGCCGCGGTCTACCTGGAGACCTGGCACTCCGACATCGAGGAGTTCCTGGAGCTGCGCGACAACACCGGCGAGGACGCCCGGCGCACGCACAACCTGAACCTCGCGCACTGGATCCCGGACGAGTTCATGCGCCGGGTCAACGCCGACGAGGCGTGGTCGCTGTTCTCCCCCTCCGACGTGCCCGAGCTGGTCGACCTGTGGGGCGACGAGTTCGACGCCGCCTACCGCAAGGCGGAGGCGGACGGACTGGCGCGGAAGACCATCGCGGCCCGCGACCTGTACGGCCGCATGATGCGCACCCTCGCGCAGACCGGCAACGGCTGGATGACCTTCAAGGACGCCGCCAACCGCACCGCCAACCAGACGGCCGAGCCGGGCCACGTCGTGCACTCCTCCAACCTCTGCACGGAGATCCTGGAGGTCACGGACGACGGCGAGACCGCCGTGTGCAACCTGGGCTCGGTGAACCTGGGCGCGTTCGTCGACACGGCGGCCGGCGACATCGACTGGGAGCGGCTGGACGAGACCGTCCGCACCGCCGTCACCTTCCTGGACCGCGTCGTCGACATCAACTTCTACCCGACCGAGCAGGCGGGCCGCTCCAACGCCCGCTGGCGTCCGGTCGGTCTGGGCGCGATGGGGCTCCAGGACGTCTTCTTCAAGCTGCGCGTCCCCTTCGACTCGCCCGAGGCCAGGGCCCTGTCCACCCGTATCGCCGAGCGCGTGATGCTCGCCGCCTACGAGGCCTCCACCGACCTGGCCGAGCGCAACGGCCCCCTTCCCGCCTGGGAGAAGACCCGCACGGCCAGGGGCGTGCTGCACCCCGACCACTACGGCGTCGAGTTCGCCTGGCCCGAGCGCTGGGCAGCCCTGCGCGAGCGGATCGCCACGACCGGCATGCGCAACTCCCTGCTGCTGGCCATCGCGCCCACCGCCACCATCGCCTCCATCGCGGGCGTGTACGAATGCATCGAGCCGCAGGTGTCCAACCTGTTCAAGCGCGAGACGCTGTCCGGCGAGTTCCTCCAGGTCAACTCGTACCTGGTGCGCGAGCTCAAGGAGCTCGGCGTCTGGGACGCGCGCACCCGGGAGGCGCTGCGCGAGGCGAACGGCTCGGTGCAGGGCTTCGCGTGGATCCCGGCGGAGGTGCGGGCGCTGTACCGCACGGCGTGGGAGATCCCGCAGCGCGGTCTGATCGACATGGCCGCCGCCCGCACCCCGTTCCTGGACCAGGCCCAGTCCCTGAACCTGTTCCTGGAGACGCCGACCATCGGCAAGCTGTCCTCGATGTACGCGTACGCCTGGAAGTCGGGCCTGAAGACGACGTACTACCTGCGCTCGCGCCCGGCGACCCGCATCGCGCGCGCCGCCCAGGGCACGGCGCAGCCGGAGGCGACCGTCCCCGTGCAGCAGGCGGCCGACCCCGACGCCGTCGCCTGCTCCCTTGAGAACCCCGAGTCCTGCGAGGCCTGCCAGTGATGACCACCGCACCCGAGAAGGCCGAGAAGGCCGAGAAGAACCTGCTCGACCCGGGCTTCGAGCTGACCCTGCGGCCGATGCGCTACCCCGACTTCTACGAGCGCTACCGGGACGCCATCAAGAACACCTGGACCGTCGAGGAGGTCGACCTCCACTCGGACGTCGCCGACCTCGCGAAGCTGTCCGAGGGCGAGCAGCACATGATCGGCCGGCTGGTCGCGTTCTTCGCGACGGGCGACTCGATCGTGGCGAACAACCTCGTGCTGACGCTGTACAAGCACATCAACTCCCCCGAGGCGCGCCTGTACCTGTCCCGGCAGCTGTTCGAGGAGGCCGTGCACGTCCAGTTCTATCTGACGCTGCTGGACACCTACCTGCCCGATCCGCAGGACCGGGCGGCCGCCTTCGACGCGGTGGAGAACATCCCCTCCATCCGCGAGAAGGCCGAGTTCTGCTTCAAGTGGATCAACGAGGTCGAGAAGCTGGAGCGGCTGGAGTCCCAGGCCGACCGCCGCCGCTTCCTGCTCAACCTGATCTGCTTCGCCGCGTGCATCGAGGGCCTGTTCTTCTACGGGGCCTTCGCGTACGTCTACTGGTTCCGCAGCCGTGGTCTGCTGCACGGCCTGGCGACCGGCACCAACTGGGTGTTCCGCGACGAGACGATGCACATGAGCTTCGCCTTCGAGGTGGTCGACACCGTGCGCAAGGAGGAGCCGGAGCTCTTCGACGACCGGCTCGAGGAGCAGGTCGCCGACATGCTCCGGGAGGCCGTCGAGGCCGAGTTGCAGTTCGCGCGCGACCTGTGCGGCGAGGGCCTGCCCGGCATGAACACCGACTCCATGCGGCAGTACCTGGAGTGCGTCGCCGACCAGCGGCTGTCGCGCCTCGGCTTCGCCCCGGTGTACGGCTCGCAGAACCCGTTCTCCTTCATGGAGCTCCAGGGCGTTCAGGAGCTGACCAACTTCTTCGAGCGCCGCCCCTCGGCGTACCAGGTCGCGGTGGAGGGCACCGTCGACCTGGACGAGGACTTCTGAGTCCGGCCCCCCGACGGGACGGGCCGCGCTGCCTGCCCGGCCCGCGCGGCCGTCAGCTGACGGTCGATCCGGCGCTCGTGGAGAAGTCCCACGAGCGCCGGTCCCGCGAGGAGGAGGGCGAGGGCCAGGACGGTGAGGTACTCACTGAGTGCGTTCATGAGGTAAGCGTCGTACTTCCCGGACGCTGCTGACAGTGGCAGGACTGCCGCAGACCTTCAAATTACTGCCACCCCGGGTGCACACTGGCCGCATGCTGAACGACGTGGCCGTGATCCTGCTGAACGGTGTGCACCCCTTCGAACTGGGCGTGGTCTGCGAGGTCTTCGGGATCGACCGCAGCGACGAGGGGCTGCCCGTCTACGACTTCGCCGTCGCCTCGGCGGAGGGGGCCACGCTCGACACCCACGCCGGCTTCACCCTGGGCACCGGGCACGGTCTCGAACGGCTGGAGAGCGCCGACCTGATCGCCGTCCCCGCCGGGGAGACGTACGGCAGCCGGGAGTTCCCGCCGGAGCTGCTCGACGCGCTGCGCCGGGCCGTGGACCGGGGCACGCGCGTGCTCAGCGTCTGCTCCGGGGCGTTCGTGCTGGCCGCGGCGGGCCTGCTGGACGGACGGCGCTGCGCGGTGCACTGGCGGCACGCCGAGCAGCTGGCGCGGCAGTACCCGCGCACCAGGGTCGAACCCGACGTGCTCTACGTCGACGAGGACCCGGTGATCACCTCGGCCGGGACGGCCGCGGGCATCGACGCCTGTCTGCACATCGTCCGCAAGGAGCAGGGCCCCGAGATCGCCAACCGGATCGCCCGGCGGATGGTGGTGCCGCCGCACCGCGACGGCGGACAGGCCCAGTACATCGAGCGCCCGCTGCCCCGGTCGCGGTGCGACACCGTCGGCGAGGTGCTCGCCTGGATGGAGCAGCACCTCGACGAGGAGGTCACCGTCGAGCAGCTCGCCGAACGCGCCCACATGGCCCCGCGCACCTTCGCCCGGCGCTTCCAGCAGGAGACGGGCACGACCCCCTATCGGTGGCTGCTGCGCCAGCGGGTGCTGCTGGCACAGCACCTGCTGGAGGCGACGGACGAGACGGTGGACGCCATCGCCTGGCGCGCCGGGTTCGGCACGGCGGGCGCGTTGCGCCATCAGTTCGTGCAGACGCTCGGGACCACCCCCCACGCCTACCGGCGCACGTTCCGCGGTCCCCGGGCCGTGGCCTGAGCCGGGGCGCTCACCCCGGTATCGCCCGCAGCAGCAGCCGGCGCGGCCGCAGCGTGATGCCGACGTGCGTCCGGTTGTCCGAGCCGGGCGCCGGCTCGAAGCGGAACGCGTTCGCCACCACCGCCGTGATCAGCGTCAGCTCGGCCATCGAGAAGTGGTCGCTCGGGCACTTGCGGTTGCCCACGCCGAACGGGGTCATGGCGTATTTCGGCAGGTTCGGGGAGCCGCCGGGCAGCCAGCGGTCGGGGTCGAACTCCGTGTGGCGCTCGTAGGACCGCGGATCGCGCTGCACCGCGTACGGGCTGTACACGATGTCGGCTCCGGCCGGAATGCGGTATCCGCCGAGCTCCGTGTCGGTCACCGCGCGCCGGGTCAATATCCATACGGCGGGATACAGCCGCATGGTCTCGACGACGACATTGGCGGTGTGCTGGAGCTTTCGGACGTCGGCGAATGCGACCGGCCGGTCGCCGACAACGTTTTTCACCTCTTCGCGGATCTTGTCCACCTGATCCGGGTGCTCGGTGAGCACATGGAGCAACGACATGACCACTGAGCCGGCGGTTTCGCTGCCCGGGGTGAGCATCGCGACGACCTGGTCGTGGATCTCCTGTTCACCGATCGGTTCGCCATTCTCGTCCTCGGCCTCGAGCAAAGCCGTCAGCAAATCGTTCGGTTTTTGACCGGATGCCCTGCGGTCGGCGACGATCTCGTCCACCAGCCGGTGCAGATCGGCCAGCGCCCGGTTGAATTCGCGGTTGGCCGGAACCGGCACCCGGTAAAGCGGCCCGAGCGGCACGACCATGCGCTGGTACATGCCGGCGAACAGGGTGGCCAGCGCGGCGGTGATGCGCTCGGAGCGGGCGTCCATGTAGCTGCCGCGCATCAGGCAGCGGGCCGAGATGCGCACGGACACCCGGAAGGCCTCGGCGGTGACGTCGAGGACCTCGCCCCTGGACCAGCGCCCGACGAGCGCGTGGGCCTCCTCCTCCATGATCGGCCCGTAGCCCGGCAGGGCGTCGAGCCGGAACGCGGGCTGGATCGTGCGCCGCTGGCGGCGGTGGAGCGGCCCGTTGGCCGTGGCCACGCCCTCCTTGCCGAGCAGGCTCTCCAGGGTCTCCCACAGGGGCCCCGAGATGATGTAGTCCGGGCTGAGCGCCAGGGCTCCGGTGAGCTCCGGCGAGGTGACGGCGTACACCGTCTTGGGGCCGAGCCTGAGGCGCACGACGTCGCCGTGGTCGCGCAGCCGGGCCATGAAGGCCAGGGGGTCGCGGGCGAGCTTCCAGCCGTGCCCGAGGAGCGGAACCCCGCCACCGGCCACCGGTGGCTCACTCGGTTCCCCGGTCCCGGGGGTCACGGGCTTCACCGACTCGACGGTCATTTCTCACCTGCCGCTTCGTTGTTGACGTACGGGGGCGTGGACCGGTCGTCCCAGCTGTCGACCATGTAACGGCCGGACTCGTGGTGGAACCAGTAGACGGAACTGAACCAGTTGCGCATATTGCCGAGGCAGGCCCTGACGGCGGCGGATAATTCCCTTCCGCGCACTGTCCCGTCGTCGAGCCGGTCGGCGAGGAGCAGAACGTCCTTCTCGACGACCATGAATTCCGCAATGCATGCGTCGATGCGGCGGCGGAGATCGTCGACCGCCTGTTCCAGGGTCATTCCCTCGTGGGTGATGAGGGAGATTCCGAGATTGTGCACCTCGTCCCCCGCCAGTTCCTTGGGCAGTGAGCAGAGGTCGTTGTACCAGGCGGCGAATTCCTGACTGAGCAGGGCCGCCCGCCGATAGGCCGGGTGTTTGCGCACCGAGGCCGGGAGTTCACAACCGGCGCTCGGTTCCAGCAGATCGGTCCAGATCCAGTGCGCGAAGGTCAGCCGGCGCAGCGCGAGATATTCCTCGACGCCGGGAATGCGCCCTTCCACGCGGTTGCGGAATTCACGGTCGTACGCCTCGATCACGGTGTGGAAGTGACGGGCGAACCGCGCGTTCCAGGTGCCGGGGAGGAAGGAGAACAGCCGGGTCACCGAGTCCGCGAGTCCGGCGACCAGCGGGTCCGGATGGCGCAGATGAGCTCCCGGGGAGTCCAGAGCCGCGTGCAAGCGGAACCTGAGTCGCCGCCAGGAGGAGGCCCGGCCGTGGACGACGTCACGGTCGTGCCGGTCGTCCCAGACGAAGAACCATGCGCTGTAGTCCGCGATGGCCTGCATGACCTCGTCGGGCGCGCCGAGGTAGTAGCCCGCCATCAAGTCCGTATAGCACAGGCCGTCGGCATATTCGGCGACCTTGTCCGCCGGCATCAACCGCTTTTCCAGCAGCCAGGAGCGGGTCCTCTCCTGCAACCGGGGCCAATACGGATGCAGTTGCCGGGGAAACGCCGCCTCGATGACCGGAAGAGAGAGCGAGGGAGGGACCGCGGGCGCGGTCACCGTCGCAGTGGTGCTGTATGTGGTGCTGTATGGGAAAGCTGGCACGAAACAACCCCTCTCAGCCGCCAGTGGGCGCACACCCCTCCCGCCGTGCCGGGCGTGCGCCGTTGCGTATCCCCGCTCTTCCCATTCAGCACTACAACTGACCGTTCTGGGAACGGATTTGCTTCATTCACTACCCCAAGATGCTGAGAATCCGCCCCCGGGTGACTGGTTATGGATCAGCAGATGTGCGGTAGGTGTGCGTAAACGATCGAACGTCCTACGGACACACGAACGACGCCTGGCCGGGGGGCGTCCCGGCCAGGCGTCGCGTGGGTGTGTGCCGCACTCAGTCGTTGGCCACCACGGGGTAGCGGGGCTCGTTCTCGGCCATCTGCCGCAGGGCGTCCTTGCGCTCCCGCTTGGACAGCCGGTCGATGTACAGGTACCCGTACAGGTGATCCGTCTCGTGCTGCAAACACCGTGCGAAGTACCCGGTGCCCCGCACCTTGATCGGGTTGCCGTGCTCGTCCTGCCCGGTGACCTCGGCGTAGTCGGGGCGGGCGAGCGGCGCGTAGGCGGTCGGCACCGACAGACAGCCCTCGCTGCTGTCGTCCAGCCGTCGCCGGTCGGCGGGCAGTTCGACCAGGCGGGGGTTGCAGACGACGCCGGTGTGCCGGACGCCCTCGTCGTCGGGGCAGTCGTAGACGAACACCTTCAGGCCGACGCCGATCTGGTTGGCGGCCAGGCCCACGCCCTCGGCGGTGTGCTGCGAGGCGAACATGTCCGCGACCAGCTGCCGCAGTTCCTCGTCGAACGCGGTGACGTCGTCGCACTCCTTGTGCAGCACCGGGTTCCCGACGACGGTGATCGGCCGCGAGGTGCCGGCCTCGCGCCAGGCCAGCTCGCGCTCCTGCGTCTTCTCGGTGTCGATGACGAAGCCCTCGTCGTCCACGGGGAGCACGCCCGCGTGCTGCTGATCGGTGTCCTGCTGGGCCATGACCGACGATGCCTTCCTCAAACAGACAGGGGGTGAATGCTCGATACAGGGTACGGGCAGCGCACCCCGTCGCAGCGCGGGCCGCCGTCCACCGGGGCTCCGCCGAGCGGCGCGTCAGCACACCTCTTCGAGATCCCGCCAGTCCCTCGAATCGGGACTGTCGGCGACCCATCCGTCCAGCAGGCCCCGCACGAGCGAGGCCGGGGCGGCCACCCCGCACTCCCTCTCGGGAACCCACAGCTGCCCGTCGGTGCGATGGCCGAGCGGGCCCGGATGCCCCGGCTCGCTGTGGTCGTGGGGGTCCAGGTGCTCGCCGTCGCCCTCGTCGGAGGGCATCCGCGACTCCGAGCACATCCGGCACAGCAGCCGCACCGACGAGGACCAGTCCTCCGCCGCGAAGCCGGCGTCCGCGGCCAGCTGCTCCAGCGCGTCCCGGTCCGACTCGGTGGCCGCCTCCAGCAGGACCACCCAGGTCGGCACCGGGGACGGGGCCCACAGCTCGATCTCGTCGAAGACCGGATAGGAGTGGCCCGTCGAGGTGGTCCGCTCGCCGTGCGGCACCCCGTCGTGCAGCACGACCTCGCCCCAGCGCCGCCCGGAGGAGGGCAGCGGGATCGACAGCACCTCGATGCGGGCCGGGTCCAGCCGCCGCCCCCACACCACCTCGGCCTCGCCCTCGGGCGACAGCCGCACGGCCGCGCTGCCCAGCTCCATGCCGAGGGGCTCGCCCGCGCCGGTGGCCTCACCGGGCACGTGCAGCCCGTACGCCTGCCAGGCGCGGCGGGCCAGCGGCCAGTCCTGCAACGCCGTGGCGGCGATGCCGACGTTCCACCAGTCGGGGGCCCCGGCCCCGCGGTCGAGCAGCGCGACGGCCCGCAGACCCGCCGTGCGGGCCTGCTCCCAGTCGTGGCGGAACTTGTGCAGCAGGGCGAGGTTGAACCAGGACTCCGACAGCCAGGGTTCCAGGTCGGCGGCACGTGTCAGCAGCGCACCCGCGTCCTCGTACCGCCCGTCGCCGATCAGCGTGAACGCGCGATCGGTGGCCTGCCGCCAGGAGGCGGAGGGCCGGTGCCGTCCCTTGCCGAAGATCCTCACGATTCCCGCCTGCCAGTTCCGTTCTGTGGGCTGGCCAGTGCCCCCGGACACTCTCTCCCTCGCATCCAACCACGTGTGGCCGCGGGGCCGCTCATTACCCATGGGTTACCCACCCGCGGGCAAGGTCAGACGGCCTTTCGACAGCACCCTGGCCAGCGCCTCGACCACCTCGGGCGCGTACTCCCCGCCGGTGCCCAGCCGCAGCTCCTCCAGGGCGCCGAGGGCCCCGCCGGGACTGCTGCCCCGAACCTTCTCGTCGTATGCGTTCACCACGCGGACGATGCGGGCCGCCAGCGGCTGCTCCGGGTAGGGATCGGCCTGTCGCTCCACCACCGCCGCCACCTGGGCGCTCGCCCCGGTCTGGCGGACGACGGCCCCGCCGAGCAGGGCGATCCGGCGCTGCTCGGCGCTCGGCAGCCCGGCGGTGGCCCCGGCCGGGACCGGGTCGACGAGGCTGAGCTGGCCGATGTCGTGCATGAGGGCCGCGTACTCCAGGACGGTCAGGTCGGGCTCGGGCAGCCGCAGGTCGCGGCCCACGGCCTGGCTCAGGGCCGCGACCCGGCGGGCGTGCCCGGCCGGGGTGTACCCGGCGATCTCGGTGGCGCGCGCCAGGGAGGCGATGGTCTGCCGGTAGGTGGCCCGCACGGCCGCGTAACGGCGCAGGGACAGCTGGGTGAGCAGCAGCGGCACCGAGAACACCGGCAGCGCCCACAGGCCCACCACGGCGACCGCGAGCGCCATCACCGCGCCCGTCGCGCACACCGCCGAACCGATCCCGGGCACCGCCCGCAGTTCGTCCCGCAGCATCGGGGCGAACGGCCAGCCGGTGCGGGAGGCGGCGAGGGCGGCCGCGACGACGGCGTCGCACAGGACGGTCAGGACCAGCAGCGCGAGGAGCAGCAGCGCGTAGGCGGGACCGCTCCAGGCGTCGAACACCCCGCGGTTGTAGAGGGGCTGGAAGCAGACGGCGGCGAACCCGACCGCGAGGACGCGCCGGACCAGGTGGTCGGCGACGGGGCCCTCGCCGCGCGCCAGGTAGGGCACGCCGCCCAGCAGGGAGGCGGTCGCGACGACCACGACGACCTGGGCGACCCCGTGGTGGGTGGGGTGGCCGGCGTGCTCTCCGACCAGCGCGTACGCCAGCGCGCCGGCCGCGCCGAGCGGCGCGCGCTCGCGCGGCCCGGGCCCGTCGGCGGGCGTCTCCACCGGCAGGAGCCGGGGGTCCAGCAGGGGCAGCTCGCCGACGGCGACGAGGACGCCGAAGGCGAGCGCCATGGGCCGCTGGTCCACCCCGGTCGCACACGTGACGAGAAGGCAGACGGCGACGAGGAGGGCGGCGGCGGCGCGCAGGGCGAGGAGGGCGCGGCGCGAGGTCATCGGCGCGCCCTCGACCGGTCGCCGGACGGCCGCGCGGGGGCGGGAACCGCGGGACGGCTCTCCTCGGCGGTCACGACCGGACGCCAGCCGTCGCGTTCGACGACGCGGGTCAGCGCCGTGACCATCCGGGGGTCGAAGTGGGCTCCGGCGCACCGGCGCAGTTCCTCCAGGGCCGCCTCGACCGGCCGGGCGCGGCTGTAGGACCGGGTGGACGTCATCGCGTCGAAGGCGTCCGCGACGGCGACCACGCGCGCGGGCTCCGGAATCTGCGCGCCCGCCAGACCGTACGGGTAGCCGGTGCCGTCGATGCGTTCGTGGTGGTGCAGGATCGCCGAACGCGCCTCGCCGAGGAAGGAGATGCCCCGGGTGATCTCGTGCCCGTACTCGGGGTGCAGCTCGATCACCCGCCGCTCCTCGGGGGTCAGGGGCCCGTTCTTGCGCAACAGCCGGGTGGGGACGCCGAGTTTGCCGACGTCGTGCAGGATGCCGGCGAAGCGGAGCATCTCGACGCGGGTCTCGTCCATGCCGAGTTCGCGGGCGATCATCATCGAGGCCTGGCCGACGCGTTCGCTGTGTCCGCGGGTGTAGCCGTCCTTGATGTCGACGGCCTGCACCAGCGCGCGGATCGTCGCCTGGTGGGCGGCGCGCTCCCGGTGGTACTGCGCGAACACCCACCAGGACACGCCCATCGGGAACAGCACGAGCAGGGCGGCCACCGGGCCGTAGGGGCTGAGCCAGAGCACGGCCGTCATCAGCCCGGCCAGCCCGTGCACGGCGAGGGGCGCCAGGGAGCGCAGGAACAGTCCGCGGCAGGCCTGCCGCAGGGGCAGTCCCTCGGCGAGCGCGAGCATCCCGCCGTCGAGGAGGGCGAGCGCGGCGCAGAACACCAGCACGGCGGCGCCGGCCGGTGCGAGGGCGAAGGGCACGTCACAGCCGGCGACGGCCTCCCGGCCGCCGAGCGCCCCGTGCACCCGGGACGCGGCCCACACGGCGAGGGCCGACTGGGCGGCCCGCCAGATCCGGCGCAGGGCGGCGGGGGGCTGCTCGACGTGCGAGAAGAGCGCTCCGGGCAGCGGCACGAGGGCGGCCGCGGACGGTGCGAGCAGGAAGGCCCCGGCGAGCAGCACGGGGTGGAAGGTGCCGGCGAACCGGCGCCGGGCGATCTGCTCGCCCCCGGCGTACAGGGCGGCGAGCAGGGCGACGGCCCACCAGGGGGTCCGTCCGTCCGACAGGGGGAACAGACAGAGCAGCGCGCCGAGGGCGGCACAGGCGACGTATCCGCGTGCCCGCGCCGGAATCCCCTCCATGCCGCCTCCCCCAGCCGTGCCTGTCCGGGCTCAGGAGCCTAGGACGGCCGGGGGTGGCTTCGCGGGCGTATCACCCGCGGATTAGCACATTCGGGTGATGCGGACGGCGGCCGGGACCCGCGCGGGACCCGGGTGCCGCGGGGGTCAGGACTCCTGCGGCGCGGCCGTCACGTCGTGCTCGGGGACGGCCTGGCCGGTACGGATGAGATCCAGCCGCCCGAGGACCTTGGCCCGCAGGTCGCTCGGCACGTCGTCATGCCCGCAGCACCGCTTGACCAGCTTCTTCACGGCCTCCTCCAGCCCGTACTTCTCCAGGCAGGGGGAGCATTCCTCGAAGTGGTGCTGGAACTTGTCCCGGTCCAGTGGCGGCATCTCGCTGTCGAGATACTCGTACAGGTGGTCGAGGACCTCACTGCAGTCCGTCTCGTGCGGATCTCCGCAGCTCATGAGCCCGAACCTTTCGCTTCGTTCGACTCTCCGGCGCCGGCCGGGACCAGTCCGCGCTCGCGGGCGTAGTCCTCCAGCATGCCGCGCAGTTGACGGCGGCCCCGGTGCAGCCGGGACATCACCGTGCCGATGGGTGTCCCCATGATGTCCGCGATCTCCTTGTACGCAAAGCCCTCCACGTCCGCGAGATACACGGCGATCCGGAACTCCTCCGGAATGGCCTGGAGCGCTTCCTTGACGTCGGAGTCGGGCAGGTGGTCCAGCGCCTGCGACTCGGCGGAGCGCAGACCGGTGGACATGTGCGACTCGGCGCGCGCCAGCTGCCAGTCCTCGATCTCCTCGGCCGCGGAGCGCTGGGGCTCGCGCTGCTTCTTGCGGTACGAGTTGATGAAGGTGTTGGTGAGGATCCGGTACAGCCAGGCCTTGAGGTTGGTGCCCTCCCGGAACTGGTGGAAGGACGCGTACGCCTTGGCGTACGTCTCCTGCACCAAGTCCTCGGCGTCCGCGGGGTTGCGCGTCATGCGCAGCGCGGCCGAGTACATCTGGTCGAGGAACTCGAGCGCGTCCCGTTCGAAGCGCGCGGTGCGCTCGGCGGAGGACTCCGCGCCGGTCTGCGCGCTCGTGCCCTGGCCCTCGGGCAGCTCCGCCTGGCCGTTGTCGGTCCCTGCGTCGGTACCGGTGACCGGACCCACCTCCTCAAGATCGCGGGCGGAACCGAAAGCGATCCCACTCGAATCGGAGGATAGACGACTACCCGTGCCGGCCGCCGCTCGAATAGGCGTGGCCTTGGCCGCATGCAGCACCGTCCAGTCCAGGTCGGCGCGGCTGCTGCGGCCCGAATCGGACTCTGCCGGGCGAAGCCCGTCCACCGGGTGGAGATGGGTGGCGGGCGGGCAGATGGTCGAACCCATGCGGCGGACTTCCTCTCCCACTGACGTCGGCGCCTGTCTCTCAGCGCCTCTGTCCGCCACAACAGCACCCGCCTCCCGCACATTCCCGGCCGTTCACATGAGTGACCCGGCCCACCGCACGACCCCGGCGGTGATGACGTCCAGCGCCTGCTCCTGGGTGACGGGGGCGCGCTTGGGCACGGCGAACCCGTGGTCCCCGTAAGGAACTTCCACGAGTTCGTACCCGCCGTCGGGGAACTCCTCGGGCCTGCCGAAGGGGTCGTTGGCCCCCTGGACGACGAGCGTCGGCCGCCCGGCCCCGAGCAGCTCGGCCGCGCGCGAGCGCTCCGGCCGGCCCGGCGGGTGCAGCGGGAAGCTCAGCGCCAGCACGGCGTGGGCGCCGAGTTCCGTCGCGGTGCGGCAGGCCACCCGTGCGCCCGCCGACCGTCCCGCGGCGATCACCGGCAGCCCGGGCGCGACGACGGCCGGCCAGATCCCGCGCCAGCCGGCGTCGAGGGTCTTCGGGGCGGGCGCGATCTTCTTGCCGGCCACACGCCAGGGCTGCTCGACGAGGGCGACGGCGACGCCGTGCCGGGGCAGGACGTCCGCCAGTGCCTGGAGGTCCCGGGCCTCGACGCCGCCGCCGGCGCCAGGTGACGCGGGCGGTGCCCGCCTCGGTCTCGACCGTCTCGACCGTCTCGCGGGTCGCCCGGGTCACCCGTGTCGCGTCCGGCACGTCCGGCACGTCGGTCCCTGCGTCCCGGTCGGTCGCGTCCGTCTCGTTCGTCACATCAGAAGAGTGTGCCCTCCTCGGGCCCCTCCAGCTCCTTCAGCAGCTCCGGCCCGTTGTTGCGGACGTTGCTGACGGCCGTGGACACCGGGTAGGCGCGCATCATCCCGGCCGGCGGGGGTTCGAGGAGCGAGCGCAGGCCGTCGGCGTCCGTGCGCGACGGGTCGAGCCAGGCGTCCCAGCGGTCCGGGGTGAGCATCAGCGGCATCCGCGGGTGGATGTCGGCCAGGACGTGCGGTCCGTCGGCGGGGGCCACGGCCAGCGGGGACGTCTCGGCCTCGGTGGTGATCACCGAGCAGGTCGCCCACCAGGCCTGCGGATGGTCGTCGGGCAGGGTGCGGTCGCGCCAGAACTCGTACAGGCCCGCCATGGCGAAGACGGAGCCGTCGGCCGGCAGCACGAAGTACGGCTGCTTGCGGGGCCGCTTCTTCTTCCCCTCCACCTCCAGGTCCCGCTCCTGGACGCCGGTGACCCACTCGTAGTAGCCGTCGGCGGGCAGGATGCAGCGCCGGGCGGAGAAGGCCCGCCGGTACGACGGCTTCTCGTGGACGGTCTCGGCACGGGCGTTGATCATGCGCGCCGCGCCCTCGGGCGTCTTCGACCAGGACGGGACCAGCCCCCACTTCAGCCGGCGCAGCTGGCGAACCGGGCGCTTGTCGTCGGCGTCCTTCAGGGGGCGGTCCAGGACGGCGTAGACCTCCTTGGTCGGCGCCACGTTGTAATCGGGCTCGAGGGCCTCCAGGGGCTCCCAGGTCTCGATCTCAAAGGTTCCTGCGAGATCCTCGGGCCTGCGACTCGCTGCATACCGTCCGCACATACGTGCCACACTGCCAGACTCCTCGGAGAGAACGGGAGCCACCCGACACTATGGAGAGCACCGCCGCCCTCGCGCTGCCCGATCTGTGGGACCGGCTCGTCGGCACCCAGACCGACCCCGACCTGTGGGTGGTGATCGCCACCGCCGTGGCGGCCCTCGCGGTCGTCGTGCCGCACAGCCTGTGGCGGCTCTCCCGCAACGCCATCACCATCGCCCACGAGGGCGGCCACGGTCTGGTCGCGCTGTTGACCGGGCGTCAGCTGACCGGGATACGCCTGCACTCCGACACCAGCGGCCTGACCGTCAGCCGGGGCAAGCCGCACGGGCTCGGCATGATCCTCACCGCGGCGGCCGGCTACACCGCTCCCCCGCTGCTCGGCCTGGGCGGCGCGGCCCTGCTGGGCGCCGGACGCATCACCCTGCTGCTCTGGGTCGCGACGGCGCTGCTGCTGGCGATGCTGGTGATGATCCGCAACGCGTACGGCGCGCTGACCGTCGTCGTCACCGGCGGCGCCTTCCTGCTCGTGTCCTGGCTGGCCGGCCCCCAGGTGCAGGCGGCCTTCGCGTACGCGGTGGTGTGGTTCCTGCTGCTGGGCGGCGTGCGGCCGGCCTTCGAGCTCCAGGCGAAGCGCGCACGCGGCGGCGCGGGCGACTCCGACGCGGACCAGCTGTCCCGCCTGACCCATGTGCCGGCCGTCCTGTGGCTGTTCCTGTTCCACGCGGTGAGCCTGTGCGCGCTGCTCGGCGGCGGCAGGTGGCTGCTCGGGCTGTGACCGGCCCGGGCGCGCCTCGCGGGGCACGGGACCGGGTGACGGGAGCGCGTGACGGGAGCGGGCCGCGGGGACCTCGTCGGGGACGGGCCGCGGCGCCCGGGCGGGCCGGACGGCGACGCACCCGGATCCCGGCCGCGGACTAAAGTGGGCGCATGCCCGTGAACCCCGCCCACACCGCCCTCTGGCCCGCCCCGCACGCGAGCGAGGCCGTCGACGCGACGGTCCACGTGCCGGGGTCGAAGTCCGTCACCAACCGCGCCCTCGTCCTCGCGGCGCTCGCCTCCGAGCCGGGCTGGCTGCGCCGCCCGCTGCGCTCGCGCGACACCCTGCTGATGGCGGCCGCGCTGCGCGAGATGGGCGTCGGCATCGAGGAGACGGTCTCGTCCAGCTCCTCCGTGGCAGCCGGTCCGGACCGCGCCGGCGAGGCCTGGCGCGTCCTGCCCGCGGGCCTGCGCGGGCCCGCCACCGTCGACGTCGGCAACGCGGGCACCGTGATGCGCTTCCTGCCGCCGGTCGCCGCCCTCGCCGACGGCCCCGTCCGCTTCGACGGCGACCCGCGCGCGTACGAGCGGCCCCTGAACGGCGTCATCGACGCGCTGCGCGTGCTCGGCGCGCGCATCGACGACGACGACCGCGGCGCGCTGCCGCTGACCGTGCACGGCTCGGGCGGGCTGGACGGCGGCACGGTCGAGATCGACGCCTCGTCGTCGTCGCAGTTCGTGTCGGCGCTGCTGCTCTCTGCGCCGCGCTTCAACCAGGGCGTGGAGGTCCGGCACACCGGCTCCTCGCTGCCGTCCGCGCCGCACATCCGGATGACGGTGGACATGCTGCGCGCGGTGGGCGCGCAGGTGGACAGCCCGGAGTCGGGCGGCGAGCCGAACGTCTGGCGGGTCACGCCGGGCGCCCTGCTCGGCCGGGACCTGACCGTCGAGCCGGACCTGTCCAACGCCCAGCCGTTCCTGGCGGCGGCGCTGGTGACCGGCGGGCGGGTGCTCGTCCCGGACTGGCCGGCCCGCACCACCCAGCCGGGTGACCGGCTGCGCGAGATCTTCACCGAGATGGGCGGTTCCTGCGAACTGGCCGACTACGGACTGGTCTTCACCGGTTCGGGTTCGATCCACGGCATCGACGTCGACCTCGGCGACGTCGGCGAGCTGACCCCCGGCATCGCCGCGGTCGCCGCCCTCGCCGACTCCCCGTCCACCCTGCGGGGCGTGGCCCATCTGCGGCTCCACGAGACGGACCGGCTGGCCGCGCTGACCAAGGAGATCAACGAGCTCGGCGGCGACGTCACGGAGACGGCCGACGGTCTGCACATCCGGCCGCGCCGGCTGCACGGCGGTGTCTTCCACACCTACGACGACCACCGCATGGCGACGGCCGGCGCGATCCTCGGCCTGGCCGTGGCGGGCATCCAGATCGAGAACGTGGCGACGACGGCGAAGACGCTGCCGGACTTCCCCGAACTGTGGACCGGGATGCTCGGGGTATAGGGACTTTCGCCATGCGCCGCTACGGCAAGCACACCGACGAGGACGACATCCGCAGCCGCCCCAACCGCAAGGGCAACCGGCCTCGTACGCACACCCGCCCCAAGCACGAGGACGCCGCCGACGGCATGGTCCTCACCGTCGACCGGGGCCGGCTGACCTGCCTGGTCGACGACCGGATCGTCGTCGCGATGAAGGCCCGGGAACTGGGCCGCAAGGCCGCGGTGGTCGGCGACCGGGTCGCCCTGGTCGGCGACCTGTCCGGCAAGAAGGACACCCTGGCGCGCATCGTCCGCATCGCCGAGCGCACCTCGGTGCTGCGCCGCACCGCGGACGACGACGACCCCTACGAGCGCGTCGTCGTGGCCAACGCCGACCAGCTCGCCGTCGTCACCGCTCTGGCCGACCCGGAGCCCCGCCCCCGCCTGATCGACCGCTGTCTGGTCGCGGCGTTCGACGGCGGCCTCACCCCGCTCCTGGTCATGACGAAGTCGGACCTGGCGTCCCCGGACAAGCTGCTGGAGCTGTACGGCGACCTCGACATCCCCTACGTCGTCACCAGCCGCGAGGAACTGGAGAACGGCGACGCGGCGGCGCGGGTGCGCGAGCTGCTGGCCGGGCGGACCACGGCGTTCGTCGGCCACTCGGGCGTCGGCAAGACGACGCTGGTCAACGCGCTGGTCCCGCTGGAGCGACGGCGGGTGACCGGCCACGTCAACGCGGTGACCGGCCGCGGCCGGCACACCACGACCTCGGCGCTGGCCCTGCCGCTGGCCGGCACGGACGACTGGGTGATCGACACCCCGGGCATCCGCTCCTTCGGTCTGCACCACGTCGACCCGTCCCGGGTGATCCTCGCCTTCCCCGACCTGGTGCCGGGCACCGAGGGCTGCCCGCGCGCGTGCAGTCACGACGAGCCGGACTGCGCGCTGGACGCGTGGGTCGCCGACGGTCACGCCGACCCGGCGCGGCTGTACTCCCTGCGCCGGCTGCTGTCCACGCGGGAACGCACGGACGGCGACTGACCACCGTCGAACGGCCTACTGACCACCGCGTTGTTTGCGTCGCCCCGAGTCCGGCAAGTGCATAATCGCACCGAGCCGGACCGGGCCGGTCAAACGGAGGGACAGCACATGGCGTGGCTCCTGGTCGTCGTGGCCGGAATGCTCGAGACCGGCTTCGCCGTCTGCCTCAAGCTGTCGCACGGTTTCACCCGGTTCTGGCCGACGGTCGCCTTCTGCGCCTTCGCCCTGGGCAGTTTCGGTCTGCTGACCCTCTCCCTGAAGAAGCTGGACGTCGGTCCCGCCTACGCCGTGTGGACGGGCATCGGCGCGGCCGGCACCGCCATCTACGGCATGGTCTTCCTCGGCGACCTGGTGTCGACCCTGAAGATCGTCTCGATCAGCCTGGTGATCATAGGGGTGATCGGGCTGCAACTGTCGGGTTCGGCTCACTAGGACCCGGCCCGCCGGCGGGCGTGGGCCCCTGCCCCCTGAGATGCCGGTGCAGGGCCCCGCGCACCAGGTCGGCGACGCCGTCCTCGCCCGCGGGCGGCGCGGCCACGCACGACAGTGCGAGACGGACGGCGAGTTCGCAGCAGCGGGCCAGGTCGGCGGCGTCGGCCCGGGCCGCGCCGGGACCGCAGAACACCGCCACCGCCCGGTCCCGGACGGCGCCCACGAGATCGCCGGGCGAGGGCAGCGGCCCGTCCGCCCGCCGCTGCGCCGGCACGGCCGAGGACGAGGGGACCGCCGAGAGCGTCGGCGTGGGCAGGCGTTCGCTCCAGAATCCGGTGAGGACGGCCCGCACGAGCACGTTGTCGCGGGCGGCCGAGACGGTCCACTCGGCGGTGGCGGTCAGCCGGTCCCGGGCGTCGCCGTGCACCGCGAGCGCCCGGTCGATCCCGGCGAGGTATCCGTCGGCCTCGCGCCGGACCAGGGCCCTCGCCAGGCCGTCCTTGCTGCCGAACTCGTTGTACAGCGTCTGCCGGGACACTCCGGCCGCCACGGCGACGTCCACCATCCGCACCGCGGCCCACGGCCGTAGCGCAAGCGCCGCGAAGGCGGCGTCGAGCAGGGATTCCCGCGCTGCAGGCATCATCGCCTCCCGGGGGCGAGCGGCTCTGCGCCCCAGGTTTGACGCGCGAGGGGGCACTGTCAAGGGTGCGCGGCGGGACCGGGACGCTCGCCGGTCCGCCCGGCCCCGCGGGGCGTCCGTACCGCGGTCCGGTGTGGCCCCCGCTCGCCCGTGCCGGATACGGTTCGTCCCATGCCGGACTACCTCGACGACCTCCGACTCGCGCACGTCCTCGCGGACGCCGCCGACGCCGGGACCATGGACCGTTTCAAGGCCCTCGACCTCAAGGTCGAGACGAAACCGGACATGACCCCGGTGAGCGAGGCCGACAAGGCCGCCGAGGAGCTCATCCGCGGCCAGCTCCAGCGGGCCCGCCCGCGGGACGCGATCCTGGGCGAGGAGTACGGCGTCGAGGGCACCGGCCCGCGCCGCTGGGTGATCGACCCGATCGACGGCACGAAGAACTACGTGCGGGGCGTCCCCGTGTGGGCGACCCTCATCTCGCTGATGGAGGCCGGGGAGACCGGCTTCCAGCCCGTGGTCGGCGTCGTCTCGGCCCCCGCGCTGGGCCGCCGCTGGTGGGCGGCGAAGGGACACGGCGCCTACAGCGGCCGCAGCCTGTCCGCCGCGACCCGGCTGCACGTCTCGCGCGTGTCCGACCTCTCGGACGCCTCCTTCGCCTACTCCTCGCTCGGCGGCTGGGAGGAGCGCGGACGGCTCAACGGCTTCCTGGACCTCACCCGCGCGGTGTGGCGCACGCGCGCGTACGGCGACTTCTGGCCGTACATGATGGTCGCCGAGGGCTCGATCGACATGTGCGCCGAACCCGACCTCTCCCTCTGGGACATGGCGGCCACGGCGATCGTGGTGACGGAGGCGGGCGGCACGTTCACGGGCCTCGACGGACGTCCGGGCCCGCACAGCGGCAACGCCGCCGCCTCCAACGGCCTGCTCCACGACGAACTGCTGGACCACCTCAACCAGCGTTACTGACGAACGCCGTTCCGCACCACAGATGAGCGCGCGCGCCCTCAATTGGACGCGCGCGCCCCCTTGTTGACCCCGGCTTTACCTGTCACGCTGACAGCACCCCCACTTGTGAACTTGTGAATCCCCGCACACGCGGCGTGGGATTCTTAAGGAGGTGGCTCAGCCATGCTCGTCCGTGACGCCATGAGCACGGTGATCCTCACCATCGGTCCCGCACACACCCTCCGCCAGGCCGCCGCCCTGATGGCCGCCCGCCGGGTCGGCGCTGCCGTCGTCCTGGACCCGGACGCCGGCGGCATCGGCATCCTCACCGAGCGCGACATCCTCGACTCCGTGGCCCTCGGCCAGGATCCGGACAGCGAACGCACCCACGCCCACACCACGGAGGACGTGGTCTTCGCCGCCCCGGCCTGGACCCTGGAGGAGGCGGCCCGGGCGATGACCCACGGCGGCTTCCGCCACCTGATCGTCCTCGACCGGCACGCGCCGGTCGGCATCGTCTCCGTGCGCGACATCATCCGCTGCTGGGTCTCGGCTCCCACCCACGACCCAGCCCGTACCCCGTCCTACAGTGGAATCGGTCCAAGCCAAGCCGGAATCTAAAGTCACACCCGTTCGGGACCTGGTCACCCGACTGTTAGGCTGGCACCATGAGTGACCTTCTGGACCGACTGCGCGGCCGCGGATGGCGGATGACCGCGCAGCGGCGCGTCGTGGCCGAGGTGCTCGACGGCGAACACGTCCACCTGACGGCCGACGAGGTGCACGCCAGGGCCGTCGTGCGGCTGCCGGAGATCTCCCGGGCGACCGTCTACAACACGCTCGGCGAACTGGTCTCCCTCGGCGAGGTGCTCGAGGTGGCCACCGACCGGCGCGCCAAGCGGTACGACCCGAACGCGCACCGCCCGCACCACCACCTGGTCTGCGCCCGCTGCGGCGCCATCAAGGACGTCCACCCGAGCGGCAACCCGCTGGCCGACCTCCCGGACTCGGAGCGCTTCGGCTTCACGGTCTCCGACGTCGAGGTGACGTACCGCGGCCTCTGCCCCGCCTGCGCGACGGCGTAACACCGGCCCCGCCGACTCCGTCGCGGGTCAGCCCGCACGATCTGGCAGCGCACACGACCGAGGGCCGGAACCCTTTCGGATTCCGGCCCTCGGCCATCAGTAGCGGGGACAGGATTTGAACCTGCGACCTCTGGGTTATGAGCCCAGCGAGCTACCGAGCTGCTCCACCCCGC
>NZ_JAHHIT010000065.1 GCF_024539675.1 Streptomyces hilarionis | reverse complement strand
GGGTGGGGGTGTGCGGGACGGGTGTGGGCGTCGACGTCGGCCGGGGGGCGGCCGTGTCCTTCGACGTGGCCGTGGCCGTTCCCGTGGTCATGGCCGTGCGCGTGCGGGCGCCCGTGGCCGTCCCGGCGCGCCTGATCGTGCCCGTGCCCGTGTTCCTGTCCGTGGTCGTGCCGGTCGCCCACGTCGGTCCCCTTCCGGTGCGCCCAGGTGGACGCGTCCGCGCCCACTCGGCCATTATGTGCGTATGAGCGCACGCATGCACCTGTCACCTGCGCACCATGCGCATCCGCGCACTCCCGGCGAAGAGCAGTTCGCCCTCGCCGCCGAGCTGCTCGCCCTGCTCGGCGACCGCACCCGGCTCACCCTGCTGCACGCGCTCGTCTCCGGCGAGGCCGACGTGAGCACCCTGACGGAGCGCTGCGACGCGGCCCGCCCGGCGGTCAGCCAGCATCTGGCGCGGCTGCGGCTGGCCGGCCTGGTGAACACCCGCAAGGACGGCCGCCGGGTGATCTACTCGCTGTCCGACGGTCATCTGCGCCGGCTGGTCGACGAGGCGCTGAGCGTGGCGGACCACCGGCTCGGCGACCGCCCGGTGCACGACTGAGCAGCACGCGGTGCGCGGCGGGCGCGGTCCTCGTCCGACGCGGTAGCCGTCCGGCGCGGTCCTCGTCCGGTGTGTCGCGCGTCCCGGCGTGCGGTGTTCGCGGCGTTCCGCCGCGTCAGTAGCGCTCCGCCGCGCCCAGGTACTGCTCCGCGAAGGCGGCAGCGGCGGCGGGGGACGTGAACAGCCGGCGCAGCCGGGCGAAGGTGGTGCCCGCGCGGAAGGGGTCGCCGGCGGCGGTCCCGTGGTAGACCTCGGACAGCCACTGCGAGAACTCCTGGTAGTCCCACACCCGGCGCAGACAGGCCTCCGAGTAGCCGTCCAGCCCGCTCCCGTCGCCGCCGTCCAGGTAGGCGACCAGGGCGTCCCCCAGCAGGAACGCGTCGTGCAGGGCGAGGTTCATGCCCTTCGCCGCGATGGGCGCCACGAGATGCGCCGAGTCGCCCGCCAGGAAGAGCCGTCCGTACGTCATCGGCTCGACCACGTAGTCGTGCAGGTCGAGCACGCGCTTCTCGATCAGCGGGCCCTCGACGAGCGGCGGCGCGTCCGCCGCTTCCAGACGCAGGCGCAGCTCGGACCAGACGCGGTCGTGGGACCAGTTCTCCGGGTCGTCGCCGGGCGGGCACTGGAGGTAGAAGCGGGTCACCTCGGGGCTGCGGGCCATGTGCCCGGCGAAGCCGTTCGGGTGGACGCCGAACAGCACGCAGTCGCCGGACGGCGGCGCCTCGGCGAGCAGCGCCAGCCAGCCCGTGCCGTAGTCGTGCCGGGCGATCCGCGCGTGTCCGGGCGGCAGCGCGGCCCGGGCCGCACCGCGCGGGCCGTCCGCGCCGACGACGAAGTCGCACGTCAGCACCTGCTGTTCAGCCGTCTCCGGGCATGTGTACGTCACGAAGGGCCGAGCGGTGTCGAGGTCGTGCAGGTCCACGTCGCGCACCGAGAAGCGGGCGTCGCCGCCGCGCACGTCGACGTACTCGCGGACGAGGTCCGTCACCAGCAACGGCTGCGGATACACCCAGTGATGACGGCCCGTCAGCTCGGTGTAGGAGAAGCGGTACCGTTCGCCGCCGAAGCGGAACTCGCACGACGAGTGGCGCTCGGCGCGTGCCGACAGGTTGTCGGCGAGACCGCGGCGCTGCAACGCGTGCACCGCCCACTCCTCGATGACCCCGGCCCGGGTCCGCCGCTCGATGAACTCACGGCTCTCCGCCTCCAGTACGACGCAGTCGACGGACGCGGCCCGCAGGATGTTGCCGACGGTGAGGCCCGCCGGGCCCGCGCCCACGACGACGACCGGGACGTGGCGCGAGGAACGCGAGGAAGGGGAGTCGGTGGTCACCGGCCCATTATGGGCGGCCCGTTCGGCGCTCCGGCGGGCGCGTCACCGCCCCGACGGGGACGTGCCCGCCGCACCGGCCCCCGGAGCCGGGCTGTCAGGACAGGCGCGGGATCTCGATCGCAGGGCAGCGGTCCATGACCATGTCCAGCCCCGCGGCCCTCGTGCGGTCGTAGGCCGCCTCGTCGACGACGCCGAGCTGGAACCACACCGCCCGCGCGCCCTTGGCCACCGCCTCGTCGGCCACGGCCCCCGCGAGCTCGCTGTTGACGAAGACGTCGACGACGTCCACCGCGAAGGGGATGTCCGCCAGGGAGGCGTACCCCCGCTCGCCGTGCACGGTCTCCGCTTTCGGGTGCACGGGCACGACCCGCTTGCCGAAGCGCCGGAGCACCTCGGCGACGCCGTAGGCAGCCCGCGCGCGGTTCGTCGACAGGCCCACCACGGCCCAGGTGTCACCGGTCGCGGTGAGGATCTTCCGGATCGTCGTCTCGTCGCCGTACACCGGCAGCCTCCTTGACAGTCGGGATTGATCAGAATCGGTCAGAAACAGTCGTAATGATTCTTGCGTCGCACAGGATCCGACGCGGGGGTCAACACTGGGCGACGGATCCTGATTCCGGACCCCGCCTTTGCGCCCCCTGCCTGCGAACCCGCGTTCGTCCGCCTAGGCTCGGCACGTGCTGCGCATCATCGACGCCCGAACCGGCGAACCCGCCCTCGCCGCCCCCGTCCGGCGGGGTCTGACCCGTGTCCAGGCCCATGCCTCGGGCTACGGGGCCGCGTCGCTCAGGGTGCTGCTCGTCGCGGACCTGCTGGTGCGCGCGCTGGAACTGGGCGGCACGCCCGCCTGGCTCCAGCTCACCGGCGACCGCGACCAGGCCGAGCTGCGGGCCGGCGCCACGGCCCTCGGCATGCATCCCTTCGAGGACGGCAGGGACCTCGCGGCCGGCGTGGGCGAGGCGCAGATCCTCCACGTCGTGGGTGAGGGGGGCCGGAGCCCCGACGACGGGGTGCGGATCTTTGTCGCCCCGGTCGAGGGCTGTCCGGCCACGGTGGACGCCCGCCGGGCCGTGCCGGACGCCGACCCGGCCGTCCTGCGGCTCGCCCTGCTCTCCGCGCCCCGTGCGGAGCCGCTGCGGCTCGACGCGACGGCGCTGGCCGAGGCCCGCGACACCCTCGCGCGCTGGCGGCGGGCCGTGGCCGACTGGGCCCGGCAGCCCTCGCGACCGGTCCCCGAGGAGCTTCGCGCGCGGCTGCGCGCCGCCTGGGACGACGACCTCGACGTGCCCGCGGTGCTGAACGTGCTGCGCTCGGTCGGCGACGCCGGTCCCGGCCTCGCGGCGGGCGCCCGCTTCGAGACGTACGCCTACGCCGACCGGCTGCTCGGCCTCGAACTCACCCGCGACCTCGGGGCGCCGGCATGACCGCCGGCGGCGCCGCGGCGACGGGCGGCACGGCGTCGGACGGCCCGCCGCGCCGGCTGGTCGTGCTGCGGCACGCCAAGTCGGCCTGGCCGCACGGCGTTCCCGACCACGAGCGGCCGCTCGGCCCGCGCGGCCTCCGGGACGCCCCGGCGGCGGGCCGCGCGCTCGCCGAAGCCGGCTGCCGCCCGGATCTCGCCCTGTGCTCCACCGCCGTCCGCGCCCGCGATACCTGGGCGCTGGCGGGCGCCCGGTGGGATCCGCCGCCGCGGGCGATCTTCGACGCCCGGCTCTACGGGGCGGACGCGCCCGAGCTGCTGGACGTCGTCCGCGAGACGCCCGACGAGGTCGGCACCCTCCTGCTGGTCGGACACAACCCCGGTCTGGAGGAACTCGTCCTGCACCTGGCTGGAGCGGGCCTCGGAGACGCCCTCGACCAGGTGCGGCTGAAGTTCCCGACGTCGGCGATCGCCGTCCTGACCTGGCACGGCCCGCACTGGCGGGCCCTGACGCCCGGCGCCGCCCTGCTCACCTCGATGACCGTGCCCAGGGGCGCCTGAGCGACGACGCGCACCCGTGGGCGGTCGGGGCCGCGGTCACGGTCGCCGCCGTCGGCCCCCCGTCGCGGCCCGCGGAGCGCCGCGCGCGAGTCGCCGGTCCGATCACCGCATAGGCTGACCGGATGCAGGACGAGTACCGCACCGTCGCCCGCGCGGGCGTGCACGAGACCGAGGTCAACCGGTCCCGCTTCCTGTGCGCCCTCGCCCCGGCGGCCACCGAACAGCAGGCGCAGGACTTCCTCGCGTCCGTCCGCAAGGAGCACGCCGACGCCACCCACAACTGCTGGGCCTACGTCATCGGCGCCGACGCCGCCGTGCAGAAGGCGAGTGACGACGGCGAGCCCGGCGGCACCGCGGGCGTGCCCATGCTGCACATGCTGCTGCGCCGCGACATGCGGTACGTCGTCGCCGTCGTCACCCGCTACTACGGCGGCGTCAAGCTCGGCGCGGGAGGCCTGATCCGGGCCTACGGCGGCGCGGTCGGCGAGGCGATCGACTCCGTCGGCGTCCTCACCCGCCGCCGCTTCCGGCTGGTCACCGTGACCGTCGACCACCAGCGCGCCGGCAAGGTGCACAACGACCTGCTCGCCACCGGGCGCCAGGTGCGCGACGTCCGCTACGGCGAGGCGGTCGCCCTCGAGGTCGGCCTGCCGGACGCCGAGGTGGACGCCTTCCGCGCCTGGCTGGCGGACGCCACCGCCGGCACGGCCTGCCTCACGCTGGGCGAGGAGGCCTACGGGGACGTGTGAGCGCGGCGCGCGGGCCCCACGGGGTGTGACATGCGACGCCTCGGGCGCTCTCCTGGCCTGAATGTCCGTAACGCCCCTCCATGTCCACCCGTCATGACGGTGCGATACGGGAGTAACCGCCCGTGCTGTCGGACCCGGCCGTTAGTCTCGGGGATCATGAGGCTCCTGCACACGTCCGACTGGCATCTCGGCCGGGCATTCCACCGGGTGAACATGCTCGGCGCCCAGGCCGAGTTCATCGGTCACCTCGTGGCGACCGTGCGTGAGCGCGAGGTCGACGCGGTGGTCGTGTCGGGGGACGTGTACGACCGCGCGGTGCCGCCACTGGCCGCCGTCGAGCTCTTCGACGACGCCCTGCACCGGCTCGCCGGTCTCGGCGTGCCCACGGTGATGATCTCCGGCAACCACGACTCGGCCCGCCGGCTCGGCGTCGGGGCCGGCCTCATCGGGCGCGCCGGCATCCACCTGCGCACCGACCCGGCCGCCGCCGGCACGCCCGTGATCCTCGCGGACGTCCACGGCGAGGTCGCCTTCTACGGCCTGCCCTATCTCGAACCCGCCCTCGTCAAGGACGAGTTCGGCGTGGACAGGGCCGCCCACGAGAGTGTGCTCACCGCCGCCATGGACCGGGTCCGCGCCGACCTCGCCGCACGCGCGCCGGGAACGCGTTCCGTCGTCCTCGCCCACGCCTTCGTCACCGGCGGCGAGCCCAGCGACAGCGAACGCGACATCACCGTCGGCGGGGTCGCCTCCGTGCCGGCCGGCGTCTTCGCCGGGGTCGACTACACCGCGCTCGGCCACCTCCACGGCTGCCAGACGATCACCGAGCGGGTGCGCTACTCCGGGTCCCCGCTGGCCTACTCCTTCTCCGAGAGCGAGCACCGCAAGACCATGTGGCTGGTCGACCTGGGAGCCGGCGGCGAGGTCCGCGCCGAGCGCGTCGACTGCCCGGCGCCCCGGGCGCTGGCCCGCGTCCGGGGAACGCTGGAGGACCTCCTCGCCGACCCCGCGCTGGCCCGCCACGAGCAGGCGTGGGTCGAGGCCACCCTCACCGACGCCGTCCGCCCCGCCGACCCGATGGCCCGCCTCGCCGAGCGCTTCCCGCACACCCTGAGCCTCGTCTTCGCCCCTGAACGCGCGCCCGACGACCCCGCCGTGTCCTACGCCCGCCGGCTCGCCGACCGCAGCGACCAGGAGATCGCCGAGGACTTCGTCGCCCATGTGCGCGGAGCGGGACCCGACGCCCGCGAGCAGGGCGTGCTGCGCGACGCCTTCGACGCCGTCCGCGCGGACGACATGGCCCAGGAGGTGGCGCGGTGAGGCTGCACCGTCTCGACCTGACGGCCTTCGGCCCCTTCGGCGGCGCCCAGAGCGTCGACTTCGACGAGCTCTCCGCCGCCGGCCTCTTCCTGCTGCACGGTCCGACGGGCGCGGGCAAGACCTCGGTCCTGGACGCCGTGTGCTACGCGCTGTACGGCTCCGTGCCGGGGGCACGGCAGAGCGGCCAGGGCGCGACCCTGCGCAGCGACCACGCCGCTCCCGGCACGCGCACCGAGGTCACCCTCGCGTTCACCGTCGCGGGACGCCGGCTGGAGATCGCCCGGCAGCCGCCCTGGGAGCGGCCCAAGAAGCGCGGCGCCGGCACCACGGTCGACAAGGCCCAGAGCCTGCTGCGCGAGTACGACACGGCCCGGGGCGCGTGGAAGGACCTCAGCCGCTCCCACCAGGAGATCGGCGAGGAGATCACCCAGCTGCTCGGCATGAGCCGCGAGCAGTTCTGCCAGGTCGTGCTGCTGCCCCAGGGAGACTTCGCCCGCTTCCTGCGCGCCGACGCCGAGGCCCGGGGCCGGCTGCTCGGCCGTCTCTTCGACACCGGGCGGTTCGCCGAGGTGGAGAAGCGTCTCGCCGAACGCCGGCGCGTCGGCGAGGCACGCGTGCGCGAGGGCGACTCCGCGCTGCTCGCGGACGCCCACCGGATGCAGCAGGCGGCCGGCGACGCCATGGAGCTGCCCGAGCTCGCCCCGGGGGAGCCCGGCCTGGCCGACGCGGTGCTCGGCGCCGCCGCCGTCGCCCGCAGCACCGCGCGCGAGCTGCTGACCACCGCGCACTGCGCCCGCCTCGCGGCCGAGTCCGCCCAGGCCGCCGCCGAGCGGGAGCTGGCCGACGTCCGCGAACGCGACCGGCTCCAGCGGCGGTTCGCCGAGGCGCGCGCCCGGGCCGAGGCGCTCCAGGAGCGGGCCGGAGCCCACCGGGAGGCGCTCGCGCGCATGGAGCGGGCGCGCAAGGCGCAGGCCGTGGCGCCGGCGCTGGAGCTGCGCGAGACCGCTGACGCGGAGCACCGGGAGGCGGCGGCCCGCGCGGCCCGCGCGCGTGCCCTGCTCCCGGAGCCGTCCGCCGACTCCGGAGCCGCCGGGCTCGCCGCCGCCGCCCGCCGGGCCGCCGAGGAGCTGGGCGGTCTGGAGTCCGCCCGCCGGGGCGAGCGGCGGCTGGCCGAACTGGCGGGGGAACGGGCCGACCTGGACCGGCGCGAACGCGACGACGAGGACGTCCTGACGGAGGCCGAGACCTGGCTCGCCGGCTGGGACGCCGTCCGCGCGGACCTGCGGGCCCGGATCGAGACCGCCCAGGAGGCCGCCACCCGCGCCGAGCAGCTCGACGGCCGGCGCGAGCCCGCACGGCGGCGCCTGGAGGCGGCCCGGCGACGCGACGCGCTGACCGCAGACCTGGACACCGCGCGACGCACCGCGCTCGCCGCACGCGAACGGACGCAGGCGGCCCGCGAGCTGTGGCTCGACGTCAGGGAGCGACGCCTCAGGGGCATCGCCGCCGAACTCGCCGCCACCCTCGCCGAGGGCGAACCGTGCACGGTCTGCGGCGCCACCGAGCACCCCGCGCCCGCCCGCAAGGACGCCGGGCACGTCGACCGCGAGGCCGAGGAGCGCGCACTCGCCGCTCACCAGAGCGCCCAGGAACGCCAGGCCGAGCAGGAGCGCGCGCACGGCCTCCTGCGCGAGGAGCTCGCCGCCGCCACGGCGGAGGCGGGCGACGCCCCGACGGACCGGCTCGCCGCCGAGGCGCTGGAGGCCGAGCAGGCCTACGCACAGGCCCGCTCCCAGGCCTCGGCGCTGCACCCCGCGCGCGAGGAACTGCGCCGGGCCGAGCAGGAGCACGAGCGTCGTACGCAGGCCCAGCGCGAGGCGGCCGTCAGGGCCGCGTCCCGGGTGGGCCACCGCGAGCGCCTGGAGCGTGAACGGCTGACGCTGGAGGAGGAGTTGACGCGGGCGCGCGGAACGGCCGACAGCGTCGGCGCGCGGGCGGCCCAGCTGGAGCGCCGGGCGGCGCGGCTCACCGAGGCGGCCGAGACCGCCCGCGCCGCGGAGGAGAGCGCCGAACGTCTCAAGGCCGCCGACGGACGCCTGGACGAGGCCGCGTTCCGGGCCGGCTTCGACACGCCGCAGGCGGCCGCCGACGCCCTCCTCGACGACGACGCCCACCGCGAGCTGCAACGCCGTCTGGACGCCTGGCAGTCCGAGGAGGCGGCCGTACGGGCCGCCCTCGCCGAACCCGACACCGTGGCCGCGGCCGGGCAGCCCCCCGCCGACCTCGCGGCCGCCGGACGCGCGGCGGCCGCGGCGGCCGAACGGCTGCGCGCGGCCGCCTCCGCCCAGGACGCGGCCGGCCGCCGCTGCGCCCAGCTCGACGAGCTCTCCGCGCGCGCGGAGAACGGGGTCCGCCGGCTCGCCCCGCTGCGCGAGGAGTACGACCGGGTGGCCCGCCTGGCCGGCCTCGCCGCGGGCACCTCCGCGGACAACGAGCGCAAGATGCGCCTGGAGGCGTACGTCCTGGCCGCCCGTCTCGAACAGGTGGCCGCCGCCGCGACCGCCCGGCTTCAGCGCATGTCCTCCGGGCGCTACACCCTGGTCCACTCCGACGACCGGGCCGGCCGCGGCCGCAGCGGGCTCGGACTGCACGTCGTCGACGCCTGGACCGGCCGGGAGCGGGACACCGCCACGCTCTCCGGCGGCGAGACGTTCTTCGCCTCGCTCGCCCTGGCCCTCGGTCTCGCGGACGTCGTCACCGACGAGGCCGGCGGCGTCCGGCTCGACACCCTCTTCATCGACGAGGGGTTCGGCAGCCTCGACGACCAGACGCTCGACGAGGTCCTCGACGTCCTGGACTCCCTGCGCGAACGCGACCGCAGCGTGGGCATCGTCAGCCACGTGGGCGACCTGCGCCGCCGCATCCACGCCCAGCTGGAGGTCGTCAAGGGCCGCTCGGGGTCGTCGGTGCGGCTGCGGGGCTACCGGCCGAGCGGGCGGCGGGGGAGCGGCGAGGAGTAGACCACGCTCGTGGTGACCGACCCCAGCGCGCCGATCCGGCCCGACACCTCCTCCAGGTGGCGCATCGACCGGGCGGTGACCTTGATGACGAAGCAGTCGTCGCCCGTCACGTGGTGGGCCTCCAGGATCTCGGGCGTCACGGCCACCAGGTCGTGGAACGGCTTGTAGTTCCCGTGGGGATAGCGCAGCCGCACGAACGCCAGGATCGACAGCCCCAGCCGCTCGGGGTCCACGACGGCCGCGTACCCCTGGATGACGCCCGCCTCCTCCAGCCGTCGCACGCGCTCGGTGACGGCGCTCGCCGACATCGCCACGGCACGCGCCAGATCGGCGAAACTGGCCCGGCCCTCGCGCTGGAGGACCTCGAGGATGCGCCAGTCGGTGGCGTCCGGGGAATACTCGGTCATGGCCGATGAGTAGCAGGGAAATCCCCGGTCCGGCAAGGCTCATGCCGGGGAACACCCCTTCAGGGAGCGCGTCGGCGACCGTAGATTTCGGGTCGTCGACCACCACCTTCGGAGAGGCCCCGAGATGACCGCCGCCCCCAGCGTGAGCGAAGTGAACCCCGTCCTGCGCGTCGCCCCCGCGTCCCCCGCACGGGCCGCCGCCCACTTCCGGGCGAGCCTCGCCTTCCACGCCGACGTCTCCGACGTGGCCGCCGCCCTGGCGGCCGGCGGCGACCCCGGCTTCGTGGTCGTGGACTCCCGCTCCACCGCGGCATGGGACCAGGGGCACGTCCCGGGCGCCGTGCACCTGCCCACCGCGCTCGTCCCCGAGCAGGCCGAACGGCTCCTCGACAAGGACGTGGTGGTGGTGACGTACTGCTGGGGCCCCGGCTGCAACGGCGCCACCCGCGCCGCCCTCGCGCTCGCCGAACTCGGCTACCGGGTCAAGGAGATGCTGGGCGGCTTCGAGTACTGGGCGCGCGAGGGGTTCGCCTACGAGACCTGGCGGGGCGGTGAGCGGCGCGACGCCGACCCGCTCACCGCCCCCGCGGACGCGGCCGACTGCGGCTGCTGACCGCCGTCCGCGAGGCCCCTCGCCCGGGTCTCAGTCCCGCACCACCGCCGGGACCGGCCGCAGGAAGCGGCGGTCCGCCGCCCCGAACTCGCCCTCGGGGCGGGCCGCGTGCAGGACGACGTCCAGCGCGGCGTCCGCGTCGCACGCGTAATGGCCGCTGGCCCAGGCCGCGTTGGCCTCCACGACGGCCCACCTGCCGCCCTCGACGAGCCCCACGTCCACGACGACCGCGCTCGGCAGTCCCGTCCCGGCGAGCCGCTCGGCGAACGCCAGTACCTCGGCGCGCCGCGCGTCCCGCTCCAACGGGACGACGTCGAGGTCGCCCCCGGTCGCGTACCGGCTGCCGGTGCGCACCTCGCCGTCCCGCACGAAGAGCCGGTACTCCGCGGTGAACGTCACGATGTCGCTGACCAGCACCGGCTCCGTGCCGTCCACCGCGTCCGACCCGGGCAGTCCGCTGCCGTCCCGGTACACCCGCGCGGGGAAGCTCTTGTCGTTCGGCGGCTTCACGAAGGCCGGCCGACGCAGCTCGCGCGCCCGCGCGATCGTGGTGAACTCCACCTTGCGCGAAGTGAGTCCGTACGGCAGCCGGGCCAGCCAGTCCTGCGGCGCCTCCAGCAGGCCGAGCCCCAGCCCGCCTGCGACGGCGTCCGCGAACAGCGGACCGGAGTAGAGCGACGCCGCCGGGGCCGCGCGCCACCGCGCCGGCACCCGCCAGTCCCGCAGGGTCTCCACGTGCGTCCCGCGCCGCCGTGCCGCGTCCGCGAAGGCGTGGCCCGTCGCGGTCACGCGCGGGGAGAGGAACAGGGTTCGCGACATGCTCATTCGACGAGCGTGACGCACGCACGGCCCGCGCGACAGCGGATTTCCGCCGCCCCGCGGGCCGTGCCGCGGCCGGTCAGAGCCGGGCCAGCTCGTCCACCAGGTCGTCGAGGCCCAGCGACCCCTGCGACAGGGCCGCCATGTGCCAGGACTTGAGGTCGAAGGCCTCTCCCCGGCGCGCGCGGGCCTTCTCCCGGCCCAGCAGCCAGGCCCGTTCGCCGAGCTTGTAGCCGATCGCCTGGCCCGGGATGGACAGATAGCGCGTCAGCTCGCTCTCGACGAAGTCCGCCGGACGGCTGCTGTGCCCGCCGAAGAACTCCTGGGCCAGGTCCGGCGTCCAGCGCTCGCCCGGGTGGAACGGAGAGTCCGCCGGGATCTCCAGCTCCAGGTGCATGCCGATGTCGACGATGACCCGCACCGCGCGCATCATCTGCGCGTCCAGGTAGCCCAGCCGCTGCTCGGCGTCCGTGAGGAACCCGAGCTCGTCCATCAGGCGCTCCGCGTACAGCGCCCAGCCCTCGGCGTTGGCGCTGACGAGGCCGACGGTGGCCTGGTAGCGGGAGAGGTCGCCGGCGACGTGCGCCCACTGCGCCAGCTGGAGGTGATGGCCGGGGACGCCCTCGTGGTACCAGGTGGAGACGAGGTCGTACTCGGGGAAGCGGGTCTCGCCCATGGTCGGCAGCCAGGTGCGGCCCGGCCGGGAGAAGTCCTCCGAGGGACCCGTGTAGTAGGGGGCCGCCGCACTGCCCGCCGGCGCGATCCTCGACTCCACCCTCCGTACCCGCTCGGCGAGTTCGAAGTGGGTGCCGTCGAGCGACTCGATCGCCCGGTCCATCAGAGCCTGCAACCAGTCCCGTACCTCGTCCACGCCCTCGATGTGCCGGCCGTGCTCGTCGAGGTGCGCCAGCGCCTCCCAGGGCGTCCCGGCTCCCGGGAGGATCTTCTCGGCCTCCTTGCGCATCTCGCCTAGCAGCCGGTGGTACTCGGCCCACCCGTACGCGTAGGCCTCGTCGAGGTCGAGGTCGGTGCCGTTGTAGAAGCGCGCCCAGCGGGCGTACCGCTCCCGGCCCACGGTCTCGGGCGCGCCCTCGGCGGTCGGCGCGTACACGTCGCGCAGCCAGTCCCGCAGCTCCACGACCGCCGCGGTGGCGCCGCGCGCCGCCTCGTCCAGCTCGGCGCGGAGCGCGTCGGGGCCGGGGGCCACGAAGCCCTCGAACCAGGCCCGGCCCCCCTCGTCCGGGTCCGACCACTCGGTGAGCTGCTCGACGAACGTGGCCGTCGGCCGCGGCGCCGCGTAGAGCTTGCGCTCCAGGCCGAGCGTCAGGGACTCCCGGTACCCCGCGAGCGCCGCAGGCACCGCGCGCAGCCGCTCGGCGATCGCGGCCCAGTCCTCGTCGGTCTGCGTGGGCGTCACCGTGAACACCTCGCGCACGTGGTGCGCGGGCGTGGCCATGTTGCCGACGGCGCGCAGGCCCTCGTCGGCCTCGTGCACCGCGAGCTCCGCGGTCAGGCGCTCCCGCAGCAGGCGGGCGCACCGGCGCTCGATGTCACTGTCCGCGCCGGGCGCGCGCTCCGCTTCGTCGAGCCTGGCCAGGGTGTCCCGCGCGAGCCGCGCGAGGGCCTCCCGGCCCCTGGGGGAGTAGTCGGGCAGACGGCTCGAACTCTCCTGCACGCCGAGGTAGGTGCCGGTCACCGGGTCGAGGGCGATGAGGTCGTCGACGTAGGAGTCGGCGACCTCGCGGGGCAGCGGGTTGGTGGTCTGTGACATGCGCCCCATCCTCGTACGGGCCGGCGGCGCACGTCACGGCGTTTGTCCTGAAGCCGTCGGCGGCGCACCTCACGGCGTCGGTCCTGGGGCCGTGGACGGCAGGAGCGGCCCGCAGTCCCACTGCTGGAATATCAGCCGGGTCTCGACGCGGGCCACCTCACGCCGCGAGGTGAACTCGTCGAGGACGAGCCGCTGAAGATCGGCCATGTCCGCGACGGCGACATGGACGAGATAGTCGTCGGGCCCGGTGAGATGGAAGACCGTGAGCGCCTCCGGCAGCGCCCGGATCCGCTCCACGAACGGCCCCACCAGCTCCCGGCGATGCGGTCTGACCTGCACGGACAGCAACGCCTGTAGGCCGCGCCCCAGCTTGGCCGGATCGAGCCGCAGCTGATGCCCGAGGATCACCCCGCTGCGGCGCAGCCGCGTCACCCGGTCCAGACAGGTGGAGGGCGCGACCCCGACCTGCGCGGCGAGGTCGCGGTAGGTGGTCCGGGCGTCGTTCTGCAGCAGCCGCAGCAGCTGGAGATCGACCGGGTCCAGTACGACGGATTCGGCCATCGGCCGAACGTAGCACGGCGCATGCGCCGCCGACCCCGCGCGATGTTCACCCTGCGGTCCATGGACTCATCCGCTGCGAGCACGCACGCGTACGACGGCGTACGCACGTCTGGAGCGCCCCGCGCACTGGCCACCGAGGCCGTGCACGCCGGCCGGGACGACCTGGCCCGCCAGGGCCTGCACGCCCCGCCCATCGACCTGTCCACCACCTACCCCTCGTACGACAGCCGCGCCGAGGCGGCCCGCATCGACGCCTTCGCCGCGACCGGCGCGGACCCGGACGGGCCGCCCGTGTACGGGCGGCTGGGCAATCCGACGGTCGCCCGGTTCGAGACGGCGCTGGCTCGTCTCGAAGGCGCCGAGAGCGCGGTCGCCTTCGCCAGCGGCATGGCGGCGCTCAGCGCGGTGCTGCTGGCCCGCGCTTCGGCGGGGCTGCGGCACGTGGTCGCGGTGCGCCCCCTCTACGGGTGCAGCGACCACCTGCTGACGGCGGGACTGCTCGGGTCGGAGGTCACCTGGACCGACCCCGCCGGGATCGCGGACGCGCTGCGTCCCGACACCGGGCTGGTCATGGTCGAGACCCCGGCCAATCCCACGCTCGCCGAGGTCGACCTGCGGGCTGTCGCGCACGCCTGCGGCTCGGTCCCGCTGCTCGCCGACAACACGTTCGCCACGCCCGTGCTGCAACGCCCCGTCGAGCAGGGCGCCCGGCTCGTGCTGCACAGCGCCACCAAGTACCTCGGCGGTCACGGGGACGTGCTGGGGGGCGTGGTCGCCTGTGACGAGGAACTCGCCGGAGTGCTGCGGCAGATACGGTTCGCCACCGGCGGCGTGCTCCATCCGCTGGCCGGCTACCTGCTGCTGCGCGGCCTGTCGACGCTGCCGGTGCGGGTGCGGGCCGCCTCCGCGACGGCCGCCGAACTGGCCCGGCGGCTGACGGCCGACCCGCGGGTCGCGCGCGTCCACTATCCGCGCATCGGCGGCGCGATGATCGCCTTCGAGGTGCACGGCGACCCGCACGAGGTGATCGCGGGCGTCCGCCTGATCACCCCGGCCGTGAGCCTCGGCAGCGTGGACACCCTCATCCAGCACCCGGCGTCCATCAGCCACCGCATCGTGGACCCGCACGACCGCCGGGGCGCCGGCGTCAGCGACCGGCTGCTGCGGCTGTCGGTGGGTCTGGAGGACGTCGAGGACCTGTGGGACGACCTGCGGGAGGCGCTCGGCGCGGCGACCGGCACGCCCGCGACCGCCGCCGCGGGCGGTTCCGGCGTGACGATCCCGTCGCCGGTGCGCGCAAGCGCCCCGTCCGGCCGCGGTGAGCCGCTGAACCGGTGAGCCGCTGAACCGGTGAGCCGCCGAACCGGTGAGCCGCCGAACCGGTGACGGTGACCGAGAGGCGGCGGGGGCGCCGGGAGGACGGCGGAACCAGGAGGGCCCGGCGACGGACATCGCCGGGCCCTCCTGCGGTCACCGTACCCGCACCCGCGCCCATGACCGCACCCGCACCCGCCGTCGCCCCGTCGCTGTCGCCGTCGCCGTCGTCCCGGCCGGGTCAGTCGCGTGCGGCGCGTTCGTCGTGGCGCACGGACGCCGGCCGGGCCCCCGCGGTCTCCAGCCGGGCGGTGACGACCAGGGTGCCCTCCTCGATCTGGTAGTCGAGCGGGAGGCCCAGGCCGCGCATGGCGGCGACCATGCCGGTGTTGGAGGCCTGCGTCACGGCGTACACGCTCTCGCACTTCGCCTCGGCGGCCATCGCCACCAGCCGGCCGAGCAGTTCGGTCCCGACCCCGCGCCGCTGCCACCGGTCCTCGACCAGCAGCGCGACCTCGGTCTCGTCGCCGTCCCACAGCAGGTGCCCGAGGCCGACGATGCGGCCGGACGGCGTCTGCACGGCGAGGGTGCGGCCGAAACGCGGGCTGAGCAGGTGGTTGAGGTAGCGGTCCACGTCCCCGACCGGCCCGTTGTACCGCATCCCGAGCGTGCGCGCCGAGCACCGCTCGTGCATCGCCTTCGCCGCTTCCAGGTCACCGGTGTCGGCCCGCCGCACGGTGATGTCGCCGCCCTCGGGCAGCGTCAGCGCGTCCTGCCCGCGCGGGATGCGCGGTCCGAGCCGGGCGTCGAGCTCCACCAGGGCCCGCGCACGGGCGAACTCGGTCGGCGTGAAGGGCAGATGGGGCCGCTCCACGGTGATCACGCCGCCCTCCGGGGCGCGCAGTCGCATCACCGTGTCCTCCAGCACGCCTTCCACGGGCACGCCCTCCTGGCCGCGCCCCCGGGCGCCCGACGCGGCGGGCAGCGAGCGGATCGTGCAGCGGCCCAGCAACTGCCGCAGGGTGAGGGGAAGTTCCGCGGCGTCCAGTGCGGTGCGGGTGGCCAGGCCGAGGACCCGGGTGGGCGCGTCCACCAGGTCGTGGGCGTCGGCGCGCTCGATCCAGGTGCCCACGCCGCCCGCGAGGGAGACGGCCCGGCTGATCCCGGCGGCCGCGAGCGAGCCCGGGGCGCGCAGCAGGAACTCGTCCACCGTGTCCTCGCCCAGCGGGTGCGTCTGGAGGCTGAGGATGTCCACCCGGTGGGCGGCGAGCGCACCGCACAGCGCGGCCAACGACCCCGGGGCGTCCTTCACGGTCGTCCGCATCCGCCACAGGGCGCTGTCCTCGTCGGTCCCCGGGGGGAGCTCCGACGGCCCGGCCTGCGACTCCTCGGAGGGCGGCCGGGCGTCGGTATCGCCGGTGGGCGGCGCGTGTCCGTGGCGCCGTGCCCACCAGGTGTGGAACCCGGCCGTGGCGCCGAGCAGGACGGCGGAGACGGCCAGCAGCGCCGGGCCGTCCGGTCCGTGTCCCACCAGGTTCGCCACGCCGTCGGCCACCGCGACGGCCGTGAAGAGCGCCGCGAGCTCCACCAGGTCCCGCCGCCAGTGGTGCACCGGGCGTCCGTTCTTCGCGCGCGTCACGTCGGAGATGTCTCGAGTCATGCAGCCACTGTGGAGGAATCGTGTTGCGTGATCACGAACGGTTTGTGACTGATGGGTAAAGGCTACGAATGCCCGTTTTGTTAACGCTTCTACGACCCTGGCCGCGGCGGGCCGCACGACAGCGCCGCGCACCGGGGGATGACGCCGGTGCGCGGCACGGTGTCGAGGGTACGGGACGCCGGGCTACTGCCCGACGCGTCCGGGCTGGAGCACCTTGGTGAACAGCACGGTCCCGTCCTGCTCGCGCAGACGCACCGTCAACTCGCCGCTGTCGCCGTCGATGTCGACCTCGCCGAAGAACTGGTAGCCGCCCGCGGGGGACACGTTCGCCGCGGTCGGCGCCTTCACGAACACCCGCTCGGGACCGAACGTGCCGTCCAGCGCGCTGGCCGGGAAGGCGCCCGCGTTGAGCGGCCCGGAGACGAACTCCCAGAACGGCTCGAAGTCGGTGAACGCGGCCCGCGACGGCTGGTAGTGCTGCGCCGAGGTGTGGTGGACGTCCGCCGTCAGCCACACGGTGCCGGTGATCCGCCGGTGCTTGACGAACCGCAGCAACTCGGCGATCTGCAGCTCGCGGCCCAGCGGGACGCCCGGGTCGCCCTGGGCGACGGCCTCGATGTTCGGCCGCCCCTCGGTGGCGTCCGGCACGACCAGCCCGAGCGGCATGTCGGCGGCGATCACCTTCCACACCGCGCGCGAGCGCGACAGCTCCCGCTTCAGCCACTCCAACTGCTCGGCGCCCAGGATGCCCTGCGGGTCCGTCCGCTGGTCGTCGGGCGAGTTGGCGTTGCGGTAGGTGCGCATGTCCAGCACGAACACGTCCAGCAGCGGGCCGTGGCGAACGACCCGGTGCACGCGCCCCTCCTTCGCGCCCGGCCGCAGGGTGGAGATCGGGAAGTACTCGCCGAAGGCCCGCCGGGCGCGGCCCGCGAGCACGTCGACGCTCTTCTCGGTGTACCGGGCGTCGGAGTCGGCGATCACCTCGCCCGGGTACCAGTTGTTGCGGACCTCGTGGTCGTCCCACTGGATGACGGACGGCACCTGGGCGTTGAACCGGCGCAGGTTGTCGTCGAGCAGGTTGTAGCGGAAGTTGCCGCGGAACTCCGCGAGCGTCTCGGCGACCTTCGCCTTCTCCTCGGTGACGACGTTGCGCCACAGGCTGCCGTCGGGCAGTGCCTGCGTCGCCGTGATCGGGCCGTCGGCGTAGATGTTGTCGCCGCTGCACAGGAAGAAGTCGGGATCGAGCTTCGCCATCGCGTCGTAGATGCGGTAGCCGCCCCGGTCGGGGTTGATGCCCCAGCCCTGGCCGGCGAGGTCCCCGGACCACAGGAAGCGCACTCCGCGCCGGCGGCCGAGCGGGGTGGTGCGGAACGTGCCGGCCACGGGCTCGCCGGTGCGGCGGGGGTCGTCCGGGTCGGCGAGCAGCACGCGGTAGTGGATCTGCTCGCCGGACGGCAGACCGTGCAGCCGGGTCGTGCCGGTGAAGTCGGTGCCCGCGCCGACCAGCGGACCGTGCCAACGGCGGGCCCCCCGGAAGGACTCGGTGGCCGCGGTCTCGACGATCATCCGCGCCGGCCGGTCGGAACGCACCCACACCAGCCCGGAGTCGCAGGTCACGTCCCCGGCCTGGACGCCCCACCCCGCCTTCGGGCGCCCGGACAGTGCGAAGGCGGGGGCCGCGCCGAGGGCGGCGGGCAGGGTCAGGGCCGCGGACGCGGCGAGCGAGCCGCGCAGAACGCTGCGGCGCCCGGGGAACGGACGGTGGGACATGACGGGGCCTCCAGGGGCGGGAACCGGCCGGTGTGCACTGTCACAACTACTGGGGCGCCGCAGCGCGCACGCAAACCACAGGTGAACAACCGCCGCGCCGCGAGGGGCCGGCGGACTGTGCGTCCCCGGTCTCCTCGGCCGCTCCCAGGACCTCCGAGGGGCCTAAAGGGTGTTGCACAAGGCCGCGTTACGGGCATTTCCCTTGTATGCGTGGGGTGTTGAGAGCTGAGCCGTTGTGGGTGGAGACGTTCACAGGGCTGCGGATGGACCGGTTCGAGAGGCTGCTGAGGGTGGTCCGTGAGCGGGGCGGGAACGGTCCTGGTGGCGGCCGCCCGTGGTGTCTGCCACTGGCTGACCGGGTCCTCTTGGTGGCCGTGTACTACCGCACGAACCTCACGATGCGCCAGCTCGCCCCGCTCTTGGGGGTCTCCTCGGCCACGGTCTGCCGGGTCATCCAGCGCCTGCGGCCATTGCTCGCCCTGGAGCCGGCACCGCGGCCGGTCGCAGGGGTGGAGCGGTTGTGGATCGTGGACGGCACCTTGATCCCGGTCCGCGACCGCACGTTGGCCGCCTCGTCGCGCAATTACCGGTTCTCGGCGAACGTGCAGGTCATCATCGATGCCGACAGTCGCCTGGTCGTCGCATCGGCCCGTCCGGCGCCCGGGAACAAGGCCGATGCCCACGTCTGGCGCGAGTCAGACCTGCCCGCGACGGCTGCGGGCACGACGGTGATAGCCGACGGCGCCTACCTGGGCACGGGCCTCATCGTGCCGCACCGCAGACGCGCCGGACGGCCGCTCCTTCGCGGTCAGGAGGAGGACAACGCCGAGCACCGGCGCGTCCGAGCCCGCGTCGAGCACACCTTCGCCCGGATGAAGAACTGGAAGATCCTGCGCGACTGCCGCCAGAAAGGAGACGGCCTCCACCATGCCGTCCAGGCCGTCGCCACCCTGCACAACCTCGCCCTCACCGGGTGAAACAGCAGGTCAAGGACCACTGAGCCATGCGGACAGCCACACTTGTGAAACACCCTTTAGGGCGTGTTTCGAAAGTCCCGTCTGCCCGGCGACGCCTGGCACGCACTCCCCCGGAGGGGGCACCCCCAGCCGCGTTGTCGGGATCACCCCGATACAACCAGTATCGGGGTGACCCTCCGCCTTGCGATCGCACGCACCAGACGCCGCCGGGCCCGCCCTCCGGGCGGACGACGCTACTTTCGAAACACGCCCTCGGCCCCGACGGGCTCCTTCGGGCGTCACTCGTCGAGGGCCTGCCGCATCAGCCGAACGCCGTCGCGCACCCGGGCGGGCGACAGGTGCGCGTAGCCGAGCACGAGAGACGTCGTCTCCTCCTCTGTTCCCTCGCGTTCCTCGCGTCCGGCACGCGCGTGGACGTAGTCGTCCAGCGTGCGCACCTCCACGCCCGCCGCCGCCATGTGCCGCAGGAAGCGCCGCCGCGGGCCGTACCGGGGCGGGAGCTCGGCGATGACGTGGAGCCCGGCGGCGATTCCGCGCACCTCCGCCCCCGGGAAGTGCTCCCGCAGGGCCGCCACGAGGGCGTCGCGGCGCTCGCGGTAGACGCGTTGGCCGCGGCGCAGCTGGCGGTCGTAGTCGCCGCGCTCCACGAAGCGGGCGAACAGCGCCTGGTCGAGGACGGGATGACCGAGGTCCGTGGCGCGTTTGCGGGCGACGACCTCCTCGGCCAGCGCCTCGGGGACGAGCAGCCAGCCCAGCCGCAGCCCGGGCGCCAGGGACTTGCTGACCGACCCGGTGTAGGCCACGCGCTCGGGGTCCAGGCCCTGGAGGGCGCCCACCGGGGCGCGGTCGTAGCGGAAGTCGCCGTCGTAGTCGTCCTCGACGACGAAGCCGTCCACGGACCGTGCCCAGTCCAGCAGTTCGGCGCGCCGTCGCGCCGAGTACGCGATGCCGGTGGGGAACTGGTGGGCCGGCGTCGTCGTCACGGCCCGGACGCCGGACGCCCGCAGCGCCGTCAGGTCGGTCCCCTCGTCGTCCAGGGGCAGGGGGACGGCCGTGACGCCGGCCGCCGCGTAGAGGGCGCCGTGCTGGGGACTGCCGGGGTCCTCGACGCCCACGGCGTCCGTTCCGCGCGCGTGCAGCGCGAGCCCGAGGAGCGCCGTCGCCTGGGCCACGCCGGAGACGATCACGAGGCGTTCCGGGTCGGCGACCACGCCCCGGCGGCGGGCGAGGAGTTCGGCGAGCGCCGTGCGCAGACGGGGCAGTCCGCGCGGGTCGGGATAGCCGAGCTCGTGGTGGGGCAGCTCGGCGAGCACGCCCCGCTGTGCCGCCGCCCAGGCCGCGCGCGGGAACAGCGACAGGTCCGGCGTGCCCGGCACAAAGTCGGCCCGGGCGCCCGGCGGTCGCGGCGCGAGGTCGCGCGCACGGGAGGGGGCCGCCCGTGCGGCGCCGCCCACCCAGGTGCCGGCGCCGCGGCCGCTGCGCAGGTACCCCTCGGCGGTCAGCTGCTCGTACGCCTCCGTCACCAGCCCGCGCGACACCCCCAGATCGGCGGCCAGGTCCCGGCTCGACGGCAGCCGGGCGCCCTGCGCGAGCCGCCCCGAGCGCACCGCGTCGCGCAGCGCGGCCCGCAGCGCGCGGCCCCGCGTGCGCGGCGGGGCGGTGGCCGCAGGCAGCAGCACCTCCCAGGCGGCCGACGCGGACGGCCCCGTCGGATTGGTCCCCGATGACGTCATGGAAGTGGACCTTAAACCGGACCGCCGCCGCTCCTAGCGTCGCCGTCATGAACACCACCGTCCTGCGCGGCTGCCTGCTGTGCGCGCTCGCCTGTGTCCTCGTCGGCGGGTCCTTCACCGCCAACAGCGTCCTCGGCGCCTACCCGTACGCCGGCGGTCAGTGCCTGCGCTACGGGCTGGCCTGTCTGCTGCTCGCACCCCTGACGGGGGCCGGGTCCGCAGCCCGGCTGCGCGCGCTGACCGGGCGGGCGTGGGCGCGTCTGGCCCTTCTCGCGGCGGTCGGGATGGTCGGGTTCAACCTGGCGGTGCTGTGCGCCGAGCGCTCCGCGGAGCCCGCCGTCCCCGGTGTCCTCGTGGGCTGCGCCCCCGTCGTGGTGGCGGTCGTCGTCCCGCTCGCGGCGCGGCGACGGCCCCGGCGCGCGGTGCTGTACGGGTCCTCGCTGGTCGCCGTCGGCGCGTTCACCGTGCAGGGGTGGGGCCCGTCGGACGGCGCGGGCATCGCCTGGTCGGTCTGCGCGCTGGCCGGGGAGGTCGGCTTCGCGGTGCTGGCCGTGCCGGTCCTGCGGCCGCTCGGCCCGCGGCTGCTGTCCGCCACGGTGTGCGGGCTGGCCGCCGTCGAGTCGGCGGCCGTAGGCCTGCTGACGGCCGGTCCGCGGTGGCTGCGCCGCCCCGACGGCGCGGAGACCGCCGCGCTGCTGTGGCAGGCGGCGGTCGTCACGGTCGTCGGCTTCGTCTGCTGGTACATGGGCATGCAGCGGATCGGCGCGGAGCGGGCCACGTTGTTCTCCGGCCTCATCCCCGTCGCGGCCGCCTGCACCGCGCCGCTCGTGGGCGCCGGGTCCTACGGCCTGGTTCAAGCGGTCGGCAGCGCCCTCGTCGGGGCCGGGGTCGCCCTGGGGGCGGGGGCGCCGAACCCTGCCGCCGCCTCAGCGGCTGCCGTCGAGGATCACGCGGGCGACGAGCGCCGGGTCGTCGTTCATCGGGCAGTGGCCGCAGCCGGGCAGCCGCACCAGGCGGGCGGCCGGAATGACCTGCTTCACGCGGACGCCCTGGCGGCGCACCAGCAGCCAGTCGCGGGTGCCCCAGCCGACGGTGACGGGCACGCCGGGCAGATCCTCGGTGAAGCGGATCGAGATGCCGGCCTTCAGCGTCTGGTCGAACCCGGTGGCCTGGGCCAGGGCCAGCGTCTCGGCGACCACGGCCTCGGGTGAACGGCGGCCGGGGCGGGCGTAGATGGTGCTGGTGAGGGCGGTGCGGCCGGCCGCGGTGCTCGCCAGTCGCTCGACGAGGGGCAGCGGCAGCCGTCGGGAGATGCCCCGCATGGTGACCAGGACGCCGAAGGCGTAGCGCCGCTCCGCCTCCGACCAGAACCCGGCCGGGGACAGCGCGGTGACGGTCCGCACCAGCTTCTCGCGGCCGAGTTCCAGGGCGAGCAGGCCGCCCAGGGAGTTGCCCGCCACGTGGGGGCGGTCCAGGTCCATCGCTTCGCAGAAGGCTCCGAACACCGCGGTCGTCGTGGGCAGGTCGTAGGCGAGGCCGTCCGGCAGGGCGGGGGACGCGCCGAACCCCGGCAGGTCCACCGCGATCACGTCGCGTTCGGCGGCCAGGATGTCCACCACCGGGTCCCACGCCTGCCGGTGGTGTCCGATGCCGTGCAGCAGGAGCAGCGGCTCGCCCCTGCCCGCGCGCGTGTAGGACACGGTGACCGGTCGCGGGCCGCCGGGGGAGGGGATCGTGAAGGAGACGGTGGCGGACATGGGAGCTCCTCGTCTGGACTGGGCCGGGGGACGCCGTAGACAGCTTGTCAGCAATTGCTACCGGCGGGTAGCCCCCAGCTGAGTGAACCCCCGCGGACGCCCCGCCGATCCGCTTTCTCCCGGTCCGGTCGGCTCAACGGGCCCTGCGCAGCTCCAGGTTGAAGTCGGCGTGACCGAAACGGCGCATGAGGTCGAGCCACAGCGGCAGCCACATCTCCACCCCGCGCGCCGCCCGGATCCCGCCCAGGTCGATCACCCGGCCGGCGGGCCAGCCGAACTCCCCGAGCAGCGCCGTGACGCGGCCCTTGGCGTCCTCGTCGTCCCCGCACACGAACACCTGGTGCTCGCCGGGCACCCGCGCGGGATCCACCATCACCTGGCAGTTGACGGTGTTGAGCGACTTCACCACACGCGCCCGCGGGAACGCCCGCTGGATCTGCTCGCCGACGCTGTCCGACTCCACGGGCGACAACCGCGCCTCGCCGTCCTCGAAGGCCAGGGGGTTGGAGACGTCGAGCACGACCTTGCCGTCGAGGTGGGCCGCCCCGGCCGCTTGCAGGGCCGTCACGGCCACCCGCCCGGACACGGCGTTCACGACGACCTCGGAGGCCGCAGCCGCCTCCGCGAAGGTTCCCGTGCTCGCCCCCGCGCCCGCCGCGCGCGCCCACTCCAGGGCCGCCGGATTGTCCTTCGTGCGCGAACCCAGGACCACCGAGTGCCCGAGGCGCACCAGTTCGCCGCCGAGCGTGCGCCCGACCTCGCCCGTACCCAGCACCGCGTACCGCACAGCCGACCTCCCGTGTCCCTCGGGCCGGACGGAGCGCCGGACCTGGCGCCACCGTAGTTCGCGCCCGGCGACTCGGGCCGCCTTGACGGCGGGAGCGTTGCCGGAGTGTCACGGCAGCGCCCGCTCGCGAACTTCTCGTAAACGCTTTCCCCCAAGAGCCGCTTGGGGCCGACAGGGTTCGAGGATTGGTCTTGACCAAGGGTGGGGGGCGTCCTATGGTCGCAGATAAGTGCAACAACCTTTAATAAACAAGGGCGCGAAAAAACGCTGCCGACCACGGCGATTGCGGAGGACAGGGTGGGGACCACGCAACTGGAATCGGTGCAGGAACCGAAGTACTGGCATCTCAGGACGGTGCTCAGCGAAGCGCTCGACTCCGAGTTCACCGTGGGGGAGATCCTGCCCAACGAACGTGAGCTCGCCGCCCGCTTCGGCGTCGCCCGCGCCACGCTGCGCCAGGCGCTGGAGCAGCTCGAACTGGAGGGCAGGCTTCAGCGCCGCCGCGGCGTCGGCACCACCGTGGCGCCGCCGCGGATGGGCGTGGCCGTCGGCACCGGACAGCAGGTGTGGCCCGGCGCGGACGACGACGCCTGGCAGCCCGTCGACAGCACCCTCGCGGTCCCGCCCGCGGCCGTCGCCACCGCCCTGGAGACCGCGCGCGACCAGGCCGTGCACATCGTGCGCCGCTCACGCGTCTCGGACGGCCAGCCCGTCGCCGCGGAACTGCTCTACGTCCCCCTGGCGTCGGCGCCCGAGGCGACCGGGAGCGACGCCCCCCTCGAAGCGGCACGCGCGCGGGCGGTGCTCGCCGAGCTGCAACGCCTCGAACTTCAGGGCCAGGACCGCGCGGTGGAGCTCGGCTCGGCCCGCGCGGACGACGCGCGGGAACTCGACCGGCTCCCCGGCGCGCCCGTGCTCGTGGTCACCACCCGCTTCTTCGCCGAGGGCCGCACCGCGGCGCTGTCCGTCGCGACCTACCGCGCGGACACCTGCCGCCTGACGTTCGGCGCGGCGGGCGGCGTGGAGATACACCACGGTCCCGGCCCGCAGGCCTCCTGAACGCCCCGCCCGCGACGGGTCGTGAGGGGCGGGCCCCCGAACGGCCCGCGTGCGCGCTCCGGCTGACGTCCTGCGCCCCGGATCTCCTCCGGGGCGCGGCGCGTCGCGCGGTGGGCGGCCTCACCGCCGCGCCGTGACCGTGCCCTCCACCGCGAACAACTGCTCCTCCACGTGGTCGAGGGCCAGCCGCAGCGCCCCCGTCGCCACCGCGGCCTCGCCGAGCATCGACAGGGCCACCTTCGGCGGCCGCAGGCAGTAGCGCGCCAGCTCGTCGCGCAGCGGTTCCAGCACACCGTCCAGGCCGGCCGCCCAGCCGCCGACCACCACCAGCTCCGGATCGACGGCGAGCACCAGCGCGGCCACGTCGTGGACGAGCCGCTGGATGAAGCGGTCCACCGCGGCCCGGGCCCGCTGGTCGCCCTCCCGCGCCTGCGCGAACACCGCCGCGACCGCCTGCTCGTCCAGCGGATGCAGCGGCTCGTCCGTGGTGGACAGCAGCGTCTCCGGTGTCGCCTCGCGCCCCAGCAGGTGCAACGCGCCGATCTCCCCGGCCGCCCCTCCGTAACCCCGGTGCAGACGACCGCCGATCAGCGAGCCGGCGCCGGGACTCAGCCCGGCCAGCACGAACACCACGTCGTCGGACTCGGTGGCGGCGCCCTTCCAGTGCTCGGCCACGGCCGCCGCGTTGGCGTCGTTCTCCACCAGCACCGGGCACTTGAAGGACCGGCTCAGCCGCTCGCCCAGCCGCAGCCCCGTCCACTCCGGCAGCGCGGTGCCCAGCCGCACCGTGCCGTCCGCCTCGACGATCCCCGGCGTGCCCACCCCGACCGCCCGCAGCGAGCTGCGCGGCACCCCGGCCCGGCGCAGCAGCTCGGCGACCGCGCCGCGCAGCCGCTCCAGCCGGTCGTCGGCCGGCGCCGACTCCTCCACCTCCCTGGACTGCGCGCCCAGCACCCGCCCGTCCAGGTCGGCCAGCAGCGCGGCCACCCGGTGCGAGCCGATCTCCAGGCCCAGGAGGTGACCGGCCTCGGCGCGGAACCGGAACCGCCGCGCGGGCCGCCCCTGCCGCCGGGCGACGCTCTCGTCGGCCGCCATCTCGACGACGAGCCCGGCCGCGATGAGGTCCTCGACGACCCCCTCCACGGTCGGCCGGGACAGGCCCGTCACACGGGTGATCTCCGTGAGCGTCGCGCAGTCCGCCGCGCGCAACGCGTGCAGCACCACCGCGGAATTGATCCTTCGCAGCAGCGAGGGATCCCCGCCCGTCAACCGCCCCAAGGTGCGTCCTTCCAGCTCGAGCCCGTGTTGGGGCGGATCGTACTCGGCGGGCGTGACCCGGGCGAGTGCCGCCTTCGTACCGAAGAGGTCACGCACCGCTCAGGCCGAGGCCATGAATCCCGACTCGTACGCCGTGATCACCGCCTGGGTCCGGTCCCGCGCCCCCAGCTTCGCCAGCACCGCGCTCACGTGCGACTTCACGGTCTCGGCTCCCACGAAGAGCCGGGCGGCGATCTCCGCGTTGGACAGCCCACGGGCCATCAGCCGCAGCACCTCGGCCTCCCGGCCGGTCAGCCCGGCCCGCTCCACCGCGTCCGGCGCCGCCCGGCCCGCGGCGCCGGCCCCGCCGCCGTACTCGGCGGCCAGCCGTCGCACCGAGGCCGGGAACAGCAGCGACTCGCCCTCGGCGACCAGGCGTACCGCGTGCACGATCTCGGCGGGCCGGGCCCGCTTCAGCAGGAACCCGTCGGCGCCCGCACGCAGCGCCTCGTACACGTACTCGTCGTTCTCGAAGGTCGTGACGACCAGGATCTTCGGCGGCCGGTCCACCGAGCGCAGCACCGCGCGGGTGGCCTCGATGCCGTCCATCAGCGGCATGCGCACGTCCATGGCGACGACGTCGGGCCGCCACCGCCGCACCAGCGGGATCACCGCGGCCCCGTCCGCCGCCTCCGCGACCACCTCGATGTCCGGCTGCGCTTCCAGAACGGCCCGCAGGCCCGCGCGGACCAGGGGTTCGTCGTCGACGAGGAGCACGGTCACCGGCATCCGCCCAGCGTAGGGCCTGTCGTTCGGATCATGTCGGCGTCGCGGGGTCCGGCACGCACGACCCTGGATCACCTCAGCGGCAGTTCTGCGTGTACCTGCCAGTCGCCCGCGTCCGGTCCGGTCGACGCCCGCCCGCCGAGCAGGGCCGCCCGCTCCCGTATCCCCCGCAGCCCGCCGCCCCGCCCGGGGCCGGGCACGCGATCGGTGAGCAGCCGGTTGCGCACCTCCAGGCTGAGGACGTCGTCGCCGACCGTGACGCGCACCCGGACCGGAACGGCGCCCGCATGCCGCAGCACGTTCGTCAGCGACTCCTGGAGGATGCGGTAGCCCTCCCGCGACACCGGCCCCGGCACCCTCTCCAGCGGGCCCGTCACCTCGGCGTCGAGCTCCGCGCCCGAGGCCCGCGCCGACTGCCACAGGCGGTCGGCCTCGGCCAGCGTCGGCCGGCCGCGCGCCGGCCGCTCGGCCTCCCGCAGCACGCCGAGCACCCGTTCCAGGTCCTCCAGGGCGGCCCGGCCGGTCTCCTCGATGGCCCCGAGCGCGCGGTCCGTGAAGCCCGGGTCGCCGGCCGCCCGGGCCGCGCCCGCCTGCACCACCGCCACCGTGAGCGCGTGACCGATCGAGTCGTGCAGCTCCCGGGCCATCCGGTTGCGCTCCAGGAGCTGCTCGGTGCGCTCCTCCAGCGCGGCGAGCCGCTCCGCCGCCGACGGGCCCAGGAGCCGCCGCGCCAGGTACGTGGCCGCCTCGCCCAGCGCGACGACCAGTGCGCCGAGGACGAGCACGGGTAGCGGCGCCAGCAGGGCCGGCCACCCGTGCGCCCCCACGGCGGGCAGACCCGGTATGCCCGCGCCCGCGACACCGAACGCGCCGCGGACCAGTTCGACCGCCGCGACCGGCAGCCACACGCACGCGAAGACGGTCGCCGCGCCCAGCGCCATGCGCGCTTGCAGCCACAGCACCGTACGCAGGCGGTCCCGCCAGGTCGCCGACGCGGCCACGGAGAATCCCGGCTCCCGCTCGTCGGGTGTCAGCAGCAGCTGCGCCTGCACGCCCTCGCTCCTGCGCACCGCCGGGACGAGCCCGACCGGCAGGAGCGCGAGGGCGGGCGCCCAGGGCCGCGTGGGATCGACGAACATCCAGACGCTCACGATCAGCATCGGCACCCACAGGTGCAGCAGTCGTGTGTACGTCTTCCCCCGCAGCAGCGGGCTCAGCAGGCGGCCCATGCGGACATGGTGGCAGGATCCGCCGGCTGCGGGCCTCCCCCGAGCGGGGGAGGGGAACTCCCCGCGCGGGGGAGGCCCGCAGCCCCGGCCGGTGGCCAAGCTGTGGCCATGACCAGCATCGACGTCCACGAACTCACCAAGGAGTACGGCCCCCGGCGGGCCGTGGACCGGATCACCTTCCGGGTCCTGCCCGGCCGCGTCACCGGGTTCCTCGGTCCCAACGGCGCGGGCAAGTCCACCACCTTGCGCCTCCTCCTCGGCCTCGACCGGCCGACGTCCGGCGCCGCCACCCTGGCCGGCCGCCCCTACGTCACCCTCACCGAACCCCTCCGCCACGTCGGCGCCCTCCTCGACGCCCACGCCGCTCACGGCTCCCGGACGGGACGCGACCACCTGCTCGCCCTCGCCGCCAGCAACCGCCTGCCCGTCCGCCGGGTCGACCAGGTGCTGGAGGAGGCCGGACTGGCCCCGGCCGCCCGGCGCCGGGTGCGGACGTACTCCCTCGGCATGCGCCAGCGGCTCGGCATCGCCGCCGCCCTGCTCGGCGACCCCGCGGTCGTCCTGCTCGACGAACCCGCCAACGGCCTCGACCCCGAAGGCATCGTCTGGATCCGGGGGTTGCTGCGCCGGCTCGCCGCGGAGGGCCGCACCGTGCTGGTCTCCAGCCATCTGATGAACGAGACCGCGTCGTTCGCCGACCACCTCGTCGTCCTCGGCCGCGGCCGCCTGCTGGCCGACACCGCGCTGCGCGACTTCGTCGACGCGCGCGTGCGCCCCGGCGTCCGCATCCGCACGACGGACCCGACCGCCCTCGAGGACGTCCTCACCCGGCACGGCCACGACGCCGTGCACCACCCCGAAGGGCACTGGACCGTGCGTCACGCGCGCGTGGACGACATCGGTCCGCTCGTCTGCGCCGCGGGCGTCCCGCTGCTCGAACTCTCCGCGCAGGAAGGCACGCTGGAGCAGGCCTACCTCGCGCTCACCGCCGACGACGCCGAGTTCGCGTCCCGACCGCACGAGGAGGCCTGACCGTGGGACCCCTGGCATCCGCGCCCGCGCTCCACGCCGAGTGGATCAAGGTCCGCACGGTGCGCGCCCAGATCGGCGCCCTGGCCGCCGTACCGCTCGCCACCGTCGCGTTCTCCACACTGGCGGGACTCGGCGACGGCGACGACGCCCTCTTCTCCGCGTTCTTCGGCGTGGTCTTCGGACAGATCGCGGCGGTCGCCTTCGGCACGACGGCCGTCTCCGCCGAGTTCCACGCGGGCGCCCTGCGCCTGTCGCTGGCCGCGGTGCCCCGCCGGGGCCGCTGGTTCGCGGCCAAGCTGACCGCGATCGGCCTGCCGCTGTTCGCCGTCGGCCTGGTCACCGGGCCGGCGGCCCTGACGGTGCGAGCGGCGGTCCGGGGACCGCACGCGCACGCGCCGACCTGGGCGGAGTGCCTGCGCGCAACGGCCGGCTGCGCCGTCTACCTGACGCTGATGGCCCTGATGGCCGCCGGTCTCACCGCGGTGCTGCGCAGCGGGGTGGGCGCCCTGAGCATCCTCGTTCCCTTCCTCCTGCTCGTCTCCTTCGTCGTCGGCGACGTGCGCGGCGGCGTCGCCGACCTGCTGCCCGACCGGGCGGGCCAAGTCGCCCTGCACAGCTCGTGGGACGGCGTCGTGGGGCCGTGGACCGGGCTCGCGGTGACCGCCCTGTGGACGGCGGCGGCGGTCGCAGCGGGGACGTGGCGGGTACGGGTCCGGGACGCCTGAGGGGGCCGGCCCGCTGACGGGCAGCCAATTGTCAGTGCCGGCCGCTTTACTGGATCTCATGGACATCGCCCACGGTCTGGCCACCGTCGACCTGCTGAGCGTCCGCGAGCTGCCCGCGCAGGGGTACCTCGTGGCGGAACTTCAGACCAGCGGCGACTTCCACGGCGAGTGCCGCACCGCGTGGGAGGAGACGGAGGAGCAGTACGAGGCCGACCGGGACGGGCTCACGGAGCGGCTGACCGACCGCTGGGGACCGCCCCACCTCGTCAGTCTGGCGAGCACGCTGGAACGCTCCCTGACGGGCGAGGACCCGGCGGAGCCCTGGGCCTCGCTCAGCGGTCACGTTCCGGACGTGCACCTGTGGCAACTGCCCGGCACACCGCGCTGGATAGCCCTCGGCGTCTCCCAGTGGGACACCGAACTGCCCTTCCAGCTCCTGCTGGTGGTGACGGAGACCGGGCCGCCCTGAGCGACCTCAGTCCCGCGCCGCCTCGCGCAGCCGGGCGAACTCCTGCGCCATCGTCTCCGTCGTCCAGTGCGCGTTCAGGCCGCTCGGGTTCGGCAGCACCCACACGCGGGTCTCCCCGATGAGCCGCTCCTGCGGCCCCACCGCCGCCTTGCGGTCGTCGAACGCCGCCCGGTAGGCGGTCACCCCCACCACCGCCAGCCAGCGCGGCTTCAGGGCTGTCACCTTGCGCGCCAGCAGCCTGCCGCCCTCGCGGTACTCCTCGGCGCTCAGCTCGTCCGCCCGTGCGGTCGCCCGCGCCACCACGTTGGTGATGCCGAGCCCGTAGGACAGCAGCTCCCGCTGCTCGGCCGGCTTCATCAGCCTCGGCGTGAAGCCGGACCGGTGCAGCACGGGCCAGAAGCGGTTGCCGGGGCGGGCGAAGTGGTGTCCGGTCGCCGCCGTCATGAGGCCCGGGTTGATGCCGCAGAACAGCACGCGCAGGCCGCCCGCGACGACGTCCGGCACGAGACGGTCGCGGGCTGCCTCCAGCTCCGCCTGGGTGAAGCGCGTCAGAGGATCGCTCCGGGGGTGTACCCGGCGGCCTCCGGCCGCTGCTTGACGATCTCCTCGATCCGGCCGACCACGACGGCGACCTGCGCGGCCGCGGCGCCCGTGAAGGACAGCTTGTCGGCCATCAGCGCGTCGAGCTGCGCCCGGTCGAGCGGCAGACGCTCGTCCGCCGCCAGCTTGTCGAGCAGCTCGTTGCGCTCGGCGCCCTGCTCGCGCATCGCCAGCGCCGAGGCCACGGCGTTCTCCTTGATGGCCTCGTGCGCGCCCTCACGGCCGACGCCCGCGCGCACCGCGCCCATCAGCACCTTGGTGGTGGCGAGGAACGGCAGGTAGCGGTCGAGCTCGCGGGCGACGACGGCCGGGAAGGCGCCGAACTCGTCGAGCACGGTCAGGAACGTCTCCAGCAGGCCGTCCAGCGCGAAGAACGCGTCCGGGAGCGCCACGCGGCGCACCACGGAGCAGGACACGTCGCCCTCGTTCCACTGGTCGCCCGCCAGCTCGCCCGTCATCGACGCGTAGCCGCGCAGGATGACCATGAGGCCGTTGACGCGCTCGCAGGACCGGGTGTTCATCTTGTGCGGCATGGCGGAGGACCCGACCTGGCCGGGCTTGAAGCCCTCGGTCACCAGCTCGTGCCCGGCCATCAGCCGGATCGTCTTCGCCAGCGAGGAGGGCGCCGAGGCGAGCTGCACCAGGGCCGTGACGACCTCGTAGTCCAGCGAGCGCGGGTAGACCTGGCCGACCGAGGTGAACGCCTGCGAGAAGCCCAAGTGGCCGGCGATCCGGTCCTCCAGCTCGGCCAGCTTCGCCGCGTCCCCGCCCAGCAGGTCCAGCATGTCCTGGGCGGTGCCCACCGGGCCCTTGATGCCGCGCAGCGGGTACCGGCCGAGCAGCTCCTCGACCCGGCCGTACGCGACGAGGAGCTCGTCGGCGGCGGTCGCGAACCGCTTGCCCAGGGTCGTGGCCTGCGCGGCCACGTTGTGCGAGCGGCCGGCCACGACCAGCTCGCCGTACTCGCCGGCCAGCCGGCCCAGGCGGGCCAGCACGGCGACCGTACGGTCGCGGACCAGCTCCAGCGAGAGGCGGACCTGCAACTGCTCGACGTTCTCCGTCAGGTCGCGGGACGTCATGCCCTTGTGCACCTGCTCGTGCCCGGCGAGGTCGTTGAACTCCTCGATACGGGCCTTGACGTCGTGCCGGGTGACCTTCTCGCGCTCGGCGATCGAGGCCAGGTCCACGGTGTCGAGGACACGCTCGTAGTCGGCGATCGCCGCGTCCGGCACCTCGATCCCGAGGTCCTTCTGAGCCCGCAGCACGGCGAGCCAGAGCTGACGCTCCAGCTTCACCTTGTGCTCGGGCGACCAGAGCGTGGCGAGCTCGGTCGAGGCGTAGCGTCCGGCGAGGACGTTGGGGATGCGGGGCTTGGCGGCAGCGGAAGTCACGTGGACGGATTCTACTGGCGATTCGTGCAGGTCGGCGCACGGTGGCGTTCGGCGGAACCTACGAGAGCGGCGTCACTCGCCGCGGGCGTCCGCGTCGCGCGGCCCGCGGGCCCGGCCGCGCAGGTCCCTCACGCGGGCGGTCCCTCGTACGGCAGCAGGTCGGGCCGCTTCGGCGGCAGACCGTCGCCGGACGAGCGGCCCGTGAGGCGGCGGCCGATCCACGGCAGCAGGTGCTGCCGGGCGAACCGCGCGTCGGCGACCCGGCGGGCCGTCCAGCCCGGAGGGGCCGTCGCCGCCATCGGCGCGTGCCACTCCTCGTCCTCCGGGTCGTGTCCGAGGCTCTGCCAGACGGCCTCGGCGACCCGGCGGTGCCCCTCCGCCGTCAGGTGCAGCCGGTCGACGTCCCACATGCGCGGGTCGCTCAGCGACGGGGCGCCGTACAGGTCGACGACGAGCGCGCCGTGCCGGGCGCCCAGCTCCTCGACGCACACGAACAGCTCCTCCATGCGCGGCCGGAACCGCTCCAGGACGGGACCCTGCCGCCCCGGGCTGCGCATGAGGACCAGCTGCTTGCACGACGGCGCCAGCCGCTCCACCGCCTCCGTGAGCAGGCCCTTGACCCGCCCCATGTCGCACTTCGGCCGCAGGGTGTCGTTGAGGCCGCCGACCAGGGTGATCACATCGGCGCCCATCGCGGCCGCCACCGGCACCTGCTCCTCGACGATCTGTCCGATCAGCTTTCCGCGCACCGCCAGGTTGGCGTACCGGAAGCCGGGGGAGCGGGCGGCCATCCGTGCGGCGAGGAGGTCCGCCCAGCCCCGGTAGGTGCCGTCGGGCAGCAGGTCGGACATGCCCTCGGTGAAGGAGTCGCCGACGGCGACCAGGCTGGTGTACGTGGGGTTCGTCTGCATGGCGACACAGATGGTAGCCCGAGTCGCATACCCGGCGGTCGGTCGCCTCCGCCGCGCGGGCGGACCCGCGCGGCGAAGCGGCCCGCTGCGGTCAGGTCCGCTGTCCGAACAGCTCCCGCAGCACGTCCTCCATGGTCACCAGACCGGCCAGCCGCCCGTCGGAGCCCAGCACGGCGGCCAGATGCGTCCGGCTGCCGCGCATGGCCGTCAGCACGTCGTCCAGCGGCGTCGCCTCGCGCACCCGCGCGATGGCCCGCATGTCCCGCAGCCGGAACGGGGCGTCCCGGGGCGAGGCGTCCAGCGCGTCCTTCACATGGAGGTAGCCGACGATGCGCCGACCCTCGTCCACCACCGGGAACCGGGAGAACCCGGACTCGGCGGCCAGCGTCTCCAGCCCCTCCGGGGTCACGCCCACGCGCGCGTGCACGACCCGCTCCAGCGGCATGACGACGTCCCGCACCGGGCGGCGGCCCAGCTCCAGGGCGTCGTGCAGCCGCTCCTGCGCGCGGTCGTCGAGCAGCCCGGCCTCGCCCGCGTCCCTGACGATCTGGGCCAGCTCAGCGTCCGAGAAGGTCGCCGCGACCTCGTCCTTCGTCTCGACCCGCAACAGCTTCAGCAGCCCGTTCGCGAACGCGTTGACGGTGAAGATCACCGGCCGCAGTCCTCGCGCGAGGGCGACCAGCGGCGGGCCGAGCAGCAGCGCGCTGCGCACCGGCTCGGCGAGCGAGACGTTCTTCGGCACCATCTCGCCGAGCAGCATGTGCAGATAGGTGGCGAGGACGAGCGCGATCACGAAGGACACCGCGTGGCCGGCGCCCTCGGGCACCCCCACCGCGTGGAACACCGGCTCCAGCAGGTGCGCGATGGCGGGCTCGGCGACCACGCCGAGCAGCAGCGTGCACAGGGTGATGCCGAGCTGCGCGGCGGCCAGCAGCGCGGACACGTGTTGCAGGCCCCACAGCACGCTCCTGGCGCGCCGGTCGCCCTGCTCGGCGTACGGCTCGATCTGGGAGCGGCGTACGGAGATCAGCGCGAACTCGGCGCCGACGAAGAACGCGTTGACGACGAGGGTCGCCAGGGCGATGAGCAACTGGACGGCGATCACGTGTCGGCCCCTTCCGGGGTGTCGGCGAGCGGTGCGTGCAGCAGCACCCGGGCGGCCCGGCGGCCGGAGGCGTCCACGACGTCCATGCGCCAGCCGGCGATCTCCAGGGTGTCGCCGACGGCCGGTATCCGGCCCAGCTCGGCGGCGACCAGGCCGGCCAGCGTCTCGTAGGGGCCCTCAGGGGCCTGAAGGCCCACGCGGGCGAGCTGGTCGGTGCGGGCGGAGCCGTCCGCCGAGTACAGGGCGCGGCCGTCGTCGTCGGAGCCCGCGGGGGCGAGGTCGGGCGTCTCGTGCGGGTCGTGCTCGTCGCGGACCTCGCCGACGACCTCCTCGACGATGTCCTCCAGCGTCGCCACGCCCGCCGTGCCGCCGTACTCGTCGATGACCACGGCCATCGTCCGCTTGCCCGACAGCCGGTCCAGCAGCCGGTCCACGGTGAGCGACTCGGGCACCAGCAGGGGTTCGCGCATGATCTCCGAGACCGGCACGCGCGGGCGGCGGTCGGCGGGGACCGCCAGCGCGTCCTTGATGTGCGCGGTGCCGACCACCGCGTCCAGGCCGCCGCGGTACACCGGGAAGCGGGACAGCCCCGTGGCCCGGGTGGCGTTGGCGACGTCCTCACAGGTCGCCGCGGCTTCCAGCGCGATGACCTGCACACGCGGGGTCATCACGTTCTCCGCCGTCAGGTCGGCCAGGTTCAGGGTGCGCACGAAGAGCTCGGCGGTGTCCGCCTCCAGCGCGCCCTCCCGGGCGGAGTGCCGGGCGAGGGCCGCGAGTTCCTGGGGGCTGCGCGCGGCGGCCAGTTCCTCGGTGGGTTCCACGCCGAAGAGGCGCACGATCCGGTTCGCGGTCTCGTTGAGGTGGCTGATGAAGGGCCGGAAGGCCGCGCTGAACCAGCGCTGCGCGTTGCCCACGCCCTTGGCGACCGTCAGCGGGGAGGAGATCGCCCAGTTCTTGGGCACGAGCTCGCCGACGACCATCAGGAACACGGTCGACAGCGCCGTGCCCAGCACCAGTGCCACGGAGCTCGCGGCGGTGCTCGACAGGCCGAGCGACTCCAGCGGCCCGGAGATCAGCTTGGCGATCGACGGCTCGGACAGCATGCCGACCACCAGGTTGGTGACCGTGATGCCGAGCTGCGCGCCCGAGAGCTGGAAGGTGAGGTTGCGGACGGCCTTCAGGGCGCCGGCCGCGCCGCGCTCGCCGCGCTCCGCCGCCCGTTCGAGTTCGCCGCGCTCGACGGTGGTCAGGGAGAACTCGGCGGCCACGAACGCGCCGCACGCCAACGACAGCAGGATCGCCACCAGGAGCAGCAGCACTTCGGTCATCGGGTCACCTCCGTCCCAGGATCGGGCAGGGCGGACGGCAGCGCGCGATGTCGCGTACGGGGACGCGTGCGGGTACGGGGAGGCTCGCCCATGGGCGGACGCTCACACCTTTCATGACGTCGTGGGGGCCGCGCGGTGATCCACGCAGCCCCCCAAGGGTAAAGGATCGGCAAAGGAGGCCTGGCGGGCCCCGGATCAGTCGGCGAGCGGCTTCACCCAGCGCCGCCACTTCTCCTCGGGCGCGTACCCCGCCGCGCGCCAGGCATGATGCGCCGTCTCGTTGCGGGTGAGCACCATCGCGTCCCCGCGCCGGCCGCCCAGCCCCACGAACCGCTCCTCCGCGGCCGCCAGCAGCGCCGAGCCCACGCCCCGGCGGCGCCGCCGCGGATGCACCGCCAGCCGGTACAGGTGGCACCGCCACCCGTCGAACCCGGCGATCACCGTCCCGACCAGCTCACCGTCCTGCTCGGCCAGGATCAGCGCCTGCGGGTCGCGGGCGACCAGCCGCTCGACCCCGCTGCGGTCGTCGCTGATGCTCGTGCCCTCGGCGGCCGTCTTCCAGAAGGCCAGCACGGTGTCCAGGTCATCGGGTGTCGCGGCTCGTATCCGCAGATCAGACATGCGTCGATCCCACCACGCGGCGGCCGCCCGGACGCGGAATTCCGCCATCCGGACGGCCGCCGCCCGCGTGCCCCGGCCCGAGGGCTGCTCAGTCGTGCGCGATCGCGGCCAGCACGTTCAGCCGGGACGCGCGCAACGCGGGCAGCAGCGCCGCGACGACGCCGACGACCGCCGACCCCACCACGACGGCCACGATCGTGCCCCACGGCACGGCCAGCGCCTTCATGCCCTGCAACTCCAGCACCTGCTGGATGCACACCCCCCACAGCAGGCCGAGCGCCAGCCCCAGCACCGCGCCGAACACCGCGATCACCACCGACTCCAGCCGGATCATCCGGCGCAACTGCCGTCGGCCCAGCCCGATGGCGCGCAGCAGCCCGATCTCCCGGGTCCGCTCCACCACCGACAGGGCCAGCGTGTTGACGACGCCGAGCACCGCGATGACGATGGCCAGCCCGAGCAGCGCGTACACCAGGTAGAGCAGCACGGCGATCTGGTCGTGGACGAGCTTCTTGTAGTCGGCCTGGTCGCGGACCTGCACCTGCGGGTAGGCGTCCAGCGTCTTCTCCAGCCGGGGCCGCAGAGCGTCCGCGTCAGTGCCCGGGCGCGCGTTCACGAAGAGCGCGATGTCCTGTCCGCCGGGCACGTACTTCTCGACGGTCGCGATCCCGAAGAACAGCCCGCCCTGGGTGCCGAACCCGTCGGCCGCTTCCTGATCGGTGAGCGCGCCCACCTTCAGCGACGCCGTCCGGTCGCCGGGGAACTCCACCGGGAGCACGCTGCCGAGCCGCACCCCGTGCTCGCGGGCGAAGTCCACGTCCATGCCGACGGCGCCGTCGGCCAGTGCGGCCGCGCTGTCGCCCTCGGCGTAGTCGACGTGCGCGACGTCGTCGACCCGGTCGTCGTAGCCGCTGGCGGTCGTCTCCACGCGCTTGCCGTCCGGCAGTCGCACGGCGACCGGCGCGAACCGCTGCCGTACGACCAGGCCGACGCCCTCGGTGCCGCGCACCGCGTTCGTGACCTCCGCGGAGAACGGGACGTAGTTGGCGCTCTGGACGACGTAGTCGGCGCCCAGGGTCTTGTCGATCTGCTGGTCGAACGACTTCGACATGGAGGCGCTCGCCACCGACATTCCGCCCACCAGGGCGAGGCCGACCATCAGCGCGGCCGCCGTCGCGCCCGTGCGACGCGGGTTGCGCAGGGCGTTGCGCTGGCTCATCCGGCCGACGGACCCGAACAGGGCCGGGAAGGCGCCGCCCAGGACCTTGATCACCGGCCGGACCAGGAGCGGCCCCGCGATGACCGTGGCGATCAGCGTCAGGACCACGCCCAGGCCGAGCAGGGACGCCGCCGACGCCGTCTTCGACGAGGCCGCGCAGCCGGCGAGCGCGGCCGCGCCGAGCGCGCCCACGACCGCGCCCACCACGGCGCGCACCCTCAGCGGCCGGCCGACCCCGGCGACGTCCGCGTCGGCGAGGGCCGCCATCGGCGACACCGTCGCCGCACGCCGGGCCGGCAGGTACGCCGCCACGAAGGTCACGCCGACGCCGACGACGTACGACGCCACCGGGGTCCCCCAGCCGACCACCATCTCCGTCGTCTTCAGGTTCATGCCGAAGGCGCTCATCAGCTTGATCAGCCCGACCGCCAGGCCGATGCCGGCGGCCAGTCCCAGCGTGGAGCCGACCAGTCCCAGCAGCACCGCCTCGGTCAGCACCGAGCGGCGCACCTGGCGGCGGTCGGCGCCCAGCGCGCGCAGCAGGCCCAGCTCCCGGGTGCGCTGGGCGATCAGCATCGAGAACGTGTTGACGATCAGGAACACGCCGACGAGGACGGCGATCCCGGCGAAGCCGAGCATCACGTACTTGATGACGTCGAGGAAGCCGCCGAGCGCCTGCGCGGACGACTTCGCCTGCTCGGCGGCCGTCTTCACCTCGTAGGGCCCCGGGCCCACGGCGGCGGCGACGCGCTTCTTGAGCACCGCGTCGCTCGTGCCCGCGGCCGCGTCGACGGAGATGCTCGTGGCCTTGCCCGCCGCGCCCAGCAGCTTCGTGGCCGCCGTCTCGGGGGCCAGGTAGACCAGCGCCGCGCCGGGGTTGGTGGTGGTGAAGGTGGCGATGCCGACGATCTCGACCTTGAACGAGCCCGGCTGGGCCATCACGGTGAGCGTGTCGCCGATCGCCACGTGCTTGCGGTCGGCGGTGTCGGCGTCCAGCATGGCCTCGCCCGCGCCCCGCGGGGCGTGCCCCGAGGTCAGCTTCACCGGGCTGCGGTGGGTGACGAACCAGTCGGTCGCGATGGTCGGCGCGCCCGTGGTCGGGCCCACGGACTTGTTCCCGGCGTCGACGACGGTGATGTTCTGGACGCTGACGTCGGCGTGGGCGGCGGCCACTCCGGGCACGCCGGCCAGCCGCTGCGCGAGCGAGGCGGGCACGGTCTGCACCGCGCCGGTCGGCGCGGACGAGGTCAGGTCCTCCTTCGGCTGCACCGTGACGTCGGGGGCCGTCGACGCGAAGAGCCGGTCGAAGGTGCGGGTCACCGTGTCGGAGAAGATCAGGCTGCCGGCGACGAACGCCACCGAGAGCACGACGGCGAGCGCGGACAGCAGCAGCCGTCCCTTGTGCGCGAGGAAGCTTCTGAGCGTGGCCTTCAGCACCGGATCACTTCTCCCCGGAGCCGGCGCCGACGGCGGCGGGGCCGCTGCCGTCCCCGCTCTCGCCGTCGAACTGCGCGCGGATCACGTCGAAGCGTTTCATCCGCTCCAGGACCGCCTCGGCCGTCGGCTGCCGCATCTCGTCCACGATCCGCCCGTCGGCGAGGAAGAGCACGAGGTCGGAGTGGGCGGCGGCGCCGGGGTCGTGGGTGACCATGACGACGGTCTGGCCCAGGGAGTCGACCGCCTCGCGCAGGAACGCGAGGACCTCCAGCCCCGCCCGCGAGTCCAGGTTGCCGGTCGGCTCGTCGGCGAAGATCAGCTCCGGGCGGGAGGCCAGGGCGCGGGCGCAGGCCACGCGCTGCTGCTGGCCGCCGGACAGCTGGGCGGGCCGGTGCTTGAGCCGGTCGCGCAGCCCCAGGGTGTCGATGACCTGGTCCAGCCACGCCTGGTCGGGCTTCTGGCCCGCGATGTCCATCGGCAGGGTGATGTTCTCCGCCGCGTTCAGCGTCGGGATCAGGTTGAACGACTGGAACATGAACCCGATCCGGTCGCGCCGCAGCCGGGTCAGCTCCCGGTCCTTCAGGCCGGTGATCTCGGTGTCGCCCAGCCACACCTGGCCGGCCGAGACGGTGTCCAGTCCGGCCAGGCAGTGCATCAGCGTGGACTTCCCGGACCCGGACGGCCCCATGACGGCGGTGAAGCGTCCGCGCGCGATGTCCACGTCCACGCCGTCCAGGGCGAGCACGGTGGTCTCGCCGGAGCCGTATGCCTTGGTCAGACCTCGGGCGCGGGCCGCGCTCCCGCCGGCCGGGGCCAGGCCGGGGACGTGCTCCGCAGCAGGTGTGGACAAGGCTGCCTCCTCGCTCGTGGACAAGCCGACTACGAACCGATGACGGTGTCCGACCGAGCGTAGTGTGACCCGGCGCACAGCCGGTATCCCTTTTCGACCACCGGCCGCCCTTGCCGCTGCTAGCACCTCGGCGCTAGCTTCGAGGTATGGCGAAGACCCAGCTGAACGTACGCGTGGACGAGGGCACGGCCCAGGTCGCCCGCGAGCGTGCCACTGCTCGCGGCATGAGCGTCAACCGCTACATAGAAGAGCTGGTCAGACAGGACGCCGGGGAGGTCGGTCACACGTTCGTCGAGGCCGCCGGCGACTTCATGAAGCAGTACGAGGCGCTCTTCGCCGAGGAGTTCGGCGCGGAGCGCGAGGGCCGCGCGGGCGCGGCACGCGAGGCCGGCACGCGCGAAGGTCGCCGCTGATCCCTTGAGCGACCTCCGTATCGACCTCGCCTGGCTCCTCATGCTCGCCGAACAGAAGACCCCGGGGGACCCCCAGGTCACCGACTGGGGCGCGCTGGTCGCGGCCGTGGCACGCCATCAGGCGGAGATATTCGACGTCCCCGTCTACGACGATCCGCACACCCGAGCCGCCGCCCTGCTGCAACTCCTCATCCACGTACCGGCGTTGGAGCGCTCCAACGCCCTGTTCGCGTGCGCCGTCGCCTACGCCTACCTGGTGGCCAGCGGGCTGAAGATCGCCACCTCGCCCGAACAGGTCCGCGATCTCGCCCGGTCGGTCAAGAGCGGGGAGGCGTCGGTGTCCGAGATCGCCGGCGAACTGCGCCGCTGGAGCCTGTAGCCCGCTCCCGCGCCGCCCTGTTCCCTCGCGCGGCCCGCCGCCGCGCCGCCCGCACCCGCGGCCGCCGTGCCTCAGTCGGGCTCCGGCGGGCGCCAGGCGACGCCCGTCACGCAGTAGGAGAACGGCAGCCGCGGGCCGCGTTCCGGCAGGGTCGTACGGCGGTAGGGGCCCAGTGCGAAACCGGCGTCCCGCAGCGCGCCGACGGTGTCCCGGGTGAGCCGGCAGCCGCCGGCCAGGCGCGGCCACACCGTGCGGTCCAGCGCCCGCTGGGTGAGGAGCATCGCCGGACCGCCGCCGGGACCGTGCTCGAAGAACCGCACCTCGCCGCCGGGCCGCAGCACCCGCCGCAGTTCGGCCAGCGCCCGGGGCACGTCCCGCACGCTGCACAGCACCAGCGAGAACACCGCCGCGTCGAACGCCTCGCTCTTGACCGGCAGTGCCTCCGCCACCCCCGGCACGACGTCCACGGGCACCTCGGCGCGCAGCGCGGCGTCCCGCGCCGACCGGCGCAACCGGCGCTCCGGCTCGATCGCGACGACCTCGGCCACGCCCGCCGGATAGTGCGCGAAGTTCAGCCCGCTGCCCGCGCCGATCTCGACGACCCGGCCGGAGAGTCCGGCGAGCAGCCGCTCGCGTACCCCGGCGAGGCCCGCACGGGTCTCCGCGGCCGCGCCCAGCCGGGCGTAGCAACGGGCGAACAGCGGATGGCGGACGTCGTCGCCGCGCACGGCGCCGGAATCCGAGCCGGAACCGGAGCCGGAGCTGATGCCGGGGTCGTGGGGCGGTGACGGCATGGTGACCTCCGGAGCCTGGTGGCGACGGGCCTACCCGGGGATTCTTCCCCCGTGCGGCCCGTCGCACCCCCGGGCGAGGACGCCGGCGTCGCCGTCGCCGTCGCCCGCCCGGCGCGTCACCGGACGAAGTCGCGCACCTTCTCGTAGACGCCGTGGTCGTTGTTCATGGCGTCGTGCGAGATGCACCCGACGCCGACGTTGGTGGCGCCGCTCAGCAGCGCCGAGGAGTCCGGGTCGATCGCCGCGTCGCAGTTCGACCAGTAGGCCGCGTAGTTCACGGCGCCGGGCGTCTCGTCACCGGAGTTGAGCGCGGTGAGGAACGAGCTGCCCGTCACCATCTGGGCGCAGGAGGTGTACAGCCAGCTGCACAGCGAGGCGACCGAGGTGCCGTGGTTGGTGCCCGCGACGGAGACGAAGTCGTCCACGAAGGCCGTCCCGCCGAGGTTCTTGAGGTAGTAGCGGGAGCTCAGCGCCCCCATCGAGTGCACGACCACGTCGACCTTGCTCGCGCCCGTCCGCGCCAGCACCTTCTTGATCTCGGTGTTCAACTGGGCGGCGGTCGTGACGTTGGACTGCGTCCAGCTGTACGTCCAGGCGTCCAGCTCGGCCGCGGTGTAGCCGTCGGCCTCGAAGTCGGCGACCCAGTCGTCCCAGCTGCTGGAGTCGCTGCTGAGACCGTGGACGAAGACGATCGGGTCGTGGGTCGCCGCGCGGGCCGTGGGGGCGGTGAACGACAGTGACAGAAGGAGCGAAGAGGCCGCGGCCGTGAGGACCGCGGCGATGCGACGCTTGTGGCGCTGCATGGTGCCTCCTGAAACGGGTGGGGTTGCCAGGAGTGTCCGCGGGGGTCTACGCGCGCCGCATCGGTGAAGTCGCCGGTCTTTACGGTTCAAGTAACCCGCCAGTAACGTCAGTCGGGTGGTGACCCCGGTGAACCCCCCACCTCTCGGCGGCACTTCGGCACCGGCGCCCGCGAGCCCCGGCGCGCGCCCGGTCGCCGCGCTGCCCGAAGGCGTCCGGGTCCGCGTGCTGCGCCTGGTGCACGGCGACCCGCGGGCCGCCGTCGAGGCAGCGGGCCGGCTCACCGAGCGGCAGGCGGCCGGCCTCGACCCGCTGCCCGTCGAACCCGTCGACCTGGCCCCCCGGCGGCTGTCGGCCCACCGCCGTGAGGTGCGCGAACTGCCCGACGCCACCCGCCTGGTGCTGCTGCTGGCCGCGGCCGACCAGTACCCGGTCGCCACCCACGCCTTCCAGCGGGCCGTCGCCGCCGTACGCCTCGACCTGCGGCCGCTGGAGGAAGCCGAGGCGGCGGGCGTCGCGTACGCCACGGCGGGCGGGGTCGGCTTCCGGGACGCCTGGACCCGGATCGCCGCCTACGAGACCGCCTCCCCGGCCGACCGGCGCGACGTCCACCGGCTGCTCGCCCGCGTGCTGCACGGACCGGCCGAGACGCCCCGGCGCGCCTGGCACCGGGGCGCCGGCGCGCTCGGCCCGAGCGGCCGGCTCGCCGCGGAACTGGCGGCGGCCGCCGCCGCTGCCCGGGCCGCGGGCGACCCGGCGTTCGCGCGCGCCCTCGCCGAACGCGCCGCCGCGCTCTGCCCCGACCCGCGCGCACGTCTCTTGCTGCTCGCCGGCGCGGCCGCCGACGCCTGGCGCGCCGGCGAGACCGACCGGTCCCGCACCCTGGCCGCCCACGCGGACGCCGACGCCGTCACCGGCGTTCTCGCCCTGCGCACGGGCAGCGCGGGGGAGGCGTTCGACGCCCTGCTGGCGGGGGCCGCGCGGGCCGCCGTCCCCCGGACCGCGCGGGCCGACCGGGCGGGCCCCGCTCCGGCCGGGTCCGCCGCTCACCTGCTCGCGCGGGCCGCCGAAGCCGCCGTCTACACCGGAGACCTGCGTCGCTGCCGGGAAGCGGTGCAGGCGGCACGGCAGTGCGGGATCGATCCGCCCGGGGTGCTGGGCGGCCTGGCCGCGGCCGTCGACGGACGGTACGAGGACGCCCGTGACCTGCTGGAGGCGACGGCCGGACGCTGCGGGCCGGGCGGCGATCCCACGGACCTGCTTCACGCGGGCATCGCCGCCCTCCTGCTCGGCGACCACACCCGGGCCGCCACCGCCGTCGTGCGGACGGCGGCGGCCGCCCGCGCCCGGGGCGTCACCGTCCTCGCCTCCCAGGCCCTGGAGTTCCGCGCCTACGCCGACTTCTGGACCGGGCGCCCGCACGCCGCCGAGGCCGCCGCGCTGGACGCCCTGCACCAGGCGTACGCCACCGGACAGGACAACGGGGCCTGCCATCTCCAGGCGGCCCTCGCGATGTTCGCCGCCCTCACCGGAGACGGGACGCTGTGCCGGGAGCGGGCCGCCGCCGCCCGCTCCCACGCCCTCGCCCACGGTCTGGGCCTGCCCGCCGCGCTCGCGCAGTGGGCGCTCGCCTTCCTCGACCTGGGCAACGGACGCTACGACGACGCGGCGGCCCGGCTGCGCGCCCTCGCCGCCGCCGGACCCGGCCACGGCCATCGGGCCGTCCGTCACCTCGCCACCCCGCACTACGTCGAGGCGGCCGCCCGCACCGGCGACACCCGTGTCGCGAGCGCCGCGCACGCCGACTACGACCGCTGGGCCCGCGTCGTGGGCAGCCCCGACGACCTGGCCCTCAGCGCCAGGTGCCGGGCCCTGCTCACTCCCGGTCCCGACGCCCTCGCGCACTACGCCACCGCCCTCGCCCTGCACGCGGACGGCGACCGCGTCTTCGAACGCGCCCGCACGGAACTGCTGTTCGGCAGCGCGTTGCGCAGGCTGCGCCGCCGCAAGGAGGCCCGCGACCGGCTGCACAGCGCCCTACAGGCGTTCGAGTCCTTCGGCGCCCCGCACTGCGCGGAGGGCGCCCGCGCCGAACTGCGCGCCCTCGGCGCACCGGCCGGCCCGACACGGGCGGACGTGCGCCCGACGACCCGCGCGACGAGCCGTCTGACGGCTCAGCAACTGCTCATCGCCCGGATGGCCGCCGACGGCGCGACCAACCGCGAGATCGCCGCCCGCCTGGCTCTCAGCCCGCGCACCATCGACCATCACCTGCGGGGCGTCTTCACCCGGCTCGGCATCCGCTCCCGCATCGACCTGGTCCGCCTCCTGGCGGACGGCGACGGGCCGTGAGAGGGCCCGTCGCCGGGCCCCGCCCGCGGACGCCGCCGCAGGGCCCGCCACCGCCGCACCGGGGGCGAAACGCCGTGTCCTAGACCTGCGAGCCGGTCCGCCCGCGGAAGGCCTCCGCCTCCCACGTCCCGTCCAGGCGCGGCGCCAGCCAGCCGCGGGCCGCGACCCGGAAGGCGGCGGGGGGCAGCGCGCCGGAGCCCGCGGGCAGCGCCCCCAGCAGCGGGGCGCCGGCCACCTCCGGCAGGTCCGTCACGTTGCAGCGTGACGCCAGGTCCGGGGAGTCGGGCCAGCTGCCGATGACGACGCCCAGCAGCTCCAGCCCGCGCGAGCGCAGTTCACGGGCCGTGAGCTCCGTCGTGTTCAGCGTGCCGAGCCCGGCCGTGGCCACGACCAGCACCGGCGCCCGCAGCGACTGCGCCGCGTCGGCCAGCGTGCCGCCCGCCTCGTCGAACCGGACGAGCAGCCCGCCCGCCCCCTCGACGAGCACCAGGTCGTGCTCCGCCGCCAGTTTCTGCGCCGCCTCCACCACGTCCTGCGGGCGCACGGGAGCCAGCCCCGCCCGCCGCGCCGCCGTCCCCGGAGCCAACGGCTCCGGGTAGCGGGCCAGTTCGGCCGTGGTGAGCGCTCCCGCGAGCCGCGCGACCTCGGCGGCGTCCCCGGGCTCGCCCGGCGCCACACCGGTCTGGGCGGCCTTGAGCACGGCCACCGAACGGCCCGCCGCCAGGGCGCAGGCGGCGACCGCGGCGGTCGTGACGGTCTTGCCGACCTCCGTGCCCGTCCCCGTGATCACCAGGATCGGCATGTTCATCCCTCCCGCGCCGCGGCGCACACCGCGCGCGCGATCCGTGCCACGTCCACGTCGCCGGTGACGTAGGGGGGCATCGTGTAGACGAGGTCGCGGAACGGCCGCAGCCAGACGCCCTCGCGCACGGCGGCGTCCGTGGCGGCCTTCATGTCCACGGCGTGGTCGAGCTGGACCACGCCGACGGCCCCGAGGACGCGCACGTCCCGCACCCCGGGCAGCTCCCGCGCCGGCGCCAGCCCGTCGCGCAGCCCGGTCTCGATCCGCTTGACCTCCGCGAGCCAGTCCTGGCCGAGCAGCAGCTCGATCGAGGCGCAGGCGACGGCCGCCGCCAGCGGATTGCCCATGAACGTCGGCCCGTGCGCCAGCACCGGCACCTCGCCCCGCGAGATCCCCTCGGCCACCCGGGAGGTGCACAGGGCCGCCGCCATCGTCAGATAGCCGCCGGTCATGGCCTTGCCGACGCACATCACGTCGGGCGTCACGGCGGCGTGCCCGGCCGCGAACAGCGCGCCCGTACGGCCGAAGCCGGTCGCGATCTCGTCGAACACCAGCAGCACGCCGTGCGCGTCGCACGCCTCGCGCAGGACCCGCAGGTACCCCGGGGAGTGGAAGCGCATCCCGCCCGCGCCCTGCACCACCGGCTCCACGACGACCGCGGCCAGTTCGTCGGCGTGCCGCTCGATCGCCGCGCGCAGCGTGTCGGCGTACGCCTCGTCGTACTCGGCCGGCGGCGCGTCGACGAAGACCTGACGGGGGAGCACGCCCGTCCACAGGTCGTGCATCCCGCCGTCGGGGTCGCACACGGACATCGGCTGCCAGGTGTCGCCGTGGTAGCCGCCGCGCCAGGTCAGCAGCCGCTGCTTGGCCGGGCGGCCCAGCGAACGCCAGTACTGGAGGCACATCTTCACGGCGACCTCGACCGACACCGAGCCCGAGTCGGCGAGGAAGACGTGCTCCAGCCCGTCGGGCGACATGTCGACGAGGAGCTTCGCCAGCCGCACGGCGGGCTCGTGGGTGAGCCCGCCGAACATCACGTGACTCATCCGGCCCAGCTGCTCGCGCACGGCCTCGTTCAGCACGGGGTGGTTGTAGCCGTGGATCGCCGACCACCAGGACGACATGCCGTCCACCAGCTCGCCGGAGCCGTCCGCGAGCCGCAGCCGGACCCCGCTCGCCGACTCCACGACCAGCGGATCGACCTGCCCGGGCATGGGGCCGTAGGGATGCCACACATGCCGCCGGTCGAGCTCCAGGAGCTCGGGCACGCCGAGCGGCGAGGGCTCAGGCATTGGGCGCGAGATCGGTGCCGGCGCCGCGGCGGCGCACGGCGACCAGATCGGTCCGGGCCTCGCCGGCCGCCGTCGCGACGACCGCGGGCGCCGGGGCGGGCGCGGCGGCGGCCGGAGCCGTGCCGCAGACGCCGCCGCCCTCGTGCGAGCCGCAGCCGGACCCCTCGTGCGCACCGCACCCGGCGGACTCCTGCGAGCCGCAGCCGCCGCCCTCGTGGGATCCGCAGCCCCCGCCCGCCGTCACCCGGTGCTCGGGCAGCGTGACCTGCTCCGCGCCCTCCACCTCGAACCCGGCGTCCGCGATCATCTCCAGGTCGGCCTTGCCGGCCTGGCCCTCGGTGGTGAGGTAGTCGCCGAGGAAGATCGAGTTGGCCAGGTTCAGGGCGAGCGGCTGCATGGTGCGCAGATGCACCTCGCGGCCGCCCGCGATGCGCACCTCGACGTCCGGGCACACGAAGCGGACCATGGCCAGGATCCGCAGACAGCGCTGCGGCGTGAGGTTCCACTCCTTGGCCAGCGGGGTGCCCTCCACCGGGATCAGGAAGTTGACGGGGACCGAGTCGGGGTCCAGCTCGCGCAGCGAGTAGACGACGTCCACCAGGTCCTCGTCCGACTCGCCCATGCCGGCGATCAGACCGGAGCAGGCCGACAGACCCGCCGCGTGCGCCTTGGTGACCGTGTCCACCCGGTCGGCGTAGGTGTGGGTGGTCGTGATGTCCCCGTACGTCGACTCGGACGTGTTGAGGTTGTGGTTGTAGGCGTCGGCGCCCGCCTCGCGCAGCCGCTCGGCCTGGCCGTCGGAGAGCAGGCCCAGACAGGCGCACACCTCGACGCCCTCGTTCTGCTCCTTGATGGCCTTGATGGTGCCGGCCACCCGGTCGACGTCCCGGTCCGTCGGGCCGCGTCCGGACGCCACCAGGCAGACGCGCTTGGCGCCGCCCGCGAGGCCGGCCGCCGCTGCCCGGGAGGCCTCGTCGGGCTTGAGCCACGTGTACTTCAGGATCCCGGCCGTGGAGCCGAGCCGCTGGGAGCAGTAGGAGCAGTCCTCGGGACACAGCCCCGACTTCAGGTTGACCAGGTAGTTGAGCTTCACGCGCCGCCCGAACCAGTGCCGGCGCACCTTCCCGGCCGCGGCCACCACGTCCAGCACGTCGTCGTCGGAGGTGGCCAGCACGGCCAGCGCTTCCTCGCGGGTCGGCAGTTCGCGCCGAAGCCCCTTGTCCACCAGCGTGTTCAGCAGGTCCATGAGAGCCGATCCTGTCCTACCGACCCGCTCCGGGCCAAGGTAGGGATCACACAACACACCCGGTTCGACGTGTGGGTATTGCCACACCGAAGTCGGCGATTGCTGCCGCTAGTGTCTGTCCGCTACCTACAAAAGCCCCGGAGGACCCATGGCGTTCGGCTGGATCGACGAACAGGCGGAGCTGCGCCGCCGGGCCGGGCTCGTGCGGACGCTGCGGCCCCGTCCGGCCGACTCGCCGCTCCTGGACCTCGCGAGCAACGACTACCTGGGCCTGGCCCGCCATCCCGAGGTCGTGGAGGGCGCCGCGGCGGCGGCCCGGACCTGGGGCGGCGGCGCGACCGGCTCCCGGCTCGTGACCGGCACCACCGAGCTGCACGGCGAACTCGAACGCGAGCTCGCGGAGCACTGCGGCTTCGAGGCGGCGCTCGTGTTCTCCTCCGGGTACGCGGCCAACCTCGCCGCGGTGACCGCGCTCGCGCCGCACGGCTCGCTGATCGTCTCCGACGCGGGCAACCACGCCTCGCTCATCGACGGGTGCCGGCTGGCCCGCGGCGCCGCCCAGGTCGTCGCGCACGCCGACCCGGACGCCGTCCGCAAGGCGCTCGGCACCCACGACGGGCCGGCCGTGGCCGTCTCCGACACGGTCTTCTCGGTCGACGGCGACGCCGCCCCGCTGGCCGCCCTCGCGGCCGCCTGCCGCGATCACGGCGCGGGCCTGGTGGTGGACGACGCCCACGGCCTCGGCGTACTGGGGGACGGGGGACAGGGCGCGCCGTACGCGGCGGGCCTGGCGGGGGCCGACGACGTCGTCGTCACGGTCACGCTGTCCAAGTCCCTCGGCAGCCAGGGCGGGGCCGTGCTGGGACCGGCGCGCGTGATCGAGCACCTGGTGAACGCGGCCCGCACCTTCATCTTCGACACGGGCCTGGCCCCGGCGGCGGCGGGCGCGGCGCTGGCCGCCCTGCGCCTGCTGCGGCGCGAGCCCGAGCGCGCGCGGCGCGCGCGTGCGGTGGCGGGCGAGCTGCACGCACGCCTGACGGCCGCGGGCCTGGAAGCGGTGCGTCCCGACGCCGCGGTCGTCTCCGTGCGCGCGCCGTCCCCGGAGCAGGCCCTGCGGTGGGCGGCGGACTGCCGGTCGGCGGGTCTGGCCGTGGGGTGCTTCCGTCCTCCCTCCGTGCCGGACGGCGTCTCGCGGCTCAGGCTGACCGCCCGGGCGGACCTGTCCGGAGCGGAGCTGGAGCGTGCCGTCCGGGTGATCGGCGCGACACGACCGTGAACCGGCGCGACGTGGGTCGCCGTCGGCGGCTGTCGGGCTCCGTCGTCGCGGTCAGCGCAACGCGGACGTGAAGTCCGTCCAGCTCTCGGGGGAGAAGAGCAGGGCGGGTCCGGCCGGGTTCTTGGAGTCGCGCACGGCGAGCAGACCGGCCCACGGGCCGCGGTCCGGACGGGCCGTCTCGACGCAGTTGTTGGCTCCCGTGCTGTAGCTGCTGCGCAGCCACCGCAGCCGCGGGAAATGGTCGGAATCGGTAGGGGAAGGTACGTTCCGCGGTACTGCGGACATGGTGCCTCCTTATGCGCCGTCTGCTGTCGCGGCGAGGAAATCCGATGAGTCCTCGGGCGAAAGGGCGTGCGCCCGAAGGGCGTTGAAGGCCTCGGTGTAGGCCTGGAGGTCTTCTTTCCGTTCGAGATAGAGGCTACTCGTCAAGTGGTCGAGAACAACCACGTCCAGATCAGAAGTGCGCGAAAATGAGAAGATAACGAAAGGGCCGGTTACCCCGATATGGGCACCGGCCGAGAACGGCAGAATCTGTAGCCGCACCTGGGGGAGCCGGGCCGCCTCCGCGAGCCGGCCGAGCTGGCGGGCCATCACCTCGGGGCCGCCCACCTCCCGCCGCAGCACCGCCTCGTCCAGCACGGCGTTGAGTTCGAGCGGCGGCTGCGCGCGCAGCACGTCCTGCCGCGCCAGCCGCACCTCCACCAGGGTGTCGAGCTGTTCCTCCTCGACGCCCCCCACGGCCGCGCTGGTCACCGCACGCGCGTACTCGGCCGTCTGGAGCAGACCCGGCACCACGCTCGTCTCCAGCGTGCGCATCGCACTCGCCTGCGCCTCCAGGCTGATGAAGTCCCGGTAGGCGGGGGGCAGCACCCCTCGGTAGGCGTGCCACCAGTGGTCGCGGCCACCGCCGCCGCCCGCGCCCGCCAGGTCCAGCATCAGTTCCCGCAGCCGTTCGTCGGTCACCCCGTAGGCGTCGAGCAGTAACCGCACATCGGCCGGTTTTGATCCACTGGTGCCCGTCTCTATGCGGCTCACCTTGGACTGGTGCCAGCCCACCAGCCGGGCCGCCTCGCCACTGGTGAGACCCGCCTGGGCGCGTAGAGTGCGCAGTTCCGCGCCGAGTTTCCGGCGGCGGACCGCGGGACCGTGCTGCACGGGCTCCTCCTTACTCCTCACGGGCCGACCAAATACGCTCTGCCGTGGCAGAGTTCACCGCATCGGGCGACAGATATATGCACATCTTGGTGGATCGCCACCCGAGACCGACGCGGTAATGGCAGTCTGGCGAAGAAGCACCAGTCCGGGACCGTACTCGAACCACACGCACCGTGTCGGACCCCGGTCCCGTGGGAAAGGGACGACGTCGCCATGGCAGATCACCTGGAAGCATCCGTCACTCTGCCGAGCGATCCCGCCTCGGTCTCCACGGCCCGCGGATTCGTGCTCGACACCCTCGCGGAGTGGGGTCTGCCGGCGGACGCGGAAGCGGCCGACACCGTCCGCCTGATCGTCTCCGAACTCGCCACGAACGCCGTACAGCACACCTTCGGGCAGTCACCCACCTTCACGGTGGGCCTCGCCCTCGACCGTGACGAACACCTGTGCGTCGGTGTCACCGACAGCCACCCGCGCTTCCCCCAACGACTGCCGGCCGCCGTCCAGCAGGACAACGGCCGAGGCATGGTGATCATTCGCTGGCTGACCGCGGAGTGCGGCGGCAGACTCAGGGTGCGGCCCACCCGGGAGGGCGGCAAGACGGTCACCGTCGAGCTGCCCTGGGCCGTTCCGGCGGCGGAGCCCGCGGCGGGCGCTCTCGCGGCTCCGGCGGCGGAGGGCGAGATCCCGGGGCGATGACGGCGCGTCAGGACGTCGTGCGCCGCCCCGGGAGGCTCAGCGGGGCCCGCGGTCAGCGCACGCGGCCGTACCAGACGCTCTTCGTCCAGATCTTCTGCAACTTCACCACGTCGCCGGTCTTCGGCGAGTGCCAGATCTTGCCCTTACCCGCGTAGATCCCGACGTGGTACACGTTCGACCCCGAGTGGAAGAAGACCAGGTCGCCCGCCTTGCGGCCGGACGCCGAGATGTGCTTGGTCTTGTTGTACTGCTGGGCCGCCGTGCGCGGCAGGCTCTTGCCGGCCTTCTTGTACGAGTACAGCGTGAGCCCCGAGCAGTCGAACCTCTTCGGCCCGGTGGCCCCGTACCGGTACGGCGCGCCCTTCTTGGAGGCCGCGATCTGGAGCGCCTTCGCCGCCGGTGTGGCGGCGGCGGCGTCCGAGGCGAGCCCCGGGACCACGACCGAGCCGCCCACGGCGGCGATGGCGAACGCCGAGGCGGTGCCGGCCCGGGCCATGAGCGACGGGACACGATTGAGCGCAGTCATGCGCAACCCTTCGTCAGCCGCCTGTGAAGGATGACCTGTCGGATTCGGGCTGGCGAAGTTGCCCGGCCGCGGATGCGGCTTCACCCCAAGGGCTGCTCGGTCCGACGGCTCCTCGCGGAGCCGGCCGGGCCGGCGACCCGTCGTGCTTGGGTCCTCCACTCCTGCCGATGCACTTCTGTCGACCGGTCATCCGAGCGGCGGCAGGACTCGGCGTCCGCCCGGACCGCCCCGCCGCTTGTGGCGGGGGCTTGTCGTCAGTCAGGGATCTTGGCTCACGGATGTCCGAAAATCCCAATGGAACCGAGGATTTGTGGGGTTACTCACCACTCACCCGTTCGGGTGAACACTCTGATGGATGATCAGATGCCGTGCCTGCTCGGTGGCTCCCACCAGGCATGACGTCACCGAATCAGGGCGACGGGCGTCCTTCCGCGCAACTTTTCGATGCCTGGACGAACACTGGACGCTCTGCCGAACGGGGGTACGCCTTCTGGGTCGTTTCGCCTGCGCTCCGGTCGTCACGCGCGGATCGCGCAACGGCCGGACCGGAGTCGACCCGCGGTCAACTCTCGGCGAGTGGCGGCAGCGTGACGCGCGCCGTGCGCCGCTCCCCGTCCAGGACCCGCAGCGCCCGCGCGAGCGTCGGCGCGTGGAGCTCGCTCTCGCCGCGCTGGTGCATCAGCGTCAGCGCGTCGCGCAGCGCCGTCGCCTTGGCCACCAGTGCCTGGGCGGCGCGCAGGCCGCGGTAGGTGTCGCCGTGGTGGGCGGGGTTGATGCGCCCGAGCAGGTCGACGACGTCCAGGTATCCGTCGATCAGCTCGGCTTCGGCGCGCGTCAGGGCGGGCAGCGGCGGCAGTTCGGGCACCATCGGCGGCTCACCCCCGGCCCGGCGTGCCGGCGGACGCCTTGCGGCTGGGGATGATCCCGTCCACCAGGCCGTACGCCACGGCCTCCGGCGCGGTCAGGAACAGATCCCGCTCGAGGTCGGCCGCGATCTGCCCGGGCGCGCGCCCGGTGTGCCGGACGAGCATGGCCTCCAGGGCGGCCCGGGTGCGGGCCAGCTCGTCGGCCTGGAGGGCGAGGTCGCTCGTCTGCCCCTGCACGGGACCCGGCAGGGCCGGCTGGCGGACCGTCATCCGCGCGCCCGGCAGGGCGTACCGCTTGCCCGGCGCGCCCGCGGCCAGCAGCACCGCGGCGGACGACTCCGCCCGGCCCAGGCAGGTCGTGGACACGTCACAGGTGACGTAGCGGATGGTGTCGTAGAGGGCCGTCATCGCGCTGAACGGGCCCCCGGGCGAGTTGATGTACAGCGCGATGTCCCGGTCGGGGTCCTGGTACTCGAGGTACATGAGCTGGGCCGTCACGTCGCCGGCCGAGACGTCGTCGATCGGCGTCCCGAGGAAGACGATCCGCTCCTCCAGCAGCTTCGCGTACGGATCCAGCGTGCGGCGCCCGGAGCCCGTGTGTTCGGTGAACTCGGGCAGGACGTGACGGGCGGACGGTCGGCGCATGGGTGCCCCCTCTTTCTGCGTCTGGCGCATCTGTAAAAAATGTACAGGACGTACGTGACGTTAGAATGGGGGCATGGCCTACGAGATTCCGGTGACGCAAGCCAGGGCTGAGCTCGCCGACCTGATCAACCGCGTGGTGTACGGCGGTGAGCGCGTGGTCGTGACCCGGCACGGCAAACCCCTCGTCGCCCTCGTCTCCGCCGCCGACCTGGAGCGACTCGACGCACTCGACCAGCCGGCGGAGCAACCGGTGATCAGTTCGGTCACCGCCGTGCGCGAGGTCGCGTCCGCTCCCCGCGAACAGCACCGCTTCGGCGTCACGGCGGAGTACCGGGGACCCGGTCCGTCGTAGCACCCCTGCCGTGGCCGGCCCGCCGCCGCTGCGCCGCGCCCCGCCGCTGCTCCGGACCGTCGCCCCGCCGCTGCGCCGGGCCGTCGCCCCGGTGATGCGCCGTCCCCTCGTGCCGCGGCCCCCGCCCGCCGATCCCGGCCCCCGGCCCGCCGTATACGGCCCCGGCCGCCTCCGTGCGTCCGCAGTGACCGACGGCGTGCGGGCTGCGCCCCCGGACGTCAGGGCGCGTCGCGTGTCGTCGCCCCGCCGGTGCGGCGGCCGGCGCACGGATCCCCGCGTGGTTAACGTGCTCGAAACGCGGTCCCACTAGCCTGCCGCTCCATGCCACCAGGGATGCCACCAGGGGCTTTCTCCCGTGGCCGCGGCGACCGGGCCCCGCACGGTCCGGAGCGAGGATGTGAGGTGGGACGTGCAACTGACCCCGCACGAGCAGGAGAGGCTGCTGATCCATGTGGCGGCCGACGTCGCCGGGAAGCGCCGAGCCCGAGGCCTGCGCCTCAACCACCCCGAGGCGGTGGCCCTGATCACCTCGCACATCCTGGAGGGCGCCCGCGACGGCCGCACCGTCGCCGAGCTCATGGCCTCCGGTCGCAAGCTGCTGACCCGCGACGACGTCATGGAGGGGATCCCCGAGATGATCCACGACGTGCAGGTCGAGGCCACCTTCCCGGACGGCACCAAGCTCGTCACCGTCCACGACCCGATCGTCTGACGGGGGAGACCGCCGTGATTCCCGGAGAGATCCTCTTCGCCGAGGACGCGATCATCTGCAACGAGGGCCGTGAGGTCACCCGGCTCACCGTGCTCAACGCCGCCGACCGGCCCGTCCAGGTCGGCTCCCACTACCACTTCGCCGAGGCCAACCCCGGTCTGGAGTTCGACCGCGCGGCCGCCCGCGGCAAGCGGCTGAACGTCGCCGCCGGCACCGCCGTGCGCTTCGAGCCGGGGATCCCGGTCGACGTCGAACTCGTCGCCCTCGCCGGAGCCCGTGTCGTGCCCGGGCTGCGCGGGGAGACCGGAGGCGCCCTCGATGCCTGAGATCTCCCGCCCCGCCTACGCCGACCTGTTCGGCCCCACGACCGGCGACCGCATCCGGCTCGCCGACACCGACCTGCTGATCGAGATCGAGGAGGACCGCTGCGGCGGCCCCGGACGCTCCGGCGACGAGGCGGTGTTCGGCGGCGGCAAGGTCATCCGGGAGTCCATGGGACAGTCACGGGCCACACGCGCCGACGGCACGCCCGACACCGTCGTCACCGGAGCCGTCGTCGTCGACCACTGGGGTGTGGTCAAGGCGGACGTCGGCATCCGCGACGGGCGGATCACCGGCATCGGCAAGGCCGGCAACCCCGACACGATGGACGGCGTCCACCCGGACCTGGTGATCGGCCCCGAGACCGAGATCATCGCCGGCAACGGGCGGATCCTGACGGCCGGCGCGGTCGACGCCCACCTCCACTTCATCTGCCCGCAGATCGCCGACGAGGCGCTGTCCTCGGGCGTCACCACCCTGGTCGGCGGGGGCACCGGGCCCGCCGAGGGCTCGAAGGCGACCACCGTGACGCCCGGACCGTGGCACCTCGCCCGGATGCTGGAGGCGATGGAGCAGTACCCGCTGAACGTCGGTTTCCTCGGCAAGGGCAACACCGTCTCGCAGGACGCCATGCTGTCGCAGATCCGGGGCGGGGCGCTGGGGCTGAAGCTGCACGAGGACTGGGGCTCGACCCCGGCCGTCATCGACGCCTCGCTGACCGTGGCCGACCGGACCGGCATCCAGGTCGCCATCCACACCGACACCCTCAACGAGGCCGGGTTCGTGGGCGACACGCTCGCCGCGATCGCCGGACGCGGCATCCACGCCTACCACACCGAGGGGGCGGGGGGCGGGCACGCGCCCGACATCATGACCGTCGTCTCCGAGTCGCACGTGCTGCCCAGTTCGACGAACCCGACGCGCCCCTACACGGTGAACACCGCCGAGGAACACCTCGACATGCTGATGGTGTGTCACCACCTCAACCCGGCCGTCCCGGAGGACCTGGCGTTCGCCGAGTCCCGGATCCGGCCCTCCACCATCGGCGCGGAGGACATCCTGCACGACCTCGGCGCGATCTCGATCATCTCCTCCGACTCCCAGGCCATGGGCCGGGTCGGCGAGGTGATCCTGCGGACCTGGCAGACGGCGCACGTCATGAAGCGGCGCAGGGGCGCGCTGCCGGGCGACGGCCGCGCCGACAACCACCGCGTCAGGCGCTACGTCGCCAAGTACACGATCAACCCCGCGCTCGCGCAGGGGCTGGCCCGCGAGATCGGCTCCGTCGAGACCGGCAAGCTCGCCGACCTGGTGCTGTGGGAGCCCGCGTTCTTCGGCGTCAAGCCGCACCTCGTCCTCAAGGGCGGGCAGATCGCCTACGCGCAGATGGGCGACGCCAACGCCTCCATCCCCACCCCGCAGCCGATCCTGCCGCGCCCGATGTACGGCGCGATCGGCCGGGCGCCGGCGTCGAACTCGGTCAACTTCGTGGCGCCGCTGGCGATCGAGGACGGGCTGCCGGAGCGGCTTCAGCTCGGCAAGAAGTTCGTCGCCATCGACTCCACGCGCGCGGTGACCAAGGCCGACATGCGGGAGAACGACGCGCGCCCGCGCGTGCGGGTGGACCCCGACAGCTTCGCCGTGCACATCGACGGAGAGCTCGTCGAGGCGGCCCCGGCCGCCGAACTGCCCATGGCCCAACGCTACTTCCTGTTCTGACCGACGCGTGGTGAGGACATCGACGTGACAAGGGCAGCACTTCTCGTCCTGGCCGACGGCCGCTTCCCCGCCGGAGGGCACGCCCACTCCGGTGGGGCCGAGGCGGCCGTGAAGGCGGGCCGGATCACGGGCGCGGCGAGCCTGGAGACGTTCTGCCGCGGCCGGTTGCACACGGCCGGGCTGGTCGCCGCCGCGCTGGCCGCGGCGGCGGCCGCCGGGACGGACCCGGCCGTGCTCGACGCGGCGGCGGACGCCCGCACGCCGTCCCCCGCACTGCGGGCCACGGCGCGCAGACTGGGCCGGCAACTGCTGCGGGCCGCGCGCGCCGCCTGGCCCGGCGACGAACTGGACGCCGTGGCACGGCGGTTCCCCAAGGGCGCGCACCAGCCGGTGGTGCTCGGGCTGACGGCGCGGGCGGCCGGCCTCGGCCCGGCCGACGCGGCGTACTGCGCGCTGTACGAGAGCGTGAGCGGACCGGCCACCGCCGTGGTGCGGCTGCTCAGCCTCGACCCCTTCGAGGCGACGGCCGTGCTGGCCCGCCTCGCGCCGGAGCTGGACCGGGTGGCCGACCGGGCGGTGGCCGCCGCGGCGG
>NZ_JAHHIT010000064.1 GCF_024539675.1 Streptomyces hilarionis | reverse complement strand
GTGCGGGGCGCGGGGCGGGTGCCGGGGGCGTCCGCACGGCTCACCGCGCCGCCAGCCGCTCGATCAGGCCGAGGGATTCGTCGTTGTAGGCGGCGAGCATGGCGCGGGCGGTGCCGGTGTCGCGGGCGTACAGGGCGTCGACCAGTTCGGTGTGGCCGGACCACAGGCAGCCGCGCAGGTCGGAGAGGCGGCGCAGGTGCTGCACCGTGCACACCCAGGACTGCACCCGCAGCCGGTGCAGGAAGTCGGCGAGGTAGGGGTTGCCGAACAGGGCGCTCAACTCGCGCCAGAAGCGCAGGTCGTAGCCGATGAGGACGGTGAGGTCGCCGGCGGCCGCGGCCCGCTGGGCCTCCTCGCCGCGCCGGCGCACCCCCGCGATGGCGGCCGCGATCCGCGGCTCCTCGAAGTTCTGGTGGCCCTTTCGGCCCTCGTCGAAGGCGACGAACATCCCCTCGATGATCAGGCTCCGGGCCTCCAGCATGCCCCGGTAGTCCTCGACCGAGTACCGGGGGACCCGGAAGCCCCGGTGCTGGTCGGCCTCCAGCAGGCCCTGCGCCGAGAGGTCGACGAGGGCCTCGCGCACGGGGGTCGCGGAGACGCCGTACTGCTCGGCGATCTCCTTCACCGTGAACGCCTGTCCCGGCTGGAGCCGGCCACCGAGCACCTCGTCGCGGAGCGCGTCGGCGATCTGCTGGCGCAGGGTGCTGCGCGTCACGGCGCCGTTGCCGGTGCTGCCGGGCATGGTCGAGGCGTCTCCCTCGTCGGGTGCGGAGAATGGTGTGCTCGTCGTTATGTACGAGCACGCCACCTTACGCGTTCGACGAAATCAAGCCCCGTGTGCGCGACGGCCCCGGGACGGCCCCGGGACGGCCCCGGGACCGTTGCGGCGAGGGACGCTAGCCGGTGAACTCGTCGGCCGCCGAGAGGGCCGTGTCCAGTGCGGCGAGACCCTCCTTGACCTCGGCCTCGGAGACGTTGAGCGGCGGCACGAAGTGGGTGCGGTTCATGTTCACGAACGGCCACACCCCGGCCTTCTTGGCGGCGGCGGCGAAGGCGGCCATGGGCGCGTTGGCCTCGCCGGAGGCGTTGTACGGCACCAGCGGCTCGCGCGTCTCGCGGTTCTTCACCAGCTCGACGGCCCAGAACATGCCGACGCCGCGCACCTCGCCGACGCTCGGGTGCCGCGCGGCCAGCTCCGCCAGCCCGGGACCGACCACGGAGGCGCCCAGCCGCTTCGCGTTCTCGACGACGCCCTCCTCGGCCATGACGTTGATCGTCGCGACGGCGGCCGCGCAGGCCAGCGGGTGCCCGGAGTAGGTCAGCCCGCCCGGGTAGGGCCGCCTGGCGAAGGTCTCGGCGATCGCGCCGGAGATGGCGACGCCGCCCAGCGGCACGTATCCGCTGTTCACGCCCTTGGCGAAGGTCATCAGGTCCGGCGTCACGCCGTACAGGTCGGCCGCGAACCACTCACCGGTGCGGCCGAACCCGGCCATGACCTCGTCCAGCACGAACACGATCCCGTGCCGGTCGCAGATCTCGCGCACGCCGGTCAGGTAGCCGGGCGGCGGCAGCATGATGCCCGCCGTGCCCGGGACCGTCTCCAGGATGAGGGCGGCGATCGTCGCCGGGCCCTCGAAGGCGATGGTCGTCTCGAGGTGCTCCAGCGCCCGCGCGGTCTCCTGCTCCTCCGTCTCGGCGTAGAAGCGGGAGCGGTACAGGAACGGCGCCCAGAAGTGCACGACCCCGGCGGTGGCGCTGTCGGAGGCCCAGCGGCGCGGGTCGCCGGTGAGGTTCACGGCCTGCTGGGTGCCGCCGTGGTACGAGCGGTAGGCGGACAGCACCTTGGGCCGGCCGGTGTGCAGCCGCGCCATGCGCACGGCGTGCTCGACGGCGTCCGCCCCGCCGTTGGTGAAGAAGATCTTGTCCAGGTCGCCCGGGGTCCGCTCGGCGATCAGCCGGGCCGCCTCCGAACGGGCCTCGATCGCGAAGGCGGGCGCGAACGTGGTCAGGTGCGCGGCCTGCTCCTGGATCGCGGCGACGACCTTCGGGTGCTGGTAGCCGATGTTGGTGTAGACGAGCCCGCTGGTGAGGTCGAGGTAGCGCTTGCCGTCGTAGTCCCAGAAGTACGACCCCTCGGCGCCGGCCACGGCGAGCGGGTCGATGAGCTCCTGGGCGGACCAGGAGTGGAAGACGTGCGCGCGGTCCGCGGCCTTCACGGCGGCGCCGGCCCGGGGATCGGTCTGAGGGGTCATGCCGGTGAGCGTAAATGTCCGCGATGCGGAAGCGGTATCGGCGTCCTGTTCCGTGGACGGGCCGATAACGCGACAGGTTGTCGGGCGTGGGCGCCGCCGGGCGACGATCCCGGGAGCCCGCCATTGACAGCATTCTGTCCAACTGTCAGCATACTGTCATCTGTTCCACCCGTTCCCGTCCGAGGAGGAGCCATGACCCGCACAGCCACGAGCGGCGGACCCGGTGACGGCGGCGGACGCCTGCCCGTGCATCTCGCCGTCTACGACTCGCTGGCCGACTGGGAGACCGGTCACGCCACGGCGTACCTCGCCCGCGCCGGGTACGAGATCAGGACGGTGGGCCCCACCCGCGAGTCCGTCGTCAGCATCGGCGGCCTGCGCGTGCGGCCCGATCTCGCCCTGGCCGACCTGCGCCCCGAGGACAGCGCGCTGCTGATCCTGCCGGGCGCGGACCTGTGGGACGCGACCGACGACCTGGCCCCCTTCGCCCGGGCCGCGCGGGCCTTCCTGGACGCCGGCGTGCCCGTCGCCGCGATCTGCGGCGCCACCGCCGGACTCGCCCGCGAGGGCCTGCTCGACGAGCGGGACCACACCGGCGCGGCCTCGTTCCACCTGGCCGCCACGGGCTACGGCGGCGGCGCACGCTACGTCGAGGCGGACGCGGTGACGGACGCGGGGGAGGGCGCGGCGGACGCGGTGGGCGGCGGCGCCCTGGTCACCGCCGGCCCGACCGAACCCGTCGCCTTCGCGCGCGAGATCCTGCGGCTCCTCGGCGTCTACGAGGGCGAGAGCCTGGACGCCTGGTACCGGCTGTTCCACGACTCCGACCCGCAGGCCTACGCCGACCTGGAGAAGGCGACGGCCGGCCGGTGAGCCGCCCCCGCCAGGAACTGCTCAGCCGCAGCGCCCTCGGGGTCTTCCGGCTGAACGGCCAGTTCCTCGCCGTCGCCGAGGAGCTGGCCCGGCCCGGCGGCCTCACCGCCGCCCGCTGGCAGGTGCTCGGCGCCGTGCTGCGCGAGCCGCTTCCCGTGTCCGGCATCGCCCGCGCCATGGGCATCACCCGGCAGAGCGTGCAGCGCATCGCCGACCTCCTGGTGGAGGGCGGCCTCGCCGAGTACCGGGACAACCCGGCCCACCGGCGCGCCAAGCTGCTCGCGCCCACCGGGCGGGGCAGGGCCGCGGTCACCGCGATCGATCCCGGCCACGCGGCCTTCGCCGACCGGCTGGCGAGGGAGTTCGGCGAGGCGGAGCTCGCCGAGGCCGTCCACGTCCTGGAACGCCTGTCCAAGGTGCTGGACGGGCTGGAGCCGCCTGTTACGCAACCGTAGACACCGCGCCGCCCTATCCCCCGAACGGCCGGATTATTCTCGCCTCCACACACATGTCTCGATCACACATGTGGCGGAAAGGCGGCGCTGCGATGGAGAAGCTGGGCCCCGGGGACCCGCAGCGCATCGGCGGTTACCGGCTGCTCGCGCGGCTGGGCGCGGGCGGGATGGGACGGGTGTACCTCGCCCGCTCGGACCGGGGGCGCACGGTCGCCGTGAAGCTGGTCCGGCGCGAACTGGCCACGCGCGAGGAGTTCCGGGCGCGCTTCCGCCAGGAGGTGCGCAACGCCCAGCGGGTCGGCGGCTTCTGGACGGCGCCCGTCCTCGACGCGGACACCGAGGCCGCCGTGCCGTGGGTGGCCACCGGCTACGTGGCCGGGCCGAGCCTTCAGCAGGTCGTGAGCCACGACCACGGCCCGCTGCCCGAGCGGTCGGTGCGCATCCTCGCCGCCGGGCTCGCCCACGCGCTCACCAACATCCACGCGGCCGGCATCGTCCACCGCGACCTCAAGCCGTCCAACGTGATGGTCACCATCGAGGGGCCCCGGGTCATCGACTTCGGCGTCGCGCGGGCGCTGGAGAGCGTGGCCGCGGACGGCGGGCTGACCCAGACCGGCGCGGTCATCGGCTCACCCGGCTTCATGGCCCCCGAGCAGGTGCGCGGCGAAGGGGTCACCCCGGCCAGCGACGTCTTCTGCCTCGGCTCCGTCATCGCCTACGCCGCCACCGGCGCCCTGCCCTTCGGCGCGCGCGAGGACGGGGCGCACGCGCTGATGTTCCGCATCGCCGAGGACGAGCCGGACCTCGCGGGCGTCCCCGAGGGCATCGCCGACCTGGTCCGCGCCTGTCTGCGCAAGGACCCGGCCGCCCGCCCCTCCCTCGTCCGCGTCCTGGAGCTCACCGGGGTCGACGACACCGTCTCCGACGGCCGCTCCCGCGACCCCTGGCTGCCCAGCGCGCTGGTGGCCCAGCTCGGCCGGCACGCCGTGCGGCTCCTCGAGGTGGAGGACCCCGAGAACTCCGAGACCTCCGAGCACCGCGCTTACCCCGATAGCCCCGCCCACCCCGGCCGCTCCGCGGACCCGGCCGACGGGAGCGGTCCGGCCGGCGGTCTCCCGGCCGCCCGGTCCGGACACCGGCAGGCGGGCGCGGCGGCCGCCGAGGAGCACTCCGGGCCGCGCGGCCACCTGCCCGCGCCGGACCCCCGCCGCACCCTGGTCGCGGGCCCCGACGGCATCCCGACGCAGGCGCCCCCGCCGGGCGCGGACGCGCCCGCGCACCCCGCGTACGGCCACGCCCAGCAGCACCCGCAGCCCGCGCCCGGGTCCGGGCCGACGGACGGCTGGTCCGCGGCCCCCGGCATCCCCGCGCCGTACAACCCCTACGCCCAGGGCGACACGGGCGCGGCCGCGCCGCCGTACGACCCGTACGGGCCGGCCGACCCCGGCACGCAGGAGCCCTCGCGGCGCAGCGGCCGGACCACCCTGCTGCTCGTCCTGATCGCCCTGGTGGTCGCGGTCGCCGCGGGCGGCTCGGTGTACGCGTTCATGAACGGCGACGGCGGCGGGTCCGGCGGGAACCGGGAGGCCGGGTCCTCCGCCTCGCCCTCCGCGCGGGACTCGGCGGGGACGCCCTCGCCGTCCGCGTCCGGGGCGTCGTCCGCCTCCCCGTCCCCGTCCTCCTCGGCCGGTGCGGTGCCCGCCGCCTTCCTCGGCGGCTGGACGACCACGATCGAGAACGACAGCGGGACGAACACCCGCCGGCTGACCATCACCCAGGGCGAGGTCGGCGACGCCGTGCTCGCCCTCGTCGCCGACGGGGAGTCGTACCACTGCGAGTTCAGCGCCGCCCTCACCCGGCTGCCCGGCGCCGACGGGCCGCTGCGGATCGGACCCTCCAAGGTCACCGCGGGCCGCCCGCTCTCCTCGTGCAGCCCCGGCGCCGCCTCCGAGGTCACCCTCCTCGCCGACGGCAGGCTCGAACGCGTCAACACCGGGACGGGCGAGAAACTCACCTACACCAGGCGCTGAGCCCGGCCCGGCGACCCCGGCCCGGCCCGCTCACCGGGGCTCCGGCGGCCGCTGGCGGGGCATGTTGGGGCGGGCGTTCACCCCGGGCGGGGAGGGGAAGCGGCCCGGGCCCCCGCCGCCCACGTCCGGCCGGCCGGCCGAGGCGATCGCCGCCTGGATGCCCATGGGCGTCGGACCGGCCCGGAACTCCACCATCCAGTCGGCCGTCTCGGTGCGCACCAGGTCCGTGACGTCCTCGGAGAACCGTCGCAGCACCGCGAGACACCGCTCGGCGGCCTCGCTCGCGGTGCCCTCGGCGGGGCCCAGCACCTCCCGGACGCTCTCCGACGCCCAGTCGAACTGCAGCACCTGAAGCCGGCGCTGCACGGCCTGCGCGGTGGCCACGTCCCGCATCCAGCCGGACGTCACCCCGAAGAACCGGTCCACCGCGACACAGGACACCGCCAGCAGCAGCGCCAGATAGCCCCAGGGAGCCACCTCGCCCAGCACCCGGGTGAGGTCGAGCAGCGGCAGCGCGGCGCCGCACACCGCCCCGGTCGCCGCCCCCGCGCGCAGCACCCGCGCGACCCGCCGCTTCCACACCCGGTCGCCGAGGTACCAGGCGGCCGTCTCCAGCGCGCCGCGCTCCACCCAGCGGTACAGCTCGTCCAGCCGATCCGCGGGCTCGCCCCAGTCCCCGAGCGGCAGCGCCCGCCCGGTCAGGTCGCCCGGCCGCAGCCCGGCCGCGCCCTCACCCCGCCCGTCCTGGGGCGGACCCTCGGGCTGCATCTCCGGCTGCTGAACCACCCGGCACTCCCTACTGATCCCGATCGGTGGATCCCGACCGATCCCGATGACGCCGGCCCGGCCCGACGACGGCGACCGTCCCGGCCGGTCACGTCGCGTGACCCCCGCGACACCGATGCCGCCGCGCGGGACCTTTCCTACCGCCCAATGGGTGGCTGAGAGGAAGGTTTCCTCGCTTTTACGCCTGGAAGTGGGCCTTGATCAGGTATAGACCGCCCACGTAACTCACTCGAAAGAGTGCTGGGGCGACACCCGCACAGACCACGTAGGCTCGTGCCGAGCGGGGTGGAAACCGCTCGCAGGAACGCCCGACCGTCGTAGACCCAGGAGCTGATCGTGATTCCCGGTGGTGGCCAGCCCAACATGCAGCAGCTGCTCCAGCAGGCCCAGAAGATGCAGCAGGACCTGGCCCGTGCCCAGGAGGAGCTGGCGAACACGGAGGTCGACGGCCAGGCGGGCGGCGGCCTGGTGCGGGCGACCGTGACCGGCTCGGGCGAACTGCGGGCCCTGCGGATCGACCCGAAGGCCGTGGACCCGGAGGACACCGAGACGCTCGCCGACCTGGTCGTCGCGGCCGTCCAGGCGGCCAACGACAACGCGCAGGCCCTCCAGCAGCAGAAGCTCGGCCCGCTGACCCAGGGGCTGGGCGGCGGCGGCATCCCGGGTCTGCCCTTCTGACCCGGGCCGCGTGCCGGTCCGCCCTTACGCGGACCGGCCCCGGCCGACTACCGTACGTACGGCAAGGAACCCCAGGAAGGACGGCAGTCCGTTGTACGAAGGCGTGGTCCAGGACCTCATCGACGAGCTGGGGCGGCTGCCCGGCGTCGGTCCCAAGAGCGCGCAGCGGATCGCCTTCCACATCCTTCAGGCGGAGCCGACGGACGTACGGCGCCTCGCCCACGCCCTCCTGGAGGTCAAGGCGAAGGTCCGCTTCTGCGCGACCTGCGGCAACGTGGCGCAGGAGGAGCTGTGCGGCATCTGCCGCGACAGCCGCCGCGATCCCGCCGTCATCTGCGTGGTGGAGGAGCCCAAGGACGTCGTCGCGATCGAGCGCACCCGCGAGTTCCGCGGCAAGTACCACGTCCTGGGCGGCGCGATCAGCCCCATCGAGGGGGTCGGTCCCGACGATCTGCGGATCCGGGAGCTCCTCGCGCGGCTGGCCGACGGCACGGTCACCGAGCTGATCCTGGCCACGGACCCGAACCTGGAGGGCGAGGCCACGGCCACGTACCTCGCCCGCATGATCAAGCCCATGGGCCTGAAGGTCACCCGCCTGGCCAGCGGCCTCCCGGTGGGCGGCGACCTGGAATACGCGGACGAGGTGACCCTCGGCCGCGCCTTCGAGGGGAGACGACTCCTAGATGTCTGACGCCACGCTGCACGCGACCGAGCAGAACCCGGACGATTTCGCGGTCCAGATCGCGGACCAGATCGAGAGCTTCCTGGTGGCCGTCACCGAGGTGGCGAAGGGCGACGAGCCGGGCTCGGCGGTCCCCTTCCTGCTGCTGGAGGTCTCCCAGCTGCTGCTGGCCGGCGGCCGGCTCGGCGCCCACGAGGACATCGTCCCCGACGAGCGCTACGAGCCCGATCCCGGTTTCGAGCCGGACGCGGACGAACTGCGCGAGAACCTCGCCCGCCTCCTGGAGCCGGTCGACGTCTACTCCGAGGTCTTCGACCCCTACGAGCCCCGCAAGGCGCCCGTGCCGGCCCGGATCTCCGACGACCTCGCGGACGTCATCGCCGACCTGCGCCACGGCATGGTCCACTACCGGGCCGGCCGCACCACCGAGGCCCTGTGGTGGTGGCAGTTCTCCTACTTCTCCAACTGGGGCTCCACGGCCTCGGCGACCCTGCGCGCCCTGCACTCGGTGCTCGCCCACATCCGGCTGGACCAGCCCCTGGAGGAGCTGGACGGTCTCGACACCGACCAGTCGCCCCTGGGCGACGAGACGCTGGAGTTCGAGGCGGGCCGGGTGATGGCGGAGGAGATCGGGGCCCCGCTGCGCCTGGGCCAGACCCAGCGGTGACCGTCCCCGCCGATCACAGTCCCCACAGTCCCTTTCCCATCGCCGTGACCCCGCCCGTGAGCGCCAGGGTGAGGACGAGCCGCCGTGCCGGCGCTTCGGGTATGCGGCCCGCCAGGGCCCGGCCGGCGAGCGCGCCCACCGCCATCGCGCCGCCCACCCACGCCCACCGCGTCCCGCTCAGCTCCGGCACGCCGTTCGCCGCGACCGAGAAGGCGTTCACGACGACGCTGTAGAACTGCGCGTTCGGGACGAACTCCCGTACCGTCCAGCCCGCGTTGACGGCGTACAGCGAGATCGGGGGGCCGCCGACCCCCGCGGCCGAGTTCATGAAGCCGCCGGCCGCTCCGGCGACGACCGCGCCCCGGCCGCCGCGCAGGGCCGGGACGCGGGCGCCGCGCATGACCAGCAGCACCGCCACCGTCACCAGGGCGCCCATCACCGACAGGGTGACGGACGGCGGGAGCCGGCGGGTCAGCCAGGCGCCCGCCGGGACCGTGCAGGCGGCCGCCGCGCACAGCGGGACCATCGCGGCCGGGCGCACCCGGCGCCAGCCGCCGGCCAGTCCCACCACGCTGATCGCGCCCGCCGCGCAGTTCGCCAGGACGACCCCCTGGGCCGGGCCGAGCAGCAGCACCAGCGCGGGCACGGCCACCAGGGCGAAGCCCATACCGGTCAGCCACTGCACGCAGGAACCCAGCAGCACGATCCCCGCCAGCAGCGCCTCACTCGTCCCGCTCGTCATGGTGTACATGCCTACACGACGGCGGCGGCCGCCCCGTGAGAACCGGCCGGGCGCCGGACGTCCCCGGTGCGCGGGCCGCACGGGCCCGGGCCGGTGAGGTCCCCCAGGAGTGCGTGCGCAGCCGCACGACAGTGCTTGAAACTTAAGTCACAGCTATCAGTTCGCCGCCAGTGGGCAGGGAAGTCCCGACGACGGGCGTCCGCACGTCCTCCGCGGGCCCGCGAGTCTCACCATGCGGCACCCCGGAGGCGGATGTCGGGCGCTCGTTAGACTGAGCCGACCGCAGTACAAGGGCGTATGTGCGGAAAAGAGACAAACTGAGCGAGGAGCGCACGTGGGCCTTGTCGTGCAGAAGTACGGAGGCTCCTCCGTAGCCGATGCCGAGGGCATCAAGCGCGTCGCCAAGCGGATCGTGGAAGCGAAGAAGAACGGCCACCAGGTGGTCGTCGTCGTTTCCGCGATGGGCGACACGACGGACGAGCTGATCGATCTCGCCGAGCAGGTGTCACCGATGCCCAGCGGCCGGGAATTCGACATGCTGCTGACCGCCGGAGAGCGGATCTCCATGGCCCTGCTGGCCATGGCGATCAAGAACCTGGGCCACAGCGCCCAGTCGTTCACCGGCAGCCAGGCAGGCGTCATCACCGACTCGGTCCACAACAAAGCCCGGATCATCGACGTCACGCCGGGCCGCATCCGGACCGCGCTGGACGAGGGCAACATCGCCATCGTCGCCGGGTTCCAGGGCGTCAGCCAGGACAAGAAGGACATCACCACGCTGGGGCGCGGCGGGTCCGACACCACGGCCGTCGCCCTGGCCGCCGCGCTGGACGCCGAGGTCTGCGAGATCTACACCGACGTGGACGGCGTGTTCACCGCCGACCCGCGCGTGGTGAAGAAGGCGAAGAAGATCGACTGGATCGCCTTCGAGGACATGCTGGAGCTCGCGGCCTCCGGCTCCAAGGTGCTGCTCCACCGCTGTGTGGAGTACGCCCGCCGCTACAACATCCCGATCCACGTCCGCTCGTCCTTCAGCGGACTCCAGGGCACGTGGGTCAGCAGTGCACCGATCGAGCAAGGGGACAAGCCGGTGGAGCAGGCCATCATCTCCGGTGTCGCGCACGACACCTCCGAGGCCAAGGTCACGGTCGTCGGCGTGCCGGACAAGCCGGGCGAGGCCGCCGCGATCTTCCGCACGATCTCCGACGCCGAGATCAACATCGACATGATCGTGCAGAACGTGTCCGCGGCCGCCACCGGCCTGACGGACATCTCCTTCACCCTCCCCAAGGCCGAGGGCCGCAAGGCCATCGACGCCCTGGAGAAGAACCGCTCCGGCATCGGCTTCGACTCGCTGCGCTACGACGACCAGATCGGCAAGATCTCCCTGGTCGGCGCCGGGATGAAGACCAACCCGGGCGTCACGGCCGACTTCTTCAAGGCCCTGGCCGACGCGGGCGTCAACATCGAGCTCATCTCGACCTCCGAGATCCGCATCTCGGTCGTGACCCGCGCCGACGACGTCAACGAGGCCGTGCGCGCCGTGCACACCGCCTTCGGGCTCGACTCCGACAGCGACGAGGCCGTCGTCTACGGGGGCACCGGGCGTTGATCTCGGCAACGCGCCGGCCGACGCTCGCGGTCGTGGGGGCGACCGGGGCGGTCGGCACGGTCATGCTGCGGATCCTGTCCCAGCGGGCCGACGTCTGGGGTGAGATCAGACTCGTCGCCTCGCCGCGCTCGGCCGGCCGCAAGCTGGCCGTGCGCGGTGCGGAGGTCGAGGTGCTGGCCCTGTCGGAGGAGGTCTTCGACGGGGTCGACGTCGCGATGTTCGACGTGCCCGACGAGGTCGCCGCGCACTGGGCGCCGGTCGCCGCCGCCCGGGGCGTGGTCGTGGTGGACAACTCGGGCGCCTTCCGGATGGACCCGGACGTGCCGCTGGTGGTCCCGGAGGTCAACGGGCACACCGTGCGCAACCGGCCGCGGGGGATCGTCGCCAACCCCAACTGCACGACCCTGTCGATGATCGTCGCCCTGGGCGCGCTGCACGCCGAGTACGGGCTGCGCGAGCTGGTGGTGTCCTCGTACCAGGCGGTGAGCGGGGCCGGACGGGCCGGGGTGGAGACGCTGCGGCAGCAGATCGCGCTGGTCGCCGGCACCGAGCTGGGCACGCACCCGGGCGACGTGCGCCGGGCCGTCGGCGACAACACCGGCCCCTTCCCGGAGCCGGTCGCGCTCAACGTCGTCCCGTGGGCGGGGTCGCTGCGCGAGGACGGCTGGTCGTCGGAGGAGATGAAGGTGCGGGACGAGTCCCGCAAGATCCTCGGGCTGCCCAAGCTGCCGGTGGCCGTGACCTGCGTGCGCGTCCCCGTCGTCACCACGCACTCGCTGACCGTGCACGCCCGTTTCCAGGACGAGGTGACCGTCGACGGGGCCCGCGAGATCATCGCGACGGCTCCGGGCGTGGTCCTCTTCGACAACCCGGCGGCGGGGGAGTTCCCCACGCCCGCCGACGTGGTCGGCACCGACCCGACCTGGGTGGGCCGGGTGCGGCGGGCCCTGGACGACCCGACGGCGCTGGAGCTGTTCGTGTGCGGGGACAACCTGCGCAAGGGAGCCGCGCTGAACACGGCCCAGATCGCCGAGCTGCTGGCGGCCGAGCTGTCCTGACGGAACGACGACGCTGACCGGCGTTGTGTCGGATTGTAAGATCGTTCAAGCAATGTGAGCCGGTCGACGGTCCGAACCACTTGTATCGGACACCTTTGGCATCCGAAGATTTCCCTCCCCGTCCCCGCAACCGTGCGCAGGGCGGGGAGCGTCTTTGCGGTCACCCTTCGGTGTGCGCGGACGTGTGAACGATCACAGCGTATGGGGACGGCCGTGGTCCGGGCGTGGGGACGCCCGTTCCTGGGGTTACAGGGGAAGAGCGGGGCACATGAGACGGGTGCGCGGGGCCTTGGCCGACGCGAATGAGACGCCGGACGCGTACAACCCCCACGGGGGGAAGTGTGTCCAACTGGCGTGGCAGAGGTACTCGAACTCCCGGTCGCGCCCCGCAGCGCGGCCCTGCGGCCCCTCCGTGGCGCCGTACGACCCCGCACCGCCGGCGCGCCCGGCGGCATGCCGGTGATCGCGCCCATGCCCGCAGCGCGGCCCACCCGCGTCCCCGGTCAGCGTGACGGCGCCACCACCGCCGACACCGCGGACACCCCCGTGGCGGCCGGCACCACGGTCGACCACCTCACCGAGACCTACCGGGCCCACTACCGCTCCCTGCTGGGCCTCGCCGCCCTCCTCCTCGACGACACCGCCTCCTGCGAGGACGTCGTCCAGGAGGCCTTCATCCGCGTCCACTCCGCGCGCAAGCGCGTCCGCGACCCGGAGAAGACCCTCGCCTACCTGCGCCAGACGGTCGTCAACCTCTCCCGCTCCGCCCTGCGCCGGCGCATCCTCGGCCTGAAGCTGCTCTCCAAGCCGATGCCGGACATGGCCAGCGCGGAGGAGGGCGCCTACGACCAGCTGGAGCGCGACTCCCTCATCAAGGCGATGAAGGGCCTCCAACGCCGCCAGCGCGAGGTCCTCGTGCTGCGCTACTTCGCCGACATGACCGAGGCCCAGGTCGCCGAGACCCTCGGCGTCTCCCTCGGCTCGGTCAAGGCCTACGGCTCGCGCGGGATCGCGGCCCTGCGCATCGCCATGGAGGAGCCGGCGTGAGCGGAGCAGCCGGAGAGCGGGACCCGCGCGACGGCCCCGACGGTCCCGAGCGCGACGAGCCCCTCGCGCGGCACGAGCCGCCGTCGCCCACCCAAGAGCCGAAGCCATCGCACGCTGGGAACTCAACCGTGAACCACCGCCTCGACGACCAGGGCCCCGACGGGCTCGACTCGGACGAGCTCGCACTGCGCCGGATGCTGCACGACGTCGTCCAGGAGATGGAGCCCCGGGACGGCGCCCTGGACCACCTGCGGCGGGCCGTCCCCGTCCGCCGGGCCCGCAAGCGGCAGGCCGCCGTCGGCATGGCGGCCGCGGCCCTCTTCCTCGGCACCGCCGTCCCCGCCGTCCTGCACGTGTCGAACGCGGGCGGCTCCGACGCGAACCCTTCCATCGCCGGCCAGGCCTCCCAGGCGCAAGGGGGCGTCGACCAGGGCAAGAACCCTGACGGCGGCTCCTCGGGCAAGGTCGGCGACTCCTCCGGCAAGACCGGTGAACCGGGGAGGAGCGGCGCCACCGACTCCGGTCAGGGCAAGGAGTCCACGGGCGGCGCCGCCTCCACCGGCCCCAGCGCCTCCTCCGCGGCGGACGCCCCCGCCTGTCTGCCCGCCCAGCTGACGGCCGCCGAACCCACCGTCGCCGTCCCCGACGCGGCCGGCATCGTCTACGGCGCCTTCCGGGTGCAGAACTCCTCGGCCGCCGCCTGCACCGTCGGCGGCGCCGTCTCCCTGACGTACGAGGCCCAGGGCGCCGCCGACGCGGCGAAGATCACCGTCGCGGCGCACGCCTCCGGGGACGTGGCGGCCGGCCTGCCCGACCCCTCCCTCGACGTCGCCCGGCTCACCCTCGCGCCCGGCTCCGCCTACGAGGTCAAGTTCGCCTGGGCCCCCGCCGAGACCTGCCCCACCCCCGGCGGGACCGGCGGCGGCGACGGCGGCGCCACGGCCTCCCCGTCCCCCTCGCCGAGCGCCCCCGTCGGCACGACCGGCGGCGAGACGGCCTCGGGCGCGACGACCCAGCTGTACACCGAGGACGGCACGGCCGACGGAAGCGTCGTGGTGTCGTACAAGAGCGTGGAGGGCGCGGCGCCCGCCAAGGCGACCGTGCCGGACGCGTGCGCCGGGACGATCTACCGGACGGGCGTGCTGGCGTCGTCCTGAGCACGCCCCGACGACCCGGCGACCACGGGCGAACCGGCGACCGCCGCTTCCTGCGGGACGATCCCGAGCCGGGCGTCCCGGACGAACTCCACCTCACGGCGCAGCAGCCGGAACCACATGAACACCACGAACCCGGCGAAGACGAACCACTCGCCGGTGTAGCCGAGGTTCTGGAACGCCTTCAGGTCGAGGCCCGTGTCGGACGCCGCCTTCGCGGGCACCGCCGTCATCCCCGAAGCGGCGGTGTCCAGGGTGATCCACGCGTCGTACAGGTCGTAGGGCACCAGGTTGACCAGTGACGCGGCACTGATCGCCGCCGTCTGTCCGGCCGGCAGACCGCCCCGGGCGCTCACCCCGTCGTCGCCGGGCTGCTCGGAGGCCTGGAGCGCCCCGGTGACGGTCACCTCGCCGGCGGGCGCGGCCGGGGCCTTCGCCGCGTCGGCCCGGCCCGGCAGCCAGCCGCGCACGACCGGCAGCGCCCGGCCGCCGTCGACGCGCAGCAGGGTCAGCACGTAGAAGCCGCTCTTCCCGTCCAGCTCCCGGTCGGGCACCAGCAGCTGCCTGCCGTAGCGGCCGGTGGCGGTGGCCTGCTTGCCGGAGGTCGCCTTGTCCACGGGCAGCAGTTCGGCCAGCGGGCGGGCGGCGTCCGTGCGGGCGGACTGGGCCTGCGCCTTCGCGTCACGGTGGTCGTCCACCCGCGCCTCGAACCGGCTCAGCTGCCAGGACCCCATGAACAGGCAGAAGGGGATGGCCAGCAGCACGAAGACGTTGATCCCCCACCATCGGGGCGTCAGCAGAAACCGGTACACGCCCCCCACGGTACGGGGCCCGGAAGGGCCCGCGCGCCGCGGGGGTGAGCCTCTTCGGTGGGAAGCGGGTGCGAAGACGGTGGGAAGTCGTCCACAGGCTGGGGACCTTGGCGTCTCTTTGTGGGCGCGGGCGGGCAGTATGGGGCCATGACTGAGAGCAACGGGTCCGCCGCACCCGAACGGTACGAGGACATGCCTGACTGGGAGAAGCGCTTCCGCGCGCCCCGGGTGTCGCTGCCCGACTGGGCGCAGGACGCCCCCGACCACTCCCTCTTCGTGTCGAACGCCACCGGGACGTACGAGCTGTACGCCTGGGACCGTGCCACCGGAGACCGACGACAGGTCACCAACCGGGCCAACGGCACGACGGACGGCGTGCTCTCCCCGGACGGCGCCTGGATCTGGTGGTTCGACGACAAGGACGGCGACGAGTTCGGCGTCTGGCGCCGCCAGTCCTTCGCCGGCGGCGAGGACGAACTGGCCACACCCGGCCTGGACGCCTCCTACCCGGCGGGCCTCGCCCTCGGCCGTGACGGCCGCACGGCGGTCGTCGGCCGCTCCACCGACGAGGAGGGCACCACCATCCACGTCGCCCGCACCGGCGAGCCCCCCTTCGAGCTCTACCGCCACCGGGAGTCCGCGGGCGTCGGCGACCTCTCCCACGACGGCGGCCTCATCGCCGTCGAGCACACCGAGCACGGCGACGCCATGCACTCCGCGCTGCGCGTCCTGCGCCCGGACGGCACCAAGGTCGCCGAGCTCGACGACACCCGCGGCGGCACCGTGGAGCTCGGCCTGGAGGTCCTGGGCTTCGCCCCGGTCGACGGCGACCCCCGCCTGCTCATCGGCCACCAGCGCCGCGGCCGCTGGGAGCCCCTGGTCTGGGACGTGACGACGGGCTCCGAGACGGACCTGGACCTGGGCCTGCCCGGCGACGTCAGCGCCGAGTGGTACCCGGACGGCTCCGGCCTGCTCATCGTGCACAGCTTCGAGGCCCGCAGCGAGATGTTCCGCTACGACCTGGCCGGCGCCCGACTGGAACGGATCCCCACCCCGCCGGGCACCGTCTCCGGCGCGACGGCCCGCCCCGACGGCAGCGTGGAGTACCTGTGGTCCTCCGCGGCCCTGCCGCCCGCGGTCCGCTCGACCACCGGCGAGGTGGTCCTCGATCCCCCCGGCCCGAAGTCCCCCGGCTCGGTCCCGGTGCAGGACGTCTGGGTGCAGGGCCCCGGCGGCCGCATCCACGCCCTCGTCCAGAAGCCCGCGGACGCCACCGGCCCGCTGCCCACGGTCTTCGACATCCACGGCGGCCCCACCTGGCACGACAGCGACGCCTTCGCGGCCGCCCCGGCGGCCTGGGTGGACCACGGCTACGCGGTGGTCCGCGTCAACTACCGCGGCTCCACGGGCTACGGCCGCGCCTGGACGGACGCGCTGAAGCACCGGGTCGGCCTGATCGAGCTGGAGGACATCGAGGCCGTACGGGAGTGGGCGGTGAGCTCCGGTCTCGCCGACCCCGCCCGGCTGATCCTCACCGGCGGCTCCTGGGGCGGCTACCTCACGCTCCTCGGCCTCGGCGTCCAGCCCGACGCCTGGGCCGTGGGCATCGCCGCCGTGCCCGTCGCCGACTACGTCACGGCCTACCACGACGAGATGGAGGCCCTGAAGGCGATGGACCGCACGCTGCTCGGCGGCACCCCGGAAGAGGTCCCCGAGCGCTTCGAGGCCTCGTCCCCGCTGACGTACGTCGACAAGGTGCGGGCCCCCGTCCACATCTCGGCCGGCGTGAACGACCCCCGCTGCCCGATCCGCCAGATCGACAACTACGTCAAGCGCCTGGAGGCGCGAGGAGCGGTCCACGAGGTGTACCGCTACGACGCGGGCCACGGCTCCCTGGTGGTGGACGAACGCATCAAACAGGTCCGCCTGGAACTGGAGTTCGCCCAACGCCACCTCCCGTCCTGACCCCGAGCCGGCCCTGGGCGGAGCCCCCGAGGACGGGACGGGAAGGGGCGGCGGGGGCGAAGACTCCCGCCCACGACGCCCCGCCGCCCGCCCGGGGGCGGAACCCTCCGCGGCCCCCGCCCGCTCGGGCGGATCCTGGGCCGCGGCTCGCCCACCGGCCCCGGCGGTCCGGGGCCACGGGCCGGGGGACCAGGTGCCTTGCGGCGGCCACTGGCCACCGTCTCCACGGGCCGTGGACGGCCACGCGCCGCGGACGGCGACGAGCCACCGTCCGCGGGCCATCGGCCCTCACGGGGCCGGGGGACACCCCCGGCCCCGCCCCTCACCGCCTGCGCCGCAACAACTCGGCCAACCCCCGTCGGGTGGCCGCCAGCACGACCCGATCCGACCCCCGCAGCACATACGCGTCGGCCAGATCCCACACCAGCCCCGGCCCACCCTGCCGCTCCCGCCCCGTGTCCAGCGCGAGCACCCGCCAGTACCCGGCCCGGAACGCCTCCCCGACCGTCCTGCCCTCCAACTGCGGGTACCCCGCGACCTCCAGCGCGGCGAACAGCAGCACCCGCCGCTCCACCGGGATCGCCCCCAGGATCTGCCGGCCCATCATCGCCCCGGCGAACGACGGGGCCGACAGATGCGACACACTCCGGCTGCGGGTCAGCGCCTGCGGATGCGCGGCCCGCAGGGTGCGGTACACGGCGGTCGCGAAGTCGTCGTCGTACAGCCGCAGCACCACCCGCAGATCGGGCCGCAGCGAGCGCGCGTACAGCGCGGCCTCCAGGTTCGTCGTGTCGGAGCTGGTCACCGCGAGCAGCGCGTGCGCACGGTGGATCTTCGCGGCCTCCAGCACCCCCTCCTGCGTGACGTCCCCCAGCACCACCGGCGCCCGCAGCCGCCGTGCCACCGCCAGTCCGCGCGCGTCGGGCCCCGCCTCGACGCACACCACCGGAATGTTCAGCTCCCGCAGCCGGATCAGCACCCGTGTGCCGATCTTCCCCAGCCCGAGCAGCACGACGTGCCCGCCGAGCCCCCGGGGCGGCCGGCGCAGCGCACCCGCCCCGCGGAACGTCCCCAGCGCCTCCAGCACCGCTGCCAGCAGCACCGGCAGCAGCAGCAACCCGACCAGCCCGGACAGGAGTTGGAGCACCTGACGCTCGGTGGTGGCCCCGACCGCCGGATCGTTGATGGCGAACAGGTCCAGCAGCGTCAGGTACAGCGCGCCCAGCGGGTGGATCCCGGTCGCCAGCCACAACGCCACCGCCAGCGCGAACACGCACCCGACCAGCCCGGCCAGCGACCACCGCAGCCGCCGCGAGAACAACGAGGCGAACGGCGCCATGACCCCGACGCCCCGCCCGGCGGGCAGCGCAGGCCCGGCCGAGTACGCGACCTGTTCCAGGACGACCGACCCGCGCCTGCCGGACACGGCCGCCTCCCGGACCGCCGCCGCGTCCGGCAGCAGCAGCGGGCCCTGCTCTCCGCTGGCCTCGGAGCCGTCCGCGAACGCCGGGTCGCCGCCGTCGGCCGACAGCAGCGCGAGGGTGGGACGCCCCGGCTCGCCCGCCTCCCCGGCGCCGGACGGCGGCCGCTCGACGGCGCGCAGCAGCAGCCCGTCCGTCTGGACGACCTTGCTGGTGCCGACGACGGCGGTCGCGGCGAGGGCGGGCGCGGCGGTGTCGGCGTCGGACAGGACGGTCGTCGAGGCGTCCCCGCGCGCGGAGGAGAGGTCGGAGCCGTCGCCGGTGGCCAACGCGGCAGCCTGGTCCAGCAGTTCCTCGATGTGCTGGCCCAACCGCCGGTTGTAGAGCCGCAGCACCAGTCGCAGCCGGGGATTGAGCCGTCGGGCGGTGAGGGCCGCGCGGATGTTCGTCTCGTCGTCGTCGTACACGAGGGCCAGCGCGGCGGCCCGCTCCACGCCCGCCTCGGCCAGCACGGCCTCGGTGGCCTCCAGGGCCTCCAACGTGCGCTGGCCGCCCACGGGTTCGCCCGCGGCCTGAGCCTGCGCGCCGTTGCCCGCCGCCCGGTTGACGGCCGCGCTCACCACCCGGTCGAGCAGCGCCGCCGACACCGCCCGGGCCCGCCCGACGACCGGAGGGCGGACCATGCGCTCCGCCGGAGGCACGACGAGCGTGACCTGTTCCTCGTACACGCCCCGCAGCTCGGCGGCGAGCCGGTGCGCCAGACCGTCGTCGCCGCACACCACCATGTGCGCGCCGGCGGCGCCCGGCGGCAGACCCTGATTCGGAACGCTCCCCACGAAGGAGAAGACTGCCTCACCGGGACGGGAGGTTCCACGACGGACGTGAACACCCGGGGCGGAACCGCCGTAGGAAAGGGGAGGGAATGCGAGAGACAGGCAACAGGGAGAACCCGGAAGCCGGAGGTGCCCGAACCGTGGCCATCGCCAAAGCGGCCCCGCACGAGGAGGGCACGCCCCCGGCCCCGCAGGACGACCGTGCCCGCACGTCCCTCCCCGACGGACCGGAGGACCGGGCCCGCACGACCGGCCACGCCGGTCCGGACGAGCGGAACCGGCAGGCCCCGCAGGGTGAGCCGGACCGGCGGGGTGAGCCGGACCGGCGGGAGCCGCACGGTGAGCGGGGGGCGGCGGCCGGGCCGTCCGCCCGGCCCGCGCGGCTCAGCTCCCCGCTCGTGCTCACCATGGTCCTGCTCCTGATGGTGCTGTTGCAGAGCCCGGTCCGACGGGCCCTGTCCGCGCCGGTGATGCAGAGCTGGATGACGGTGTTCGTGGCCGTGGTGGTCCAGGCGCTGCCGTTCCTGGTGCTCGGGGTGCTGCTGTCGGCGGCCATCGCCGTCTACGTGCCGCCCAGCTTCTTCGCCCGCGCACTGCCCTCGCGCCCGACGCTCGCCGTGCCGGTCGCCGGACTCGCCGGAGCGGTGCTGCCCGGCTGCGAGTGCGCGTCGGTCCCCGTGGCCGGCGCGCTGGTCCGCCGGGGCGTCACCCCGGCCGCGGCCCTCGCCTTCCTGCTCTCCGCGCCGGCGATCAACCCGATCGTGCTGACGGCGACGGCCGTGGCCTTCCCCCGCAACCCCGAGATGGTGCTCGCCCGGTTCGCCGCCAGTCTGCTCGCGGCGTGCGCGATGGGCTGGCTGTGGCAGCGGCTGGGCCGCACCGACTGGCTGCGGCTGCCGGCCCACGCGCCGCACGAGGGCGAGACCAGGGGGGCCGCGTTCTGGGACTCCGTCCGGCACGACGTGATGCACGCCGGCGGCTTCCTGGTCGTGGGCGCGCTGGCGGCGGCGACGCTGAAGGCCGTCGCCCCGGCGAGCTGGCTGCGCACGGCGGCGGACAACCCTGCGGTGGCCGTGCTGACGCTGGCCCTCCTCGCGGTGATCCTCTCCATCTGCTCGGAGGCGGACGCGTTCGTGGCAGCGTCCCTCACCCAGTTCTCCCTCACCGCCCGGCTCGCCTTCCTGGTCGTCGGCCCGATGATCGACCTCAAGCTGTTCGCGATGCAGGCGGGCACGTTCGGCCGGGGCTTCGCGCTGCGCTTCGCCCCGGCGACCTTCGCGCTGGCCATCGCGTCGGCGCTGCTCACGGGGTGGGTGCTGCTGTGAACCGACAGTCCCAGTCGGCCGTCCTCTTCCTCCTCGGCGCGGCCCTGCTGCACGCCGGCGCCACCGACCTGTACCTGCGCTACGTGAAGGCGGGCCTGCGCCCGCTGCTGCTCGCGGCCGGCGCGGTCCTCATCGTGACGGCGCTGGCCACGAGTTGGTACGAGCGCCGCAGGACGAAACGCCACCGCCCCCGACCGGCCCGCCGGTCCGCCGACGGCCGGGAACGGGACGCGCGGGCCCCGTCCGCCGCCCCCCGGACCGACGACGAAGCCGGCGCACCGCTCGCTCCCCGGCCCGACGACGGAGCCACCGCACCGGCCGCCCACGCCCACCCCGAGCCCCGGGTCGCCTGGCTGCTGGTCCTGCCCCTCCTGGCGCTGATCCTCGTGGCCCCGCCCGCCCTCGGCTCGTACAGCGCGACCCGTACCGGGACGGCCTTGCAGGAACCCCTCGCCTATCCGTCCCTCCCCGCCACGGACCCCCTCCCGCTCGGCGTCGTCGACTACGCGGGCCGGGCCTTCTACGACCACGGCCGCACCCTCGCGGGCCGCGAGGTCCGGCTGACCGGGTTCGTGGCCCTGGACCACGACGGCACCCCCTATCTGGTCCGCATGGCGCTCAACTGCTGTGCCGCCGACGCCCAGCCGGTCAAGATCGGCCTGACCGGCCGCATCCCCCCGGTGCTCCAGCCCGACGCCTGGCTGACCGTCACCGGCGTCTACACGCCGCGCACCGCCCGCGACCCGGTCAACGGAGGCCCGATCCCCTTCCTCGAGGTCACTCGGGCCACACCGGCCCCGACGCCCGAGGACCCCTACGACGAGTCCTGGAACAACTGAGGGTTCCGGGCGGAACGGACCGGTGCCGTGGGGCGGCCGCGGGTCGCGATCAGCTCGGTTAAGCCTTCCTCAACCTCTGGTGGCCGGGCGGTGAGCGCCTCATGATGGGGCCATGACGGCGGCCTCGCGTGCCATGACACGACTGGCGATCTGGCCGGACCTCGCGGAGGGCCGGCCCAGTTGCGGCACCGGCCGGGCGTTGCGCTCGGGCCTTGTCGAGATCGTGCACTTCCATTCCGACCGCAGCGTCGACCTGCATCTCACCGCCAAGGCGATCCGCCGGTTCGAGAAGGACCTCAGGCATTCGACGGCCATCCGGCTGCTGCCGGGTTCGTCGTGGGTCACCGTCCATCTGGAGTGCGAGACGGACATCGACCTGCTCATGACCCTCGTCAGCGCAGCCCTCCAGGCGCACCAGAGGCATCCCGGCGCCGACGACGCCCCCCTCCCGCGCTGCAACGACCACCGGGAGGCGACCCTCACCCGCCAGAGCGTCGGCGGGGTCTGAACTCCGCCGCGACGGCGGCCTGGTGACGCACGTGCGTCGGGCACGGCCCTGCCGCTCGACCCCGACAGCCGACCCCGACAGTCGTGCCCGACAGCCGACCCCGACAGCCGACCCCGACAGTCGTGCCTGCCGGCCGGGTTCGTCAGACGTGTCCGTGAGAGATGTCCGTCAGCCGGGTCCCTGGAGGCCCGGAGACCCGTAGGCGCGGAGACCCGCAGACCTGGAGACCCGCAGACCTGGAGACCTGACGACCCGTCAGTTATGGTCTGCCGCACCGGAACACGTGCCGACGCAGAAGGGGTGAGCGCCATGGCGGCCGACCCGGACCGTTCGACCCGGCCTCCGCACAGCCCGCAGCCGCCGGGAACTCCCCGCTGGGCGGCGATGTTCTACGACCCGCTCTCGGCGTCCTGGCACTGCGCCGCCGAATCCCCCGACCGCACGCCCGTGGTCTACGCGATCGGCGAGATGACGCAGACCCGGCGGACCAAGGGGGGCGAGGTGACGGTCGCCCTCTGGGGTCCCGGCGGCGGTGGGTGGCAGCGCTTCGACCTCACCGCGGCGAACGCCGTCGCCCCCCTCGCGCCCGAGCCCGCGGCGCCGCCGACGGCCGGCGAGTCCGCGCCGCCCGGCCACGCCAGGCACGCGGAACGGCTGGAGGACCGCCGTCACCAGGTCCTCGTGGCGGGCCTGAACAAGGCGGGCCTCCACGATCTCGGCGCGGACGACGAGGCGGCCGTGCGGACCCTGGTCGACCGCGTCGACGAGACCACGCTGCGGCGGCTCGCGCACTGGATGGCTCTGGCGGGCAGACCGGTTGAGTGACGCGTCCGACGGGCAGTCAGACCGTATGAGAGTCTCCGTGGACCCCGAGGTGTGTTACGGCTCCGGGGAGTGCGCGCACCGCGTGCCCTCCGTCTTCACCGCGGTGGACGGACTCGGGGCCGTCCTGCCGGGGCGCGAGGAGACGGGCGAGGACCCGCAGGTGCGGGACATGGCCGAACGCTGCCCGTCGCAGGCCATCCGCCTCGGCTGACGACCACCGCCTGCGGACCGCTCCTTCGAGGGCGTGCGCACCCGAGGGCGCAGACGGCCGCCGAGCAGCGAAAGACCCGGTCGCTGGCGACGGGGGATGCACCAGCGACCGGGCTATGGCCAAGGCTAACAAGGGCGCTGGTCCGGCGGGAGTCGACTTCTCACCTGTCCTGCGGTTGTGATCGGGATCACTCCCGCGGGGGTTCAGCCGCTCGAGAGCAGGTACGCGTCAGGCCTGCGGCAGGCGGGCGGGCGGCACACGAGCGGCAGGCGGGCGGGCGGCAGGCGGACGCGCGGGCGTCAGACGGGCAAGCGCGTGCTTCAGAGGGGCAGCGCGTGCGTCAGACGGGCGTGCCGCAGGTATGCGGACCGACACGGACCGGCGGACCGACGCGGACCGGCGGACCGACGCGGACCGACGAAGAAGTGCGTGACTGGACCCGCAGGTGGACGGACGTCCGGTTGACGGCCCGCAAGGCAGGCCGGCCGCACGCCGCCGTCCCCGCATCACGCGGAACGGCCGTGGGCGCAGCCGTTCTCCGGGCGGACCGGCTCGCCCCGTGCGTGCCGGGCGTGGCCGTGCGGACTAGCCGGCCCTCCGACGGGCCGTGTGCGCGTTCGAGCCGGACACCTCCGCGTCCTCGGCTGCGAAGGAGGCCGCGTACGCCTCGTCATCCCCGAAGTCCGGTGCTTGGAACGGGTTCGTCACCGGAGGCGGCGATGCCGCGGTGGAGTGCGAGCGGGCCCCCTCCGGGGCGGAGAACAGCGAGGTCAGGTCTATGAGAGGTCTCCCCTTCGATACAGGCTCCCTGGGGAGCCTGGTGTGCCGTGACCGGGCACAGCGGTACTACAGCTTGCTCATTTTGGCGTACGGACTCAAGATCCGCTCCTGCGCCGACCCGAAATCCACGAGCGCCGCGATGCCGTCTTCGATGCCGATCACGCGGCCGAGGCCGTACATGTCGTGCGTGACCTGGTCGCCCACGGCGAACTGCTTGGGCGGTGGGGCGACCGGAGCCTTGAAGGGGCTGGTAGGCAAGTAGCGCTTCTGTGCAGCTGGCTTTGTCATTGCCTCCAGTATGGCCTGAGGTGGTCGGTTCGAGGCAGCCGTCCGCGTGCGCTCTTCGCCCGCGACCCGGCCGACGCCCGCTCCCGCTCCGCCGAGGATCTCCGGCTACGCGTCACTGACCTGCGGTTTCGATGCCGGGGGAGGGCCGGACGGCCCGACTGCTTGACGCCTTGTTTACTTCGACTGATTTTCTGCATCCGGCACACTTGCGGCGCGCGGACCGGCCGGACGGCCCCCGTGGACCGGATTTCACTTCCCGGACCGGGCCACTCCCTCGCGCGGGAAGGCCCTCTCCTGACAGGCTCGGACACGTGACGTACGTAGTGACCGTGGACACCTGCATCCCGGAGGGCACTCCGGAGATGGATCCGCTTCAGCGTGCCGGCGCCGTGGCGCTCATCGAGGACGGCTTCGACTCCGTCCGGGCCGTCGAGGGGCCCGACGGCGTGAAGGTCGACCTCCTGGACACCATCGTGTCCGTCCATCCCGGCGGAGCCCTGCTGAAGGTCGTCGTGGACGCTCCGGCACTGGAGTGCGCGGAGGACTCCGTGCAGGTCCTCGTGGACGAGCTGCTCGAACGCACCGAGCTGCTGGCCGACTGGACGATCGAACGGTGCGAGGTCGAGCTGCACCAGGACCGGGCCCGGGCCAGCCTCGACGCGGCCGAGGGGCCGGACGCCCCGCCCGACGACCCCGCCGCCCGCAAGGCCCGCCACACGGCGGCCCCGGCCCCCGAGGACGCGGGGGAGGCCCACGACGGCGGCCGGGACGACGGCGAGAGCGCGACGGCCGTGCGCGCCCGCATCCTCGCCATGGCCGACGAACTCCGCTCCTTCCCCCTGACGACGTTCGGCGCCCGCCCCGCCACGGAACCCGCGCCGTCCACGGAACACGGCGGACCCGCCGCTCCCGAGACGGAGGCGAGGGGCGCGACGGAGACGAAGGACGCGGCGGGGGCGAGGGGCGTCACGGGGGCCGACCGGCACGCGGAACGCGCGGAGAGCGCCCGCCTCGCCGCCGGCGCCCTGGTCTACGCGACCGACGTCCTGGTGGAGGAGCTGTTCGAGGACATCCAGGTCCTCACCCAGGAGGACGCCACGGTCGCGGAGTGCGAGGGCCCCCTGTGGCACCTGGAACGCCTTCCCGACCGCTACGCCCTCCAGTACGACGCCCCCTTCGCCCGCCGCTTCCTCGTCACGGTGATCGCCCTGACCACCCGCTTCACCGACGGGAGCTTCCGGCGCCTGCACTGCGTCGCCGAGGAGATCGCCCTGAGGTTCCTGCTGAACCAGGCGACCACGACCCTGGAGCTGCACGGCCTCCTCGACGACGAGGTGTCCGCCGCGCTCGACGCGTTCACGGACCACGTCTACGAGGCCTACGAGACGTACGGCGGCCTGACCCACGACCTGACCCACGAGTGGCTCCACGACGAGTCGGCGGACGGCGCCCGCGCGGCCCCCAAGAGAGCCACCGCGGGAGTCGCGCCGGAAGCCGCCTCGACGGCCTTCGGGTCGTGGTTCACCCCGTTCGAGGACGGCAGATACGTTCCTCCCCAGACGTCGGCCGACCCGGAGGAAGCCCGCTGACACCGGTCCCCGGCACCCGGAGACGACCGGCAGCTGTCCGGCGGGTTCCGCCGGGCGACGGCGGGAGGCTGCCTGGGGGCCGTGCAGGATCAGCGCCTCGCAGCGGTCGGCGAGCAGCGATGGGGAGATGCGCATGAGGAGAGGAACGGGCCCGACGACGACGTCGTCGGGTTGCGGGACAAGGAAAGGTGCCGAGATGTACGAACTGGCGGTCTGCGCCGAGATGGTCTTTCTGGACCTGCCGATGGACGAACGGGTGCGGCGCGTCCACGACGCCGGTTTCCAGGTGGAGATCTGGGACTGGACCCGGCACGACCTGGACGCCCTGTCGCGCACCCCGGCCCGGTTCTCCTCCATGACCGGGTACGTCAGGGGCAGCCTGACCGACGAGGAAGGTGCGGCCGAACTCCTGCGCACGGCCGAGGAGTCGGTGCGGGCGGCGGAGCGCCTGGACTGTCCCCGGCTGAACCTGCACGGCACCGGACTGGACGCCCGGGGCCTGCCCGTGTCGCCGGTGTCGGGTGAGGCCACCGGCGCGATGTGGCTCGCCGCCCAGCGCACGCTCACCCGGATCGCGGAGCTGGGCGAGAGCGCCGGCGTCGTGTTCACGCTGGAGAACCTCAACACGGCCGTCGACCATCCCGGAGTGCCGTTCGCGAGGGCCGCCGACACCCTGGCCCTGGTCCGGGCGGTGGACCGGCCGGGACTGCGGATGAACCTGGACCTCTACCACGCCCAGATCGGCGAGGGGAACCTGATCGAACTGGTCCGCACGGCGCACGCGCTGGACCTGATCGGCGAGATCCAGGTGGCCGACGTCCCCGGCCGCCGCGAACCCGGCACCGGCGAGATCAACTACCCCGCCGTGGCCCGCACGCTGAAGGAACTCGGCTACGGGGGCACGGTCGCGATGGAGGCGTGGGCCTCCGACGACACCGAATCCGCCCTGGACCGCTTCCGCGCGGCCTTCACCGTCTGAGCGCCGACGTCGCACTTCCGGCGGCGGGAGATCACACGCCGCCGCCGGGACGGGGCGAGCCGCGGAAGACCTGCTCGGCGTGCCAGGACACCCGGGCCGGCGAGGGCGGGAAGCGCAGGTCGAGCAGCACCCGGGTCATCCGGCCGAGCAACGAGGGCTCCCGCCGCAAGGCCGCCCGCAGTTCGGGGGCGAGCCGCCCGGCCGCGCCACTGGTCCGCAACGCGGTGACCCCGGACCCGGGGCTGCCGGGCCCCCGGTCGGTGCGCACCTCCCACACCTCGTCACTGACCAGGTGGTGAAAGGGATACGCGGGCGTGGTCGCACGCGCCGGCCCGTGCCCGCTCAGCAGCCGCCTGAAGCCACCCTCGACCGCGCTGTACCGCAACTCGCCCGTGGCCGCGACGACGGCTGTGTTCCCGGCATGAACGACGCCGCACGGGCCGCACTCCTGGCGGCATGCACGCGCTGTCCCTGTGAAGGGGAAGTGCGGCAGTTCCCCTTCGAGGAGCGTGAGGCGGACGGCGCCTCGCCCTAGGCCACACGGAAATCCGCATGCGGCCTCTGATCTGTGCCGGGGTGGCGGCATGCGAACCCACGACCCGCGTCGGCCGCCCTGTGGCTGCTTCTCCCGGCTGTGCCGGGTGACCGGCGGTCGCACCCCCTGCCGGCGTGGCGAAAGAATTGTGGATCTTCGCGGCAACCTTTTCGGTCTCTCGGACCACTCAGTGCTGTCCGGTCATGCGGTCCGGTCAGATGCACCAGTTGAAAGAGAGCACAGACATGTCCCTGGAACGAGAGCACCGACATGTCCCCGGTCCACCCACGTCACCGGGGGCGTCCCGCGGCGGCGCCCACCGTGCCGACGACGGTGTCGGCGGTGGCCGCCCGAAGCACCGCGGGCGTCGGTTGCTCGCGCGTCGGGGTCTGTGGGCGGGTCTCACCATGGTGGTCGTGGCCGGCTCGGCTGTCGTGGTCAGCCAGGCTTCGGCGGACCAGAAGACCCTGGATCTGAAGAAGTGGTACGTGCTGGTCAACCGCAACAGCGGCAAGGTGCTGGACGACCGCGGCTCCGCCAAGAACGACGGCGCGGCGGTGGTGCAGTGGGCGCGCAACGGCGGGGCCGACCAGCAGTGGCGGTTCGTCGACGCGGGTGACGGCTACTACCGGCTGAAGAACCGGACCTCCGGCAAGGTGCTGGACGACCTCGGCTGGTCGAAGACCGCTGGATCCGCCATCGTCCAGTGGAAGGATCAGAACGCCGCCAACCAGCAGTTCAAACTGGCCAAGTCGTCGAAGGGCTACGTGCGGTTGGTCAATCGCTTCAGCGGCATGGCCGTCGGCGTTCGCAACGCCGCCAAGGCCAACGGCGGCAACGTCGTCCAGAACCGCGACCGGGGCGGCGCCGAACAGCAGTGGCAACTCGTCCCGGCCGGAAGCGTCGGCACGAGCCCCGCAACGCCGTCGTCCCCCGCAGCCGGCGGCAGCAGCTCGTTGACCCGCTTCATGGGCGGCAACAAGATCCTCGTCGGCGGCTCGATGTCAGACGCATCGGCGGCCGCCGCGCCGTTCGACGTGCGCTACGCCTACATCCACAGCCGGCCCGCGCCTTCGTCGGCCGCCTATACGGCAGCGCGTTGCAAGGATGAGTGGTCGGGCTGGTGGGGCTGCTGGGGCGGCAACACCACCGCGCCCGGCAATCAGGTGACCTGGCAGGACGCCCAGGCGGCCAAGGCCACCTACCAGGGCAAGTCGCGACCGCAGAAGTACCTGTGGACCTGGTACTCGTTGCGCGACCTCGGGGACGCGGCAGGCGAGGGCGACGGACCGGGCGAGGTCAAGGCCATCAACAGGCTCGACCTGCTCACCCGGTACCTGAACGACTACCGGTTCTTCCTCCAGAAGATCGGAAACTCGCACGACATGATCGACCTGGAGCCCGACTTCTGGGGCTTCGCCCGATCGCTCGGCAATCTGCACCAGGTTCCCTCGCAGGTCTCGGGCGCCAACCCGACGGACTGCGGATCGCAGGAGAACAGCGCCGCCGGACTCGCCCGGTGCCTGATCTCGATGGCACACAAGTACGCGCCGAACACCGCCGTGGGCCTGCACCTCTCCTGCTTCGACTGGCAGAGCAACCTCCAGAAGTGCGTCAAGGACTACGCGGACCTCGGGGCGAAGAACGCCGACTTCCTGGTCACCGATGTGTCGGACCGCGACGCGGGCTGGTACGCACAGCCGGCCCACGGCGGCAGTGACCACTTCTGGACCGACCAGAAGGCCGCCGCCTCGCTGAAGTTCTGGAAGACGATGGCCGAGTCCGTGGGCAAGCCGGTGGTCCTGTGGCAGATCCCCGTGGGCAACATGGCGGGGAACAACACTCCCGGCCACTTCAAGGACGACAAGGTGGACTGGCTCTTCGGCCACATGGACAAGGTGGCGAACGCCCACATCGCCGGCCTGCTGTTCGGTGCGGGATGGACGGAGCAGACGACGCCCGAGACCGACGGCGGAAACCTGATCAGGAAGACGACCGCTCTCCACGACGCGGGCGGCACAACGCTCAAGTAGGCAGAGGCGACGAACGCTCCCCCATCGAAAAGATGGGGGAGCTGCTGGGGCCCCACCTCCGGCCGCTGACCACCGCCGCGTACGAGACGACCGCACGACTCTCCATCGTGCCGCTCCCCGACTCGAAGCGGCTGGACCGGCTGACCGCAACAAGCTCTCGGACACCTGCCGGCGCCGCGCCCAGGACAAGGACGCCAAGCGCCCCGAGAAGCGACGCCGGTGCTGCGCCAGGGGGGGAGTGCCGCCGACAGACTCTCTCGCAACTCGGTCGACGACGCCCGGACGATCCTCCGCAGTGAACTGCACCCGGGAGTTCGACCGCCGCTGTGAGCGCGCCGGCGTCCGTCGCATCCGCGCGCACGACACCCGCCACACCTGCGCCTCGCTCGACGTCCACCTACCGGAGTCATAGCGGTTGCTGTACTCCGCTGCCGCACGCACGACAGAGGCCCATTCACGATCACGTGAATGGGCCTCTGACCTGTGTCGGGGTGGCGGGATTTGAACCCACGGCCTCTTCGTCCCGAAGCAACTTGGGTGGGGGTGCTGCCCTGGGCTGGGGTGGCTATCACCTGCGCTGATGGTTCGCACACGTCCGCGGTCGTCCGCCGGTGTTCGTCGGCGTTGTCACGCAGTTAGACACTCACGCTGTGCAGGCGCCTTCACGCCTCCCCAGGCGGAATGAGGCGGTCGGCGCTCTCAGCGTCGTCCACGTGTCCGTGCTCGTCGACGGTGATCGGGGTGGCCCGTCCCTTGGAGGTGACGAGCCATGCAAGCACCTGCTCGGTCAACGGCCCGCTGTCGGGTCCCTCGTCCTTCCAGTACGCGCGCCAGCCTCCTCCGGGGATGGCGGCCACCACTTGGTCGGCTCGCTCCAGGTGCGAGAAGTCTGGGTAGTCCGTGACCAGGCGCCGAGTACCGCGCTGCGGATCGACCACAAGGGCTACGCCTGTTGCCATGTCCCAAGCGTCCACATCCACAGTCCGACCAATCATCGTCTCCGTGCCGGTGAAGATCGCGAGCCAACCTGTCCCGTTGAAGTAATGCATGCGGTCATCGTCCGTGAGGGTGGCCGGCCTTGGCGGACCAACTGCGGTGTCTTGGTGTGACCTCACCTTGGGAAGCTTGGAGCTTCCAGGGGCGATTGGCTGGCTGACCTGTGGCGCAGCGGTTGCGGCACCCGACTGGCCGGCGACCTGGTCCCCGCCCTTCCCCGTGGTTCCCCGCACGACCTGGCACGGTTCTGGCACGACCTCTTCGTCCCGAACTCTCGTCTGGGAGGTCATCGGAGTCCGGTGGGCTGGTCTGCCAGCCGTTGACGGTCGTTGGTGGGCGCCTGCGGTCACGGTGGTTGCTGTACTTCGCTGCTGTACCGCAGCACTCAATGCAGCCGCTCCGCCTGGTCGTACCCGGCTGCCCTGAACGTGGGCCAGTACGTGATCTGGGGCTGGGTTCGCTCGATCAGCGCCGAAAGTGCCTCTCCATGCAGGATGCGCACATCGACCTCGGCTCCTTCTGCGCCTGCAAGGTTGTCGACCACGTAGAGGTAGTAGTGCTTGGGGTTCGCCCTGGCGGCCTCCACCTGCTGGTGTTCCAGCGGCAGCGCTTCGCTGCGCGCCGTGCGGCTGAAGGCCTTCACCTCGATCAGGCGAGGCAGACTTTCGACGTCATACGGGAGACCCGAGGTGCGGACGTCCTTCGGATCGCGGCCGGCGGCTCGTTCCAAGGCCATCACGTGTGTGATCTCGGCCTGCTCTGTCTCCTTGTTCCCCACCATGCCCCCTATGGTCAGCGGACCATGGTGCCGTGAAGACCCTCAGTTTGGGAAGCTCAGGGCATTTGGGGCGTACTTCGGGGCTGGCCTCCGGTGTGACCGGGCGCCCTGCCCGCGTGACTTGATCTGCTACCCGACATCATGATGATCTCGTGTCCGCTGAAACGACGTTCAACATGATCAGCGTTGGGTTTTCGGCTCTAGGGCTGCTCAATGCTGCCGACGGCTTTCGCCGAACGTTCAAGAGTGTCGCTGCCCCTGGCGATTCGTTCTTCAAGCGCGTGCTCGCAACTGAAGCTGCGATGGTTGAGCGCTGGCGTGCTGGTCTCACCCGTGCCCTTCGCCGCGCACTTCGACGAGCCGCTCCAACCATCACAGCCACCCTCGGCACGGCTCTGTCCGCGGAGGCCGCCATGAGTGTCCGTGGCCTCGTTCAGTTCGGGCCTTTGCCAGACGTAACGCAGGAGCCAGCAGCCTTCACGGCAGAGGTTGAGCGTCGGCTGAACCGCGTCTTCCAGTTGGCGCAGGACGTGCGACATGACCTGAGACAGGAGGAACAGGTCCGAGACACGGGAGATCAACAAGTTGCTTCGCACCTCGGAACGCAGATCTCGGCGCTCGATGAACAGACGAAGCGTGATGCCCTCGAAGGCCTACATGAACAGGTGCTCGGTTGGTTCCTCATTGCTGTCGGGCTCATAGCCCAGGTTGCGGCCCTCCTCGCCTCGTGAACCCAGATCTTGGCATCGCGTGCGGCGGAGTCTCACTATGCGAGTCAAGTGCCGCCGCGGGCGATCAGTAGCCGAAGAAGTGAAGGGCCGAGCCCCTGACCTGGGGCCATGTAATCGATCAACGCTGCGACCTGCGACCTGCGACTTAGCCGTCGTCGTTTGTCGGCGTTGGTCGTCGTTGAGCACCCTCTGACGGCGCCGAGGCGACCCAGAAACGGCCCGGCATACATGGCGGTGAGCACGTAACCAGCACAGAATTGGTGGAACGTGGCACGCGGAGCGCCGCTCGGATGCAAGATGCCTTCCGTGGATTGGCTGAGCACTCTTGCCGAGATGGGCAAGATCATGGGTGGGGTGGTGGCGGCACTGACCCTCATGGGAACGGTGACCAAGTGGTGGAAGAAGGGCCCGGGCAGGCGACGCACCTGGTCCAAGAACTTCAAGCAGCTCCGTCGTGCGGCCGGCCTACGTCGAAGCCCTCTTCGGGGAGCCGGCATTTGAACTCAGGGTGCCGGTGTTGAGCATCACTCCCGGAAAGCGCAGCCGCCTAGGCCTGACAGAACGTGTATGGCCTTTGGCGGCCGAGGGCTACTTGACGACCTGGAGCGGCGAGTCAGACGTCGTCGCCTACTCTCTCACCACCACCAGTAAGCGCTTCAAGCCCAAGATCCGAATAGGTTCCTCCTGGTACTCCAATGGTCCTGCCCTTAACGTGCGCCTGGGGCGTACACATCTCGCCCAAGTCGGCGATGCCCTTGACCTGCCGCATCCCGAAGAGATCGCTTCGTGGAAGGGTGCTCGACGGCACGAGTATTACGAGACGTACTACTTGGGAAACCCAGGGCATTACATGACATGGATGTGCGGCGTCTCCGGTGCCGGTCATCGGGCTGGCGAAGCAGGAGCCATGGAGCGGTTCGGCCCTGAGAACTCGGCGTTCCTCCGGGGCGATCTGATCGAAAGCCTCTCAGCGGATCAACGGCAGGCGCTCGACGCATACCGCGCCCGTGCGGTTGTGAACAGCCTGATGGTTCAGGGTATGGAACGGCTGAACATCTGCCCCGAGGATCCGCGCTGTGGCCCTGACTACGACCTGGTACGCATGCTCGAGAAGCCCCCGGGGATTCTCGCCAAGATCAAGGTTCGACGGGAGTTGCGAAGGGCGGAGGGGCGCCCCGCGGCCTGGGAGACGGTCCGGCGTCGACTTCCTAGGCGGCTACAGCGACGATCCGAAGGCCCACGACCACCGCTTTAGGAGAGAGGCTGGGTGATCTCGCACCTGATCTGCGGCTTCGCTGGCCGAGGCAGCGGGCGGCTACTCGACCGCGGAGCACCGGCGTTGACCGTGGCTGACCCCTGTATCTGGCACGGTTGTGGCACGAACCTCGGCCGACGACAGCCAGCCACGATGGCGGGCGCGCCGACCGACCAGGCGCGCGTGTGTCTCGCTGCGCCCCCACCGGCGTCCACCACGTTGCCAGTGCTGTCGGCCAGAGCAAGCCACGACGGCCAGCACGCGATGATGGTGCCTGAGCCGTCAGCTTGGGAGGCTCGGGGAAACCCTACGGGCGGTCGCATCGTCGAGCAGCGGTGGGGCGGGCCCAGTGCCTCCTGATCAGCCGCCGGCCCCGGTGTTCCCCGCGAGTACCGACCTGATTTGTCACGGAGCTGGCACACCCGTCCGTCGTCGGCTGTTACCTCAGGCCGGAAACTTCGCTTCCGGACACGTAACTGCGGAAACGTAGGTACGGTAGACATTCATCGCCAGGCTCGGCGAGGGGCGAGTGTAGTGACACGGAGGGGCAATGGACAGGGTAACTCGCGGGTTGATGGAGAGCTGGGCAAAGGATGCGGGAGTCGGGCATCTGAAAGAATACGTCGCCTTCGAGCGCTTCGTTAACTTCATCGTCCTCTCACGCCACCACGATCAGCAGTTCAGCGTTGAAGATTTCTCCTGCGGTGACGACGGAACGCTCGGAATCGATGGCTTTGCACTCTCCATCAACGGTGAACTCGTTGCCGATATGGCGGAATTGGAAGACGCGCTTTCGGGTGGCGGGGCAATCGAAGCCTCGATCACGTTGACGCAAGTGAAGACGTCGGCGAGTTTTGACTTGGGTGATCTGAGCATCTTCTCGGACGCCTCGATTACTCTGCTTACGGAGGATGAGCCTCCGCACCCCAACCTGGAACTCCAGCAGAAGATGCTCCACAGGGTTTTTGATGAATCGAGTCGTTTTCGCGAGAACCCTGTATGCCGCCTCTATTATGTGACCCTTGGTGCATGGAACAACCGTGGTCCCATCGTAAAAAAGATGAAGGACACCGAAAAGCGGCTCCTTGGGTCCAACTTGTTCTCGCGCGTCGATTTTCACGTGTGGGGTGCCAGTGAAGTTCAGAGGAATTGGCGCGCTATCGACTCCGCCCTTGAAGTGACAGTTCAGTTCGAGAATCGAACCACGCTGCCTGAGGTGGAAGGGGTGCGTGAGGCGTACCTTGGGGTTCTTCCGGGAAGCGAGTTCATTAAACTCGTAACCGACGACGAAGGGGAAATCCGCAAGACACTCTTCTTTGATAACGTCCGAGACTTTCAAGGTGAGACCGATGTAAACGCGGATATCAGACAGACGCTGGCATCAGGTGACCGTAGCCGGTTCTGCGTCCTCAACAACGGGGTCACAGTAGTTGCGCACGACCTCAAGTCCACGGGCAATCGCCTGACCCTGATTGACTTCCAGGTCGTAAATGGGTGTCAGACCAGTCACATCCTTCATTCCGAGCGAGAAAATTTGGAGGGCGTATACGTCCCATTTCGCTTGATTGTTACTTTGGATGATGACGTAGCTAAGAGCATCACAAAAGCAACCAACAAGCAGGGCCAGGTAACCAAGGAAAACCTCTTCGCCCTATCGGAGCTGCAAAAGAGGATCGAATCCTACTTCAATTCGTTTGAGGCAGAGCCCGGTAAGCGGATCTACTATGAACGACGTTCGCGGCAATGGTCAGGTTCTGCTCAGGTTCGCGGCACGTGGAGGGTAATTTCCCTCCGTAATCTAATGCAGGCTTTCGCTTCGCTTTACCTCAGGATTCCTCACACGGCCGCACGTTATTACGGTGACCTTCGCAACCGTGTGGGCAACGACGTCTTCTCGGATTCCCACAACGAGGCCTACTATTATTCCGCCGCTTACGCGTTCTGTAAGCTCGATCACTTCTTCAGGAGCGGAGCGATCGCACGAGAGTTGAAGCCTGCCCGGTATCACCTTCTGGCCGGAGTGCGAACCATTTATTCTGGATCGAGCACTCAAGAAAGAGTTGAAAGCATCGACAAGAAGGCAGAAAAGGACTGTAAGCCTTTCAATGCTTTCTTGTGGGATGATGATCGTTATCTCGAAGCCGTCCAGACTTGCGCCGAAGCGCTGGCAAAACTTGCTGGCGGTCAAGAGATCAACCGTGATTTTGGGCGTACGCGGGACTTCACTGAGCAGTACCTTTCTGAGCTACTCAAATAGCGCTTGCGCGCAAGGGAAGAGGCCGGTGGAGCGGCTTTGGGCTGGAGCTGCTTTGGCGTGAGTGATCATGGCCCCGTAAGCTTGCGGCGCGTCGGGCAGTCTGTGGACATGCCCGGTAAAGCACGACCTCGGGGCCATGATCTTCGAGGCTCGCGCCAAAGTTGCTGCGTAAAGCCGTGGAGCCGACCGCCCCAGCCACGACGTACCCCTTCTCTGGCGTTAGATGGCTGATTGCTGCGCGCGGCACGGGCGCCGGCCGGGCTGGAGCGGGGCGGAGACTGGAGCGCAGGCCCGGCCGGGGGCCGGGCCGCGCGCGGTGAGCGGAGCGAGCCGCCTTGAACCAGTAGAAACTTTGAATCATGCCTTGGGCGCTCGGTCGTGACGGCCATCGCTGGCGGGTCCGGCTCTGGCTGCCGTGTGGTGTAGAACCCTCGGTATGGGGAGTGAGCGACGAGAGCTGATGAGGGCGCTTGGGGCGCGTCTTCGAGGGCTTCGTACAGAGGCCGGCCTGACTGGTGCTGTTCTGGCGCAGCGTGCGGGCGTGGGGCAACCAACCGTGTCCAAGGTGGAGAACGGACGCATGGTCCCCAGTCTCGACGTGTTGGGGCGCCTGTTGCTCGCTCTCGACCTCGACGAGTCGGCGTCTCGCGAAGTGCGGGAGCTCTTGGTAGCGGTGGAAGCTGCACCTGACGCAGTCGAGACCAGCGAGGAGGTTCCCTCCGGTGCCGTCCTTGATGACGCGGTGCGGTCTGCTCGTCTGGTCCGGTCGTTCCAGTGCGTGGTTCTGCCGGCCATGCTTCAGAGCGCCGAGTACGCCAGGCAGGTCTTCGCGAGTGCGCCGTACTCGACGCCGGAAGCCGTCGGTCGCGCTGTCGCTGCTCGTGTCGAGCGCCAGAGCCTCTTGTACGAGCCGGGCCGTGAGTCGGTGTTCGTGCTGACCGAAGCGGCGTTGCGAACCTGGCCGGGGGATCCTTCGCTCATGCTCGCCCAGTTTGACCGGTTGCTCGCTGTCGAGAGTCTGAGCACCGTGCGCCTAGGGGTGATCCCGTGGCGTCGTGCGGTGCCGGTCATGCCCCGGCACGGGTTCACCTTGTGTGACCGGCGGGCGGTCGTTGTGGAAGCCTTCCGCGGTGAGCGAGTCGTCGAGGACTCCGACGAGGTTGCCGCGTATGAGGAGACCTTCCGGCGCTTCGAGGAGGCGGCCGTCTTCGGCCGCGAGGCGCGCGAGCTCCTTGTTCGTGTGATGCGGGAGTTCCAGGAGTTGGAGGACTCCACCACCCATTAGAGGAATAATTCCTCAAGATGCCTGGCCTGCTGGTCGCGTGTGGGAATACTCTGCTCGCTGAGCCGTCTAGCCCCCTAGACGAGGAGGAGTGTTTCTCATGCCCAAAAGCTGGTGTCGGATGTTCCCCGGCCTGACCTGGCAGGTTGCCCGGCCCGTCACTTCGTCGCCGCGTTGCTGGAGGACAAGACCGCAGAGCTGCTCGACGACGCCGTCCTGGTCGTCGGCGAGCTGGCGGCCAACGCTGTCAAGCACACGCGGAGCGGCTGGTACCGAGGATGGTTCCTCGTGCTCGTCCACTTCGCGGATGACCTGGTTCGTATCGAAGTCGTCGACCAGGGCGGCGACGAGGAACCTATGGTTCGCAGCGTCACCAGGCACGTGGAAGAGGACGGCCGCGGGCTGATGCTGATTGCGGCCTGCGCCAAGAACTGGGGTGTGAAGGACCGGCCTGCGGGTGCCCGCTGCGTCTGGGCCGAGCTGGTGCGGACTGGTTCGTGATGGGTGGCTTTCTCGCGGTGATCGGTGGCGGCCTCGCGGGCAGTGGGGGGTGAGCCCCCGGGGAGTGCCTGGGCGTCGGGCCGGCTTCTATGTGATCGGGGTTCATTCGGGCAGGCGACTCCCGCCCATTCCGTCTAGGGCCCTAGACTCCTGGTTACTTCTAGGAGGTGTGGTCATGTCGGACGAGTTGCAGCGGATCATGGCGATCGATGATCCGTACCTGCTCCTGCGTGAGGTCACGACACGGTTGGCCGACGCGCAGCAGGAGGTGACCGAACTCGCCCGGCTCCGCCGTCGTGTCGTTCAGGACCTCCACTCGCAGGGGTTGTCGTACGCGCAGATCGCTGAGAAGGCCGGCCTGAGCCGCGGGCGGATTCACCAGATCCGTCACACGGGCCCGGCGCCCGAGGGTGCGTTCCTCGGTGCGGGCGCCGTCACGGTCGTGACTCCGCTGCGGTGGGACGACGAGAAGAAGCGCCCGGTCGTCGCCATGGCGGACGTGAACTCCGCCAAGCGGCTCGAAGAGCTGGCCAAGTCGTACGGGCTCGAAGTCAGCTCCGGCCACGTCCTGGTGAGCGGTGAGGTCGACCTCAACCGTGACTGCCTGGTCGTCGTCTGCGGACCGGGCATGTCCCAGAACATGAGTGACCTCTACGCGCAGGATCCCGTACTCAGCTGGGAACATCCCGAGAACGAGCCGTGGGCGCTGTTGGACCGACGTACCGGCAGGGCCTACCGCGCGGGAGCCGACGCCGAGCAGCAGCGCCCGCACGATGTCGGATACCTCGGCAGGCTGCCCCGCCCGGACGGCAACGGCTCCGTGCTCGCGATCGCCAGTATCCACACCGCAGGCTCCCTCGGCGTCGTCCAGCTGCTCGCCTCGGAACTGAACACGCTCTGGGGCCAGGTGGGCGAGCATCACTTCTCCACGCTCGTAAGCGTCGAATACGACCCTGAGAGGGACGAGCCTCAGTCCGTGGAACTGCTCACCCCGATCTACCGGCACGACGAGGAGACGACGGCGTGAACGTCGCTCTCGCCTCGCTGCCCGCCGAACCTGGGCAGGCGAACGAGGACTTCGCCGCCGCCGCTTCCGGGGCGGCTGTACTGCTGGACGGGGCCGGCGTCGCTGGGGGAGAAACCGGGTGCACGCACGGCATCGCCTGGTTCTCCTCAACGCTGGGGGGGGGCTGCTGCTGAGCAGCATCACCGCACACCCTGCCCGGCCGCTCGCTGACTGCCTGGCCGACTCGATCCGGGTTGTTCGGTCCTTGCACGAGGACAGCTGCGACCTGTCCTATCCCGCGAGTCCAACCAGCACGGTGGTCGCGGTCCGGGCAGGCGCGGAAGCTCTGGAATACCTAGTGCTCGGCGATTCGACGCTTCTCCTCGCCGACCAGGACGGGAAGACAACCGCGATCACAGACCAGCGCCTGGACGAGGTCGGGAAACGACTTCGCGGCCCGGTCGACGAACTGCCTACCGGCTCACCCGAGCATGCCGCCGCCTTGGCCGACTACCGCGACGCTCTGACGGGGCTCCGTAATCGGTTCGGCGGCTTCTGGATCGCTGGACCTGATCCGCAAGCGGCCGATCACGCCCCTACTGGGACCGTGCCACTGGCGTCGCTGGCGTCTGCCACATTGCTGAGTGACGGCGCGACACGATTAGTTGATCGCTTCGAACTCATCAATTAGCGCGAAATGTTGCTAATGCTCACTACCTCCGGGCCCAGCGAGCTGATGCGCAGCCTCCGCGAAGCTGAGGTTAGCGATCCAGCAGGTCGGCGATGGCCATGGGACAAGGCCCAGGACGACGCGACCGTTGTGCACTGGGACTTGTAACAGACGGGCGCCGAGTGGCAGCCGTGCGGCCGTTGCCCTGAACGCCACCTCCGAATCCTGCAGCTTCAGGCGCTCCGACATAGCGACGACGAGGCTGTCTGCTCACTAAGAGCAGACAGCCCCGGTAACTGCCATGAAGGTGTAGTCGGCGCCTGCTGCGCTAGCGCGCGCGGCGCTCCCGAGCCAGGGCTCGAAGCGCGACGTCATATGCCATGCCAGCGATGGCCAGGACGACTGCGGGCCACACCACGACAGGCTGAACGTGTCCAGTCGCGATGGCGGCGGTCAGGCCGCCGCCGCTGCCGACTGCAGTGAGTGTAGGGATCGTGGGAAACCTGGGGATGGGGACGTCCAGTCGGACGCGACGCTCAGGAGCGTCTCCCGCGGCTTCCCCCGTACCACTGGAGATTGCCTCCAACGGTGTGACTTCCGTTGCGTTCGCGCCCAAGGCGTTCTTCGTCGTGCCATTCTGGGAAGGCATATCTAGCTCCATGGTTTCTGAGTGCTTGGCCGTGCTCGGTTGTATGGGGCGGTGCTCAAAAGGGCGGGTGCATTGCGCGCCTAGGAAACCCGCAGCGCACCCGTCCGGCATCGCTTAATCAGGCGTGATCATCGTTGCCTCCTCTGAAGGCTCAGCAGTGCTGTGCCTGTGGTGCATTCGACGTGGCGGTTTCGACGACCTCACGCTGGTGCGCACCATGGAACGGGAGAGCCGCAGCATGAGTGTGGTGTTGGCGACGGCCAATCCAGACACCATGACGGCGGGCCAGGGGCTGATCGAGCCGTCCAGCGTCATGACGGCAATCGCGTACGCCATGAGTGCGAGCATTAGTAGTCCGCTGCTTGCACTCGTTGCAGCCACGAGGATGCGGCGACGCTTCTGCCTGCGAACTCGCTCTTGGAGCAATTGCTTCCTGTGCTGCCGCGCAGACCGCTGACGCTCTTGCAAGGTCGGCGACGGTACGGCGAAGGTCTCCTCCAGTGCGGCAGTCTCCGCCCAACGTGCTCGCAGGGTCTCGCCCTTGGTCATGATGCAGTTGAGGCGTTCCAGAGTTGCGCCAGCTGCCTCGTCGAGCTCGATCGGCTCCCAGAGCACGTCCGAGATGGCTGCGAGCAGATGGTCGCCATCCTGGTCTGGCGTCATCCGCATCAGCTCTTGCTCGCTCAGAGAGCTGGGCGGGTCGTCCCAGCATGCCTGCATCTCTTGGGGGAGTTTCAGCTCGACGGGCTCTTCCGCCGAGGCACTCCGCCGCGGAACCTCACTGTCCGACATCACTTTCCCTCCCCCTCCTTCGCAGATTCTTCGACCTTCTTCGTTTCGCACTCTTCGCGCTTCTTCGGTTGAGGTAGGCCCGTCAGGAGTAACTCCTGGAACCGCATCCGAGCCCGATGGAGATGCGAGCGCTCCGTACCTTCGGATACGCCCTTGATCTCGGCGCGTTCACTGGTCGTGTAGCCCTCGGCGGCCAGTACGAGGCTCGTGCGCAACGCCATCGGCATGCTGTTGATGATGCCGAGGATGCGTTTGTGCTGGTCCGCCTCGGTGTACATGGTCTCCGGATTGTGCAGAAAGGCGACCGCATCCCTTACATCCCGAGGGAGCGACTCTTCTCCTGCCTCGTCGTCCAGCGTCTGGGCTTCCCGACTCCGGCGCTGGATGTCGACACGCAGGTGGTCGATGATTCGTCGTCGCAGGATCGTTCGGAACATTGCGGCTGGATTGTCGGTAGCGCCCCACATGGCATACACGCTGGCCATGGCGTCGCTCGACGCCTCTTCGGCATCGGCCTGCTGCATGCGGTATGCCCGCATTGCGTAGCCCACGCCGCGGGAGTACCACGTCCTGTAGAAGCCGTTGAACGCGAGGACAGCCCGATGTTGATCCTCTTGCGGGGGCGGCGTCATGTGCCGCTCCGTGAAATATCCATGTTGCGTGACAACCCCCTCGTTGCGGTGCGGCTTGTAGCCCGTGCGCAGGGGTGTCGCGGCAGGCGTCAGGATCGCGGCACTTACCGGAGTGACGTACATCACACGCCGTCAAATGGCTTGCTGCGATGGGTTTTTCGGTCAGATCCGCGGGTGGTGGGGTGGGGGCGCATGCCCCAGGGGTGCAACTTAATGTGTAGCCCCCTAAACAGTTGACGGATCGCCAGCCTGCTGTTGCCGGCGCCCCCCCCTAGACGGTGGGGTGAGTGACTCCCTAGTCGTCTAGGGGGCTATCCGGGCGCGGGCGGTGCGGTTTGTCCGCATCGCCGAATCAAGTGAGGTTCACGAAATGCGTGTCATCCCCGTAGACGTCTCGGCCGCACGCTCCTCGTCACCACGCTGCCTGAGGTCAAGGTGAAGGACCGTCAGACCGGTGAGCAGCAGCCGGGCCGTCGCCGCCTACATCGCCAAGTCGGCCACCAAGGGCGCCGAGACCGCGGGAACCCTCGACCGCACCATCCGCAACCCCATCACCGATCTGATCGGCACCGACGTCACCGATCACGCCCGCCGGATGATCCTCACCTGCTGGCACCTCGGAGGATTGCCCGAAGTCGAAGAGCTCCGGCTGCGCAAGTGGGCCCACATGCTCGGCTTCCGCGGCCACTTCTCCACCAAATCCCGCGCGTACTCCGTCACCCTCGGTGCCCTTCGCCAGGAACGCGCCGACCACAACGAAGAACTCACCCGCGAACGCGCGGCCCTGGCCGGCCACCCCCTCCCGGACCCGGACACCGTCCTCGTCCTCTCGCACTGGCGCTTCGCCGGTACCGGCCTCACCAAGGCGGAAGCCCTGTTCGCTGCCTCACGCCCTGCCCCTCACAACGTAGAAGGAGAGCCCGACCATGCGTGATGACGAACTGCTCACCGTCGCCGAGGTGATGGGCCATCTCAAGCTCGGCCGGTCCACCGTCTACGACCTGATCCGTACGCGGCGGCTGCCCTCGGTCACCATCGGCCGTTGCCGACGCATTCCGGCGTCCGCCCTGCGCCACTTCATCGCTGACGAGATGGAGCGTGCCGCCTGATGGCTCTGCGTCGTAGCCGCGGTGACGGCGGCCTGCACTGGGACGAGAACAGACAACGGTGGATCGCTACGGCGAACCTCGGCTTCGACCCGAGCGGGAAACCGATCGTCAAGCGGGGGAGTGGCAAGACCAAGACCGAGGCGAAGAACAAGCTCAAGGAGGTGCTGCGGGACCACGAAGACGGCCTCGCCATCGCGCCGACCAACTACACGGTCAAGGACGCGGTGAATGACTGGCTCGCTTACGGCCTGGCGGGCCTCGACCCCAGCACCCTCGCAACGACCACGCTCCTGACCGAGAAGCACGTCATCCCGTCGCTGGGTGCTCGCAAGCTCCGTGACCTCAGCGCGGAGGACGTTGACCGCTGGCTCGCTACGAAGGCGCAGACCCTCAGCACGCGCACCCTCCAGGCGATCCACTCGCACCTGAACCGCGCGGTCAAACGAGCCATGGCGCGGGACAAGGTGAAGCGCAACGTCGTCGAGCTGTGCTCGGTACCTCAAGGCCAAGCCGGGCGGCCGTCCAAGGCGCTCACCTTCGCGCAGGCAGATGCCGTCCTCAGGGGCGCTGAGGGCACCTCGATGCACGCGTACATCGTCCTCGCCCTCCTTACGGGTGCCCGGACCGAGGAACTTCGGGCGCTCACCTGGGACCACGTCTTCCTCAAGGGCAAGCCGGATGCCGACCCGCCGCAGCCTCCGCACATCGCCGTGTGGCGCTCGGTCCGAAAGAGCGGGGACACCAAGACCCGGAAGTCGCGGCGCACGCTCGCTCTGCCGGCGCGCTGCGTCGATGCTCTCTGGCAGCAATTCGAAGATCAGGGCTGGGATCGGCTCGCCGCTGACGAGAAGTGGGAGGAACACGGGCTCGTCTTCTCCTCGGCCGTCGGCAAGCCGCTCGACGCCGCCAACGTCCGCCGCGCCTTTCGCCAGGCGCTCAAGGACGTCGACGGGCTCGATGCCGATGAGTGGACTCCGCGGGAGCTCCGGCACAGCTTCGTGTCTCTGCTGTCCGACCGTGGCGTCCCGCTGGAGGTGATTTCGCGGCTCGTCGGGCACTCTGGGACGGCTGTGACGGAGGAGTTCTACCGGAAGCAGATCCGGCCCGTCATCCAGACCGGGGCCGGCGCTATGGACGGTATCTTCGGCACCGATCCGCGGCGGCTGTAGCTGTCGTAGTCACGCAGGCGAGCACTCAGGAATCGATAGTCGCGCAGTTAGACACGCAGCAACGCCAGAGGGCCCTTACCGATTCGGTAAGGGCCCTCTGATCTGCTATTTAGCTGTCGGGGTGGCGGGATTTGAACCCACGACCTCTTCGTCCCGAACGAAGCGCGCTGCCAAGCTGCGCTACACCCCGATGTCGCTGCTTGCCGCGGCGACGTCGTTTACTTTAGCCCACCGGTGGCTGGAGACGAAATCCGGTTTTGGCGCGGTGGCTGATCGGGTCCGGGCGGGCGTGGTCGAGGGCCACGAGGACGACTGCGAGGGCGTAGAAGGCCAGCCCGAGCAGCAGGGCGTTGGCCAGGGTGTGCCGGTAGCCGTGGGCCTCGACGTCGAGGAACGGGTAGAGATAGCGGCCCGGTCTGCCCGCCGTGATCACCTGGGCCCGGGCGAGGCAGAACGCCAGGTAGACGAGGGGATAGAGCATCCACGTCGCGGCCCGGCGCAGTCGCATGCGGCCCGGTGCTGTCAGGAGCAGCCAGTCCAGGACGGCGGCCACCGGGGTCACGGTGTGAAGGAGGTGACCGGCGACCGCGTGCCAGCCCGTGGGGGCGGTGTTGGTGGAGGTCACGGAGAAGGGGACGGTCGCGTCGGCCAGGACCAGGTGGTACACGAGGCCGGTGATCACGACGTAGAGCAGTGCTGCCCCGGTCAGTGCCGCGGGCAGGGGGCGTCGGGCGGTCCATGCGCGTCGGGCGGACAGCAGCGTGACCAGGGCCAGCAGGATGTTGCTCTGGACGGCGAAGTGGCTCAGGACCCTCAGGGGGCTGCCGAGCAGGAAGGCGAGGGTCACGGCCCCCGCCGCCGTGCCGGCCAGCAGCAGGCGGAGGACGGCGGCCAGGGGCCGGCGCACGGGAGGCACCACCGCTGAGGCGGGGACGGAGGAGAGCAGGAGCGCGTGGGTCCGCGGAATCGCGGGCAGATCCGGGAGGTCCCTGGGTATCGGCGCGGTCATGCCCTCACGCTAGGCAAGGGTGACGAAACGGGCGATACGGGTGGGCTGTTCGGGGGATGATCGTTCCTTCGTCCGTTCGTCCGCTCGCCCGCTTCTCCGTCCGGGCCCGCTTCTCCGTCCAGGCGGGCTGGGCCGTCCGGGCTGTCTGGGCCGTCCGGCTGTCCGGGCCGTCCGAGGGGCACGTCCTTCGCCCCGACTGATACTCGCCCCCGGCCGGGCACCCCGCCGGAGACCCGTCCCCGTCGGGCCCCTGCCGGACGTGCTGCTCCCTGCTACTTCTTCTCCACCAGCGTCAGCAAGGTCACCTCCGGCGGGCAGGCGAACCTGACCGGGGTGTAGCGGCTCGCGCCGCAGCCCGCGGAGACGTGCAGGTAGGAGGTGCGGCCTTCGGCCGTGTGCGTCGACAGGCCCTTCACGCGGTCGGTGTCCAGGTCGCAGTTGGTGACCAGGGCTCCGTAGAAGGGGATGCACACCTGGCCGCCGTGGGTGTGGCCGGCGAGGATCAGGGGGTAGCCGTCGGCGGCGAAGGGGTCCAGAGCCCGCAGGTACGGGGCGTGCACCACGCCCATCGAGAAGTCGGCCGACGCGGACGGGCCGCCGGCCACCCGGGCGTAGCGGTCGCGCTTGATGTGCGGGTCGTCCAGGCCCGTCAGCTCCACCGACGCACCCTCGATCTTCAGCATGCCCCGGGTGTTCGTGAGGTTCAGCCAGCCCGCGCCGTCGAAGCCGTCCCGCAGGTCCTCCCACGGGTTGTGGACGACGTCGGTCGCGGGCGGGTTGCCGTTGAGGCCGTGGCGGCCCTGGACCTTCTCGAGGAGGTAGCGGGCGGGGTTGCGCAGCTTGGGGCCGTAGTAGTCGTTCGAGCCGAAGACGTACGCGCCCGGGAACTCCATCAGCGGGCCCAGCGCGTCCAGGGTCTCCGGGACGCCCTCGGGGTCGGACAGGTTGTCGCCCGTGTTGATCACGAAGTCGGGGCGCAGACCGGCCAGCGAGCGCAGCCAGTGCTGCTTCTTGCGCTGGCCGCCCACCATGTGGATGTCGGAGACGTGCAGCACACGCAGAGGGCGCATCCCGGCGGGCAGGACGGGGACGGTGACCCGTCGGAGGCGGAAGGAGCGGGCTTCGAAACCCGCCGCGTACGCCAGGCCGGCGGCGCCGGCCGCAGCAATGGACAGAGGTACTCCGTATCGCGCGCGCATACCTCCATCGTGTCAGACGCCGCCAACCTCCTTTGCCCGGCCGCCCCTTAAATCGGCGGGCGGCCGGACGTCCGCACCTGCGACAATCGGACCCATGACCACGCTCAAGTCGAAGCTGCACGAAGACCTCAACGCCGCGATCAAGGAGCGCGACGAGCTCCGCTCGTCGACGCTGCGGCTGACGCTCGCCGCGATCACCAAGGAAGAGGTCGCGGGCAAGGAGAAGCGCGAGCTCTCCGACGACGAGGTCCTCAAGGTGATCACCAAGGAGGCGAAGAAGCGGCGCGAGGCCGCGGACGCCTTCGCGCAGGGCGGGCGCGCCGAGTCGGCTGAGCGGGAGAAGGCGGAGGGCGAGCTCCTCGCCACGTACCTGCCCAAGCAGCTCAGCGACGAGGAGCTGGACGGCATCGTCGCCCAGGCCGTCTCGGAGGCGCGGGCGGGCGGCGCCGAGGGGCCGCGGGCCATGGGCGCCGTCATGAAGATCGTGAACCCCAAGGTGGCCGGTCTGGCGGAGGGCGGTCGGGTCGCCGCCGTCGTCAAGAAGCACCTCGCGGGCTGACTCCGCCGCGCCGACCCGCCCCGGCTCCCCGCCACGGTCACCCGGTCACCCGGTCACCCGGTCACCCGGTCACCCGGTCACCCGGCCGCCGGGTCGCCGGGTCGCGCCGGTGTCCCGCTGGTGCCCGTGAGGGTCACGGCGTCGTGGACGACGAACGGTCCCTGCCCCCCATCGCTGGGGGCAGGGACCGTTCGTCGTTCCGGTGACGGCGGATCAGCGGCGTCGGCCGCCGTTGCCGTTCCCGTTGCTCTGGCCCTGGAAGAAGCCGCCCGTGTCGCCGCCGTTGGTGTTTCCGCCGTTGGTGAGCAGGCCGGTGAGGAAGCCGCCGTCGTCCCCGTTCCCGCCGTCGTTTCCGTTGCCGCCGTTGCCCCCGTTGGCGTTTCCGTCGCCGTCGCCCTTGTCGCGGTTCTTGTCGGGCGGGTTCGGGATGCTGACGAGGTTGAACTGGCCGGAGTCCTTGCCCTCCAGGGCGCCGGTCATGGCGTCGCGCCAGATCGGGCCGGGGGTGTCGCCGCCGTAGACCTGGTCGTGATGGCGGCCGCCGATCCAGATGTCGGTCATCTGGACCTTCTGGGTGGCGCTGCCGACCCAGACGGCTCCGGAGAGCTTCGGGGTGTAGCCGACGAACCAGGCGTTCTTGCGGGAGTCCGTCGTACCCGTCTTACCGGCGTTGTCGCGGCCGGAGAGTCCGGCCTGCCGGCCCGTGCCGGAGTCGACCACGCCGCTCAGCAGTGTGTTTATGGTGTCCGCGGTCTTCTCGGACATGGCCCGGGAGCACGTGGACTTCGGGACCTCGAGCGACTTCGTCCGGTCGCCGACCTTCTGGGTGATCGACTCGATGGCGACGGGGGTGCAGTACATGCCGCGCGAGGCGAAGGCGGCGTAGGCCGTGGCCATCGTCAGCGGGGAGATGCCCTTGGAGCCGAGCGCGATGGCCGGGACCTCGGGCAGCTTGTCGCCGTTGCCCTGCACGACGTGCAGCGCGTCGGTCATCTTCACCACGGGGCACAGACCGATGTCGGAGATCATCTGCACGAAGTAGGTGTTGACCGAGAGCTCCATGGCCTTGCGCAGCTGGAAGGGGCCCTTCTCGGACTCGCTCTCGTTCTCCAGCTTCTCGCCGTTCGTGTTGACCCACGGCCTGCTGCCGCAGGTCTGCACCGGGCTCGGGTACTGCATCTGGTACGGCGACGAGTACTCCTGGTTCGGCGGCCGGCCCTCCTCCAGCGCGGCCGCGGCCACGAACGGCTTGAAGGTCGATCCGGTCGGGAACCCGAAGTTCGAGCCGCCCATGGACGAGCCGACGGAGTAGTTGTACTCGGTCTCGTTCTTGCCGTAGCCGTAGGGCTTGGACTGGCCCATCCCGAGGATCTTGCCGGTGCCGGGCTCGACGAGCGTGGCGGCCCCCGCGACCTTGTCCGACTTGTAGACGTGGTCCTTCAGCGAGGACTGGACCGACTTCTGCGCCTGCGGTTCGAGCGTGGTGCGGATGGTGAGGCCGCCCTGGTTCCAGACCTTCGCCCGCTGCTCCTTGGTCTTGCCGAAGACCGGGTCGCTGAGGAAGACGCGCTCCACGTACTTGCAGAAGAAGCTCGCGCCCTGGACGGCGGTGATGCAGCCGTTCTTCGGCTTCTTGACCTTCAGGCCCAGCGGAGCCTTCTGCGCCTCGGCCGACTCGGCGGCGGAGATGTCGCCGACCTCGGCCATGCGCGCCAGCACGGTGTTACGGCGCTTGGTGGCCTCTGCCTCGTCGTTGACGGGGTCGTAGCGGCTCGGCGACTGGACGATGCCGGCCAGCAGGGCCGCCTGGGGCAGGGTGAGGGCTCTGGCGTGGGTGGAGAAGTAGCGCTGGGAGGCCGCCTCGACGCCGTAGGCCTGCTCGCCGAAGAACGTGATGTTCAGGTAGTTCTCGAGGATCTTCTTCTTGCTGAGCTCTTCCTCGAGCTGGATCGCGTACTTCAGTTCCTTGATCTTGCGGCCGATGGTCTGCTGCGTGGCCTGGGCGACCTTCGTCGGGTCGTCACCGGCCTCCTCGATCGCGACGTTCTTCACGAGCTGCTGGGTGAGCGTCGAGGCGCCCTGGGCGACCCCGCTGCTCTGCACGTTCTTGTTGAGCGCGCGCAGGACGCCCTTCAGGTCGACCGCGCCGTGCTCGTAGAAGCGGGAGTCCTCGATCGCGACGATCGCCTTCTGCATGAAGGGCGAGATGTTCTTCAGGTCGACGACCGTGCGGTCACGGGAGTAGACCGTGGCGATCTGGCCGCCCTCGGAGTCGAGGATGGTGGTGCGCTGGCTCAGCGGTGGCGTCTTGAGGTTGACCGGGAGTTCGTCGAACGACTCCACCGATCCCTTGGCGGCCAGGCCCAGCGCGCCGAAGGCGGGCAGGGCGATACCGGCCAGCACCGCTCCCGCGAGCACACTGACACCGAGGAACTTGGCGGCCTGCTGCGTTGGCGACAGACCACCGCCCGAGCGCTTCTTTGGCATGAGGGCAGCCTACGTTCTGATTCGCCGGACACGCGTCAATGCCTTGGCCTAAGCTGCTCTCAACTGTCACAGCAGCAGGGCTACGTATCAATACGTCCGGCGACCCCGAATCGTTCCGGATGTTCCCCGGAATTTTTGGTGGGGGCGTGTCCGAATCCGCCTTGTGTGTCACTCGGCGTCCGTTGTGACTCGGCTGAACTGTCCCGTTCGTCAGATGCGTCACATATGTCGCGGGCTCACTCCCCCGGGTGATCTGCCGCTTACCCATAGTCCGTTCGGGCCATTCAAGATTGGGCCCGAAGGGGGTGTTGCGCTGTGCCCACCTTCCGTAACGTCCTCAACTGGCGGCGGTGAATATGCCGCTGCCGCCGTGGGGGAGCCTCGATTCGGGAGAGGACGGCGCCGGTATGGGCTGGGTAACCGACTGGAGTGCGCAGGCCGCCTGCCGCACTACCGATCCGGATGAACTGTTCGTTCAGGGAGCAGCGCAGAACAGGGCCAAGGCGGTGTGCACCGGATGTCCGGTACGCACCGAATGCCTGGCGGACGCGCTCGACAACCGCGTCGAGTTCGGCGTGTGGGGAGGCATGACGGAGCGCGAGCGCCGCGCACTGCTGCGCAGGCGTCCGACGGTGACCTCCTGGCGCCGGCTGCTGGAGACGGCGCGTTCGGAGTACGAGCGGGGGGCGGGCATCCTGCCGCTCGACGACGACCAGATGTACGAGAACTACGCGGCGGTGGGCTGAGCACAGCCCCCGGACCAGGCGTCGGCTCGGGCTCGGAGGCCCGGCGTCGGCGCGGGTTTCGGCCCGGGCTTCCGATCAGGAGTCGACGGCCTCGGGCAGCTCCGGCCGCTCGGTCGCGAGCCGGTCGCCGATGTCCCGCAGGCCGGCCAGGTCGTGCACGTCTCCGGGCAGTGCGGCCACCTCGGTCACCGCCACCTCGGGGTGGAGCGCGGTGAAGCGGTCGCGCGTGCGCTGCTCGCGGGAGAGCAGGCGCATGCGTTCGGCGTGCAGCCTCAACAGGCCTGCGGTGAGGTCGTCCACGGCCCGGTCCGCCTCGGCCGCCGCCGTCCGGTCGGCGTCCTCGGACGCCGTCGCCGGTTCCCTGTGCGTGTCCGCGGCGCCGGTGGGGTCGTCGCCGTCCGTGGTCGTGCCGGGGCGGGTGGTCGAAGCCGTGTCGGTGGCGTGGTCCGGGTCGGTGCCCCGGTCCGCGTCGGTGGGGGAACCGCGCTTCGGATCGGGTGCGGATGCTTCTGAACTGCCTTGCGGGTCGGGAGAGTTACGAAGTCCAGCCTTCCCGCCGTCCTGATCCACAATGCCGGGCTCTTCAAGATTTTCCGCGGCGGCGAGCGCCCGCTCGGCGGACAGCTGGGCGGCGCCGCTGCCGTGGACGCGGTTGAGCACCAGACCGGCGAGCGGCATGTCCTCGGCGGCCAGCCGCTGCACGAAGTAGGCGGCCTCCCGCAGCGCGTCCCGCTCGGGAGCCGCCACCACCAGGAACGCCGTGCCGGGCGCCTGGAGCAGCTTGTACGTGGCGTCCGCGCGCGTGCGAAAGCCGCCGAACATCGAGTCCATCGCCGCCACGAACGTCTGCACGTCCTTCAGCAGCTGGCCGCCGAGCAGCTTGCCCAGCGCGCCGGTCATCATCGACATCCCGACGTTCAGGAACTTCATCCCCGCGCGGCCGCCCACCTTCGCCGGCGCGAGCAGGACGCGGATCAGCTTGCCGTCCAGGAACGAGCCGAGTCGCTTGGGCGCGTCCAGGAAGTCCAGCGCCGAGCGCGACGGCGGGGTGTCGACGACGATCAGGTCCCACTCGTCCCGCGCGCGGAGCTGCCCGAGCTTCTCCATGGCCATGTATTCCTGCGTGCCCGCGAACCCTGCCGACAGGGACTGGTAGAACGGGTTGCCCAGGATGGCCGAGGCCCGCTCCGGGTCCGCGTGCGCCTCGACGATCTCGTCGAACGTGCGCTTCATGTCGAGCATCATCGCGTGCAGCTCGCCGTCCCCCTCGACGCCCTTGACCCGGCGCGGGGTGTTGTCCAGCGAGTCGATGCCCATGGACTGCGCGAGCCGGCGCGCCGGGTCGATGGTGAGGACGACGACCTTGCGGCCGCGCTCGGCCGCCCGCAGGCCCAGCGCCGCCGCCGTCGTCGTCTTGCCGACCCCGCCCGAGCCGCAGCAGACCACGATGCGGGTCGTCGGGTCGTCGAGCAGCGGATCGAGCTCCAGCACGGGCGCGGGGGAGAGGCGGCGTCGGGCGCCCGCCTGGTCGTGGGTCCGGTCCGCGCTCATGCGATCCCCTGCTTCCGCAGTTCCGTGGCGAGCTGGTACAGGCCCGCGAGGTCCATGCCCTCGGCGAGCAACGGCAGTTCGTGCAGCGGCAGGTCCAGGTCGCCCAGGACCGCGCGCTGCTCGTGCTCCAGCGCGTACCGCTCCGCGTACTCCTCGGCCTGCTTCAGGAGCGGGTCCACCAGCCGCTCGGCGCGCCCGCCGCGCCGCGCCCCGCCCAGCCCCGCCGTGGACAACGACCGGGCGACCGAAGAACGCGTGACGGTCCGGACGAGTTCCAGCCCGTCCTCGTCGAGCACCTCGGGGCGCACCATGTTGACGATGACCCGCCCCACGGGCAGTTTCGCCGCCCGCAGCTCGGCGATGCCGTCGGCGGTCTCCTGGACGGGCATCTCCTCCAGCAGCGTCACCAGGTGCACGGCCGTCTCGGGGGACTTCAGCACCCGCATCACGGCCTGCGCCTGATTGTGTATCGGGCCGATCCTGGCCAGCCCGGCCACCTCGTCGTTGACGTTGAGGAAGCGGGTGATGCGACCGGTGGGAGGTGCGTCCATGACGACGTAGTCGTACACGAACCGTCCGTCGCGGTCCTTGCGCCGTACCGCCTCGCACGCCTTGCCGGTGAGGAGCACGTCCCTCAGGCCCGGCGCGATCGTGGTGGCGAAGTCGATGGCGCCGAGCTTCTTCAGGGCCCGTCCGGCGCCCCCCAGTTTGTAGAACATCTGGAGGTAGTCCAGAAGGGCCAGTTCGGGGTCGATGGCGAGGGCGTACACCTCCCCGCCGCCCGACGCTACGGCGATCTTGCGTTCCTCATAGGGCAACGCCTCTGTCTCGAAGAGCTGCGCGATGCCCTGCCGGCCCTCCACCTCGACGAGAAGCGTGCGCTTCCCTGCCGTGGCGAGGGCCAGCGCGAGGGCCGCGGCGACCGTCGTCTTGCCGGTCCCGCCCTTGCCGCTGACGACCTGGAGCCTGCTCACGTCTTCGAGCGTAACCAGTCGGCGCCCGAGGCGACCGGGAGGCTGTGGACAACGGGGGCGGCAATCGGCCACATGGCCTGGGGAACGGCCCCTCCGGCGGCAGCGGATACAGTCGCCCCCATGACCAAGTGGGAATACGCAACCGTGCCGCTGCTCGTCCACGCGACGAAGCAGATTCTGGACACCTGGGGCGAGGACGGCTGGGAGCTCGTCCAGGTCGTGCCCGGCCCGAACAACCCGGAGCAGCTCGTCGCGTACCTGAAGCGGGCGAAGGCGTGAGCGCGATCGAGGCGAGGCTCGCCGAGCTGGGCCTGACCCTGCCCGCGGTCGTGCCGCCGCTGGCGGCCTACCAGCCCGCCGTGCAGTCCGGCCCGTACGTGTACACGGCCGGTCAGCTGCCCATGGTGGAGGGCAAGCTGCCGGTCACCGGCAAGGTCGGCGCCGAGGTCACCCCGGAGGAGGCCAAGGAGCTGGCCCGCACCTGCGCGCTGAACGCCCTGGCCGCCGTCAAGTCGGTCGCGGGCGATCTGGACCGCGTCGCGCGCGTGGTGAAGGTCGTCGGCTTCGTGGCGTCGGCCGCGGATTTCACCGGCCAGCCCGCCGTCCTCAACGGCGCGAGCGAGCTGCTGGGCGAGGTCTTCGGCGACAAGGGCGTGCACGCGCGCAGCGCGGTGGGCGTCGCGGTGCTGCCGCTGGACGCGCCCGTGGAGGTCGAGATCCAGGTGGAACTCGTCCCGTAGCGGTACGAGCGCCCGCCCCCGGCGGTAGGAGCGTCCTCCGTGGACGAGGAAGCCCTGGAGGGCCGTGCGGCGCCCGGGAGAGCCTTGGACGCGTTCCGCGGCCCTCCCGGCGTCCAGGGGGCCGGGGGTCCAGGGGTCCAGGCGAGGCTGCCGGGAACGTCACGGGAGTCCCGTGGACGGCCCCTGACCTCGGGTACCTCTCGAACATTCGCGCGCCACGGGATAGCCTCGCGCCCATGGCGAATGGGCAGTGGTTCCCCCAGGACTGGCCGGAACGCATCCGCGCGCTGGCCGACGGCACGCTCACCCCGGTCGTCCCCAAGCGTGCGGCCACGGTCATGCTCCTGAAGGACACCGACGGCGGCCCCGTCGTCCACATGCTGCGCAGACGCGCCTCCATGGCCTTCGCGGCAGGCGCGTACGCCTACCCCGGCGGCGGTGTCGACCCGCGCGACGACGACCGGCACGTCCGCTGGGCGGGCCCCACACGCGCGTGGTGGGCGGAGCGCCTGGGCGTCGACGAGACGGCGGCCCAGGCGATCGTCTGCGCGGCCGTGCGCGAGACCTACGAGGAGGCCGGCGTCCTTCTCGCCGGACCGACCCCGAACTCCGTGGTCAGTGACATCACGGGCGCCGACTGGGAGGCCGACCGCGCCGCGGTGGCCGCCCGCGAGCTGTCCTTCGCCGAGTTCCTCGACCGGCGCGGCCTGGTGCTGCGCTCCGACCTCCTCGGCGCCTGGACGCGCTGGATCACCCCGGAGTTCGAGTCGCGGCGCTACGACACCTGGTTCTTCGTGGCCGCGCTCCCCGAGGGCCAGCGCACCCGCAACGCCTCCACGGAGGCCGACCGCACGGTGTGGATCCGCCCGGCGGACGCGGCCGCCTCGTACGACCGGGGCGAGCTGCTGATGATGCCGCCGACCATCGCCACGCTGCGCCGGCTCGTCCCGTTCGCCACGGCGGCGCAGGCGCTGGCCGCGGCCCCCGACCGCGATCTGAGCCCGGTCCTCGCGCAGGCCCGCCTGGAGGACGGCGTGGTCGTGCTGTCCTGGCCGGGGCACGACGAGTTCACCCGCCACGTCCCGGCGGCCGCGCCCGGAGGAGACCCGGCGTGACGGGCGCCCCGAGCACCGCCACCGGCCGGATCCGGCGACGAGCCGCCCCGCTCCGCCCGACGACAGTGCGACGACGCCCGATGGAAGGCCCTTCCGCATGACCGACGCAGCCGCCCTCCCCGGCCAGCCGCGCGGCGGAGTCCTCTCGGGCCCCGCCACCCCGCGCGCGGTCAACGTCCTCGCGCCGAACGCGTCCGCGATGACCCTGGACGGCACGAACACCTGGATCGTGGCCGAGCCCGACTCCGAGCTGGCGGTCGTGATCGATCCGGGCCCGCTGGACGAGCGCCACCTGCGCGCGGTCGTCGACACCGCCGAGCGCGCCGGCAAGCGCGTGGCGCTGACGCTGCTGACGCACGGCCACCCCGACCACGCCGAGGGCGCCGTCCGCTTCGCCGGGCTGACGGGCACCAAGGTGCGGGCCCTGGACCCGGCGGTGCGGCTCGGCGAGGAGGGCCTGGCCGCCGGGGACGTGGTCGTCGTGGGCGGCCTGGAACTGCGGGTGGTGCCGACGCCCGGGCACACCGCGGACTCCCTGTGCTTCCATCTCCCGGCCGACCGGGCCGTGCTGACGGGCGACACCATCCTCGGACGCGGCACGACCGTCGTCGCGCATCCCGACGGCCGTCTGGGCGACTATCTGGACTCGCTGCGGCGGCTGAGGTCCCTCACGGTCGACGACGGCGTCCACACGGTGCTGCCGGGCCACGGGCCGGTGCTGGAGGACGCCCAGGGCGCCGTGGAGTTCTATCTCGCCCACCGCGCCCACCGGCTCGCCCAGGTCGAGACGGCGGTCGAGAACGGCCGCAGGGACCCCGCCGACGTCGTCGCCCACGTGTACGCCGACGTCGACCGCTCCCTGTGGCCGGCCGCCGAGCTGTCGGTGCGCGCGCAGCTGGAGTACCTGACGGAGCACGGGCTCATCTGACGGGCCGGGCGGGGGACCGGGCCAGGCCTGGACTGGACCTGAGCCGCGGTCTAGGCGTCCTCGGGCCTGGGGGCCTTCACACCGTGCACGCGCGCGTACTCGTCGGCGAGCCAGGGGCCGAAATCGTCCACGTAGGACGTCAGGACGGCGCGGTCGCCCCGCGGCTCGTACCCGAGGCGGGCCGCCGTGCGCGCCTGTCCCGCGCGCGGGGGGTAGTACGCGCCGAACGCGTCCGCCATCTCGTGCAGGTCGCTCGTCCAGCCGTTCCAGCGGGGCATGACGAGGGTGAACGCCGTGCGCACCAGGCGCCGGGACATGAACCGCACCAGCGGCCGCAGGGCCGCCTCGGAGTCGTCCGCCGAGGCGATGCGCTCGCGCCAGCGCGGCAGGAACAGGGCGAGGTCGCCGTTGGTCTCGCGGGCCAGCAGGGTGTCGGGGCGGTAGCGCGGCAGGCGTGCGGCGAGGTCCTCGCCGAGCAGCGGGGTGCACAGACAGGCGACGAAGAAGCCCAGGTCGTGCCTCTCCAGGTCGCTCAGCAGCCGGGCGCGGCTGAAGAGCAGCGCGCCGCCCCCGTCGATCTGCGGGAACTCCTCGTCCAGGGAGCGGATCAGGGCCCGTCCGGCGGCCCGGTCCGCCTCGGTGGGCTCCTCGCGCAGGGCGATCAGCAGATCGACGTCGCTGCGTCCCACGCGCGCGGCGCCGCGGGGAATCGAACCGTTGACGTACGCACTGTGCAGCCGGCCGCCGAAGAGGCCCGGGATCCGCTCCCGGGCCGCCGCGACGACCGGCCGGAAATCAGGCGTCACGCGCGCGAGGGAGCCCTCGCGGGCGATGTGTCCCCCGGCGTCCAGGCCACGGGGGGAGACCGCGTCGGTCACGACAGGGCCGGGGCGGTCGGCGGGCGCTAGCGCGACCGCTTGGCCAGCCGCTCCACGTCCAGCAGGATGACGGCGCGCGCCTCCAGGCGGAGCCAGCCGCGCTGGGCGAAGTCGGCCAGCGCCTTGTTCACGGTCTCGCGCGAGGCGCCGACGAGCTGCGCCAGCTCCTCCTGCGTGAGGTCGTGGACGACGTGGATGCCCTCCTCGGACTGCACGCCGAAGCGGCGCGAGAGGTCCAGCAGCGCGCGGGCCACGCGGCCGGGGACGTCCGAGAAGACCAGGTCGGACATGGCGTCGTTGGTCTTGCGCAGGCGCCGGGCGACGGCGCGCAGCAGTGCGGTGGCCACCTCGGGGCGGGCGTTCAGCCAGGGCTGGAGGTCGCCGTGGCCGAGGCCGAGGAGCTTGACCTCGGTGAGGGCGGTGGCGGTCGCCGTCCGCGGGCCCGGGTCGAAGAGCGACAGCTCGCCGATCAGCTCGCTGGGGCCCACCACGGCCAGCATGTTCTCCCGGCCGTCCGGGGAGGTGCGGTGCAGCTTGACCTTGCCCTCGGTGACGACGTAGAGCCGGTCGCCGGGGTCGCCTTCGTGGAACAGGGAGTCGCCACGGGCCAGGGTCACCTCGCTCATGGAGGCGCGCAGTTCGGCCGCCTGCTCGTCGTCGAGGGCCGCGAAGAGCGGGTTGCGCCGCAGGACGTCGTCCACGAGTTCTCTCCTTGTCGACCTGCTCAGGGGATCTTGCTCCCCGCGTACCAGGGATCCGTGTTCCCCGTTTTGCCGGGCGGTCCAAACAGTGTGATCTGTCACAAGGATGCCGCACACATGTCCTGGGGTAAGCGGCAGGGGTCCAATTGGGGGCCGATCTTCAGGGTCCGGGGCGGATGTCGGTACGGGGCTTTAGGCTGGCCGAGTGTCCAAAACGCCGGTGGGAGCACAGGCCGAGGGGGCTGGGCGGGTGGTTGCACGTCGCGTTTCCGCTGTGGGCGAACATGGCTCCGGTGGTGGTAGGAAAACGGCAAAGGTGACAAACGAGATGCCTGCGAAGAAAGCGGCCGACGACGTGAATCCGAACGCCGGGAAAGCCGCGGCCGACAAGGCCTCAGGCAAACCCGCGGTCATCGGCGCCGTCACGAAGAAGGCCACCGCGAAGAAGGCCACCGCGAAGAAGGCAGCACCGAAGAAGCCGGCGCCGAAGAAGGCTGTCGCGAAGAAAGTCGCCGCCGAGAAGGCCGTCACCGACAAGGCCGCACAGAAGGACGTCGTCGGAAAGCCGGTCGCGGGGAAGGCGGCCGTCGGCAAGGCGGAGTCGCGCACCGCTCTCGTGCGCCGCGCTCGGCGCATCAACCGCGAACTCGCCGAGATCTATCCGTACGCCCACCCCGAGCTGGACTTCGAGAACCCCTTCCAGCTGGTCGTCGCGACCGTTCTGTCCGCCCAGACCACCGACCTGCGGGTGAACCAGACCACCCCTGCCCTGTTCGCCGCCTACCCCACGCCCGAGGACCTGGCGGCCGCGGACCCGGAGCGGGTCGAGGAGATCCTCCGCCCCACCGGTTTCTTCCGGGCCAAGACCAAGTCGGTGATAGGCCTGTCCAAGGCCCTGGTGGAGGAGTTCGGCGGCGAGGTCCCCGGTCGCCTGGAAGACCTGGTGAAGCTGCCCGGCGTCGGCCGCAAGACCGCCTTCGTGGTGCTGGGCAACGCCTTCGGCCGGCCCGGGATCACCGTGGACACCCACTTCCAGCGGCTCGTGCGGCGCTGGCGCTGGACCGAGCAGACCGAGCCCGACAAGATCGAGGCCGCCGTCGGCGCGCTGTTCCCGAAGAGCGAGTGGACGATGCTCTCGCACCACGTGATCTTCCACGGCCGCCGCATCTGCCACGCCCGCAAGCCGGCCTGCGGCGCCTGCCCGATCGCGCCGCTCTGCCCCGCGTACGGCGAGGGCGAGACGGACCCCGAGAAGGCGAGGAAGCTGCTGAAGTACGAGAAGGGCGGCTTCCCCGGCCAGCGGCTGAACCCGCCCCAGGCCTACCTGGACGCGGGCGGCCGCCCGGCGCCGCCGCTGGGGGCCGAGTGAGGGCAGGGCGGCCGGCGGCGGGGGCGACCGTGCCCCGGGCCGCCGCCGGACGGCCGGCGGGGCTGCCGATGCGAGGGACGTCGTCGGACGCTGCCGACCACGCCGAGGGCGGCGGGGCCGGCGGGTCCGGCGGGGTCGGCAGCGTCCGACGA
>NZ_JAHHIT010000063.1 GCF_024539675.1 Streptomyces hilarionis | reverse complement strand
GCTCGGGGGTGGCGGGTACTGGGGCGGGTTGTTCGGTGGCTCCGGGTATCCGTGGTGGGCCCCGTGCCCCGACCGTCCGGACTGCCCGTGCTGCCTACCGGGCCCCATGGCCTGCCCGGACGTGTACGTCCCCGGTGCCGCCGCAGACGTTGATCCGTCCGGAGACGGATACGGATACGGAGACGGGGACGGATACGGATTCGGGGACGGATACGGAGCGGGAGACGGACGCGGCGACGGCGATGGCGATGGCGATGGCGAGGGCGCCATCACCGACGCCGACGCCGATGACGCCGATGACAGAGTCTCCGTGCCGGACCGCTGGGCTTGCGTCGTTTCCAGGGAGCCCTGGCCCTCCTGTGGAGGACTCCCCGTCTGCCGTGGTGCGGAAGCCGCCTCTGTCGCCGGGCAGGAGGGTGAGGGCGGAGGCAACTCCGATTTTCTGGGCGGCTGTTGGCGCCATTCGGGTGGGGAGGTCCAGCTCGCGTCGGAGGCCGGGGTGTGCCGGGCGGCCGGTGGACGAGCAGGCGACTCGGCGTGGCTGACGGGCTGTTGCCGCGGAGCGGGCCGCTGGTCCCGTTCCGGGGCCCGGAGTGGGGAGACCACCGGCACGGAACCCGTGTCCGTCGTTACCGGGCTCTCGTACCTGGCGGGCCACACCTCGCGGAGCTGAGCGTGGAAGCGCTGTAGCTGCGGGTCGCTCGTGTTCGGGTCGGAGTCCAGGAGACGGTGGTACTTGGGATCGCGCCATTGGAGGTAGTGGTCCACGAGGGTGGCAGCGAGCTCGGAGGCCGTGTCCGTGCCGGGGTCCAGCAGGTCGATCCGGCGCAGCCGGCTGTCCTCGGTGGACGAGACACGCCAGGCCGGGACGAACACCACCCGGTACGCCTGGTCGTCCATCGTGTCGAAGGTGGCGAACTGCCAGCTCCCCGCGCCCCGGTCCAGCGAGCGGCCGAAGATCCACCACAGACCCCACAGCACCAGGAGCGCCGGCTCCGGCGACTCCCGCTCGGAGGGCTCCGGTCCGTGCTCCCGCGCCCGGGCGTGCGCCTCGGCCACGGCCGCGTCCAGCTCGCCGACGAGAGCCGACAGCCTCGCCCCCGGAGTGCGCAGGAACTGGGCCACCAGACAGAGCAGCGGGCGGCGGACCAGCCGTACGTTCTCCCACATGCGGTTGCGCATGCGGTTGGCCAGGGCCTTGAGGCGTTCGCGCGGCATCGGCTCGATCCGCCCCTTCACCCGGTCGGCCCAGCCCTGTTCCGCCCAGGGGACGGCGCCCAGGCTGACGCAGTAGAGGGGGACCAGGAGTCTCGCCGGGCCCAGGAGCGCGTGGCAGACCGTGCTGTCGCGGTTCTGGGCGTCGGAGCCGGGGGTGCGGCGGACGAGGAGGACGCGACCGTCGGGGATGATGTGCCGGACGAGGCTGGGGCGCTGCTCGTCGCCCATCACGCGGAGCACCGGACCGAGCCGGTCGGCGAGATCGCGGGCCTCGTCCTCGGGGCAGGAGTAGGCGACCGCGGCGATGCCCGCGCCCCGGTGGCCGAGGTTGCCGGCCCAGCGGAACACGACCTGGTGCACCCGGTCGTCGGGTGCGGCCGTGTCCCCGGGCAGGCCGGGCTGCGTCCGTGTCACAAGCCCACCGCCGCCGGTCCGTCCTCGGCGCCCTCGTCGAGCAGCCCGCACATCGCGAGCACGGAGACCAGCGGCTCCAGCACCCGCAACGGCCGGGTGCCGTGCGGGAACCTGCCCTCGTGGTCGTGGCTGCCGGTGGCCGAGGCGAAGTGCAGGGTGCAGCGCAGCACGCTGTCGAAGGGGCCCACCCACGCCTGACCGGTGTGGTGGCGCAGGAACGCGTACGCGTCCCGGCTCTCCTCCGCGAACCGCTCGGCCATCCGCCGTTCCGGCGGGGGTTCGCCCAGCCAGCGGTCCACGGGCGGCTCGAACCGCACCAGATCGCTCTTGTTGATCACCACGGCCGCCGCCACCCCGAGATACTGCCCGCCCGCGCGCGGCAGCCGGTCCAGCACGGTCTGGAACGCTGGATCGCCGCCCCGGGTGTAGCCCAGGTCGCCGCGCAGCGGGTCCAGGTACGGCATGGGCAGCGCCCGCAGTGGATCCACCACGAAGATCAACGCGTCCACGCCCACCATGAACCGGGTCAACGCGCCGGTGCGGCGCAGGTCCTCGCCGGCCAGGTCGAAGAACGCCACCGGCCGGGTCAGCCCGTCCGCACGGCTCAGCAGCAGCGCGTCCACGAACGCGGCGAACCCGCCGGCGCTGCGGGTGTGTTCCAGCATCGTCCCGGACCGCAGCCGCTCCACCCGCTCGGTCATGAACGTCTGGTGGTCCTGCGGGTTCACCGACTGCATGTGCAGCCCGTACCGCTTCAGACCGCCGTCGGCGATCTCGGCGATCATCTGGGTGAGCAGATGCGTCTTGCCGGTGGCCGAGTCCCCGACCATCGCCACGGTCAGCGGACTGCCGTTGGTCAGATACGGCACCGGAATGTAATGGGCCTGCTCGCCCTCGGAGTTGCCGCACCGCTGATAGGCGGAGCGGAGGGTGTCGGCGAGGCGCAGCGGACTGATCCGCCGGTCCACGCGCAGCTCCTCGAACAGCTGCTTGTCGTTGCGGACGAACAGCTGCTGCTCGTCGTAGGAGATGATCTCCAGGCAGTACGGGCAGAGGTTCTCCTGGGCGGGGGCGCCCGGCGGCATCGGAACGGTCATCGGCGGGTGTCTCCTTCGGACCGGCTCCCGCCGGGCTCGTTCGTGCCGGAGGTGCGGCCTCCGCTGATCCAGGTGCGCAGCCGGCCGCGCTCGCGGGCCGGATACTCGTAGCCGGTGAACTGCGCCGGCGGCGGCGTCCCGCCGTACCGGGCCCCGTCCGCGCCGAAGCCGCCCGGGTCCCCGGCCTGTTCCTGCTCCGGGGGGTACGCGGTGTGCACCGGAGGCGGCGGGGCGAGGGAGGCGTGCTTGCGGCGCCGGATCTCGTCGAACTCCCGCCGGTGGTGTTCCAGCGGGTCGGGCAGCAGCACGCCGGCCGCTTCGGCGGCGACCTCCGGCGCCAGGGTGCGCAGCAGTGCGTCCGGCGTCGGCCGGTCCTGCGCGTGCCGGGCGAACACCTGGCCCAGCGTGTCCTTCACGGACCGCTGCGCGTCCAGGTCGGCGGGCGGCCCGTCGGCGCTCCCCGGCCGACCGGTGACGAGGTGGTACACCACCTGCGCCACGCTCCACAGCGCGTCCCGCGCCTCCGTCGTGCCCACACCGGCCCGCTGCTCGGGCGAGGCGTACGGAGGGATGCCGTACGGCACCCGGGGGCGCCCGGTCCGGACCACCGAGCCCAGGTCCCACACCTGGACGCCCTGCGCGTCCCAGCGGACGGCGCCGGGCACGATGCCCCGGTGCACCAGGCCGATCGCCTCCATCAGCCGTACCGCCAGCACCAGATCGCGTTCCACGGCCCGCTGGTCGCCCATCGACACCCGCTCGGGCGACCCGTACAGCGGGCGTCCGCGTGGCACGGCGTACAGCACGAACGGCGCCGGGGTGTTGACGTCGTAGCCGACCGGCGTCGGGAAGAGACCACCGAAGCGGGTGCCCGCGTACGTCCGGTGCAGCGCCAGCGCGGCGGTGATCTCCGCCTGGAGCAGGGTGTACGCCTCCCGGTCCGCGCCCGCCTCCTGCGGCAGCCGGACCTGGAAGCCCCGCCAGCCGTCCTCGAAGCGGACCGGACGGGCCAGCGCGGGCGGCCGCACCAGACGCGGCCGGTCCGGCCCGAACCTGGCCCGCACCCGGTGCGTGACGCCCTGCGGGGAGACGAAGGAGAACTCCACGGCCGCCTCCCGGGACCCGGCCGGGCCCGCGCCGGTCCCCGTGTCGGTGTGTTCGCGGGTCCGCGCCCGCTTCCCGTGGTCGCCTTCCGCGTGGAGGGACTCCTGACGGACGGGCGGCCGGGGATCGGCCGCCGCGTACGGCTCCGGCGCCGGCCCGAACCGGTCCGGGTGCGGCGCGGGCCGGTGGTCGTTCACCATGACTTCCCCACTGTGTCGGTACGTGCGCCCGGGGCGCGGTCGGTCGTCGTCGTACGGGTACGGTTCACCGCTGCGCCCATTCCTCGCCGGGGTCCTGGACGGATCCGGTCGTGCCGCGGTCCGGGCGGGGGAGAGGGCCGTCCTCGGCCCAGGAGCGCACGCGCACGTTCTCCACCACGCCGGCACGCAGCGGGACCAGTCGCAGCGTGCCGGCGTAGCGGCCGGACGCCGTCCACACCATCGCGGCCGGTACGGCGTCGGGGCCGAGCCCGCCTGCGTGCACCTCCACCACGGGCCGTACGGCCTGCGGGGCGAACGCGATGGACCGTGCCTCGGCCGGGTCCCGGCTGAGCAGCGAGAGTTGCGCCGGGGGGCACAGCAGCAGGGGCCTGCCCTGTTCCGAAGCGGTGTTGAGCACCTCCCGGACCCGTTGCGCCCCGATGCCCAGCAGCGCCGAGGCGTCCCCCCGCGCCCGGTCCTGGCGGGCGTAGGGCGGGGCGGGCACCACCCCGTTGTCCCGCAGGCCCAGCCCGGCCGCCGCGATGGCCAGGGACACGGAGGCCTCCAGCGTGGTCCGCGCCCCGCCCGCAGGCCCGGCGCCGCTCGCGCCGTCGTCGGCGCCGGCGTGGCCGCGCAGCGCGGCCGCCGTCGCGTCGGCCAGGTCCGCGACGAGGGTCGGCACCAGGTCGGGACCGCCCTCGCCCGCGCCCCGGTGCAGCCAGGGCGGGTCCACCCGGGGCACGTGCCGGGGGCGGCCGGGCGCGGCCCAGTCGCCGGTCGTCGTGTCGCCCGGCGGATCGTCGGGCCAGTCGGCCTCCGACCAGGACGATTCGGGCCCCGACGAGTCCGGCCCCGACGAGTCCGGGCCCGGCGGGAACTGCCCTGCCGGGTCCTGGTCCGCGTGCGACGCGTACCGCTGTGATCCGTTCGGCTGTGACGCGTGCGTCCCCGACGCGTAAGGCCACGAGGCGCTCGCCGGCGCCGCGTGCGGTTCTCCCGCGTACCCGTGCCCCGCGTATCCGTGCCCCGCGTACCCCTGTGCCGCGTCCGGCTGTGCCGGGCCCTGCCAGGCGCCGGGGGGCTGCGGCCCCTCGTCCGGCCAGGACGACTCGTCCCAGCCGGGGTCGGACCAGCCGTCGGGACCGGCCGGTCCCACGCCGGACCCGTACGGCGGGCCGGACACCGGATGTCCCGCGTCCGCCTCGACGGCCGCGCCCCGCAGCACCGCCGCGAGCGTCCGGGCGCCGTCCGCGCAGCGGGTGCGCTCCTCGGCCGCCCACCACTGCCGGCGCAGCGCGTCCGCCAGGACGGCGTCCACCCGGGCCAGGCACGGCCCGAGTTCGCAGGCGCCGGTCGCCTCCCACCAGTCGGCCACGGCCCGGCGCCACCAGGCCCCGACGCACAGCACCGCGCCGAGTACACCGGCCAGCACACCCCCGAGCACCAGCTCGCGCGGGACGCTCACCAGCAGGGTCAGCGCGAACCCGGCACCGGCCCCGGCCGACAGCGCGACGGCGCGGGCCGCGTCCGCCCGGTGCACCCGGCCGCCCGCCGCCCGGCCCGGCCGGGCCGCGCCGGCCAGCGCGCCGCCGAGCAGGAACACCGCCGCGGGCAGCAGCGCGAGCAGCGTGCCGGGCCACGGCGCGAGCGCCGAGACGAAGGCGGCCAGCGCCGTCGGCGCGAGCTGCCCCGCGCGGGCGCGGGCGAAGTACAGCGGCGCCGCCGCCGACACCCGCCCCAGCGACTCCTCCGGGCACGCCCGTTCCAGGTCCCGCAGCCGGGCGGCGGACGGCGTCGGAGCGATCCGCTCGGCGAGCGCCGTCAGCCGGGCAGCGACCGCGCGCAGCGGCAGGCCCGAGGTCAGCCAGCGCGCGGTGCAGCGCGGCAGGCCCTCGTCCGGCTCGCCGCCACGCGGGCGGCGTTCCCACATCTCCTCCGGCAGCGCCACGCCCCCGTCGGCGAGCCGCGCCAGCGCGTCGCCGGGCGGGACACCGGGCGAGCCGCTGTCCCGGAGCACACCGGCTACCACGTCCCGGTACCGGCGCAGCGAGTCCACCGCCCGTGCCATCGCCGAGGGCACTCCGTCAGCGAGCTGACGGTTCATCAAAATTGATCGCACGGAGCACAGTTCGTCCCGAGCCCCGGTGAGCTCTGCCACGGCCCGTTCGCAGGCGGCGCGGGCGGCTTCGGCGGAGCCGCCCGCACGCAGCAGCGCCGTCACCGGGCGTTCCGGGCCCGGACCGAGCAACTCGGCCAGCCCGGGCGGGAGATCCTCCGCGACGGGCGGCCCGGTGACCGGCGCCTCACCCCCGGCGAACCGGGCCAGCGCGCCGGTCCATGCGCTGTCCCGTGCGTCCGGTGTCAGATCGTGCTCCAGCACCCGCAGCGAGAGCGTGGCCACCGACACCGGGGCGTCGTGCAGTTCGGACAGCACCTTGTCGAAGATCTCCCGCACCCGCAGCAGATCGGCCAGGGCGACCAGCGCCGCCTCCGTCTCCCCGGCCGGGTCGGCGGTCCGCGGATCGTGTCCCGCCCGCGGATCGGGCGCCCACAGCACCCCCGTACGGGAGGACTGCAACACGGACGCCAGCCGAAGCCTGCGACCGGCTCCGCCCTCCGCCGGGCGGGCGTCCGGGTACGACGCGGTCCGGTACGGCGCGTCCGCGTCCGACGCGTCCGAGGGCGGCGGGTTCGCGGACCGAGGCCGTTCCAGGTCGCCGACGACCAGGCAGAGCAGGCTCACCGCGCCCAACGTCGGTGCCGCCGCCACCAGTTCGTACGCCTCGGCGTGCGCCGTGAGCCCGTCCGGCTCGTCCAGCACCAAAAACCGCAGGTCTCCGGCGTCGGCCCGGCCGCTGTCCGGCAGCAGGGCGCCCACCCGGCGGCGCAGATCGGCGCCGTCCACCGGTACGTCCCGGCCTCCCCGGAAGTCGAGTACGACGACCGGGCTCCCCGTGCCGCTCACGCGTGCTTCTCCGAGTTCTCGCGGGCGCCGTCGCCGTCGCCTTCGGACGTGATCTCCTCGTCCGGCCAGTCGGCGTCGCCGTCCGCGTCCGAGATGCCCCACGGCGCGGCGGAACCGGCGCCGGGCCAGCCCGGATCGGGTTCGGCGGCGCGCGGGAAGGGCGGGTACTCCGGCGCCCGCGTAGGGGCCGGTCCCGGCGCGGGCCGCCCGGCCGACGCCTGCGGCGCCGTGGGCCGGCCGGCCCACGGCACCGGCCCGACCCGGCCGGGCTCCCCGGGCGCGCCATGGCCCACGTCCCGGCGCGGGTGGTCCGCCGGTCCGCCCCCGGCGGGTGGGGGCGGGGTGTCCGGCCAGTGCCGGGTCCGCTCGTCGTGCCGGGGCGCCGACGGCCACCGCGCGTCCCCGTCGTCGCCCGGCCGGCTGCCGGCCGCCGGCCCGCCGTCGGCGCCCGGCCTGCCGTGCGCGGGCACGTCCCAGGCGTCGGAGCGCCGGGGCCCGGCGCCGTGCGTCGCGCCGTACGGGGCGGCGGGCTGCCCGACGTCCGCCGGGCCGGGGTGCTGCGGACGCTCGGCGGGCCGCTGCTCCCAGGACCGGTGCCGGGCCTCGTCCGGGTGCGCGTCCGCGCCCCGGTCGGAGGCCCACCGTTCACCGCGGGCCGGGTGCCGTGGGTCCTCGCCCGCGCTCCGGCTCTCGTGGACCCACTCCTCCAGTTCGCGCAGGGTCGGATGGGCGCGGTTCTCGCCTTCCGGGAAGGGCAGGTCGAGCGCGTCGGGCAGGGTCTCCGCCCAGAACTCGCGCAGCCGGCGCGTCCAGTCGGACACCCGCGCGCCGTAACGCCGCTGCCGTTCGTCCAGCAGCCGCAGCTGACGCGGCGCCACCTCGTGGACCAGTTTCAGATACAGCTCCGAGGGCTCGCTGCCCGAGGTGCCCAGGCCGCGCGGCAGCGTGTTCATCACCACCTTGCAGTAGCTCTGCACGATGTTCTCCTCCGCCAGCAGCGCCCAGCGCTCGTACGCCCGCAACAGCCCGGCCCAGCTGGAGATGCCCTCCCGGTAGTCGGTGAGCGCCAGCTGGATGCCGAGCGCGTCCTGGCCGGCGTCGTCGTGCAGCCGGATGCGCAGCCGCTGCGGGGACGCCGGGTCGCCCTGGTAGTCGATCTGGCCGTTCCACAGCGCGCACAGCAGCCGGTTCAGGATGTGCGCGCGATCGTCGGGCGTGCTGGCCAGCCAGTCGTCGCGGTACCCGAGTCGCTGCCGCCAGCGCAGCACGTCCTCGTCGCGGCGGGTCTCCTGCGCCCGGGCCCACTGGCGCAGCACCTTGCGGGCCTCCGGCACCTCGGTGAGGCTCATCTCGCTGCGGAACAGCACCACGGAGATCGAGTCGGTGTCCACCGCCCGGTACTCGATGGTCCGTTGGCTGTCCGAGGGCAGCCGCAGGTGCTTCTCCAGGTAGTTGTCCACGTTCACCCGGCGTGAGCCCGGATAGGTGATGAGGACCTTCAGCCGCCCGTTGCCCTCGGGGGTGAACGTGGCCGGCAGCAGACCGGCCAGCTTGTACCGGAACTGCTCCAGCGCCCGCGTGCTGACCTGCTGGGACGCCTCGGAGTCGCCTGCCTCGGCGGCCAGCAGCGTGCTCATCCTGGGCAGCAGCGCACGGGCCTGCCGTCCGTCGGGACGCTCGGAGAACAGCCGCTGCACCCGGTGCTTGAACGCGGCCTTCACCTCGGACACGGCCGCGTCGGGGGAGTGCCGGCAGGCCGCGAAGGCGCTGCGGCGCAGCTCGGCATCGACCAGCTTGTGCAGCAGCGCGGCCTCGTCGCCGTTGGGCCCGAGCTGGTGGCTCTCCACCAGACGCTCCATCAGCGCCTGGTAGAACCGGCCCAGGTTGCCCTGCGGGGGCAGCAGGTAGGAGACGCCCTTGCGGTCCTCGTACAGCTCCTTGACCTGCGCGGCGTGTCCGCGCGGCTGGTCGTCCACGTGCTTGCGGAACGCGGCGCCGAGCGCCTGCACCTCGTTGCGCAGCAGGTTCGCGGCCTGCCGCCAGCGGGGTTCGTGCTCGCTCCACGCGCGGTGCCAGATCGTGCGGGCCCGCCACTTGTACCAGCGGTTCTGCAGATCCAGCGCGGTGGCCACCTCTTCGTCCGCCCAGCGCAGCCGGGGCCCCACCACCCGGCCCTTGATCCTCGGCACCAGCGGTGGCTGCACCTCGATCCCGGCGGGCCGCGGCGGGTCCTGCCGGCGGTTGTCGAGCATGCCGAGGAAGCCGAGCCGGGCCACCGTGTTGGTCTCGCCCGACACACCCGACACCACGCGGCCCAGCGTGAACAGGTCGTGTTTCAACAGCAGTTGCTCGGCAGCCGCGCGCGGCGAGAAGCCCTCCACCAGGAGCGGCATCCGGTGCGCGACGTGCCGTTCCAGGTCGGCCAGCAGTCGCCGCATCTGCTCCAGCCGGTCCCGCAGCCCGGATTCGATCTCGCCGCTGCCGCGCGGCAGCGGGTCCGGATCGATCACCTCCAGCGGCTCGCGCCGCCACAGCTCGCCCAGCCCCGCGGCGGTGAACATCTCCCGGACCAGCGGCGCCGTCTCGTGCGGTACGGCGGCGGAGGCGTCGGTCAGCCCGGTCACCGCGTGGGCCAGCATCTTGGCCGCGACCAGCTCGGCCAGCTCGTCCAGCGGCGCCGTCATCGACGCGACCAGGCTGGTGGAGATGCCCTTGCGGCCGATACCCGTCGCGGACCGGGTACGGCGGCTGATGTCGCCGTTGACGAAGTTGCTGGCGAACGTCTGGTAATCGTCGTCGCGTCCGCCGCCCTTGGCCTCGCCCAGGTTCAGGTCGGTGCCGACCAGGGACACCACCAGGGAGACGATGGAACGGCGGAGGTCGTCGGGGCGGATGCCGGCCGTCTGGCTGAACAGGAACGCGGTCGGCACGGTGCCCGGCCGCAGCGACACCGGGTGGATCTGCGGGTAGCGGATGCGCAGCGACTCCTGGAGGTCCACGTCGCCCAGTTCCGCCTCGGCGTCCGGCGCGTTCTGCTCGTCCACCAGCCGAGACAGGTCCACCACCGCACGGGCGGCGTTGAGTTCGGCCTCCCGGCCGCCGCCCTTGGCCTCGGGGAACGCGGACGGCATGACGACCAGCGGATAGATCCGCGCCCCCCGGAACTTCTTGTCCTTGAACGCCTGCCCGATCAGATGCAGGTAGTCGAGGAAGATGCCCGCGCCGGTCCCGCCGGCCACCGAGAACGCCACGAACACGTCGCAGCCGTTGATGGTGTCGCCGCCCACCTCCTGGAGTTCCCCGCCGGACCCGGCGATCACGTCGATGGCCCGGTGCAGCGGTGTCAGCACCGGCGCGGGACCGTTGGCGAGGGTGGCGAACAGGGCGGCGCGGCCCACCGTGGGCAGCTGGCCGGCGCCGTTGCGCAGCGGGTTGATCTTGGGTTCGCCGCCGTGCGGCGGCAGCCAGTCGGAGACCTCGTCGCGCAGCAGCGCGCGCAGCATCCGGGTCACCTCGGGCGAACTGTCGTAGTCGGCGGGCAGCAGGTCGTGCGTGGCGCGCGAGGTGCGGCTGTAGGCCTGCCTGAGCGCGGTGTCCGCGCTCAGGTGCGGCAGCCGGCCCAGCTCGGCCTCGCTGTAGTCGGCGTACACGAACTGCAGGCAGCCGGGCAGCTGGTAGGGCAGCCGGCCGTTGCCGGTGAGAGCGGCGCCGTCCGGGCCGCAGAGTTCGGCGCGCAGCCGGCGCTCCAGTTCGGCGCCGATCAGGCCGCCGGTGCCGCCGAGGCCGACGAACAGCATCGGCTGGAAGATCTTCATCGCTTCGTTTCCCCCCTGTCCGGTGCGCGCGCACCGGGCGTTCGATGGACCCAGGTCCCGTGGGCGGACCTGCCGTGGGCTGGTGGTGCGGCTCCGGCGGTCCGGTGTCAGGTGGCCTCGTCGAATTCGTCGTCGTACGAGGAACCGCCGTACGCGGAACCTCCGTACGAGGAACCGCCGTACGGGGGGCTCCCGTACGTGTCGCGCACCCCGAGGTCGTCCGTGTCCCTCCGGTCGGACGGCGCCGTGACGGGCTTGCGCCGCCGGGGCAGCAGGTCCGCGAGCCACCGGGGCGGGCCCGGCCGCCGGGCGGCGGACCGGCCGCCGACGCCGCGTTCCACGCGCAGCCGGACCCGGCCCTCCAGCGGGATGTCACGGGCCAGCGGATACGACTCGTCGCGCCCGTCCGGGGTGCGCAGCCGGACCCCCTTGCGCGGGTCGCGTTGCAGGGCGTACCCGCCGATCGGACGCGGGTCCAGCCGCGGGCTGGGGCCGTCCGGGTCGGACACGTCGAACCGGTACCAGGGGTCGCGCTTGCGGGGCACCGTCGTCTCGCTGGTCGTCCGCTCCCCGGAAGCGTCCGACACGGTGAGCCGGAGCAGCAGCCCGCCCGGCGAGACGTCGTCGCGCTTCTGCTTCCGGTGCCAGACGAACCAGCCGAGCAGCGCGGCCAGCAGCACGGCGCCGGTCACGAGTGCCCACCACCACGCGTCCCAGAACCGCTGCGGCCAGGAGGGAAGCGGTGTGACGTCCACCTTCACCAGCTTCGCGTCGAGCAGCCGTGCGGAGTCGTCCGCGTCCGACACCTCGATCCGCGCGGTCAGTTCGCGCGGGACCGGCTTCCCGCCGACGGTGAGCCGTCCGGCGCGGTCCACGGAGTCGCCGGGGGCCAGGGTGACCTCGGTGAGGGAGAGCGCGACCGCGCCCGGCTCGGTGTCCCGCAGCGACAGGCGCAGGGTGCGCGGCCGGTTCGAGTCGTTGGACGCCAGCAGCCGGAACGGCACGCTGCCGCCGGGGCGCACCTCGGAGTCGGCCACGCGGAGTCCGGCCCGCACCTCGGGGTTGGGCGAGGCGATGCGGGTCAGGAACGGGCGGTGGTCGGCGGTGAGTCCGACGGCGCCGAGCACTCCGACGGCCTTGAGCGCGCCGGTCGCCTGCCGGGGGATCGTCACGGAGCCGGTGAAGCGGCCGTCGCCGGCCTTCTTGTCGCCGTTCTCCCCGTCGTCGGAGAGCGCCAGGTCCAGGGGCTCGAACCCGTCGCCGGTCAGCCGCCCGGAGACCTTCAGGCGGCGCAGGTCCGCCGGGTCGCCGATGCCCTGCTCGTCGCGGGTCTGGAGCGTCAGTTCCACGCGGGCCGTCTCGCCCGGCCGGGGCGCGGCGGGCGTCATCACGATGGAGGAGCGCACCGCCCCCCGCCACTGCACGGAGACACTGGCCAGTCGGCTCCGGTGGCCCTCCGGTGCGTCGAGCCGGACCTGCCAGCGGCCGGGCCGGGGATCGGTGATGCGCAGCGACTCCACCTCGCCGCCGGATCCGGCCAGCGTGAACGTCGAGCCGTCGGAGCGGCCGCCGGGCTCGATCTTCTGGCCGCGCGGGTCGTAGTACGTGGCCCGCACCGCGCGGTCGCCCTTGGAGACGACGATGGTGGCGAGCGTCGCCAGCGGGGACATGGGCACGGAGATGTCCGCCGGCGGGGTGTCCTTGCGCGGCGGGTCGGTGACCAGGCAGCGGGCCCCGGCGAAGGCGCGCTGCACGGCGTCGCCCAGGCTCTGGGAGTCGGTGGCCTCGTCCGCGCGGGGGCGGGCCGCGTCCAGGTCCGCGCACCCGCCTCCGTAGCCGCCCTTCGCCATGTCCCGCAGCGCGTCCATGTCGATCTTGTCGCCGAATCCGAGCGGCCAGATCTGCACCTTCGCGGCGCGTGCCTCGGCCAGCGCCTTGGTCAGCTCGCGGCGGCCGTTCTCCGCCCGGCTCTCCTCGTCGGTGCCGTAGGAGGGGCTGCCGCTCACGTCCAGCTTGCCGTCGGTGAGCAGGAACAGGATGCGCGGGCGGCTGCCGCCGTGCTCGCCGAGCCGGGTCACCGCCTGCCGGATGGCGTTCGGGAAGTCGGTCCCGGTGCCCCGGCCCGCACCCCGCCGGGCCAGGCGGCCGATGCAGCCGTCCATCTTCTCCCGGGCCACCGCGTCGAGCGCGGTGGTCGGGCACACCTCGTCCACCGGGCTCTGGGCGTCGTTGTCGGCGCTGGCGAAGCCCAGGACGGTCATCCGCGACGTCGGGGAGATCTCCCCGACCGCGATCCGTCCGGCGGCGTCCCGCTCCCGCTCGACGTCGGCGGTGCTCAGACTGCTCGACTCGTCCACAGCGACGGCCAGGTCCACCGCGTCCGTCGCGGGGGGCGCGGCCGGGGCGAGCGGCGCGGGCACCGCCGTCTGGCCCAGCGCGGTCTGCCCGAGCAGCAGCAGCGCCAGCACGGCGGCGGCCCGCCCCACACCCGGCAGCCCGCCCGGCCGGCCGGCCGCCGTACGGCGCGCCCGGGCCGCCGCGCGGGCGCGGGACGCGGTACCGGCGTCGGCCGTCCTGCGTCCTGCGGCGGTTCTGGTGGCGCGATCGTCCGTCGTGACGGCGTCGGACACCGTACGCCCCCCTCGCCTCTGCGCCGCGCGCCCCGGGCCGCCGCGCACCGGTGCGGTGTCGTGTGCGTCCATTTCGTCCCCCTCAACTGTCACTTGATAGACGTAGATGTCGGGCGCGCGAGTGCCGTGCGGGCCCGCGTGCGCCCTGGTGCCGGCGGCCGGTGTCGCCGCCCCCCCGGGAGCGCCGGGATCAGCCGAGCAGGAGGCCGGCCGTCGCCGACAGCGCCCCCGGGACCAACCAGCCCGCTCCCCAGCGGATGCACCGGTATTTCCGGAAGAGGATGTGGCTGGTGTCCACGGCCTGGGTCAGCAGCCAGGCCGTGACGTCCTCGCCCGCTCTGCCGACCGCCTCTGCCACACCGCCCGCTCCAGCCGCCGTGTGCACCGCGACGACGTCGGCGAAGAAGGTGATGCCCGGTCCCACCCGCTCAGTTCCGCCGTGCGGCAGCATCGCCCGAACGAGTGAAACGGTCCCCACCAGCCACATCAGCAACCCCGCTGCGACCAGCACCAGCCACAGCACGGAAGGCCGGTCCGGCGGGCGCTGCCCCGCCCCGACCACCAGGGGCGGCACCCCGAGCGCCACCGACAGCAGCACCGACGCCTTGACGTCCGCCCGCCCGGTGTCCTCGCGGACCGTGGCGAGCAGCCGTTCGGCGACGAACCGCGCCTCCGGGGTGGCGGTCGCCGGGGCGCCCGGCGCACCCGGTGCGGCCGTCATCGGCCGCCGTCCGACGGTCCGCCCCAGATGTCGTCCTCGTCCTCGTCGTCGCCCCTGTCACGGGACCCCGCCCCGGACTCGCCGGCCGCCGCGCGCCCGGCGCCGGAGGAGGGGTTCCCGCCGTACGTGTACTCGTAGCCCTGGGCGTCGGTGTGCGCCGAGGCGCCGTACCCGTCCCGCGCCGCCGACGGACCGGTCTCGTACTCGACGGCGTCCTGCGACTCGCCCCACCAGTCGTCCTCCTCCTGGCGCGGCGCCCCGGCGGTCCGTTCCGTCCCGCGCTCCGGGGTGTCGTACGGGCCCGGGTCCCCGGCCGCCGGCATGTCCGGCCAGTCCTGCCGGGCCGGTGCGGCCGCGGGCGCGGCGGCCGGGGCGACGGGCGCGGGCGGCAGCGCGGCACGGGGTTCCAGCGCCGGGAGCGCCTGTTGCCCCGCCGCGTGCCCGGGCAGCACCACCCGGCGGATGTACGCGTCCAGTTCGGGAGTGTTCACCCGGCCCTCGTGTGCCATCCGGACCAGGAACTCGCGGTTGGCGCGCTGCTCCTCGGCCTGGCTCTCCATCATCATCTTCACGAGTCGGCCGACCTCGGCGGAGCTTCCGGACGCCATCAGATAGGCATACTTCTCCGCGTCGGTGCCGTGCGCGATCGCCGCGAACCCCCGGAAGCGGGCGGTCACCCGCTGGGCCTCCGCCTCGTCCTTGCGGGTCTGCCGGACGAAGCCGATCTGCGTGCGGTCGGTGCCGACCTCGATGAACACCTTGGTGCGCAGTCCCACCTCCTGCCCGAGGTCGGCCCAGCGGCCGGCCTCGATGTCCAGCCGCACGGCCTGGTTGGCCTCGTGCGCCTGGTCCACGGAGTACCGGGTGGTGACGCCCTGAAGCCGGTCCACGATCTCGGGGCCGAGGTCGTTCTCCACGCTGAACAGGCGCTTCTCCACGACCAGCAGGTAGTCGGTGACCTCCCAGCGCAGCTTCACCCGGGTCTCGAAGAAGGTCGCCGAGCCGTGCGCGGGCAGCTCCAGCGCGAACGAGGTCGTGTGCCGGCCGCAGGCGACCTCGCACACACTGCTCGGCCGGGACCAGCGGCTGAGCCGGTCGCGGTGGTCGGCGCCGCGCGCGGTGATCACGCTGTGCCCGCCGTCCTGGTAGTAGAGGACGGAGGCCACCTGCGCACCCCAGTGCTTGAACCCCCTGCCCTGCACGAGCCGTTCGCGCAGGAACGGCCCTGCGAGGTTCTCCTGGACGACCAGTTCCTCTTCCTGTCCCGCCGTCACCTCTGCTCCTCCCCTCGGCCGTACCGGCCGCGTCCCGCCGCCGCCATCGCGGCCACCACATGGCGGGCGAAGGCGGCGGTCATCGGTTCCTCCGGCGCGTCCGTCATCAACCGCAGCAGCCAGCGCAGCCGGTCGGCGTCCCGACGGTCGCGGGTCATCCCGGGCAACAGCCACAGCAGGGCCTGGAGGATCTCCCCGCGCCGGCCGTCCGTGCCGTCGTCCGACGCGTCCTCGGCCGCCTCCTCGAACACATAGGTGCGGGCCGGCCGTCCGGGCAGCGCCGCGTCCGCCTCGGCCGCCCGCAGCCAGGTCGTCAGGCCCTCCGTCGCGGCCTCGTGCGACAGGTGATTGGCCAGCGACCGCCACAGCAGGTCGGCCAGCGGCTCGGCCGCGCTCTCCACCGCCACGGCCACCGCCAGCGCGAGCGGCCAGTGCGTCCGCCGGGCCAGTTCCGCGTCGGTCACCTCGACCGACGCGCGCGGCACCGGCGGGCGTTCGTCCTGCCCGGCCAGGGCGCGCTGCCCGGCACGGCCCGGCTGCCCCGGCGCCCGGCCCGCGAGCCGCACCCCGCCAGGCCCCCACACCCGGCCGACGGACGCGGCGACGGAGGTGGCGGTGTCCGCCGCCGGGGCGTCGGGGCCGTCGTTCTCCTCCGCCTGCCACATGTCGTCGGTCCTCGCGCAGAACAGCCGTACGGCACAGAGCATCGCCAGGTTCAGCTGCTCCGGGGAGCCGCTCTCGGACCACTCGCGCAGTACGGTGGCCGCCTCCCCGGCCCGGCTGCCGGCCACGAGCCGGGTCGCGCCGTAGGAGGCGACGAGCGCCTGTGCGCCCTCGTCGCGGCCGCCGATGGCGCACAGCAGTTCCAGGGCCTGCCGGGTGTCGTCCACGATCCGGCCGGAGCCGAGGGCCAGCGCCGCCGTCCAACGCAGCGCCGGCGCCGGGGCCTGCGCCCAGTCCGCGACCACACTTCGCACCGCCGACCGGTACGGCTCGCGGCCGGCCGCCTGGGCCAACGCGGTCGCGGCGAAGAAGCGACGCCGGGCGTCCTTGGCCGCCGAGAGCGGCCGGATCAGTTCCGCGAAGCCGTACCCGAGGTCGGCGGTGGCGAGTTCGCCCGCCACCACGGCCGCCCGCACCCACACCTGCGGCCGGGGGGAGTCGGCCAGTTCGCGCAGCCAGCGCGCCACCGGGCCGCGGGCCGCGTGATGCCGGTGCCAGACCTCGGCCAGCACCGAGCCCGCCAGTGCCGCGCCCCGGTACGCGACCGTGCGCACCGGCACCGGCACTCCGCCCACCGACTCTTCCTCGCCGGAGCGCACCTCTGCCCGGCAGGAGGTGAGCAGCCCCTCCAGGTCCTCCGCGAACACCGGCCGCCCGTGCGCCCGTCCGGGCATCCGTACGGCGAGGATCTGCTGGGCGAGGAGTTCGGCGGCGTCGGCCACCGAGCTGACCGCCTCCCCGTCCAGCACCGCGAGCGCGATGCGGAACGCGGCCTCCCGCACCCGTGGCGCGGCGGTGTCCACCGGCCCCTGCGCCCCGGCCCGGCCGGGGTCGGGCGCCGGGGGCAGCGGGTCGGCGGCTCCGGTGAACCACTCGCGTGCCTGCCGGCGCGCGATCTGGCCGCAGGCGTCGAGGAGTTCGTCCCGGCGCAGTTCTCCCCGCACGTGCCGGGCCACTTGTTCCGCGACCAGCTCGGTCTCGGAGGGCCTCAGCGCCTCCGGCGCGATGCCGAGCGCGTCCAGGAACAGGGGATGCTTGAGGATCTGTTCACCACGGCCCAGCGCGTCCGGGTCCGGGCAGTCCGCCAGGCGCCGTACGAGCTGCCACTCCAGCAGTTCCCCGGCGGGCGCCGGCGGGCATGCCAGCCCGTAGCGCCCCGTCAGCAGATGCCCGGCGGGCGAGGCGGGGGAGACGACCAGCACCGCATACGACCCCTTCGCTGCGAGCCGCGCGGCCAGCGCGTCCAGGTGCAGCTCCTGCGGCGCGGTGAAGTCACCTGTGCCATCCGGGAGTTGGACCAGCAGACCGCCGCCGTCCAGCACGCCGCCCGCCACCGCGTCCGGGTCGGCGGAGAGCAGCCCCAGATCGGACGGGGCGAGCCGGGTGACCCGGCCCTGGACGAGGACTCCGACGCCCGTCCGGTCGTCGGCCTCCGCCGCCTCGGGCGGGGGCTCCCCGGCGCGGGACGGCGTGTCGCGTACGGCGGTGGTGACCTCGTCCAACAGGCAGAGCCCGGTGGTGAGGCGGCCCGTGCCGGGCGGGCCGCCCAGCACCAGCACCCGGCGCCCGCGCAGGAACCGCTTGAGCGTGGCGTATCCCGCCGGCGCGCGGTAGACCTCGCGCAGCCGGTCCAGCTCGTCCTCGGGCATGTCCCCGAAGACCGGCGCCGCGGTGTCCCGGGCGCCGACGTACACATCGCCGAAGTGCGCGCGGTCGAAGCTGGTCCGGTCGAAGACGCTGCTGTTGCCTCGGATGTCGAACCGGGCCTGCGCTGCCCGCTGGATCCGGGCCGCCGCGCGTGCCTCGCCGGGCACCCCCGAGTCGGCGAGCGGGTCCCGGGTCGCCTCTCGGAAACGCTCCTCCTGACGGCCCTGCCGCTCCGCGCGCTCCGCCTCGTCCGCCCGGTCCCGGCCGCCGCCGTCCGGCTCCGCCTCCCCGTCGGAGTCCCTGGCGGAGTCCTGGCCGGGCCGCCGTTCGCCGTCCTGCCGCGCCGGTTCGTCCCCGGCCCGCCACCGGTCCGGGCCGGGAGACGCGCCCCCGCCGCCGTCGGCTCCGGCGCCCTCGTGCTCGCCTTCGCCGCTCACCGTGCGTCCCCCGTACGGCCGTTGCCGTCTCCGGCGCGCCGGCCGCCGTCCGGGGCATCGCGGTCGCCGGCCCGCCGGCCGCCGTGCGCCCCGTCGCCGCCGGTGGGCCAGTCCTCCTCGGCCGCACCCGCTCCGCCCCCGAAGCGGACCGGTCCGTGGAAGGTCGCGCGGTCCTGGACGACGCTGGTGCCGCCCTCCACCTTGATGTCCCAGCGTGCGCCGGAACCGGTGTCCACCGGCCACGCCTCTCTCCCGGACGCCCCGGGACCCCCGTCGGCGGAGGGCCGGCCGGCCTGGGCCGGGGCGGCATGCCCCGGGTCCCTCCCCGGCGGGCGGCCCTCCGCCTCGGCCCCCGTGGACGCGCCGCCCCCGTTCTCCCCCGAGGGCGCGTCCACGGGAAGCGTGTCGAACCCTGCGTCGCCCGGCACCCGGGGCCGGGCCTCGCCCGGCACGTGGAACCACGCGGTGACCGGGCCCTCCTTCAGCGTGATCCGGGCCGGGCGGTACGCGGAGGGCTCCACGAACCGCCCCCCGTGCCGGACGACTTCGTGGTGCAGTGATTCCGAGACCACGAGGACCAGATCGCGTCCCGAGTGCTCCAGCACCGTCCGCGTCACCGGCGAGTCCGCCAGCCGGCAGACCAGGTCCATCGCATGGCCGGACAGCCCCTCCTCGTCGTGCTCGACCGGGCCCACGTGCAGTCCGACGCGCAGCCCGAGCCGGCGCGCCAGGTCCTCGTTCCCCACCCGCTGCCGCTGGTGCAACTCGGCCAGCCAGGTGCCGAGCAGCCGGACCGGCGGGATGCGCGCGTCCACCGCGGCGATGAACCCGTCTCCCCGGTCCTCCATGTGGAGCATGGACTTCGCCACGCCCGCCGCCGCGAAGGACGGATGGGCCAGGTCGTAGATCCGTGCCCGCATCCGTCGTTTCGCGCCGTCGAGGTAGCCGCCCGATCCTCGGGTGTCCACGCTCATCAAGGTCTTGTAGACGGCTCCGTCAGCCATCTGCCCACCCCCTGTCGTGCAGTGACTGCCCGTCAGCATGGCGGCTCGCGCCGACTCGCGATGTGGTCGTTTACACATCCGGTGGCAGCACATGGATCGCACGCCGAAATCGCGCGCCTCGCACGCTGTCCCGTTCTGCGCCCCGCACCTCAACACAACCTTGTACAAGCCTTGACAGATGCGTGTTCAACCGGTTTTGGGCAGGGGTATCCGTCGAGGGGGTGGGACTGACGTTCGTACGAGGACCGCTCAGCGAGCCGGGAACCCGATGTTCCCGCCGGCCGCCAGCAGGGAGAGCGCGTCGTGGTCGATCAGCTCGACGCGGCGGGGCCGGGTCCGGATGACACCGGCGGACCGCAGCAGCCGCAGTGACTTGGCGACCGCCTCGCGGGTGGCGCCCACGGCGTCCGCGAGATCGTGCTGGGCGAACTGCGCAAGCACCGGGAACTCGTCCGCGGGCCCGTCCGTGTCCCGCGCGCCCGCCCGGCCGGAGGCCGCCCGCTGGAGCTCGCCCAGTTCCAGCAGCCGGCCGGCCACCCGCTGAATGACAGTCAGGGACGCGAGCGTGCGCCGCTCCTCGTCGGCGGTGCGCAGCCGGGAGACGAGCTGGGCCATGAGCAGCGCCGACACCTCCGGATCGCGCCCGGCGAACGCGCGGAACCGGGCGCCGGGCACCACCAAGGCACGTACCGGACCGAGCGCGGTGACGGAGGCGCTGCGCGCGATCCCGCCCAACGCGGCCATCTCGCCGACGAGTTCGCCGCGCCGGCGCAGCGCCAGGATCAACCGGGCGGAGGAGCGGTCGGTCGCCGTGGACACCACGACCCACCCCTCCAGCAGGACCAGCACATGGCTGCTGTCGTCCTGCTCCAGCAGCAAATGCTCGTCTGCCCGGAAGGTCCGCTCGGCGCTGATCCGGAACAGATCCTTCCGCGCTGCGGCGCCGAGGACATCGAGAAACGTGCGGTCCTGCACCACCAGCGCCATGAATCCGTCGCTTCCGGCAGAGGCCGGGAATGGTCCGGCCGGGGGCCCGAGAAAGAATGAAACGGATGGGTCTGCCACTGTACCCGCGCCCCCCGCCCGGGAGAGCCGTCCCGGCGGACGCCGCCGGGACCCTTCCGTCCGCCGGCGGCGGGTCCGGGTCCGCCGGACGCCGCCCGGTCCGGCTCCGGTGGACCCCACGGCGACGCATCCGAAGCCGCCACATCCGAACCCGGCGGATCGACCGGTGCGCGAGCGGCTCAGGAGACGCGCTCGGGTGTCCTGGGTCCCGCGTGGGGCGGTCCGGAGGCGGGCGGCGCCCTCGACGTCGAGGGCGGGCAGGACGCGGTCGAGCCGGGCGGGGAGCCACCGGGCGTGCCTCCGGCGAGGGCGAGGACCGCGGGACGAGAGGCAGGCGGTGGCGCAGGCGTCGATGGACACCCCAGCGGCGAGCGCGAACGCGAGGGGCTTGATCAGGGCGTCGTCGAGCGGGAAGGAGCCGGGCTTCCTGCTGCGAAGTCCTCGGCGAAGCGACCGGCGCCCCCTTCGGGGAACCCTCGCGCCTCCCCACCCGTCGACAGGGGTGAAGGGGGTCGTCGATGTCGAGTGAGCGTCGGCAGGAACCGGTTCGCGGCGGTGCGTCGGCGGCGTCGCCCCCGGTGCTGCGTGGGTGGCTTCGGCCGGTTGCGGGTTTCGCCGCGTTGGTGGTCGCCGTGCTCGGGGGCCTGTACGCGGGTGGCGGTGAGCCCGGTGGGGTGGACCGGTGGGTCAGCTCGCCCACGGCGGACAGTGTGGGGCCGCCGTGGCGGCGCCTCGCGTTGGTCCTGGACTTCCTGGGGGAGCCCGTCGGGTCGGTGCTGCTGGTGGCGGCCGTCGTGGCGGGCTGTCTGCTGCTGCGGCGACCCCGTGCGGCGGTGCTCGCCGTGGCCGGCGCCGGGGTGAGCGTGGGGGTGGCCACCGCGCTCAAGCACCTGGTGGGGCGCACCATCCACGGCGACGGCAACCTGTCCTACCCGAGCGGCCACACCGCCTTCGCCACCGCGCTCGCACTCGCGATGGCGCTGCTCGCGGTGGGCCGGCTCGGTCTCGGCAGGGCGGCCGGCATGGCACTAGTGCTGGGCGCCGCACTGGTCGCCGGCGCCGCCATGGGCTGGGCGCAGGTGGCCCTGGGCGCGCACTATCCGACCGACACCCTCGGCGGCTGGTGCACCGCGCTGGCGGTGGTGCCGGCGACCGGGTGGCTCGTCGACCGGACGGCCGACCGGACCGCTGACCGGGCGGCCGCAGGGGCGGCCGACCGAGCGGCCGACCCGTCGGCACCCCGGCCGGAGGGCCGGTCGGCCGACGCGGGCCGGCGCGGGCGTCACTGACGTCCGCCTCGCGCCCGCCGTACGTCCGCCTCGCGCGAGGCGCATGTGCGTGCACTCACGCGTGCACGCGGCGCCCCGCCGGAGCCGCGACCGCGCTTCCGCGGGCCGGCTTTCGGGTCAGACCAGGCGGCGGAATACCGGCTTGACCGGGCGGCCGCCCAGCCAGGGTGTGGGGTCGGCCGCGTCCAGGGCCTTGCGGTAGACCGCGCAGGCCTGGGCCACCGCGTCGACGGTCCGGTCGATGTCGGTGTCGTCGAGGGCGCTGCTCACCACGAACGACGGGGCGAGGACGCCGCCCGCGAGGAGTTGGCGCAGGAACAGGGTGCGGTACTCCTGCGACGGCCGGAGGTCTTCGTCGAGGGTGGCGAAGACCAGGTTGCTGGCCCGGCCGCGGACGACGACGTGGTCGCCGACGCCCATGGCGGCCGCGGCCTCGCGGACCCCGGCGGCCAGTCGCTCGCCCAGGGCGTGCAGTCGTGCCGTGACGCCCTCTTCGACGTAGGTGTCGAGCACCGCCATCGCGGCCGCCAGGGAGTGCGTCTCCGCGCCGTGCGTGGTGGACAGCAGGAAGACCCGTTCGCCGGAGTGGCGCAGCCCGCCGAGTTCCATCAGCGCGCGGCGTCCGGCGAGGGCGGAGACGGCGAAGCCGTTGCCCAGCGCCTTGCCGAACGTGGAGAGGTCCGGGACGACGCCGTACAGGCCCTGGGCGCCCGCCTCCGACCAGCGCAGGCCGGTGATCATCTCGTCGAAGACCAGCACGCAGCCGTGCCGGTCGGCCAGTTCGCGCAGGCCGGCGAGGTAGCCAGGCGGCGGCTCGGTGTGGGTGGCGGGTTCGAGGATCAGGCAGGCGATCTCGTCCGGGTGGCGGGCGAGCAGTTCCTCGGTGGCGGCCAGGTCCCCGTAGGGGAAGGCCAGGGTGAGGTCGGTGGTGGCCGTCGGGATGCCGGCGGCCATCGGGGTGGTGCCGATGAACCAGTCGTCGGTGGAGAAGAAGGGGTGGTCGGCGCAGAGTGCCACCCGCGGGCGTCCGGTGGCGGCGCGGGCGAGGCGGACCGCTGCGGTGGTGGCGTCGGAGCCGTTCTTGGCGAACTTCACCATCTCGGCGGTCGGCACCGTGGCCAGGAAGCGTTCGGCCGCCTCGAGTTCCACGACGGACGGCCGGACGAAGTTGCTGCCGCGGTCGAGTTCGCGTCGCACGGCCTCGGTCACGCGCGGGTGGGCATGGCCCAGGCTGACCGACCGCAGGCCCGAGCCGTACTCGACGTAGCGGTTTCCGTCGACGTCCCACACGTGGGCGCCGTGGCCGTGGCTGATGACCGGGGCCATGTCCTCGGGGTACTGGTCGTCGCCCTTGGCGTAGGTGTGCGCGCCGCCGGGGACCAGGGCGTGCAGCCGTTCGTTGGCCGTCCTCGACCTGGGAAGGAGGAACTCCGGGGTCTGCTCGGTGTGTTCGGTGTCCAAGCCGGCCTCAACTCTCGTTGTGCTTCAGGACCTCGGCGAGGCTCGGCGCCTCCCGGTCCCGTGCGGACATCGACGTGACCGGCAGTGGCCAGGGAATGGCGAGTTCCGGGTCGTCGAAGGCGATCGTCACGTCCTCGGACGGATCGTGTTCACGGTCAATACGGTAAGAGGTGTCCGCGATTTCGGTAAGAGCCTGGAAGCCGTGCGCGCACCCCGCGGGGAGGTAAACGGTCCTCTGCGTCTCGCCGGACAGCTCGAAAAAGGCCCGGCCCAGATACGTCGGCGAGTCCGGCCGCAGGTCCACGACGACGTCGAAGATCTTCCCGTAGGAGCAGCGCACCAGCTTGGCCTCGCCCGCGCCGGAGCGCAGGTGCAGGCCGCGCAGCACGCCCCGCACCGAGCGGGACACGCTGTCCTGGACGAAGGCGTGCGGGTCGAGGCCCACCGAGCGGACCACGTCCGCGTCGAAGGTGCGGCAGAAGAAGCCGCGTTCGTCGGCGTACGGCGTCGGCTCGAACAGGTACGCGCCGGCGATCTCGGGGACTTCGGTCGCTTTCATGGTGCCTTCCGCGGGGCGTGGGCGTGGGTGTGGGCGTTCGGCGGGAACAGGGCCGTGGTCAAGGCGGCGAAGTGCCGGTCGAGTTGCCCGGCGGCGATCCGGTTGTGCTCGACGAGGGTCTGCCGGACCTGCGCCGCGTGCTTCTCGAGGTCCCGGAACTGCTCGAGAAGCCGGTCGGCGTCGACCTCGCGGGCCGGGTGGCGGTACGCGCCGACGCCCATCCGTTCCATGAGCGCGTCGCTCTTCGCCGCGTAGCACAGGGCGAGCACGGGCGTCGCGGTCTTCAGGGCGCAGATCAGGTTGTGGTAGCGGACGGCCACCACCGTGTCGGCGGCCGCCATCTCCTTCATCAGGTCGGCCAGCGAGGCCGGTTCGGCCGCGGTGACCAGCGGCGAGTCCACGGCGTCGAGGATCGCGGCGACCACGGACAGGTCGCACTCGTCCCCGGTGAGGAGCCGGACCGCCCTGCCCTCCTCGACCAGGGCGCGCACGAACGTGATCGTCCCGTCGAGGTAGCGCCGGTGGATCTCCTGGGCCCGCGCGCGGTCGTCGTTGCCGCCGTGGAAGTCCATGACGCCGAGGCAGACGGGACCCGGGGTCCCGGTGGGCGCGCTCGACGGCGGCGCCGGCAGGGAGAACGCGAGGTCGGGGTGGACCTCGTCGCGCGAGGTGTCCACGCCCATCGCGCGCATCGCGTCGCGGGACTGGTCGTCCCGGTAGGACCGGTACGCGGCGAGCCGCGCCGACCGGCGCACCAGGGCCCGGATCGGACGGCTCCTGATCTCGGCGGCGCCGACGCCGACCAGCGCGACGGGGGTCCCCAGCAGCCGGCCGCTCGCGCAGAGCAGGAACAGCGCGTAGGGGAAGCCCCACGGCCGCAGCGGCAGGGTGGCCTCCAGGACGCCCATGCCCGGCACGATCACCACGTCGTGCCGGCGCACCCAGGCTGCGGTGCGGAAGACGTCGACCAGTTTGCCCAGGCCCTTGCCCACGACCGCGCCCGCGCGCGAGGCGGTCCGGTACTCCCCGCGGTACCAGTGCAGCCGCGTCGCGGGGATGCCGTACCGGGCGGTGACGACCTCCGGTCCGCCGCACAGCGCGTCCACGACCGCCCCGGGATGCTCGGCGCGCAGGTACCCGAGCACGGCCTCCAGCGACCCGTCGTTGCCCAGGTTGCCGGAGCCGAGCAGGCCGAAGACCCCGACGCGCGCCGCGGCCGCCCGGCTCGCGTCCGCGCCCGTCACGGCTGCCTCCCCTCCCGGCCGGCGACCAGCGCGTCGACGCTGACGTCGAGGCGGGCCGGGTCGACCGGGGCGCGGTCCTCCACGCGTTCGCCGGCGCCCGGCCGGGCACGGCTGGTCATCCACGCGGCGAGGTGGCCGAAGCACGCGCGCCGGTCGGCCGACGACAGCGGCGCGCGCCGGATCGCCGAGGCGAAGCCCCACACGTACTCGGCGAGGAGCCGGGGCGTCGGGTGCAGCGGGCCCGCCCGGCGCGGGTCCAGGTTGACGCACCGCGACCGCTTGCTCGGGTTCGCCCGCTCGGCGCGGTGCGGGTGGTCGCGGCGGAAGTACAGCAGCTCCGGGACCTGGTGGAAGGGCCCGTGCAGGGTGATCTCGGCGACGTACGTGCGGTCCGCGTGGTGGTAGCTGTCCATCGGCTTCACCCGGCGCAGCACGTCGGTGCGCATCACCCCGTAGAAGTCGTCGCCGCCGGGCTCGAACAGCAGGCTGCGGAAGCGGTCCGGGGCGTGCGGCGAGTCCGTGGCGAGGGTGTACTCGTAGGGCACCTTCACCCGGCCGTCGCCGTCGATGACCGCCTGGCCGCTGTGCGCGAGGATCGTCTCCGGCCGCTCGTCCAGGGCCTCGACGCAGCGCCGCAGCAGGTCCCGGCCGTACAGGTCGTCGTGCGAGGCCCACTTGAACAGTTCGCCGCGGGACTCGGCCAGGACGCGGTTGTGGTTGGGCGTGGCGCCGATGTTGCGCGGCAGCCGCAGGTACCGGATGCGTGAGTCCTTCGCGGCGTACCGGCGGCAGACGTCCTCGGTCCCGTCGGTCGAGGCGTTGTCGGAGACGATCAGCTCGAAGTCCTCGTAGGTCTGGCCGAGCAGGGCGTCGAACGACTCGGCCAGGTACTCCTCGCCGTTGTACACGGGCAGGCCGATGCTCAGCCTGGGACGGTCGGTCATGAGGTCCTCACTTCGGGAACGGAGTGGTGGTGCCGCTCGCCCAGGGCGGACCGCAGCTGCATCCACCACACGGCCGAGCCGCTGACGGTCGCGGCGGCGACGCCCCAGGCCGAGCCGACCGTGCCGGCCAGGGCCGCCCCGCCCAGTCCGCCGCCGACGTAGCAGGCGGAGGCGAACAGCTGGGAGCGCAGACTGCGCCGGGCCGCGCCGAGCGCGCGCAGCCCGGCCGCCGCGCCGGTGCCCAGGCCCGCGCCCGCGACGCCGAGGGTGATCGGCACGATGAGCTGTGCGGCGGAGTGCCACACCCCGCCGAGCACGGCCTCGCCGAACCGGCCCGGCATCAGCAGCAGCGCCCCGCCCCAGCACAGCGCGCCGACGGCCTGGCCGCCGCCGAGCAGGAGGCAGAACGTGCCGAGGCGGTCGGGGGCGCGGCGCAGCACCCGCGCCGCCTCCGGGACGGTGACCAGCGACAGCCCCATCAGGACGGCGAGGAAGGGGCCCAGCAGGAGCTCGGCGCCGCGCACCGCGCCCACCGCGCCGACGCCGACGATCGCGCCGAGCCCGTAGGCCCGCAGCTGGCTCGCGCCGCTGAGGCTGACGTTCTCGACCAGGTACCGGTATCCGAGGTCGCGTTGCTCGCGCAGCCAGTCGCGCGCCCCGGCCGGCCGGGGCCGGATGCCGCACTGGAGGCACCCGTAGGCGGCGGCCACCGCGGCGGACGCGCCCCAGGCGAGCACGAAGGCGGCCACGCTGCCCACGCGGGCCGCCACGACCATGGCGGGCACGAGGGCCACGCCCCACACCAGGTCGTTGACGAACGCCTTGCGTCCGGCGCCGGCGGCGAAGAACGAGAACCGCCAGGCGTCCTGGAGGAGCAGCCCCGGCAGCAGCACGCCGAGGCAGGCGAACGCGGAGCCGACCTGCCCGCCGAGCGCGAGACCGGCCACCGCACAGACCGCGCCGAGGCCGGCGCCGACGCCGAGCGCGGTGCCCGAGGACCGGGCCACCGCCCCGCGCCAGGACGCGTCCGGCGCGCCGCTGAAGCGCACCACGAGCGGGTCGGTGGCCAGCCCGCGGGAGACGTTGAGCACGACGCCGTAGGTCACCCAGGCCAGGCTGAACACGCCGAACGCGGTCACTCCCAGCGAGCGGGCCACGTAGATGCCCACCGCGAAGTTGGACATGCTGGAGGCCGCCTGGTCGGCCAGCCCCCAGGACAGCCGGCCGAGGAGGGCCCGCTTGGCGGACCCGGCCGGCGCCGCCGGCCGCGGAGTGCCCTCCTCGGTGGTCATCGGCTTCACGCCTTGATCAGCTCGGCGTCGTGCAGCGCGTCCGCCGCGGCGGCGACGGCGTCGAACGGCAGCCCGGACCGTTCGGCGACGTCCAGCAGCGTGTGCTCGCCGTCGGAGAGGCTGAGCACCCACAGCATGGCCAGCTGCGCCTGCTTGGCGTCGCTGCGGCCGCCGAGCGAGTCGTACAGCCCGCGCCGGCCCAGCTGCGGTTCGCCGTAGGGACTGAGGTTGACGTACTTCCGGTTGCGGTCGAGGACGGCGAACGCCTCGCGGCACACGGCGAGGGTGTCCGCCAGCGCCTGCGGCGAGACGAAGTCCGGATTGTCGGCCGAGGTGTGGTACTCGGGGTAGCCGGCGTACGGGGTGCGGCTGAGCGAGCCCACGCCGAGGTCGAACCCGGGCGAGCAGTACTGCCGCTCGTCGTAGCCGTACGGAGTGAACTCGGTGATGCGGTGCGGGCGTTCGGAGGAGGTCAGCACATGCCGCAGCACCCGGTCGATCTCCGCGTCGCCGCGCCTGCTCTGCTTGTACGTCAGCTGCCCCCGGTCGCCGGCGCAGGCCAGCACGAGACCGTGCCTGACCCGTTCCACCCGCTCCGCGTTGCGGGCCAGCCAGGTGATCGCGCCGATGGTGCCGGGCGCGAAGATGAACCGGTAGGTGTAGTACGGCGTCGTCCGCGCCAGCGCCCGCGCGAGGAACACCGCCACCGCGACCCCGGCCAGGTTGTCGTTGGCCAGCGACGGGTGGCAGACGTGGCAGGAGACGATCACCTCGTCGGCGACCTGCCCGGGGACCACGTGCTCGGCGTAGGTGAGGTGGCCGTCGGCGAGCGTGGAGTCGACGCACACCTCGTACTCGCCGTCCGGCATGGCGTCCAGGGTGTCCTGGGACAGGCAGAACCCCCACTGCGGCTGGTAGTAGCTCGTGCGGTACGGCACCCAGGACGGGTGCTCCGGCAGGGTGTGCAGGTGGTCGCGCAGCTCGGAGAGCGGCATCTTCGCCGACACCGGCACGCTGTAGCCGAGCACGTGCAGGCTGGACGCGGCGAAGTCGACCACCCGGCGGCCGGAGCCGTCGGCGATGTACGCGTCGCGGATGTTCCACTCCTGCGGCACCGTCCAGTCCAGCACCTGGGTGCCGGTCGGCACCTCGTGCACCCGCAGCGGGACGTACTCGCCGACGATGTCCAGCGTGGCGCGCACCCCGTCGCCGGTGATGCTGCGGCACAGCGGGTACATCCGCTCCACCAGCGCGTGCATCTCGTCGCCGGGCGTGGTTCCCGGCGGCGCGCCGGCCGCGGTCACCGGCGCCACCGCAGGGTGTCGTCGACCGAGCCGGCGTCGGACGCCGCGCGCAGCACGGCCAGCCGGGTGAAGCGCTGCTCGAAGGCCTCCCGGGTCAGCCCGTGGGCGCGGTAGGCGTCGGCGAGTTCGAGCGCGCCGCGCTTCACGGTCCACTCGCAGTCGAAGCCGGGCACCGCGGCGCGGAACCGGGAGAAGTCCACCCGGTACGACCGCGGATCGGCCCCGCTCTCCCCGGTGATCACCACCTCGGAGCCGGGCACCGCCTCGGCGACCTGTCCGGCGATCTCGGCGACCGTGACGTTGTTGACCTCGCTGCCGATGTTGAACGCCCGGTCGTGCACCGCCTCGCGCGGCGCGGCCAGCGCGGCCGTGAAGGCCCGGGCGATGTCGCCCGCGTGCACGAGCGGGCGCCAGGGCGTGCCGTCGGAGAGCACCAGGACCTCGCCGGACAGCAGGGCGTGCCCCACCAGGTTGTTGAGCACGATGTCGGCGCGCAGCCGGGGCGAGTAGCCGAAGGCGGTGGCGTTGCGCATGTACACCGGGCTGAAGTCGCCGTCGGCGAGGGCGTGCAGGTCGTCCTCCACCCGCACCTTGGACTCCGCGTACGGGGTCACCGGGCGCAACGGGGCGTCCTCGGCGACGAGTGCGTCGCCGCCGGCCGCGCCGTAGACGGAGCAGGTCGACGCGTACAGGAAGCGCCGCACTCCCGCGTCGCGGGCCAGCCGGGCCAGTCGCACGGACGCGTGGTGGTTGATGTCGTAGGTGAGTTCCGGCGCCAGCGATCCCAGCGGGTCGTTGGACAGCGCGGCCAGGTGGATCACGGCGTCCACGCCGGCCACGTGGTCGGCGGTGACGTCGCGCAGGTCCACGCGGTGGCCCCGCGGGTCCGCGGGCGTGGGCCCGAGGACGCAGTCGGCGAACAGGCCGGCGTCGAGGCCGACGACCTCGTGGCCCGCGGCCGCGAGCACGGGGGCCATCACGGTGCCCAGGTAGCCCTGGTGTCCCGTCAGCAGTACGCGCACAGGTCATTCCCCCAGATCGAGAGTGAGTTTGGTGACGGCGAACGCCTCGGCGTAGCGCGCGTGGCATTCGATGCCCCGGATCCGGGCGAGGCCGAGGAAGGCCTCCCGGTCGTACCAGGGCCGGTGCCGCTGCGAGGGGTAGTGCTCCTGCAACAGCCGCACCTTCCGCTCGGCGACCTCGTCGGACAGCGGCTGGTACGCCGTCGGACGGCCGAGGTCGCCGTCCCACTTGACGATCTCGTAGCCGAGGACGAGGTGGTCGCGGAACGCCGTGGGCATCAGCTGGGCCAGACCGCGGTGGTCCTGGTGCGCGTCGTCGGTGCGCGGGGCGAGGATCAGGTCCGGCTCGGTCCGCGCGCGCAGCTCCTCGACCGCGGCCTTGGCCTCGTCCCAGTACACGGGCAGCCGGCCGTCCGGCAGCTTGTGCACGGTCAGCCGCAGGTCGGCGCCCGGGCAGAACGCGGCGAGCGCGGCCTGCTCCTCCTGTTCGCGCTCGGTGCCGCCGCCGGAGAGCACCAGCGCGTCGACGCGCACGCCCGGGCGGCCCTGGCACAGCGTCAGCAGCGTGCCGCCGGCGCCGATGGCGATGTCGTCGCAGTGCGCGCCCACCGCGACGATCCGGTCGGGGCGCCCGGCCCCGAGCCGTATCACGCGGTCCCCGCCGCGGCGGCCGGAGCGCCGTCGCGTTCCCACACGGCCCACGGCCGCTCGCCCCGGGCGTAGGCCTCGTCGAGCGCGGCCCGCTCCTTGACGGTGTCGGTCGGCTTCCAGAACCCGCGGTGCTGGTGCGCCACCAGCCGTCCGCGCTTGGCCAGCTGGGCGCAGCCGTCGGCGACCAGGTCGCCGCCCTGCGGGATGTGGTCGAAGACCTCCTGGCGCAGGACGAAATAGCCGCCGTTCTCCCACAGCGGCAGTTCGCTCACCGCGGTGATGCCGCCGACCAGGCCGTCCTCGCCCAGGTCCACGCAGTGGAAGGAGGACTGCGGCGGCACCACCATCATCGACGCGCCGGCGTCGCGCCGCGCGAAGGAGTCGATCATCTGCGGCAGCGGGGCGTCGGTGAGGACGTCGGCGTAGTTGGCGAGGAACATCTCGTCGCCGTCCAGGTGCTCGCGCACCCGGCGCAGCCGTTCCCCGATCGGCGACTCGATGCCGGTCTGCGCGAACGTGATCGTCCAGTCCGAGATGTCGGTGGACAGCAGCTCGGTGCGCCCGCCGCGCAGCACGAAGTCGTTGGAGGTGGTCTCCTCGTAGTTGAGGAAGAAGTTCTTGATGTGGTGGGCGCCGTAGCCGAGGCACAGGATGAACTCCTTGTGCCCGAAGTAGGCGTAGTAGCGCATGACGTGCCAGATCAGCGGCCGGGGACCGACCATCGCCATCGGCTTGGGTACGTCGTCCGCCGCACCGCTGCGCATGCGCATCCCGTAACCGCCGCAGAACAGGACGACCTTCATCGCGTGACCTCGACAATGCTCAGTTCCGGGATGGGAAAGACCAGCCGGCCGCCCCAGTCGTGCACGTAGGCCAGCTGCTCGACGAGCTCGGTGCGCAGGTTCCACGGCAGGACCAGGACGTAGTCCGGCTTGTCGGCCGCGATCTGCTCGGGCGGCAGGATCGGGATGCGGGTGCCCGGGGTGAACCTGCCGTGCTTGTACGGGTTGCGGTCCACCGTGTAGGCGAGCAGGTCGGGCCGGATGCCGCAGTGGTTGAGCAGCGTGTTGCCCTTGCCGGGGGCGCCGTAGCCGACGACCGTCTCGCCGCGCTCGGCCGCCTCGACGAGGAACTTGAGCAGGTCGCGGCGCACCTTGGCCACCCGGGCGGAGAACTCCGTGTACCCGGACAGCTCCTGGAGGCCGGCGGCCTTCTCCCGGGCCAGCACGTCGGCCACCCGCGCCGTGGGCTCGCCCGCTGCCTCGGCGGGGCGGGCCCACAGCCGGATGGAGCCGCCGTGCGTGGGCAGCAGCTCGACGTCCACGAGCGCGAGGCCGCCGCTCTCCAGCGCCCGGATCGCGGAGGCGACCGTGTAGTACTGGAAGTGCTCGTGGTAGATCGTGTCGTACTGGTTCTCCTCGATCAGGGTCAGCAGGTGCTGCACCTCGATCGAGACCCAGCCGTCGTCGGCGACGAGCGAGCGCAGCCCCCGGGTGAAGCCGATCACGTCGGGGATGTGCGCGTACACGTTGTTGGCGACGACCAGGTCGGCCGGGCCGTGCTCGGCGCGGACGGCGTCGCCGGTGGCCGGGTCCAGGAACGCCGTGAGCGTCGGCACGCCCGCCTCGCGCGCCGCGGCGCCCACGTTCACCGAGGGCTCGACGCCCAGGCAGCGGATCCCGCGGTCCACGACGTGCCGCAGCAGGTACCCGTCGTTGCTCGCGACCTCGACCACGAAGGCGTCGGGGCCGAGGCCCACCCGCTCCACGGCGCCGGCGACGAACGTGCGCGCGTGCTCCACCCAGGAGGTCGAGAAGGAGGAGAAGTACGCGTACTCCTCGAACGTCTCCTCCGGTGTGATCAGCGGCGGGATCTGCGCGAGCCAGCAGTCGGTGCACACCCGCAGGTGCAGCGGGTACGCCGGCTCGGGCCGGTCCAGTTGGTCCGCGGCGAGAAAGCTCTCACATGGCGGCGTCGCTCCGAGGTCGACGACGCTCGCCATCGCCTCCGAGCCGCACAGTCGGCATCGTGTCATGTGCTGTTCCCATCCCCCCTGCCCACGCGGGTCTCCCCGCCGTGAGCCGGTGCTGACCGACCCGCGATCGCGGAGCGGTACCCCTCCTCCAGGCGCTCCAGCCCGACGGCCGGACTGAAGCCCTGCTCGTAACGGCGCCGGGCCGCCTGTCCCATCTCCCGGTTGAGCGCCGCATCGGCGGTGATCCGGCGCAGGGCGGACGCCAGTGAGGCGACCTCGCCCGGCCGGTGCAGCAGCCCGGTCGTCCCGTCCTCGACGAGTTCGACGAACGCGCCGTGACCGGCGGCGACGACCGGCACCCCGGCCGCCATCGCCTCCACGACGACCAGGCCGAACGCCTCCAGCCACGTCGAGGGGGCCACCACGGCCGTCGACCGCGCGACCGCCTCGCGGCACTGGGCCGTGTCGTAGAGGCCGACGTAGCGCACGTCCTCCCGGCCCGCCGCCCAGGCGGTCACCTCCGCCTCCAGCGGTCCCGTGCCGGCGATCACCAGCGGCACGCCCGGCCCGCCGGCGGCGGCGAGCTCGTCCCACGCGGCCATGAGCAGCCGCACGCCCTTGGCCTCCGCCAGCCGGCCGAGGAAGAGCACGTGCTCGCCGGGGCCCGTGCGCCGCACGCCCGGCTCCGGCACGAAGTTGTGCTTGACCGCCAGCCGCCCGGCCGGCATCCCCGCCCCGGCCAGGACGTCGCGCTGCGCCGCGGAGATGCAGAAGAACCGCTCCACCCCGGACCACCACCGCCGCCGGTTGATTGCGAGGCTGACCGCGAGCGGCACCGTCGCCAGCCGGGAGTTCCGGTAGCAGCCGTGGCGCACGGCGGGCAGCGGCGAGGACCCCACGCACAGCGTGCACGGCCGGCCGTCCCGCTGAAGGGTGCCGGGCGGGCAGACCTGCGTGTAGTTGTGCAGCGTGGCCACCACGGGCACCCCGGCGTCGGCGCACGCCGCCAGCACCGCCGGCGACAGCAGCGGGAAGACGTTGTGGACGTGCACCACGTCCGGCCGCTCGGCGCGCAGCTTCGCCACGAGTTCGGAGCGGACCGCGGGGTTCCAGGGCACCAGCAGCGGCACCGCGACCTTGCCCGGCAGCGACCGGGCGCCGATGTCGTCGCTGCGCCGCTCGAACACGTCGACCCGGTGGCCGGCCCCGCGCAGCAGCGCCACCTCCTGGTCGACGACCTTGTTCTCGCCGCTCGGCTGCGCCGAGGCGTAGCGGTTGTGCACCACCAGCACGTGCAGATCGTCCATGGTCAGCTCACCTCCGTTCTCTGGGCCCATCGCGGGACGCGTCGTCGAGGGGCTTCGGGCGGGTCCGGGGGAGCGGCCGGGGGAGCCGCCTCGGCCTCGGCGGGAACCGCCAGCAGGGAGGCGGCCACCGCCAGATGCAGCAGATACGGCGAGGCGTCGCCCAGCCCGGCCTCGGTGTACGACGCGATCGCGCAGTAACTGATCAGGAAGATCGCGCAGGCCCGCGACAGCGACGGCGGCCGCAGCAGCGCGACGCCGCCCAGCACGATGACGATCGCCGCGACGAGGACGATCCCGGCCACGCCCTGCTCGTTGTAGACGGCCAGCCAGCTGTTGTCGATCGGGAGCCCGCCGAACGACTTGTCGCCCAGACCGGTGCCGAAGAGGTGCTCGGACGTCGTCCGGGGCGCCGTCAGCAGGGCGTGCCAGACCTTGGCCCGGCCGGTGAGGCTGGCGAAGTTCTCCTGGCTCTGCCCGCGCAGGAACCACGCCTGGAGCGCGGAGCTGAACCCCACCGCGGCCACCGCCGCCGACAGCACCCCCCAGGAGAAGACCCGGCGGGCGGCGGCGCTGGTCAGGACGAGGGAGGTGATCGCCAGCACCAGCGCGATGATCAGGCCGAGCGTGGCGGTGCGCGTGTGGGTCAGCGCGAGCAGGCCGAGGGAGGGCACGACGACCACGGCCGCGCTCCTGCGGTCGGTCCGGCGGCCCAGGAGGAGCAGCACGGTGAGCCCGATGATCACCGCGGCGTACTGCCCGATCTGCGGCGGGGTCAGCGGCCACAACGCGCCGACCAGCCGCCCCCCGTAGAGGTCGGGCAGCGCGGCGCCCGGTGAGACGACCAGGCCGGCCGCGACCGAGCCGAGCACCGCGAAGTACATCCGGATGTGGTGCCGCACGAACGTCGTGCCGCCGTCCCACCAGCGGGTCAGCAGCCACAGCGTGCCGACGAACAGCGCCAGCCGCCCGCAGCGGAACAGGGCGCCGAGCCCGGCCCCCTGGTCCACGCTGGAGATCAGGCTCGGCACCAGCAGCAGGGTCAGCAGGAACACGTAGGCGCTCGGCCGCAGGCGCACCCGGGGGTTGACCACGAGCGCCAGCGCGAACGCGGCCACCAGCGAGCCCATGGTGACCATCTGGATGAGCGAGCGCGGCAGCGGGACGATGGTCACGGCCCCGGCGGAGCCGAGGGTGTTGAGGACGAGCAGCCCCCAGACCGTCCCGACGATCTTCGACGTGTGATCCGTGCCGGTGTGCGCCGACCTCATCTCAACCACCGTCCCCGGCGCGCAGCGTGCTGCCCGCGTCCTGCCGGTAGGGAGCGGCCCGCCACTGCTTGTAGCCGATCGTCCGGCTCGCGTCGTGGACGACGAAGGTCCACGGTCCGACGTAGACGTTGTCGTGCCAGCGGTTGTGCTGGTCCTGGGTGATCGCGCGGGCCACGCGTTCGCCCTGGTACGGCGACCAGTCCGGATAGGTGCCGTAGTTGGAGAGCACGCCCATCCGGTCGCACCCGGCCTTGCAGGCGAGGACGGACTTGTCCAGCACGAAGCGGTTGCCGTGGATGTCCACCCGCTGGGTCTTCCACCGGCAGTCGGAGTAGAGCGGCGGGCCGGCGATCGCGGGCTGCGCGCAGCGAGCGGTGCGCTTGACCAGCAACGTGCAGTCGCCGGAGGAGGTGTTGGCCGGACTGTTGCAGAAGCGGTCGGCGTTCTCCCACAGGGTGATCCCGGACCAGTTGTTCTCCAGCACGTTGCCGACGACGTCGATCCGGTTCGTGCGGGCCCGGATCCGCGGCTCGCCCCCCGACTCGGACAGGTAGACGGTCGCGAACGGGAAGGTGTCGCCGGAGGCCGCGTAGGCGCGGCCCTCGACCCAGTTGTTGCGCCGGATCGTGTTCGCGCGGATGACCGCGTTGTAGCTGATCTCGTAGATCAGCGCGGCGCCGTCGTTGTCCTCGATCAGGTTGCCCTCGATGAGGAAGTCGTTGTTGTTGGTGTCCGCCCACAGCCCGGTCCCGCGGTTGTCGTGCACCCAGTTGCCGCGCACGTCCGCGCCGTCGACGGCCCAGAACTTGACGCCCCCGCTGCACCCGCAGTCCGGCCGCTGCCGCTCCCAGTCGTCCTTGTTGTTGCCCGTGATCTCGTTGCCCTCGACCACCAGGTTCCTGACGCCGCCCGCCTTGTACGCGTTCATCCCGTACTGGCCGTTGTCGCGCAGACAGCTGGCGCGGACCTGCTGGCGGGAGCCGGCCATCAGCCCGGCGCCGGAGTTGTCCCGGATCGTGGTGTGCTCGATCACCCAGCCGTCGGCCGAGTCGTGGTTGACGACGCCCTCGTCGCGGGGCGCGACGAACCCGCGCACGGTCAGGTGGCGCAGGACGACGTCGGGGGCGTCGCCGCCGAACGCGTAGTGGTTGCTCCTGCGGCCGTCGAGCACCGCGCCCGGCGCGCCGAGGTAGACGTCGCCCTCCTTGGGGATCACCTGGTCGTAGCGGTCCGACAGGAGGGTGTGCCGCCCCGGCCGGAGCCAGAAGGTGGTGTGCGGCGGGCTGTTCTCCGTCTTGGCGGCCAGGTCGCCGGGCACCGCCGGGTCGACCGTCACCGCGCCCGCGGGCGCCTTCGCCGGCCCGGCGGGGGGCTCGGCGCACACCCGGGCCGCGGACTTCGAGGGCGCGGAGGGCGCGGCGGTCGGTCTCGGCGTCGCGTCCGTCGTGCCGCTGTCGCAGCCGGTCGCCGCCGCCAGCACCAGCGCCAGCGCCGCCGCCGGCAGCGCCCGGCGCCGCCACTCGATCCCCACGCGTCCTCCCCCCTTCCTAACCCTGGAACCCGAGCACGGTGGTGAAGCCCTCCGTGCTGTCGGTGAAGCCCGCGCCGACCAGCGTGGTGGCGGGCTCCCTGCGCCCGAACCCGGCGGAGTACCAGCCCAGCGGCGGTGCGCTCTCCCCGCGGTGCGCCGTCCAGGACAGCTCCCCGGGCAGGTCGAGCACCGCGGAGCGCTCCTCGCCGTCCCGCGTCCAGGTCAGCACCGCCCGGTTCCCCGCCAGTTCGGCCGAGACCGCCGGGCCGAGGTGGAACGCCAGGCGCACGGCCCGGCGCGGGCCGCGGACCTCGTCGACCACCCGCAACTCCCGCCGAGCGGACGTCAGTTCCACCCGGCGGCGGTGCACGGAGCCCTCGTAGCCGTCGTGCTCGGCGGACCAGGAGGCCGTGTCCTCACCGGACGCTTCCACGCTCAGGACCCGGGTCCCGGCGTGCCGGGTCCACAGGAACGGGCCGCCGGAGACGGACTGGTCACGGCCGTCGAGCTCCAGGGTGTTGTGGCCGAGGGTGGAGCGGAAGTACCGCCGCCACTCCGGCTGCCCGTGGTAGCAGTACGTCCCCGGGTCGGCGAGCACGTCGACCCCGTCGTGCCGGACCTCCACGGACAGCGCGTCCGCGTGGGCGTGCGCCGCGATCGACAGGAACCCGTGCGGGCCGCCGTCGCAGCGGCACCAGATCCCGTCCGGGCCGCGCAGGATCGTCAGGCCTGCGTCGGCGAAGTGCGCCGGCCGGCTCGCCGGGCGGGACACCGCGGGCGCGCCCTTCGCGTACGGCCGCACGAGCGCGGCCAGCAGCGGGGTGCGCACATCGGCGCCGGCCACCGTCGGCCACCAGTCGAGCCGGCCGAACACGGCCTCCCCGGTGGCCAGCAGGGAGGCCCAGCGGTCGGTGTCCGGGCCGTCCACGACCAGCCCGTACCCGTCGTCCGCGTCCCCCTGACGCGGGGGGCGCAGCCGGTCGTCCACGACGGCCGCGAGCGCGTCGGTCATCCGCAGCAGCACCAGGCGGACCGGGGCCGGCACCGCGACGCCCGCGGCATCGGCCTCGGCCACCGCGGCCAGGCCGAGTTCGAGGACGAGCCCGTGGTACTCGGTGGCCAGCTCGCGGTTGAGACCGGAACCGAAGGTGTTGGCGCGCAGCTGCCGTTCGAGCGAGCGCAGCGCGTCGGCCCGCCAGCGCGGCGAGGACGGGAACCACCCGAACGCGCAGGCCGCGGCGAACTGCCCGGCGGCCTCGGCGACGACGTGGTTGTTGGCCGACGACCCCCGGCTGGGGAACGCGGCCAGCCAGCGCTGGTGGTGCCAGATCTGGTTCAGGGCCACCGGGTTGCCCTCGAACAGGGCGGCCGCGCCCGGCCAGCCGTCGAGCAGCCGGCGGACCCACACCCAGGACAGCAGCCGGATGCCCAGCTCGATGCCGCTGGTCCAGTGCACCCCGCGCAGCGGCGTGTTGGCCGCCCACCACGACCGCAGGTGCGCGGCCACCCGCTCCGCGTACCGCTCGTCGCCGGTGGCCGCGTAGGCGGCGGCCAGGACGGTGAGGTACTGGTGCCGCGACGGCTCCCAGATCTGCTTGATGTCGCCGACGGCCTCCTCGTCGCGGTAGGGCACGTCGAAGGCGTACCCCCACGGGGCCCGGCGCCCGGTCTTCGGGTCCAGCCGCCAGTCCGGGTCGGTCATGTCGTCGCGCACCACGCCGAAGAACTCGGCGTGCCCGGCCATCAGCCGGTCCGCCGCGGCGACGAGGCGCTTCACGGCGTCCGGCTCCACCGCGTCGAGCGTGCCCGCGGGCAGCACCGCCGTGAACCGGGCGCCGGTCACGGCCGGCGCGTGCGGCGGCGCGGCCCGCCGCCACCGTCGCCTGCGCCACGTGTCGCCCACCCGGCCGCCGACCTCCCGCGGCCCCATCCGGGACAGCCGCCGCAGGTACCAGCCCGGGCTCCCCGCGCTCACCGTCATCGCGACCGCGCCAGCGTCACCGGCGCGCCGCCGGTCAGGGCCGTCTGCACGGCGAGGGTGGCCGCCGTGGTCGCCACCAGCGACTCCAGCGGCACCGGCATCGGACCGCCGGTGCGCACCGCCCGCACGAACGCGGCCAGTTCGGCGGCCTGGCCCTTGTCCCGGGCCTTGGGCAGCCGTGAACTGACCCACCGCTTCCGGCTGTGGACCGAGGCGCGGACGAAGTCGTCGAGCCGCAGCACCCTGCCGTCCGCGACGAGGTCCAGCGTCTCCTTGGGGAACCCGGACGCACCGGTGGTGACGTAGCTGATCGTCGCCGTCGACCCGTCCGGGTAGCGCAGCACGACCTGGAGGTCCTCGTTGCCGGGGGTGGCGACCGCGTACACCGAGACCGGGTCGGCCCCGAGGAGCCAGCTCGCCGTGTCGACGAAGTGGCCGCCCTCGCCGGCGAACCGCGAGCCCTCGGTGCCCTGCCGCAGGTACCAGCTGCCGTGGTCGAGACGGCCCGCGTTGACCAGGTAGCGCAGGCTCGCCGGGCCGGTCCGCACGCCGAACTGCTTCTTGGCCTCCTGGAGCAGCGGGGCGAACCGGCGGTTGAAGCCCACCTGGAGCCGGTCGTTGCCGGACTCCTCCACCGTCGCGAGCACACCGGCCAGTTCGTCCTGGTCGAGCGCGAGCGGCTTCTCCACGAACACCGTCTTGCCGGCCAGCAGCGCCTTGCGCGTCAGGTCGGCGTGCGAGCTGTGCCGGGTCACGACGAACACGGCGTCCACCGAGTCGTCGCCGAGCACGGCGTCGAGATCGGTGGTGGCACGGCCGAAGCCGAACTTGCGCTGCGCGTTGGCCGCGGACAGCGCCGTCGTGGTGACGACCGTGGCCAGCTCGACGCCCTCGCGCTGCGCCAGGTGCGGCAGCAGCATCGACGTCGCGTAGTTGCCCGCGCCGACGAACGCCAGACGCACCGGCGACTTCACGGCCCGGGCCCGGGCGGGGGCCGCGCCGCCGGAGCGCCGGACCTCGGGCACGGTCACCGCCGGGGTCCGCGCCGCGGCGGGCGCCGCCTCCGTCTGCCCGGGGTACCGGAAGAGCACGGCCACGGCCTTGAGTTCGCCGTCCTTGAGGCGCCGGTACGTCTCGACGGCGTCGTCGAAGTCGGCCACATGGGAGATCAGGGGCTCCACGTCGACGCGGCCGCGGGCGGCCAGGTCGAGGAAGCACGCCAGGTTGCGGCGCTCGGTCCAGCGCACGTAGCCGATCGGGTAGTCGCGCCCCTCCAGCTCGTACGACGGGTCGTAGCGACCGGGGCCGTAGCTGCGGGAGAACCGGACGTCGAGCTCCTTCTCGTAGTACGCGTTCCACGGCAGGTCGAGGCGGCACTTGCCGATGTCCACGACCCGGCCGCGGTCCCGGCTCAGCCGGGCCGCCAGCTCGACGGGCTGGTTGCTGCCGCCGCCGGCCGCCAGGTACACCTGGTCCACGCCGTGCCAGCCGGTGAGCTCGGCGACGGCGTTCTCCACGGCCGTGGAGCCCGGGTCGCCGCAGGCCGCCGCGCCCAGCCGCTCGGCGAGTTCGCAGCGCGCCGGGTCGGGGTCGGCGCCGACGACGCGGACGCCCGAGGCGGTCAGGAGCTGCACCACCAGCTGCCCGATCAGCCCGAGGCCGACGACCAGCGCCACCTCGCCGAGCTGCGGCTCGCCCTGGCGGACGCCCTGGAGCGCGATCGACCCGACCGTGCCGAAGGCCGCGTGCCGCGGCGCGAGGCCGTCCGGCACCGGGGCGTAGAGGTTCTTGGGCACCCAGTTCAGCTCGGCGTGCAGCGCGTGCTCGTTGCCGGCGCAGGCCACCAGGTCGCCGGCCTTCACGTCGTCGATGCCCGCGCCGACCTGCTCGACCACCCCGCACAGCGAGTAGCCCAGCGGCGTGTAGGAGTCCAGCTTGCCCATCACCTTGCGGTAGGTGGCGGGCACTCCGTTGGCGGCGACGCTCTGCACGACCTTGGCCACCTGGTCGGGCCGGGAGCGGGCCTTGCCCACCATCGACATGCCCGCCTCGGACACCTTCATGAGCTCGGTGCCGGTCGAGATCAACGAGTAGGCGCTGCGGACCAGCACACCCCCCGGCTTGCACCCCGGCGCCGGCACGTCGAGCAGCGCCAGCTCGCCGCTCTTGTAGTTCTGCACAACCTGTTTCACCCGAAGTCCTCTTGTCTCTACGCCGTCAGGGTGCGGTCGGGCCCGGCCCGGAGGCCGCGCCGCGATACCAGTACTCGAGGGTCAGCACATGCCACAGATGCTTGGAGTAGTCCTGCTGTCCGGCGGCGTCCTCGGCGACCATCCGCCGCAGCGCGTCGCGGCGCAGGAACCCGGAGCGGACGAGCTCGCCGTCGTTGACGACCTCGCGCACCAGCGGGGCCAGGTCACGGCTCATCCACGCCCGCAGCGGGGCGCTGAACAGGCCCTTGGGCCGGTACACGATCTCCCGGGGCAGGACCGAGCAGGCCGCCTCCTTCAGGACGGACTTGCCCTGCCGTCCGACGATCTTGCGGTCGCCGGGCACGGCGAACGCCGCCCTGACCACGTCGACGTCCACGTACGGCACCCGCACCTCCGTCGACGCGGCCATGCTCGACCGGTCGGTGTAGGCGAGGTTCAGGCCCGGCAGGAACATCCGGGAGTCGCCCAGGCACATGCGGTTGACGAAATCGTCGAGGTCGTTGTCCCGGTAGACGTCCGCGTGCTCGGTCAGCACGTCGTCCACCGTCCCGGCCAGGTCCGGATCGATCAGGGCCAGCAGCTCGTCCTGGTCGTACATCGTGTAGCTGCGCCGGAACGCCGTCTCCTCCGGCAGGTCGGCGAAGGACAGGAACCGCTTGGCGAAGCGCACCGACCGGTAGCCCCGGCGGGCCGAGGCGACCGGCAGCCGGTCCACGGCCGTCGACAGACCGCGCCGCAGCGGCCGCGGGACGCGCTGGTAGCGCACGGCGAGCAGGTTGGCCAGGTGCTTGCGGTACCCGGCGAACAGCTCGTCGGCGCCCATGCCCGACAGCATCACCTTGACCCCGGCCTCCCGGGCGGCCGAGCAGATCAGGAACGTGTTGATCGCGGCCGGGTCGCCGATCGGCTCGTCCAGGTGGTACGTCATCCGCGGCAGCAGGTCCAGCACGTCCGGGGCGATCTCGATCTCGTGCAGGTCGACGCCGAACCGCTCGGCCACCTGCCGGGCGTAGCGCAGGTCGTCCGGCATCGCCTCGAACCGGGCGTCCTCGGCGCGGAACCCGATCGTGTAGGCGGAGATCCCGGGCCGCTCGCGCGCCGCCAGCGCGGTCAGGTAGCTGGAGTCGAGACCGCCCGACAGGAAGGTCGCCACCGGCACGTCGGAGAGCAGATGACGCCGGGTCGACTCCTCGACGACGGCGGCGATGTCCGGCAGCTCCCCGCCGCGGGCGCGCTCCGCGCCCTCGGCGGCGACGTCCCGCAGGTTCCAGAACCGGCCGCGGTCCACCCGGCCGTCGGGCCGGCAGCGCAGCCAGGTCCCCGGCGGCAGCTTCTCCGCCTCGCGGAACGCGCACCGCGAGTCGGGCACCCAGTAGTACAGCAGCGACGCCACCAGCGCCGCGTGGTCCACCTCCAGCGACCCGCCGGTGACGGCGGCCAGCGCCTTCAGCTCCGAGGCGAACACCAGCCCCTCGCCGCGCCGCAGCAGGAACAGCGGCTTGATGCCGAGCTGGTCGCGGGCGAGCACCAGCTCACCGGTCCGCTCGTCGAAGATCCCGAACGCGAACATGCCGCGCAGCCGGGGGAGACAGTCCGTGCCCCAGCGCCGCCAGGCCTCCAGCAGCACCTCGGTGTCGGAGGTGCCGCGGAAGCGCACCCCCGAGGCGGCCAGTTCGGCGCGCAGCTCGGGCGCGTTGTACAGCTCGCCGTTGTACGTCAGGACGAGGCCGTCGGACACCATCGGCTGGGCGCCCGTCTCGGACAGGTCGACGATGGCCAGCCGGCGGTGCCCGAGCTGCACCTCGCCGTCGCCGAGGGGGTGGCCGTAACGGCCCGCCCCGTCCGGCCCGCGGTGGGCCAGGGTCTCGGTGAGCCGGTCGGTCACGGCCTTCCCGTCCGGCCACCGGTACGTGCCTGCGATGCCACACATGTGCTACCGCGCCTCCTGGTCGCTGTCCGGGACCCGTGCCGCCCACATCGGCGACCGCTCCGTCCCCCGCCGTGCCTCGCCCACTGCCTGGACGGCGGGGGAGGCGGCCCCGCCGTTGTGCCGGGCCGGCCGCTCGCCGTGGCCGCGCAGCGCGGTGTGCAGCCCGTTCCACAGCGTGCCGTCGGTCCGGTCCCGCGGATCGGGGTCGATGAGCACCACCCCGGCAACCGCGATGCGCTGGTCCGCCAGCTGCCGTGCCACGGTGTGCAGCCACGCGGCGCTGCCGTGCCCGGCCCGCACCACGAGCACGGTCCGCGTGCCGAGGTACTGGAGGTCGGTCCACGCGGCGCCGGGCGCCACCGAGCCGACGCCGAGCCGGCGCTCCCCGGGCGGCAGGGCCGCGGCACGCTCGCCGCCGACCACGGCCGGGTCGCCCGGCTTCGGGCGGCGGCCGGAGAGCTGCCGGCCGGGCAGACCGTCGACGACGGTCACCGGCCCGTCCGCCGCCAGTGCCCCGGCGAGGTCCAGGGCGATCCCGCTCGTCTCGCGCGCGCAGCCCAGTTCCAGCAGCGACACGGGCTCCACGGAGCCGTGCACGGTGCGGGTCAGGGACGTGGTGAGCCGTTCGCGTGCCACCCGGTCCCGGCGGCGCCGCCATCGCCCGCCCGTCCGGTGGGGCAGTTCGGCGACGACGGAGGCGCCGAGGTTCGCGGCGATGTCCCGGCGCAGCACCGGACGGTCCGCCACCACCGCGCCGACCGCGGCCACCGCGAGCCCGAGGAACAGCCCGAGGAACAGCCCGATCCCGGCGTCGGTGGCGGCGGCCCGGGGCAGCGAGCCGCGCACCGCGTACGGGGCGTCCACGATCTGCGTGCCGGCGACGAGCCGGGGGGTGCCGATGCTCGCCTCCGCGGCGCGCTGGCTGAAGTCGGTGATCTGCGAGGTGAGTTCGGCCCGGCGGGCGTAGAGGGACTCCAGGTCCGCCGACGACTGCGGCCCGCTCTCCCCGGTCCCGTCCCCGATCGCCTTGTTGACCTGGGCCAGTTGTGCCTTCAACTGGTCACGCTGGTCGAGCAGGGCCTTGGCCTCGGCCTTCGAGGCCTCGCGGATCCGCTTCACATGGTCCGCGACGAACGCGTCGGCCAACGCCTTGGCGCGGGCCACCGCCTGCGCCTCGCTCGCGCCGGTGACGGTGATCTGCAACACGTTGTTGGTCAGTCCGGCACCGCTGTAGTCCCGCATGAAGTCCTCGGCCTTCTCCGCGGACCCGAGGGACTTCAGGGCCTGGCCGGCGATCCGCGTGGTCTGGAGCAGGGCCACGTCGGTGCGGATCAGCGTGCCGGGGTCGTTCGGCTGGTCCTCCTCGTGCGCGACCAGGATCTTGGTCACCGCGGTCGGCGGCTGCGGCAGCGCGAACCCCGCCGCCGCGCCCCCGAGCACGCCCAGCAGCGCGAGGGAGGCCCACAGACGGCGGCGTCTGCGCACCGCCGCCACCAGGGCCTGAAGATCCAGCAGCGGAGCGGCGGCCGACGACTCCGCGGTCGTACTCGTCGTCACCCTGTGACTCCTGTCGCGTCGTCCAGTTCGCCCTCGAGGCTCTCGAGCGCAGGTGCGGCGGCACGCCGCGCACGGTCGGCCGACCGCGTCGCCCGCACCGGACCGGCGAGCACGACGCCGACGACCGCGTGCTTGGCGTCCGCGCACGCCTCGGCGATGCCGGCGAGGTCCGGCGCGGTCCAGCTGCCGGCGCTGACCACGACCAGCGCGCCCGACTCGTGGCCGCGGTCCGGCACCATCGGCCGGGACACCGGGACCGCGACCGCCCGCAGGCCCGGCTCTCCGCCGGCCTCGACGACGAGCTGCCCGGCGGCCCGGCCGGCGATCTCGTCCCCCTCGGGGAAGACGACCAGCAGCCGCTGCGGGGACGGCGACCGCTCCCGAAGACGGGAGCACACCCGCCGGTAGCGGATCCGCCTGCTGGCCTCGTCGCCGGAGGTCTGCGGGGCCGGGATGTCCCACCGGACGTCCGTGCCCAGCAGCCGGCGCAGCCGGGCCCGCACACCACGGCCCCGCGTGGTCGCCGTCCGCTCGACGGGGACGTCGACGGTGCCCAGCAGGGCCGAGCCCAGCGCCGCGGTGATCTCCGTCTCGCCGCGCAGCCGCCTGCTCCTGCGCGCGACCGTGAGGTGGCCGATGACCGAGACGAGGAAGAACAGCAGCGCTCCGCCCGCGACCAGCTGCGTCCGCGTCGGCGGCGCCTCGCCGGTCGGCCGGGCCGCCGATCCCATGACGACCATGTTCTTCGCCTCGTCGTCGGCCGGGTCGGCCTGCTTGATGGTGCTGATGGCCTCCCGCAGCGCGGTGCGCAGCTTCTCCAGCTCGGTGCGGGTCTGCACGCTCTCGACCGAGTCCCCGGGATCGGTCGCATCGGCGAGCTTGCTGATGCGCCGGCTGGTGTCCTGCACCGACTGCTGGAGCGCGGCGAGTTCCTCGGCCGCCCCCGGGTCGGCGGTGTCGCTCGCGATCCGGGTGGCGTAGGAGACGAACTCCCTGGCGACCTGGTCGGAGAGCCGCTGGGCGCGCTCGGGCGTCTCCGCCGTGCCGGAGATCTTGATGATGTTCCCGTCGGTGGCCTTGGCGGCGACCTGGTCCCGCAGGTCGCTGCCGCTCACCCCGGCCCAGCCGAGCTTGGCGGCCGCCCGGTCGACCACCACCGAACTGGTGGCGACCTCCGTCTGGGTCAGCAGCTCGCGCTCCTCCCACGTCCCCGGCAGCAGCACCGACGCCGAGGTCGTGTAGCGCGGCGGGAACAGGGCGGAGACGCCGTACCCGACGAGGGCGCCCACCAGGGCGAACAGGGCCAGCAGCCGCCAGCGCCGACGGATGATCCGCCCGATGGTGACCAGGCGTATCGTGTCATCGCTCAATGGTGCGGCCTTCCCCTGCCCGGTCCGGGTCGCGCGCGGTCACCGGGGACCGGTCGCGGACGGCGGCGGCGTAGGCCGCCAGCAGCGCGCGCTGGGAGTTCCGCCAGGACAGCGTGGAGCCGATCCGCTCCTGGCCGGTCTTGCCCATCAGGGCCCGCTTCTCCGGATCGTCGAGCAGCACCCCGACGAGCCGGGCGAACTCGCTCTCGTCGTTCGCCGGCGCGTACAGGGCGGCCTCGCCCGCGGAGACGCGCGCCTCCCGCAGCTCGAACGAGACCATCGGCCGGCCCATCACCATGTACTCGAGGACCTTGTTCATGGTGGACACGTCGTTGAGCGGGTTGTGCGGGTCGGGGGAGAGGCAGACGTCCGCGGTGGACAGGTAGCGCACCAGGTCGGCGTCCGGGATGCGCCCGGTGAACTGCACCTGCTCCGAGAGCCCGAGCCGCCCGGCGAGCTCCACCATCGCGTCGAAGGTGTCGCCGCCGCCGACGAACACCGCGTGCCAGTCGGTCCGCCCGACCTCGTCGCGCAGCTTCGCCAGCGCCCGCAGGGCGTAGTCGACCCCGTCCTGCGGACCCATCACGCCGAGATAGCACAGCAGATGAGGCTTGCCGCGCTTCAACTCCGGCTCGGGCGGCACCGGGTGGAACCGCTCGACGTCGGGCGCGCTGCGCACCACGAAGACGTCCGCCGGCCGCTTGCCGCCGCGGCGCACCGCGACGTCACGGTAGCTCTCGTTGGTGGCGATCACGACGTCCGCGGCCCGGTAGGTCCGCCGTTCCAGCGCGCACACGGCGCGGTAGAGCAGGTCCTTGCCGCGGCCGAAGCGGGACAGGTACAGCTCGGGCACCAGGTCGTGCTGGTCGAAGACGAACCGCGCCCCGCGCCGCTTGAGCCACAGGGCGGGCAGGAACAGCAGGTCGGGCGGGTTGCAGGCGTGCACCACGTCGACCGGGCCGACCTTGCGGGCCAGCCGGAGGGTGTGCCACAACGCCGTCCCGTACTCGCGCAGATAGCCGGCCGGCCCGCCCGTGGCCGCGCGCAGCGGGTAGCGGTGGATCCGCACGCCGTCGATCACGGCCTCCGGCTCCGTGTCCCGCTTGCTCCCCTGCGGACAGATGACGTGCACCGTCCAGCCCGCGTCGCGCAGCGTCGTGCACTCCTGCCACACGCGCCGGTCGAACGGCACGGACAGGTTCTCCACCAGGATCAGCGCGCGCCGGCCCGGCCGGTCGCCGCTTCCCGTGTCACCAGGCAAGGCCCACGTACCCCTGTTCGGCCCGGCGCGCGTCGGCGTCGGGAAGATGGACGAGATCGATGATCACCGGGGCGTCGCCGTGCGGCAGCGCCGCCAGCACGGCCGGATCCTTCGTCCCGACCAGGCACACGTCGGCGTGGTCGAGCACCTCCTCGACGGAGTCCGCGAGGAGTTGCGCGAGATGCGGCAGCCGGGTCTCGATGTACTCGCGGTTCGCCCCGAGCAGCCGCGACAGGCTCACGTTGGCGTCGTAGATCTTCAGGTCGTACCCCTTGCCGAAGAGCCGCTCCGCCAGTTCGACCAGCGGGCTCTCGCGGAGGTCGTCGGTGCCGGGCTTGAACGACAGCCCGAACAGACCCGCCCGGCGCTTCCCGGTCCGCTCGACCAGCTCCACCGCGCGCTGGAGGTGGTCGGCGTTGGAGGGCAGCACATGGGACAGGATCGGCACCGAGACGTCGGCCCGCTGCGCGGCGTGCACCAGGCTGCGCAGGTCCTTGGGCAGGCAGGAACCGCCGAAGGCGAAGCCGGGCCGCAGATAGGCGGGGCTGATGTTCAGCTTGCGGTCGGCGAGGAACACGTCCATCACCTGGTGCGAGTCCACGCCGAGCGCCTGGCACACCGCGCCGAGCTCGTTCGCGAAACCGATCTTGAGGCCGTGGAACGCGTTGTCCGCGTACTTGATCGCCTCGGCCGTCGGCACCGGCACCCGGAACACCTCGCCGGGCAGGCCCTCGTACAGCGCCAGCACCGCGTCGCCGCTCGCCGGGTCGAGCTCGCCGACGACGGTCTTCGGCGGGTCGAAGAAGTCCTTCACGCTGGTGCCCTCGCGCAGGAACTCCGGGTTGACCGCCACACCGACGTCCACACCGGCGGTGCCGCCGACGTTCTTCTCCAGGATCGGCACCAGCAGGTTCAGACAGGTGCCCGGGAGCATGGTGCTGCGGAACACGACGGTGTGCCGGCCTCCCGCGTCGCCCTTCGCGGCGAGCGCGGCGCCGATCTGCTCGGTGACCCGCTCCAGATAGGTGGTGCACAGGCTGCCGTTGGGCTCCGAGGGCGTGCCCACGCAGACCAGCGACACGTCGCTGTCCCTGACGGCCTCGCCCACGTCGACGGTGGCGCGCAGGGCTCCGGTGCGCACGACCTCGGCGATGAGCTCGCCGATCCGCTCCTCGACCACCGGCGCCTTGCCGTCGTTGACCAGGTCGACCTTCACCTGGTTCACGTCGACGCCGACGACGTCGTGCCCCATGCCGGCCAGGCACGCGGCCGACACGCAGCCCACGTAGCCGAGCCCGAAAACGCTGACTCTCATGACCCGTTCCTCCCCCAGGCGGACCCGCTCGGGTCCGCGCTCCGCGCACCGGCGAAAACGTTGAGTTGCGCCACCCCGCCCATCAGTAGGCCCCCTGCCCGTAGAGCACCGCACGCAGCGTCTTCCACAAGATCACCGTGTCCAGGGCGAGCGACCAGTCCTCGACGTACCGCAGGTCCAGCCGGACCGCCTCCTCCCACGACAGGTCGCTGCGCCCGCTGATCTGCCACAGTCCGGTGAGTCCCGGCTTGACCAGCAACCGCCGCCGGATGTCCGGGCCGTAGGCGGCGGACTCCTCGGGCAGCGGGGGCCGCGGACCGACGAGCGACATCGATCCGGTGAGCACGTTGAACAGCTGCGGCAGCTCGTCGATCGAGTACCGGCGCAGCACCGCTCCGACCCGGGTCACCCGGGGATCGCGGCGCATCTTGAACAGCGGGCCGGCCCCCTCGTTGAGGCCGGCCAGCTCGTCACGCGCCCGGTCGGCGCCGGCGACCATGGTGCGGAACTTGAGGATGGTGAACTCGCCGCCGTCCTTGCCGACTCTGCGCTGCCGGTAGAACACCCCGCCCCGGCTGTCCAGCAGCACGAGCAGCCCGACGCCCGCCATGAGCGGGGCGAACACGACCAGCAGGAGCGCGGCGCCCAGCCGGTCGACGACTCCCTTGACCGCCCGGCGGCCTCCGGTGAAGGTCGGCATGCTGACCCGCAGCAGCGGGATGCCCAGTACGGCGTCGATGTGCAGCCGCGGGCCGGCCACCTCCATCAGCACGGGCGCGACGACCATCTCGGCGTCGCTGCCCTCCAGGTTCCAGGCCAGCCGTTGCAGCCGCTGCGGCGACCAGTGCGGGTGCGGTGTGACCGCGACGACGCGGTAGCCGTCGGCGTGGACGTGCTTGGCGACGTCCGTCAGCCGGCCGACGACCGGCACTCCGTCCACCAGGTCGCCGTCGAGCACCGAGCCGTCCGTCGTGCACACCGCGTCCACCCGCCAGCCGAGGTGCGGGAACTTGCGGGTCCGGGTGATCAGGTCGCGGACGGTGTCCGGGCTCCCGGCGGCGAGCACCGGTCGCAGGCACCGTCCTTCCTTGCGCTGTTTGTGCAGGCCGAGGCGCAGCACGTACCTCGCCGTCATGGTGACCAGCGCGATCGCCGGGATCGCGACGAAGATCCAGAGCTTGATGTTGCGCGAGGTGAGGGCGATCCCGCCGAGCGCCAGGACGACGGTCGCCGCGAACAGCGAGCGTCCGAGCCGGCGGAACTCCTCGGCGCCCTGGCCGAGCACGGCCGGAGCCCAGGCCCGGCTCACCGCCAGCGCCCCCAGCACGAGCACTTCGGTGCCGAACGCGAGGATCCCCCACTTCTCGTGCCAGTTGGCCGCGTCGCGGGCCCCGAAGAAGTTGCCGATCCCCGCCACCACGAAGGCGGTGGCCACGGTGTCGCTGGTGATGACGGTACGGCGGTACCGCTGCTCCCAGCCGCTCGCGGGCCGGCTGCCCACTCCGTTCGCCAGACGACCGTGTGCCGACGGAAACGGGCTGACCAATTCCCCTTGCCGCACAGAACCCCCCAGGTTCCCAGTGATGTCGACGTGTTCGCCGCCGGGAGGCCCCCGCCTCCCGCACTGTCCTCCCCTCGGGAGGCCCCCGCCTCCCGCGCTGTCGCTCCCCCGGGAGGCCCCCGCCTCCCGCGCCGCGCTGTCCCTCCCCTCGGGAGGCCCCCGCCTCCCGCGCACGACATGACCGGATACCGGTCAGTACGGAGTCACTCGAGTAACCCGCTCCGGCGGCAACGGACATGACGGTGCCGTCAGAGTCTCGAGGTGCGCGGAAACCCCTCGGAACCCCGGGTGCTCCCCGCACTCAAGGCTCTCTCGGGTTCCGTGAATCGACTCCCCCTGCGTCCGGCGCGGGGAAGCGACTACAGGCTTTTCCCGATGCCGGACCTATTGATCATTTACGCGTCGCCTCATGTCCGAACGGCTGAAGCAAGGTCAATCTAGACCATCACAGCCAGTATGAAGAGAGGATGTGTGTAATTTGTGCTTAAGCTTTGGTTCTTGATCCATCGGCCGGTGGCCGCCTCTCGGCGCCCCGCCGTCACCACCGGCTCCAGCGGTCCGTCGGGCCCCTGGGCGCGGCTCCCGCGCGGCTGCCGTCACCGCTTCGTTCGACCCGCTCAACACGCCTGTCGGGACGCCCCGTTCGACGACGGCGTGTCGACAGTCGCGCCGGGGCGGTCGGCGGGGGGCGAGGGAGGCAGGCTCGGGCGGGTGAGGTGACCCGCGTGCGGTGACGGGCGTCGTCCGGCTCGATCGCGTCGTGCAGATTGACCGAATGCCTCCCTGGCCAGGGCCTGATCCGGGGATTCCGACCCGCACAATGCGCGGGGATTCCTCGTGCGGGCGTCGCCGTCGGCGGCCTGGATATGTATGCGGCATATTCCATAACATCATGGGCGCCGCCTCGGCCGATCCCGGAATTCGAGATCGCCTATGCGCTTCGCCCCGGCCGGTGAACTCGGGGGAGTGAATCGATGACACCTGGGGGCCGTTCCGCGTCGGCGGCGAGCGCGGCCCCACGGCGACGACGCCCGCGGTGCGGAGCGCTCTCCGAGCGTCAAGGTGGGAAAGGCGCGAAATCCAACAGCCCGGCGCGAGCCTATCGGCGCGCGCCCCGTCCCTCGATCCGGTCGACTTCGACCGCGCGGCGGCGGTCGTCGTCGACGTCGTCCGCCGGGCATGTCGTGGCCGGGCGGTCCACGGCAGACCGTGGCAGGCGGTCGCAGGCCGGTCCGTGGACGGCCGTGAGCGCCGGCCCTGGATGACGGCCGGGGCACGGCCGTGCGGTGCGCCGGGGGCCCCTCGCCGGCCGGGTGCGGGTGCGGGTCCGGCCGCGCGGGCTCGCTCGAACCCGCCGCGCCGGGCCCGCCGCACCGGACCGCACCGGGCCCGCACCGGACCGCTGCCGGGCGGGCGCGAGGCCGCCTGCCGGTCGGCGGCGGTGCACCCCGCCGCCCCGGCCCGGCCCTCGCCGTCGACCGTGGCCGCCGGGTCGGTGCGCACCGTCCGGCGACGGCTCGGCGGTGTCGGTGCGGCCCGTGACCACGCGGCCTCGGACCGCTTCCGGGCCCGCGGCGGACCGCTGCCGAGTCCGGGCCGGACCGCTTCCGGGCCCGCCCGGTGTTCGCTCAGCGGTCGGAGTAGCTGAAGTCGCCCGCGGTCCAGGCGCTGACGTCCTCGATCGCGACGCGGTACATGCCGCCCGTCTCCGGGATCCCGACCGTGCCCTGGAGGATCCGGGCGACGTGGAAGTGCAGGTGCGTGGGCGGGCCCTTCGGCCCGGGTGTGGCGAAGACGGCGGAGAACTCGCCCAGGCGGTCCGAATTCGTCAGCACTTCCGACACCCGCTCTCTCCACACCGCCTCGGGAGCCAGGCGCCCGGTGATGACGGCACCACCGGTGACCACGGTCAGGGACATCTGGTTGCTCTGCTCGGACTCCACCAGGGCGGCGACGGCGACCAGCAGTTCGTCAGGCTTCGACACGGGACAGATTGTATGCACCGGTCGTCCACCCGGCCGGGCGGTAGGTCCACCGGACCGCGCGGACCCACCCGTTCCCGCCGTCGGACGGGCCGACGGCGGCGAGCCGGTCGCGGTGGGTTACCTCCCCTTCCAGCGCCCGGAAATCTGTAGCCGTCGTAGTAGACATTGTGCAGAGGCTTGATTATGGTTTCACTCGTAGCCGCAGTCGAGCAGGGCCCGGCGGAGAGTGAGCGCCGGGGGAGCGATACCTGCTGGTCGGCGGTCCGCAAGGCGGTGCGGTGGTGGAGTCGCGAAGCCAGGGTTCTCGCAGGACGGCGACGGGACTGACGACCGCACCGGGCGGCCTGTAGTGATCAGGGGCCGCCGCGAGCAGTGCAGGCAAGTGAAGTGATCGGATCCGAGGGAAGAGCGGAGGACGTCAACGCCATCAGGATCGCCCGGGGAACAGGCAACGAACCCGGGTACCGCAGGACATCGACAGTGAGGTGGTCTCCGGTCAGGCAACAGCGATCCCCGCGCCCCCGACAGCGTCTCGGTCGGGTCCGCGGACAACACGGGCCGGCGCGTCAAGCCCGGCAGATGGTGTAGCAGCTCCTTCGGGGCCCCGATGCCGACACGGCAACGGGGCCCCTCGACCATGCGCCGCGCCCTTGCTTCCCGGCCACGGCGGCCCGCGTCGGACACGGACGCCCCCGGGCTCGCCGTCGGGATGGACGTCCGCCACAATGGCCCCCCGTTCGTCCGTCCCGAACCACCGAGGTTTCCCGTGTCCCACTCCGTGGCCCGCGAGCCGCAGCGGCGCAATTCGCGGTCCAACCGGGCTCGCATCCTGGCCACGGCCCGACAGGAACTCGGCCGGAACCCGGACGTCACGCTGGAGGAGATCGCCCGGGCCTCCGGTGTCGTGCGCCGTACGCTCTTCGGTCACTTCCCCGGCCGGGCGGCACTGCTGGAGGCGCTCGCCGAGGAGGCGTCGGAGGCGTTGCGGGGCGTGCTGGAGGCGGCGGCGCGGCCCGACGCGCCCGCCGAGCGGGCCCTCGCGCACTTCGTGTGCTCCATCTGGCCGGTGGGCGACCGCTACCGGCTGCTCCTCGCCCTGGCCCAGCGCGACCTGGGCGTGGAGCGGGTGGCGGGCATCCTCGCTCCCGCCCGCGACGAGGTCACGGCGATCCTGGCCCGGGGGCAGCGGGACGGCGTCTTCCATGCGCACCTGCCGCCCGCCGTGCTGAGCGCCGGTCTGGAGGGGATGCACATCGCGCTCCTGGAGCAGATCAACCGCGGCGCGCTGGAGGACGACGGGACGCGCGTCGCCGTCGCCACCCTCGTCGCGGCCGGGGTGCCGGAGCGCGACGCCCGAGCCGTCGTGGACGACGTCGTGCGCACCGCGGCCGCGACCGCGGAGGCCCGGCCCCCGGCGGCGACGGCCCGCACGCGGCCGCGCGGTTCCGCCGACTGACGGTCCGGGGCGACGCTCGCCCCGCGTTGCGCCCCGCGAGCGGAACTGCCGTCCCCCCTCCGGGGCTGTCGGTCACCCGTTCGCGTTCCTCGTCCGCTCGACCGCATCCTTCGGCCGCGCTTCGGCAGCCCTTCGGCCGTGCAGGGGCCGGGCAGGGGCCGCTCATCGGCCGTGCTTCGGCCATCCCGTGCGGGAGCGGGCAGCGCTTCCGCTCCCTCGCCATCGAGGTCCCCGCCGGTGATCCGCCCCGGCGGCCCGCGCCGTGGCCTTCCTCCGGCTCGTCCGACGCGGCGGCTCAGCGGTTTCCCCGGCTCCTCAGGTTTCCCCGGCTTCTGTGCACTCCTCTGCCCTTCCTCCGAACAGATGCGACCCGTTATTTGCACGTCAACGGGCAATAAATTAATCTGCACGTCGATGGGCAATTATCTCGTCGTCCAGGAGCCAGGAGCCCTCATGTCCTTCCTTGCCAAGTCACCCGTCGAGAAGACGGCGGGACCGTACGCCCGGCGCTGGTGGGCGTTGCTCGTCCTCTGTCTGAGCCTGCTGATCGTGGTCATGGCGAACACCTCGCTGATCGTGGCCGCCCCGGCGATGACCGCCGACCTCGGCCTCAGCAGCAGCGACCTGCAATGGGTCATCGACGGCTACACGGTCCCGTACGCGGCGCTGATGCTCCTGCTGGGTTCGCTCGGCGACAAGTACAGCCGGCGCGGGGCGCTCCTGACCGGTCTGGTGATCTTCGGCGCAGGCTCGGTGATGGGCAGCCTGGTCGACGAGACCGGCCTGGTCATCGCGGCCCGGTCGGTCATGGGCGTCGGCGCCGCCGTCGTCATGCCGGCCACGCTCTCCCTGCTGGTGGCGATCTTCCCGAAGGGGGAGCGGGCCAGGGCCGTCACGGCCTGGACGGCGACCTCGGGCCTCGCGATCGCCGTCGGCCCGCTCGTCGCCGGCCAACTGCTGCGCGACCACTCCTGGGGATCGACGTTCCTGGTCAACGTCCCCGTCGCGCTGCTCGCCGTGATCGGCGCGCTCGCCCTGGTCCCGCCGTCCAGGGCGGCGGACATGGGGCGCATCGACTACGTCGGCGGTCTGCTGTCGATCGTCTCCGTCGGCTCGCTCGTCTACGCGACGATCGAGGGCCCGCACTTCGGCTGGGGCGCCGGTCCGGTCACCGCCGCCGTCGTCGCCGGGATCGGCCTGGCCGCGTTCGTGGCCTGGGAGCTGCGCCACCCGCACCCCATGCTGGACGTGCGCAGGTTCCGGCTCCGCCCCTTCAGCGGCTCCATGCTCGCGGTGCTGTTCTTCTTCTTCGGCACCTTCGGCGCGATCTACTACGCCACGCAGTTCCTCCAGTTCGTGCTCGGGTACGACGCCCTGGAGACCGGCGTCCGGCTGCTCCCGCTGGCCGGGGCCGTGTTCGCCGGCGCCGCGGCGACCGGTTGGCTGACCCCGAAGCTCGGCGTGAAGGCGCTGGTCGTCGCCGGCATGGCGATCGGCACCGGGGGAGTCTTCCTGCTCACCCGGATCGACCCGGCTTCCACCTACGCGGACTTCCTCGCCCCGATGGCGATGCTGGGCTTCGCCATCGGCCTGAGCGTGTCCCCGGCCACCGACACGATCATGGGCTCGTTCCCGGAGAGCGAGCTGGGCGTCGGCGGCGGCGCCAACGACACCGCGCTGGAGCTGGGCGGTTCGCTCGGCATCGCGATCCTCGGCTCGCTCCTCGGCACCGCCTACCGCGACGAGCTCACCGGCCTGGTCGGGGATCGGCTCCCCGCCGCCGCGCTGGAGACCGCCAAGGACTCGGTGGGCGGCGGCCTCGCGGTCGCCCGGCAGGTCGCGCAGGACCCCGCCGGCGGGGCGCGGCAGGCGCAGACCGTGGTCGAGGCCGTGCACCAGGCCTTCGCCCACGGCGTCGCCCAGACCAGTCTGATCGGCGGGATCATCATGGCCGCCGGCACCATGATCGTCTTCGCGGTCCTGCCGGGCCGCAAGGCCGCGGCGGCCCGGCAGGCGGCCGACGCCCGGCGGACGGAGCAGGCCGACGAGCAGCCGGAGCGCGCCGGGCGGCCGACCGGGAACCGGACCGGCGCGTACACGGACGCTCGCTAGCCCGGTCGGACGCGACCGGGGGCTTCGTCGGTCAGGCCGGCCGCGGGGCGCCGTCGAGGACGGCGTCCTCGCGCTCCTGCCCCGGCTCGTGCTCCCCTTCCGGCCCCCGCCGCCCCGTCGGCGCGGGGGCCGTCTCCGTCTTCGGCTCCGCGCCCGGCCCGGCTCCGGCCTCCGGCAGCAGTCCGCTCAGGGCGGCGCACTGTTCCGGTCCCATGACGTGGGCCAGGGCCTCCGTGACCGTCTCCGAGAGCGTGGCGGAAGCCTCCCGCAGCAGCCCGCGCGCCTTGTCGGTGAGGGCGATCTCCACGCCGCGCCGGTCGCCGCAGACCGTCTTGCGGGTCACGAGTCCGGCGTGCTGGAGGCAGGCGACCTGATAGGTCAGACGGGTCTTGGGGCGGCCCAGCAGCTCCGCCACGTGTGTCATGCGCAGGCCCTCGCCGGACTGCTCGGCGAGCAGGCACAGCACCAGGAACTCGTCGTGCGAGACGTCCAGGTGCTCCTTGACCACGGAGCGCAGCCGCTGTTCCACCGCCCCGGTCGCGGCGAGGAGCAGCATCCAGCCGCGCAGCTCGGGGGGCAGCAGGCCCGCGCCGCCGCCCTGCGCGGAGGGGCACGCGGGCAGGTCGGCGGGGGTGTGAGCGGGGTCTGCCATGGCGTCGATTGTATCCGTGGTCCAAATTTGCACGACTTGGTTGTTCAGAATTGGATTACCCACTAGCGTGGTCGCGGCAGCATCATCCAAATTTGGACCATCGAGGAGGACGGTCATGACCGTCGCCGTGCAGACCGGACAGTGGCAACTCGACGCGGGCGCGTCCACGGTCGCCCTGAAGCAGAAGACGATGTGGAGCCTCGTCACCGTCAAGGGCGACTTCACCGCTGTCACCGGAGGCGGCGAGGTCGCTGCGGACGGATCCGTCACCGGCGCCCTGACCCTCGCCGTGGCCTCCCTCGACACGAAGAACGCCAAGCGCGACGCACACCTGCGCGGCCCGGACTTCTTCGACGCCGACAACCACCCCGAGATCACCTTCGTGGTGCGCTCGGCGGAGGTGGGCGCCGACGCGACGGTGCAGGTCTCCGGGCAGCTCACCGTGCGCGGCATCAGCCGCCCGCAGTCCTTCACCGCGCGCCTGACCCGGGCGGACGCCGACGCGGTCACCCTGGAGGCCGAATTCACCGTGGACCGCAGCGAGTTCGGCCTGGGCTGGAACCAGCTGGGCATGCTCCGCGGCCTGACCGCCGTCACCGCCGCGCTCCGGTTCACGCGCACTTCGGCCTGACGCGCCGCCCCCGGACTCCCTGCTCGTCACCCTCGCTTCCCGGCGTGCGGGCCGGCGCCCCGGCGCGGCGATCGGCATCCCGACCGGTGGCGGACCGTGTCGCTGTTGGGCCGAACGGGTGACTTGGCGTAAGAATTGACTGGTGCATGCATTGAAGGCGAGTCAGTTCGGGGGGTGCCGGTGAACCGTTACGACGTCACCGATGAACAGTGGGAAGGGCTCGCTCAGGTCGTTCCGTTGCGCGGCCGGGACGCGTGGCCGTCGGCGGTGGACCACCGCTCGCTGCCGGACGCCGAGACGGAGACCAGGCGGCGCTTCGTCGTGTTGCGGGTCAACGTCTTCGCGGACGCGCGCGAGGTCGCCGAGACGCTGATGTCGGGCATCCCGGTGCTGCTCGACCTGACGGGAGCCGAGACCGACACCGCCAAGCGCGTCCTCGACTTCTCCACCGGGGTGGTGTTCGGCCTGGCCAGCGGTATGCACCGGGTCGACCGCAACGTCTTCCTCCTCACCCCGCCGGGCACCGAGGTGAGCGGACTCATGGAAGGGGCGGGCGCGCCCGGCCTCTGAGCCGGGACGGCCTCGCGCACGGGGCTCCCGGGCCGCCCCGGCGGGCCCGGCCGGCGGCGGACGGCCGGGTGGGCTCGACGGGCCGTGCCCGACGGCCCCGGCGGACCGGGCGCGGGGCTCCGCCCGGGCCCCGCGATCGCCCGATCGTAGGAAGCTTGCCCGGGCGGAACGGTTCGCCCGGCAGCGGAGCCCTAGCGTCCGCATATGCCCTCGCCGCCCCCCTCCTCCGCGCTCCCGCCGCCCTCCGCCGCCGCGTCCTCGGCGCGCTGTCCCGCCCCGACGTCACCTCCCCTCGGGACCGACGGCTCGTCGCCCGGGCACGCCTTCGCCACGGTGCCCGCCCAGGCCTCACCCGTCGAGGTCCCGCCGAACCGGTCCGCCGGCCCCCTCGGCGCCACGACGCCCGGTCCCTCGTCGTCCTCCGGCATGCGCTGCGCCTCGTGCGGCGCCGACCCGCGGGCGACGCCCCTCCCCGGCCCGCACCGGGAGAGGGAACGCTCCCCGCGGGCCGGCTCTCCCGACACGGCGACCGCTCCCGCACGCCCACCCTCGCCCCCCGACGCCTCCGCGGCCGATCCCGCACCCGCACCCGCAGCGGTTTCCGGCCCCGACCCCCGTCCCGGCC
>NZ_JAHHIT010000062.1 GCF_024539675.1 Streptomyces hilarionis | reverse complement strand
CCGTCCCCCACCCCCTCCGCCTCGGCCACCGCAACGGGGGACTGACGGCCTGGACCCGTCACTCGGCGCAGTCCGGCCCTTCACCCCATGCAAGTGACGCATCGTCAACTAGCGACGAACATGGGCTAGTTGATTGATCCGGTCGGTTGTTCAAGACGCGATCATGTGGTGTCATCGTCGCCGTGCCGTACCCGCACGCACAACGAAGGAGTGGGCGATGGGTCTTCGGAGCAAGGTCACCGCGGCGCTGGGTGGAGCGTTTCTGATGGCGGCGGGCACCGTCGTGCTGGCGCCGCCGGCGTCCGCGGAGGAGACGTGCCCCTACCCGTACGTCTGCTTCTACCAGCGGGATCCCGCCGACTATCCCGGCGCCACCATCAGCGGCAGGTTCCGGGAGGTCACGAGCGGCTGGCAGTGGCTGACCGGGTCGAGGGGGAGCGACTTCGTGCGCAACACGCGACACGACGACGTGGTCTACGTGCACATGAGCGACGGCAGGGTGTACTGCGTCGAGAACGGCAGCCACAAGTCCTTCATCAACGACGAGCCGCAGCGCGTCGCGGACGGCGTCCGCATCTCCAGCAACCCCGACTGCTGAGTCCCGGCCCGTTCCGCGCCGGCGAACAGCGCTTGTCGCGGTGCTCGTCGGCGACGGAGGGGCCGGGAGGGCGCCACTGTCCGTTCCGCCCGCCCGGCCCCCGCACCCCTCAGGCCGCCCTGTACGCCTCGCCGAGTTTCCGCAGCGCCGCCCCGTACCGACCGGTGAGCGCGAGGTGGTCGGCGTCGGCGAACGGCCGGGCGAACGCCGCCGTGAGGTCGGCGCCCGCCTTCTGCTGGACGATCAGCCGCGCCTTGGCGACGAGCGCGCGGCCCGCCCCGTCGGCCCCGGCCCGTTCGGCCGCCGCGGCCGCGACGCCGAGCGCGCGCAGTGTGGCCGCGCCGCCGGCCGGCGCCCTGGTCAGGGTCGTCAGACCCCAGCCGTAGGGGAACTGCGGGTCGTACGCGGTGTCCCCGACGTTGATCGGCAGCTGGGCCTCGGACCTGGGCCAGGTGACCGGAAGCCGGCCGGTGAAGGGCCGTTTGCCGTAGAGCACGTCGGCCACGCCGTCGCCCTCGGTGCCCGGCAGCCAGGACGCCACCAGGGCGTCGATCGCGCCGAGCCGGTCCCCGATCAGCTGCGGGCGTCCGGAGACGATCAGCACGGCGCACCTCATGGCCGCGCACACCGTGTCGACGGCGTTCCGGTCGGCGGCCGACAGCTGGAGGGAGTGCCCGTTGCCGACGTCCCCGACGCCTTCCGCGTACGGGGTCTCGCCGACGACGACCACGCCGACGTCGTAGCCGGACGTGGGCGCCGAGGCGTCCTTGGAGTAGGTGACGTTCCCGTCCTTGCGCATCGCGTCGAGGATGGTGGTGCCCCGGGTGTGGGCGCCGGACGCGCCCTGCCAGGTCACCGTCCAGCCGCCGGTCTGGTTGCCGAGGTCGTCGGCATTGGATCCCGCGACGTAGACCTTCTGCGACGCCCTCAGCGGGAGGACTCCGCCGCTGTTCTTCAGCAGCACCTGCGACGCGGCGGCCGCACGGCGGGCGACGGCCCGGTGGGCGGCTCCGCCGATCTCCGAGGCGTGGCGCGTCTGCGCGTACGGGTGCTCGAAGAGGCCGAGCCGGAACTTCTGCGTGAGGATCCGCGCGACGGCGTCGTCGATCCGCTGCCGGCTCACCCGCCCGGCGTCCGCCTCGCCGATCAGGGCGGAGGTGAAGTCCTTGTAGCCGTACGGCACCATCATCATGTCGACGCCCGCGTCGACCGCCGTGCGGACGCGGGCGGGGTAGTCGCCGGGGAGCTGGTCGATGGCGTTCCAGTCGCTGACGACGAACCCGTCGAAGCCCATGCGCCCCTTGAGCACACCGTTGATCATGTCGGCGCGGGCGTGCATCCTCACCGGGCCCCGGCCGTCGCCGAGGACGTCGAGCGAGGAGTACGACGGCATGACGGTGCCGACGCCGCGGTCCACGGCGGTCCGGAACGGCGCGAGGTGGACGGCCTCCAACTGCTGTCGGGTGACCTTGGTGACGCCCTGGTCGACGGTGTACGTGCCGGTCGTGGAGGAGCCGTACGCCGTGCCGCCGTCGCCGACGAAGTGCTTGGCGGTGGCGAGGACCTTGTCGTCGTTCTTCAGGTCGCGTCCGTCGGCGCGGCCCTGAAGGCCCTGGACGACGGTCTCCATGGACTGGACGAGGGCGGGGTCCTCGCCGAAGGACTCGTAGGCGCGTCCCCAGCGTTCGTCACGCGAGACGCACAGGCAGGGGGCGAAGTCCCAGGGCACGCCGGTGGCCCGGACCTCACTGGCCGTCACCGCGCCCGTCTGCTGCGCGAGTTGCGGGTCCCGGGCGGCTCCGATGCCGATGTTGTGGGGCATGATCGTGGCGCCGACCAGGTTGTTGTGGCCGTGCACGGCGTCGACGCCGTAGACCAGCGGGATCTGCAACCGCGTGGCCTGCGTGCGCAGTTGGAAGCCGTCGATCATCCTCGCCCATGCCTCGGGCGTGTTGGGGGTGGGCGTCGAGCCGCCGCCGGAGAGCAGGGACCCCAGTTCGTAGGCGGTGACGTCGGCCCCCTCCCCCACCGCCCCGCGCTCGGCCTGGGTCATCTGCCCGGCCTTCTCCTTCAGGGACATGCGGGAGAGCAGGTCGGCCACGCGCGTGCGCACCGGCAACCGGGCGTTCAGGTACGGCAGTCCGTTCGCGTCGACGACGATCTCGGGTGTCTCGGCGGGCGCCTTGGCGCCGGTGACCGTGAGCCGGAGCGGGACGGTCTCGGCGGTCTCGGCCGGCTTGTCCCGGAGGGTGCGGACCGTGACGGTCCGTGTGGCGCCCGAGGCCGTGCCCGCCGGGAAGGTGAGCGTTCCACTGACCGGCGTGTAGTCCCTGCCGGGTTCGGCCGTGCCGTCGGCGGTCGCGTAGGCGACGGTCACCGGCTCGTCGAGGGGGGCGGAGGCGGTGGTGGCGACGGTGACCGAGACGGTGGCCGTGCCGCCCTCCCGCACCGGGTAGACGGCGGCGTCGGTCGTCACGGTCGCGCGCAGGGACTGGTCGGCCCGGCCGTACAGCTCGACGTCGTCCATGGCGAAGTCGCCCTTGACGCCGACGGGGAGCGTGAGTGCGTAGCCCCACATCCGGTCGAGTCCGAGGACGTGGTCGATGCCTCCGACGGGCTGGTAGTCCGTGCGGTAGACGAAGTCGGCGAAGGGGAGCTCGACCTGCTTCCAGCCGGTGAAGTCGTCGGTGAAGGAGGTGGTCCACAGTTCGGAGGTCTCGCCGTTCGCGCCGCCGTCCTTGATCTCGAAGGGGATCTTCCCGCCGGTGTTGCGGCCCTCCCACCACAAGCGGACGCCCCGGTGGGCGGACCAGTCGTGGGCGGGCCGGTCGGCGGCGAAGTCGTGGGTGAAGCCTCCGTAGCCGCTGATGTCGTAGGCGCCCGTGAGCACCTTCTCGCCCTCCGGGGCGTCGGCGCGGGCGGTCAGCCGGAGGGCGGGCGGATCGTCGCTGTCGCCGCCCCAGGCGAAGATGCCCTCGGCCGGCTGGGAGGCGAAGGGGACCTCGCCCTCGAAGCGGTCCACGGGCACCGGGAGGGGGTCGTCGGCGGCCCGGGAGGCCGTCGGCGACACCACGGCGAGGAGCAGGACGGTGGAGAGGAGCAGAGCGGTTCTCGGCATGGACCTTCCCTGGACTCTCATGGTTCACTCAATACTTAGATCACGTCGTGAGTTAACTAACGGCCCGCACACCCGTCAAGACGTCACGTCAGACATCTCGGGAAGGGCGACACCCCATGAGGGAGACCCCCCGCACGGTCCGGGTCCTGCCGGCCGGACTCCCCGCCACGGACGACTCCGCGGAGCGCCGTGCGCCCTGGACGCGCTCGGCTCCGAGCACTCGGGCGGCGCCGATCTGATCGTGCGCGGGGGCCGCCGACCAGAAGTGGCGGTTGCGGTAGGGAGGTGCGGGCCCCGGCGGTGAGCGGCCGGCCGCGCCCCGACGGTGAGGGGGTGACGCGTGTTCCGCCGCCGAGGGGGTGGGGCATGCGCCGCCCGGCGATGGACCGGGTCACCCGCGCCGGGTGAGCCGTGTCTCACGGCGACGGCGTTGCTATGCAACGAGGTGCATAGGAAGATCGTGCGCATGGCGCTCGAGCACGCGATCCTCGTCTCCCTGCTGGAGAAGCCGGGCTCCGGCTACGAGCTGGCCCGGCGCTTCGAGCGGTCCATCGGCTACTTCTGGACCGCCACCCACCAGCAGATCTACCGCGTGCTCAAGCGCATGGAGAGCGACGGCTGGATCGACGTCCGGGACGTCCCGCAGTACGGGCGTCCCGACAAGAAGGAGTACTCCGTCGCCGGGCCGGGGCGGGACGCCCTCGCCGCCTGGCTCCGGGAGGCGACCGAGCCCGAGAGCGTGCGGCACGACCTGGCCGTGAAGGTCCGCGGCGCCGCCTTCGACGATCCGGCCGCCCTGATCGGCGAGGTCGAGCGGCACCGGCAGGCGCACGCCGACCGGCTGGCCCACTACCTCGCGGGCGAGGTCCGCGACTTCGGGGAGCCCGCGACAGGCGACCGGCTCGACGCCGAACGGGAGCTCCAGCACGTCGTGCTCCGGGGCGGCATCGCGTACGAGCGGATGATGATCGCCTGGCTCGACGACGTCCGCGCCACGCTCTCCGGCTTCGAAGTCGACCGCTGACCGGCTCGCCGGTCTCCGCCCCCCGGTACCCGCGGCACCCGCGGCACCCGCAGCCACACGGCACCTCTCTCCGACCCTCACCCCTCACCCAGCCGAAAGGCGGCACTCATGGCCGACACCCTGCTCTTCAACCCGCGGACGTACGACCCCGCGCACTTCGACCCGGAGACCCGCAGGCTGCTGCGCGCCACCGTCGACTGGTTCGAGGAGCGGGGCAAGCGCCGGCTGATCGAGGACTACCGCACCCGCGCCTGGCTCGGCGACTTCCTCGCCTTCGCCGCCAAGGAAGGACTCTTCGCCACCTTCCTCACGCCCTCCTCCGCCGCCGGCGAGGGCGAGGGCGACAAGCGGTGGGACACCGCACGCATCGCCGCCCTCAACGAGATACTCGGCTTCTACGGCCTGGACTACTGGTACGCCTGGCAGGTGACCATCCTCGGCCTCGGCCCCGTCTGGCAGAGCGACAACCCGGCCGCCCGTGCCCGCGCGTCCCAACTTCTGGCCCAGGGCGAGGTGTTCGCGTTCGGACTGTCCGAGAAGGCACACGGCGCCGACATCTACTCCACCGACATGCTGCTGGAGCCCGACGGCGCGGGCGGCTTCCGGGCCTCCGGCTCCAAGTACTACATCGGCAACGGCAACGCCGCCGGGCTCGTGTCCGTCTTCGGCCGCCGCACCGACGTCGAGGGCCCCGACGGTTACGTCTTCTTCGCCGCCGACAGCCGCCGCCCCGAGTACCACCTGGTCAAGAACGTCGTCGACTCGTCGAAGTACGTCAGCGAGTTCCGTCTGGAGGACTACCCGGTAACGCCGGAGGACGTCCTGCACACCGGGCGCGCCGCGTTCGACGCCGCGCTCAACACGGTCAACGTCGGCAAGTTCAACCTGTGCACGGCGTCGATCGGCATCTGCGAGCACGCGATGTACGAGGCCGTCACCCACGCCCGGAACCGCATCCTCTACGGCCGCCCGGTCACCGCCTTCCCGCACGTGCGGCGCGAGCTGACCGACGCCTACGTCCGCCTCGTCGGCATGAAGCTGTTCAGCGACCGCGCCGTCGACTACTTCCGCACCGCCGGCCCCGACGACCGCCGTTACCTCCTCTTCAACCCGATGACGAAGATGAAGGTCACCACCGAGGGCGAGAAGGTCATCGACCTGATGTGGGACGTCATCGCCGCCAAGGGCTTCGAGAAGGACAACTACTTCGCCCAGGCCGCCGTCGAGATCCGCGGCCTGCCCAAGCTGGAGGGCACGGTCCACGTCAACCTGGCGCTGATCCTCAAGTTCCTGCGCAACCACCTCCTCGACCCGGCCGGCTACGAGCCCGTGCCGACGCGCCTCGACGCGGCCGACGACGACTTCCTCTTCCGTCAGGGTCCGGCCCGCGGCCTGGGCTCGGTCCGCTTCCACGACTGGCGGCCGGCCTTCGACGCGTACGCGCGCCTGGCCAACGTGGCCCGCTTCCGGGAGCAGGCCGACGCGCTGTGCGACTTCGTCCTCACGGCCGCCCCCGACAAGGAGCAGTCCCAGGACCTCGACCTGCTCCTCTCCGTCGGGCAGCTCTTCGCGCTCGTCGTCCACGGACAGCTGGTCCTGGAGCAGGCCGCCCTGGCGGGCCTCGACGAGGACGTGCTCGACGAGCTGTTCGCCGTCCTCGTGCGGGACTTCTCCGCACACGCCGTCGAGCTGCACGGCAAGGACTCCGCGACCCCCGAGCAGCAGCGGTGGGCGCTCGGCGCGGTGCGGCGGCCCGTCGTCGACGGGGAGCGGTCGGAGCGCGTCTGGCAGCGCGTCGAGGCCCTCTCCGGGGCGTACGAGATGATGCCCTGAAGCGTGCGGGGCAGGTCGGAGCGCGTCGCGGGGCGGGGCCGGCCGCCCTGCCGGGCGACACGTTCCGCGATGCGCTCCGACCCGGCGGGCAGGCGCCGGGCACGCCTCGCCGTCGGCGCGACGGCGCTCTCGTTCCGCCCGGAGGCGATCGCTCAGGGCGTTCCGAGGGTGACGGGTCCGAGGCGGGGCGGCAGCTGAGCGAGGGCCGCCGCGACGGCCTCCCCCGCCGTCGTCGCCTCGGCGACGGCCTCGCCCATGTACTGGGCGCTCAGCGTGTACGGCCCCTCCCCCCAGGCGTTCAGGCACAGCGGGACGACGGTGAGACGCGGGCGGGTGCTGGTGGAGAAGCGCAGCGTCCCGTGGCTGGTGAACGGGTAGAGCGCCCGCAGCGCGGGCTCGGCGTAGGCGGCCTCGACGAGGGCCCGGTACCGAGGCCGGTCCTTGTCGTCGGCCTCCGTGCGCAGGTGCCGCCACTCGGACTCGGCCAGCGCCGCAGGATCCCGGTCGGGCACCTCGAAGCGTCCGGTGAGGCGCGTGAACGGCGCGGCGCGGTGGATGTCGTCCAACGCCGTCCCGTCGTGCCAGCCCTGGGCGGCCAGGGCCACCTGGACGAGGTCCCGGGTGTCCCCGGTGACCAGCGCGAGGTCCTGGAACGGCTCGTGCCCGCCGATCGACCACCGGCGTTCGGCCGCCCAGGCCCGGACGGTCAGGGCCGCCCGGTGCGGGGCGGGACTCGGGACCGAGGCGTGCAGCAGCGGCTGGGACGCGGAGGCCTCGAACGGGACGTCGAGGCCGTGCGCGTCCGCCGCGGCGCGAAGGGCCGCGGCGAGGCTGCCCACCGCCGCGATGTCGGCGTACGGAGCGGCTGGATCGAGGGAGGCGGCCATCGGACGAGTATGCCGCCGCCGTCGGCTCAGGCGCTCGCGAGGGTGAGCTTGACGGCGAAGCCGAGGAAGAGGGCGCCGGCGGCGGTCGTGGCGCCCGCGGACAGACGCTTGCGGCGGCGGAAGGCCTCCGCCAGCCGGGTGCCGCTGAAGATCAGCGCGGTCAGGTAGAGGAAGCTGGCGAGCTGGGCGAACGCGCCGAGCACGACGAAGGAGACGGCCGGGTAGGCGTACCCGGGATCGACGAACTGCACGAAGAACGCGACGAAGAACAGGATCGCCTTCGGGTTGAACAGGCTGATCGCCAGTGCGCGCCGGAACGGCCGCTCCCCGGCCGCCGGCTCCTCGGTCCGCGCGTCGGGCACGGCCGGCTCGCGCCGGGCCCGCCACATCGACCGCGCGGCCCTCAGCATCCCGACGGCCAGCCAGGTCAGATATCCGGCGCCGGCGTACTTCACGATCCCGAACAGCACGGCGTTCGCCTGGAGCAGCGAGGCCACTCCGGCGGCCGACAGCGTCATCAGCACGGCGTCCCCGCACCACACGCCGGCGGCGGCCGCGTAACCGGTGCGGACGCCCCGGCGGGCGGCGACGGACAGCACGTACAGCGAGTTCGGCCCGGGCAGCAGGACGATCAGGACGAGACCCGCGAGATAGGTGGGGAGGTCGATGACACCAAGCATGGCAGCGAGTGTCGCACGGGGGTGCGACAGCCCGCCGAGCACCCCGTCGGACCTGGCAGGACGCCGCTTCCCGCCCCCTCTCCGGGCGTCTCACGGCCCTGCCGGGCGCCGGGGCCCTACCGGGCCGTGACCGTGAGGTACGCGGTCTTCCTCACCCGGCCGTGGTGGGCGACGATCGTCACGGGATAGCGGCCGGGCCGGGCGTCGGAGCGGACCGTGGCCGTGCCGAAGTAGCGCGGGTCGTCGCCGTCGGCGCCCTTGCTGTCGTCGCGGCGGAGGTGGAGGACCCCGGTGAACGCCGGTGAGGCGGCCGTCAGCCTCGTCTCCTCGCCCGGGTCCGGGTCCTCGTCGTGCCACATGACCGCGACGCGGCGCCCCGCGCCGACCCGGACCGTGTGCGCGCCGCCCGAGTAGCCCCGGCCCGGGTCGTAGAACTCGGGGCCGTGGGCCCTGCCCCGGTAGTCGCGGTCGCCGGGCCGCGACGCCCGCACCGTCAGACGCCTCACGGCGATGCGGCGGCCGTGCGGGCCGTACAGCTCGAAGGCGTAGACGCCGTCCGCGAGGACGGACCTGAGCCGCGGCCGTGCCGAGAAGGCCCGGGGGTTGTAGAAGTCCGTGTCGGCGTCGTGCACGAGCCGCACGGGCCGGGGCAGGGCCGCGGACCGCACGGTGAAGTCGGCGCCCCGCTCGCCGGGGTACAGGTCGTCGAAGGCCAGCCATACCGGCTCGCCGGGGCGGGTCGCCTCCCGCGCCGTCGGCAGGGTGAAGGAGGGCCGCCGGGCGGGGACGACCTGGATGCGGTCGCCCGCCACGGTACGGCCGTGGACGGCGACGTCCAGCGGATACCAGCCGGGCTCGGCCGTCATCCTGCGTGTGCCCACGGCCCAGTAGTGGTCGTCCTCCCAGCGCAGCCGCACCGGCGCGCCCAACGCCGACGACCGGGCGCTCACCGCGTCGCCGCCCTGCGCCCGGCTGACGCCGTATAGCATCATGTGGACCCGTTCCCCGGGGCGGGCGTCCGTCTGCCCGTTGAGGACGAGGTAGGGCTTGCCGCTCGCCGTCCCCCCGCCGTCCGAGGTGACGGACGCGGAGTGCGCGGACACGCCCGTGCTCGGGCCCGCCGCGCCCGGACTCGTCGCGCCGGCGCACCCGCACAGCACGAGACCGGCCGCCGCGACGGCCACGGTCCTGGACCAGTTCATCGTTCCCCCCATGGGTCGGTCTCCTGAGGAAGAGGGGGAACGGGCCCGGTCGGTCACCTTCGGGCAGCGGGAAAAGCCGGCCGTTACCGGTTCGTTGGGCGGGACCCCTCGGTGGGGCGGGGCGCCGTCCGGGACGCGCCCGGCGCACGACCGGGGGATGGAGGGGGCTACTGCGGGGCATGTACTCGGTAGCCGACGCACGATCACGAGGAGGACGTCATGAATCGTCAGTCCAGGATTCATGTCCGTGTGAGCCGTCGGCCCAGCGCGCCGTCGAGGGACGAGATCGACCGCAGGACGCCGTCGGGGCGTCTCCTGCCGTACTGACGGACGGCGCCTCTCACTCTTGCGAGTGAGGCGTGCGGGGCTGCCGGCCAGGACACTGAACGGTATGCCGAGCCCACGGATCGTCGACGCACTGGTGGCGTCGGCCGTCGTCGCGGCCACGGTCGTCCCGGTGCTGCCGTCCCCCGGGCCGTGGTGGTCGGCGCCGCTGGCGCTGCTCGCCTCGGTTCCGGTGGTGTGGCGGCGGCGGGCGCCGGTGGCGGTCACCCTGGTCGTCGGGGCGGCGATGTCCGCGCTGGTGCTGTGGCACAAGCCGCTGCTGCTGCCCTGGGGGCCGCTGGTGGGCGTGTACACGGTGGCCGCGCTGAGTCGCCCCCTGGTGCGGCTGGTGTCGCTGCCGGTCACGGTGGCCGCCGTCTCCCTCTCGCTGGTCCTGCCGCGCGAGAGCGCCGACGTCTATCCGCTCATGGGGACGGCGTTCCTCGCCGCGTTCGCGCTGGGCGCCGCCGAACACGCACGGCGTTCGCAGGCCGCCGAGCACGCCGAGCGCGCCCGGCGTCTGGAACAGGAGCGGACCGCGGCGGTGCTGCGTGAACGCGCCCGCATCGCCCGCGACATGCACGACATCGTCACGCACTCGGTCGGTCTGATGGTCGTCCAGGCGGAGGCCGGTCCCTTTGCGGGGCGGGGCGCGGCGGACCGCGGGGACGACGCCCGGACGGAGGCCTTCGACCGCATCGCCGACACCGGGCGGGCCGCTCTGGCCCAGTTGCGCGCGCTGCTCGGCGTCCTCAGGGACGTCCCGGCGGACCCGTCGGCGGACGTGCTCCAGCCCGGTCTCGCCACCCTCGCGGACCTGGTGCGCTCTTCCGGGCTTCCGGCGCGGCTGGCCGTGGAGGGCGAGCCGCGCGGGATACCGCCCGAAGTCGGCGTCGCCGCCTACCGGATCGTGCAGGAGGCGCTGACGAACGTCCGCAAGCACGCCGCCGCGAGCGCCGTGTCCGTACGGGTGCGCTGGGGCGGCGACCTGGAGATCGAGATCTCCGACGACGGCCGGGGCGGCCCGCCGCGGCCCGGGGGCCTCGGCATCGTCGGGATGCGGGAGCGTGCGACGACGTGCGGCGGCACCCTGCGCACCGGGCCGGGCCCGCGGGGCTTCACCGTCCTCGCGCGCTTCCCCGTGGACGCCGTGGGCGACGCGGCGTGCTGAGCGTTCTCGTCGCCGACGACCAGGATCTCTTCCGTGCGGCGTTCGCCGCGATCCTGGACGGTCAGGACGACATGACGGTGGTCGGCGAGGCGGCCGACGGAGCCGCCGCGGTCCGGGCGGCGCACGAACTGCGGCCCGACGTCGTGGTCATGGACGTGCGGATGCCGGTCATGAACGGTGTCGAGGCCACCGCCCGGATCTGCTCGGCGCTGCCTTCGCGCGTCCTGGTGCTCACCATGTTCGACCTGGACGAGTACGTGTACGACGCGCTGCGGGCGGGCGCCGGGGGCTTCCTGCTGAAGGACATCAGACGGGACGAACTCGCCGACGCCGTAAGGGTGGTGGCCGCGGGTGACTCGCTGCTCGCGCCCGCGGTCACCCGGCGGCTGGTGGAGGACCTGGTGAGGCGACCGGGTCACGGTGTCCTGCCCGCTCTCGCCGCACGGCTGCGACAGCTCACCGCCAGGGAGGCCGAGACGCTGCGGCTCGTCGCCCGGGGGCTGTCCAACGCCGAGATCGCGGGCGCCCTCGTCGTCACCGAACACACCGTCAAGACGCACGTGAGCCACGTGCTCACCAAACTCGGCCTGCGCGACCGCGTGCAGGCGGTGGTGTTCGCCTACGAGTCGGGGCTCGTCGCACCGGGCGGTCCCTGACCCGCGGGAGTGAGACCCCGAAGCGCCCGCGCGAGCGACGCGCCGGGGCGGCCGCGCGGAACACGATCGCCCCATGACCACAATCGTCTCGACCCTCGCCAGTTCCCTGCTGCTGCTGTTCGGCACGGGCCTCGACCCGCTGCCCTGGCTCACCTGGCTCGCGCCCCTGCCGGTGCTCCGACTCGCGCCGCGCGTGGGCGCGCGCGCCGCCTGCTGCGCCGCGGGGCTCGCCTGGCTCCTCGGGCAGAGCAGGATGTGGCCCTACTTCCTCGGCGCCCTGGAGATGCCGTTCCCGGCCGCCGCCGGAGTCGTCGTCGGGCAGGCGCTGGTGTTCGCCCTGCTGACCCTGGCATACCGCCGCCTGCTGCTGAACGGACGTCCGCTCACCGCCGCCGCCGCGGTCGCCGCGGGCTGGGTCGTCCTGGAGTACGCGCTGTCGCTGGCCCTGCCGCACGGGGCCTGGCTGAGCCTGGCCTACACCCAGACCGACGTGCTGCCGGTGCTCCAGACGGCCTCGCTGACCGGACCCTGGGGCATCACGTTCGTGGTCCTGGGCCTCCCCGCGGCGCTGGCCGCGGCGGGCGCGCCCCGGGCCCGGCGCAGGGGCCGGGTTCTGGTGGCTGCCGCCGTCGTCCTCGCCCTGCCGCTCGGCTACGGCACGTGGAGGCTGTCGCAGCCGCATCCCGTCACCACCGCCCGCGTCGCCCTGCTGGACACCGACCGCCCCGACGACACCGTCGCCCTGGCCACCTCCGCGGGCCGCCGCCTCCTGGACCGCTACGTCACACACGTCCGCCGTCTGCCCCGCTCGACGAGCACGGTCGTCCTCCCGGAGAAGACCTTCGCCGCCGACGGGCGGACCCTGCCGCTCCTGGCCGGTCCGCTCCGGCGGCTGGCCGTCGAGCGCCGCCAGGACATCGTCGTCGGGCTGGTGCTCGACCGCGGCGGGGCGTCCTACAACGCCGCGCTCGGGTTCCGCGCGCGCGGCGGCGAGCCGGTCGTGTACCTCAAGCACCACCTCATCCCGGGGGCCGAGGGAGACCTGCGACCCGGCGGCGGGCTGACGTTCGTCTCCCCCGGCCGTGGCCTCATCGTCTGCAAGGACCTGGACTTCCCGGCCCTGGTCCGCGACTACCGCCGCCACGGCGCCGCCGTCCTGCTCGCGCCCGCCTGGGACTTCACCGAGGACGGCCGGCTGCACAGCCGGATGGCTCTCGTCCGCGGGGTGGAGAACGGCCTGACCGTGGCGCGCGCGTCCCGCGCCGGGAGGCTGACCGTCAGCGACCCGTACGGCCGGGTGCTCGCCGAGCGCGTCACGGGCCACGACGACGTCACCACGGTCACGGCCGCTCTTCCCGCCGACGCGGGCGCCACCGTCTACACCCGGTTCGGCGACTGGTTCGCCCGGCTCTGCGTCCTGCTGCTCGCTCTCTCCCTCGCGGTCCTCGCCCGGCGGCGCTCGCACGGCGGCGACCCCGACGGCCCCGAGCCGGAGCCCGGTCGCGTCGCACCCCGGAAGGCGCGGGTGGCCGCCCGCGAGGACGTGTGACGACGCGTGACGTGCCGAGGCCCCCGCCCCCGGGCCCGGGCGTGAACCCGGGCCCTGCGACCCTTTGGGTCTGCGACCGCACTGGGACTATCGTCGGATACCGGAGCCAGGACGAGGAGGACGGCCGGTGATGCCGCAGGACGAGGCCGTGCTCGGCTGCACGGGAGACCTACTCATCGCCACGCGCGGGTCCGCGGGGCCCGGCGAGGTCCTGGTGCGGGTCAGAGGCGGCTCGGAGACCTTCCTCGCATGGTCCGAAGCACCCCTGCCCGTCGGCTCGACGGTGCTTGTGATCGAATCGCGTGGATGCCGCGAGGTCGGCGTCATCGAATGGGTGGATCCACTGGACGCGCTCGGCGAGGACACCGCCGACGCAGGCTGAGGAGTACAGGCATGTTCGGATACCGCGTCCCCGCCCCCGACGAGGCGATGTTGATCTCGGGAGGCAGGCGCGGACTGGGAGGCGCGCCGTTCCGGGTGGTGACCGGGCACGGCAAGTTCGTGCTCCCCGTCTTCCGCAAGGTCCGGTTCCTCACCCTGTCCATGTGCGAGTCCGAGGTCACCGAGACCTGCGTGACCCGGCAGGGCATCGCGCTGCACGTCCGCGCGGTCATCGCCTTCAAGGTCGGCAACGACCACGAGAGCATCATCAACGCGGGGCAGCGCTTCCTCTCCGACCAGGAGCAGATGTCCGTGCTCACCGGCCGCATCTTCGCCGGTCATCTGCGCGCCATCATCGGCTCGATGACGGTCGAGGAGATCGTCACCGAGCGGCAGAAGCTCGCCGCGGAGGTCCTGGACACCTCCAAGACCGAGATGGCGAAGATCGGCCTCATCGTCGACTCGCTTCAGATCCAGTCGATCGACGACGGCGAGACCGGCTACATCGACGCGATGTCCGCCCCGCACAAGGCGGCCATCCAGCGGCAGGCGCAGATCGCGCAGGCGCAGGCCACCCAGACCGCGGCCGAGGCCCAGCAGGAGGCGGCCCGCAAGCAGGCCGAGTACGCGCGGCAGACCGCCGTCGTCCAGGCGGAGTACTCGGCCGAGATCGACCGCGCCCAGGCGCAGGCCGCCCAGGCCGGGCCGCTGGCGCAGGCCCACGCCCAGCAGGAGGTGCTCGCCGCCCAGACGGAACTGGCCCAGCGCCAGGCCAAGCTGCGTCAGCAGCAGCTGGTGGCCGAGGTGGTCAAGCCCGCCGAGGCCGAGGCCGAGCGGGTCAGGATCCTCGCGGCCGCGGAGGCGCAGCGCATGAAGATCCAGGCCGAGGCGGCGGCCTCGTACGACCGGGTCGCGCTCGACCGGATGCTGATCGACCAGCTCCCGCAGATCGTCAAGGAAGCCGCCGGCGGCCTCGCCGGAGCCAACGTCAACGTCCTCAACGGGGCGGACGGTCTGGGCGAGATCGCCGCCGGTCTGGTCTCCCAGGGCCTGACGATCCTCGACTCGGTCCGCCAGAACCTGGGCGGCCAGGACTCCGACGGCGCCCGCGCCGCCGGCGACCGCTCCGAGGGCAAGGCCAACGGCCTCCTCCAGCTGCCCGCCCGCAAGGACAAGAAGTCGGACGACGGCCCCGTGGACGTCGACTAGCGTCCGTGGCCGCGAGCTGAACGAGGCGAGGGGGCCTGCCACCCGCTGCGGCGGGCGGTGCGGCACGGCGGCGTTTCGCCCGGACCCCGGTCCGCCGGCGATCTAGGCTCGGCCCGTGGGGCAACCTGAGCAGCGCGCCGAGGGCGCGGGACCGTTCACCACCCGGCTCACCTGGCGCCTTCCCGACGGCGGCACCGCGGTGTGGGAGTCGCGCCCCGCGCGCCGGCGGGGGGTGCTCTCCGTCCGCCCCCTCGGGGCGGGGCCGGCTCGTCGCGTCCGGGCGGACGCCGTCTCCCTCGCCCGGCTGCGGCGGCTCAACGCCGTCTCCGCGATCTCCTTCGTCGTCGGCGGAGCCCTGTTCGCGGCCGGGGCGGCCGTGGCCCAGTTCGGCTCCGGCGACGCCACCGAGTGCGCGTCGATCTACTTCGTGGGCGGGCTGTTCTTCAGCCTCGGCGGGTACGTCTCGCTGCTCCAGGTGATCAACGCGCCCCGGCACGTGGCCGGCGGAGCGGGTCGGCTGCTCACCCCGCGCTGGCGATGGTGGAGTTACGAGCCGGCGCGGGTGGACTGGCTGAGCGCGTTCGTCCTGTTCGCGGGCACGCTCGTCTTCGCCGTCGACCTGCTGGACTCCTTCCTCCAGGGCCTGAGCGTGCAGCAGGTCAACCGGCTGATCTGGGCGCCGGACGTGATCGGCTGCGCCCTGTTCCTGATCTCCGGTCACCTGGCCGTCGCGGAGATCTGGCACGGCCGGATCCACCTCCGGATCCGCGGCCTCGGGGAGTGGATCGTCGTCGTCAACCAGCTCGGGTCCGTGCTGTTCATGGTCTCGGCGCTCGCCGCCTACACCCGGCCCGCCACCGGCAGCCTCGTCAACGCCGACATCGCCAACTGGGGCACCCTGACCGGCGCCCTGTGTTTCTCCCTCGCGGGCGTCCTCCAGCTCGGCGAGCACTCGTAGCGCCGGGCGGGGCCCCGGGCGCCGGGGTCAGGACGGCACGGCCGTGCCGCCGGGTCCCGGGGCTCCGGCGCGCAGCCCGTCCATGACGAGGTCGAAGAGCCGCGCGGCGCGCGGGCGCCAGTCGTCGGCGGGCGTCAGCTGCCACAGGCCTCCGATGGCGAGGATCAGATCGTCGGGGGTCACGCCGGGCCGGATGGCGCCCACCGCGTCGTTAGCGCGCAGGAGGAGCTCGGCCGCGTCGGTGACCGGGGTGTGCGCCGGTTTCTCTGGGCCGCCCGGTGTGCTGGTGGCGAGGCGGATCGCGTCGGCGAGGCCGGCCTTGGTCATGGCGAACTCGGCCAGCCGGTCCATCCAGGCGCGCAGGGCCCGGTCCGGCGGCAGCTGTTCGAGCAGCTGGGCCGCGCTGTCGGCGACCTGCCGCATCTCGTGACGGTAGATCTCCAGGACGAGGGCCTCGCGGTGGGGGAAGTTGCGGTAGAAGGTCCCCTGCCCCACGCCCGCCTTCCTGGCGATCGCGCTGAGCGGCGCGTCGGGGCACCGCGTCAGCTCGGCCAGGGCGACCTCGAGGATGCGCTCGCGGTTGCGTTGTGCGTCCGAGCGCAGGTTCGCGTTCTTCTCGTGCTGCACTCGGCTCTCCTCGGGGCGCGCGGGAATCCCGCCCTTGCTAAGCGGACAGCTGTCCGTTACGTTGTCGGCACCAGCGGACGACTGTCCGGTTCGGGGACCACGATAGCCCCGGCCGGGCCCCCGCGGCAGCCCGCGACGGCCTCGGGGCCGTCCCGCGCGTCCACCCCGCCACCGTCACCCCGCAACGAGTCGACCCGGCAGCCGTCAGGCACCGGCGGCCACCGCCTTGCTTCCCGAAAGCGCGAAAGAAGCTCTCATGGCCTTACCCACGTCCAGCGTCATCACCTTGCACGTCAACGGCGAACCGCGCACGCTCCCCGTCGACCACCGCACCACCCTGCTCGACGCGCTCCGCGAGCGACTCGACCTCACCGGCACCAAGAAGGGCTGCGACCAGGGGCAGTGCGGAGCCTGCACCGTTCTGGTCGACGGCCGCAGAACCGTCGCCTGTCTGCAACTCGCGGTCGCGACCGAAGGCCGTCAGGTCACCACCATCGAGGGCGTGGCGGACGGCGACCGGCTGCACCCCGTGCAGCAGGCGTTCCTGGACCTCGACGGCTACCAGTGCGGCTACTGCACTCCCGGACAGATCTGCTCGGCGATCGGCGTGCTCGCGGAGCACGCCGCCGGCTGGCCGAGCGCCGCCACGGCCGACGTCCGGCCCTCGGCCGGACCGCCGCCGCTGACCGCGGACGAGATCCGTGAACGCATGAGCGGCAACCTGTGCCGCTGCGCCGCCTACCCCTCGATCGTCGAGGCCGTCGCCAGTGCCGCGCAGCCCGCGCCCGCGGCGGGCAAGGGCACGGGACCGGAAGCGAAGGAGCCCGCCGCATGAGGGAGTTCGGCTACCGGAAGGCCCCCGACGTCGCGGGCGCCGTCGCCCTGCTCGACGCCGACCCGGACGCCCGCTACCTCGCCGGCGGCACCAACCTGGTCGACCTGATGAAGACCGGCGTCGAACGACCGGGACGCCTGGTCGACGTACGCGACCTGCCGCTGGACCGCGTGGAGCCCACCCCGGACGGCGGGGTGCGCATCGGCGCGACCGTCACCAACAGCGACCTCGCGGCGCATCCCCTGGTCCGCACCCGTTACCCCGCCCTGGCGCAGGCGGTGCTCGCCGGCGCCTCCGGCCAGCTGCGCAACATGGCCACCGTCGGCGGCAACCTGCTCCAGCGCACCCGCTGCGCCTACTTCACCGACGTCACCGGACCCTGCAACAAGCGTGTCCCCGGCAGCGGCTGTCCCGCCGTCAGGGGCGACAACCGCCAGCACGCCGTCCTCGGCGCGTCCGCACAGTGCGTGGCCGTGCACCCGTCGGACATGGCCGTCGCGCTGGCCGCCCTGGACGGCGTGGTGCACTACGAGACGGCCCAGGGACCCGGCGAACTCCCCCTCGGCTGGTTCTACCTGCCGGTCTCCGACACCCCGCACCGCGAGACGGCCCTGCCGGCGGGCGCGCTGATCACCGGCGTCACGCTGCCGCCGGCGCCGGTCGCCGCCCGTTCCCGCTACCGCAAGGTGCGCGAGCGCGCCTCCTACGCCTTCGCCGTCGGCTCGGTCGCCGCGGCGCTCGAGGTCCGCGACGGCGTCGTCAGCGACGTGCGCCTGGCGTTCGGCGCGGTGGCGTCCCGGCCCTGGCGGGCCCGCGCGGCCGAGCGGACCCTGACGGGGGCGCCCGCCGACACGGAGTCGTTCGCGGCCGCCGCCGACGCCGAACTGGCCTCGGCCCGGCCGCTGTCGCACAACGGATTCAAGGTGACCCTGATGCGCAACCTGACCGTGGCCGTGCTGAGCGAACTCGCCGAGGAGGCCGCCCGATGACGGCCGAGGCTCCCCTCGCCCCCGCCCGCGCCGTCGGCGCCGCTCACGTCCGCGTCGAGGGACGGGACAAGGTCACCGGCGCGGCCCGGTACGCGGGCGAGGTGCCCTTCGCCGGCCTCGCCCACGGCTGGCTGGTGTCGTCCACCGTGGCACGCGGCCGGATCCGCGACATCGCGACGGAGGCCGTCCTCGCGATGCCCGGCGTCCTGTGCGTGCTGGACCACCGCAACGCCCCGCCGCTGAAGACCGACTACGTGGGCATGCTGGGCACCCGGCCGGACCCGACGTGCGCGGTCTTCCAGCACAACCGGGTACCCCATCTGGGCTGGCCGGTGGCGCTGGTGGTCGCCGAGACGTCCGAACAGGCCCGCGAGGCCGCCGAATCCCTGGTCGTCCACTACGAACAGGCCCCGCACGACGTCGGGTTCACCGGGGACCACCCCGACGCACACCCGTCGGACGGACACATGCCCGCCGTCACGGACAAGGGCGACCTCGCGGCCGAACTCGCCGCGTCCGCCGTCGTCGTGGACGCCACGTACACCACGCCCGAAGAGCACCACCACCCCATGGAGCCCCACGCGGCCACCGCCCGCTGGGACGACGACCGGCTGGAGGTGATCGACTCCAACCAGGGCGCCACCTGGGTCGTCGCGGAACTCGCCAACCTCTTCGGGCTCGATCCCGCGTCGGTACGGGTCCGTTCGGAGCACGTCGGCGGTGGCTTCGGCAGCAAGGGCGTGCGCGCCCACCAGGTGGCCGCCGTGATGGCGGCCAGGGCGACCGGACGTCTGGTGCGCGTGGTCATGACGCGGCGTCAGATGTTCACGCTGGCCGGGCACCGCAGCCCCACGATCCAAAGGGTCAGGCTCGGGGCCGACGCCGACGGGCGGCTGCGCGCGCTGGACCACCGCTCCCTCAGCCGCACCTCCACCGTGTTCGAGTTCGTCGAGCCGAGCGCCGGCGTCGCCCGGGTGATGTACGACGCCGACGCGCACCGCACGGAGAACCGGGTCGTGCCGCTCGACGTGCCCACCCCCACCTGGATGCGCGCGCCGGGCGAGGCGCCGGGCTCCTTCGCGCTGGAGGCGGCGCTCGACGAACTCGCCCACGCCTGCGGCGTCGACCCGGTCGAGCTGCGGCTGCGCAACGACCCGGTACGGGGCCCGGTCTCCGGTCTGCCCTTCGCCGGACGCAATCTGCGCGCCTGCTTCGAGGAGGGCGCCCGCCGCTTCGGCTGGGACCGGCGCGATCCGCGGCCCGGAGTGAGGCGCGAGGGTCGCCGGCTCCTCGGCACCGGCACCGCGGCGGCCTCCTTCGGCGCGGGCGCCGCGCCGTCCACGGCCTCGATCACCGCCGAACCCGACGGCCGCTTCACCGTGCGGATCTCGGCGGCGGACATCGGCACCGGCGCGCGGACCGCCCTCACCCTGGTGGCCGCCGACGCGCTGGACGTCCCGGTGGACCGCGTCCGCGTGCGCCTGGGCGACAGCGCGTTCGGGCCCGCGATGATCGCGGGCGGTTCCATGGGCACACGGTCCTGGGCCTGGGCCGTCATGGCCGCCGCGCGTGAACTGCGCGACCGTCTCGTGCCGGGCGCGGCGATCCCGGCCGAGGGCGTCACCGTGCGCTCCGACACCACCGAGGCGATCGCCGCCCTCGCGCGGAAGGAACGGCACTCCTTCGGCGCGCAGTTCGCCGAGGTCGCCGTCGACACCGACACCGGCGAGGTCCGGGTGCGGCGCATGCTCGGCGTGTTCGCGGCGGGACGCATCGTCAACCCCCTCACGGCTCGCGGCCAGCTCACCGGCGGGATGATCTGGGGCATCTCCATGGCCCTGCACGAGGAGGCCGCGCGCGACGCGCTCTCCGGCGGGCCCGTCGGAGCCGACCTCGCGGGCTACCACGTGGCCACGCACGCCGACGTCCCGCGCGTCGAGGCGCACTGGGTGGCGGACGACGACCCCGAGGACCCGGTCGGCATCAAGGGAATCGGCGAGATCGGCGTCGTCGGCGCGGCCGCCGCCGTCGCCAACGCCGTGTGGCACGCCACCGGCGTGCGCCACCGCAGCCTGCCCATCCGTCCCGACCGGGTCCTGGCGGGCGGCCGGGATGCTTGACCTCGCCGCCCAACTGGGCGACTGGCTGGCCGAGGGCCGTGAGGCCGCTGTCGCGACCGTCGTGTCGGTCGCCGGCAGCGCGCCGCGCGGCCCCGGCGCCGCCCTGGCCGTCGACCGGCGGGGAACGGTCATCGGGTCGGTGTCCGGCGGGTGTGTGGAGGCCTCCGTGTACGACCTGTGCGCGCAGGCGCTGGAGACCGGCGACAGCGTGCTCGAACGCTTCGGCTACAGCGACGAGGACGCCTTCGCCGTCGGACTCACCTGCGGCGGGGTCCTCGACGTCCTGGTCACCCCGGTCACGAAGGACGGCCGCGTGGGCGCGCTGCTGCGGTCCGCCCTGGAGCGCGCGGCGCGGGGCGAACCGGTGGCGCTCGTCAGGGTCGTCCGCGGTCCCGCGGCCCTGCTCGGCGGCGCGCTGCTCGCGCACGCCGACGGCACCCGCGAGGGCGCGCTCGGCGGGCCCGAGGACCTCGATCGCACCGCCGCCGCACACGGCGTGGCCGCGCTGGACACGGGCCGCACCGGCACCGTCGAGGTGTCGCCGGACGGTTCGCACTGCCCGGGCGGTCTCACCCTGCTCGTCGAGCCGAGTGCGCCGCCGCCCCGGATGATCGTGTTCGGGGCCGTCGACTTCGCGGCGGCCCTGGTCCGCGCGGGCAAGTTCCTCGGCTACCACGTCACCGTGTGCGACGCCCGGCCCGTCTTCACCACTGCGGAGCGTTTCCCCGAGGCCGACGAGGTCGTCGTCGACTGGCCGCACCGCTATCTGCGGAGCACCCGGACGGACCGGCGCACCGTGGTGTGCGTGCTCACCCACGACGCCAAGTTCGACGTCCCGCTGCTGGAGGTCGCGCTGCGGCTGCCGCTGTCGTTCGTCGGCGCGATGGGCTCCCGGCGCACCCACGCCGACCGGGACCGGCGGCTGCGCGACATCGGACTCCAGAAGCACGAGCTGGCGCGGCTCAGGTCCCCCATCGGCCTGGACCTCGGCGGCCGCACGCCGGAGGAGACCGCGCTGTCGATCACGGCGGAGATCGTCGCCGCCCGCCGGGGCGGGACGGGCCTGCCGTTGACCGGAACGGACCGGCCGATCCATCACCGCCGCTCCGCCTGAGCGACGGCGCGCCCGGCCCCGCCCGGGCCGCAGGTGCCTGCCGTGGCCCGGGCACACCGCACGTGCCGCGGCGGCCGGTCCCGGGCGGGCCGGGCCTCCGGTGCCGGGCCTCCGGTGGCGCCGGCCCGTGCGGGGGCGCCCGGGCCGGCTCGGCAGGTCCCCGATCCGACACGAGGACGCGGCCTGGCCGCTTCGGACCGGCCGCCGCGCTTTCATTGACCGTGCCGGGGTGGACGGGCACTGCCGAAGGCGTGATCACCACGCGGCTCCGGCACGCCGTGCGGCCCGGCGGCTCAGGGCCGCTTCGCGCCACCGTGCGTCGCACCACCAGCGGGAAGAGGGCCCATGACCGGCCGCGCTCGGCATCCTCATCCACGAGCTGCTGCACTCCGGCGTGAAGAACGGCCATGCCCTGCTGGTGGCCGCCCTCCAGGTGTGGCTGACCAACATCATCGCCTTCGGGCCGGCCTACTGGGAACTGGACCGGGGCGGCCCGGTGGCGCGCACCCAGTCGCCCCGCGGCGAGCTCCCCCTGGCCGACTTCCGCTTCTCCCAGGACGAGAACGACGACGCCGTCGAGGAAGTCGCCGACGGGGCCAGCAAGAAGTCCGACTGGGTGCCGACGCTCGTCGACCACCTCTACGTCTCGGTGACCAACTCGACGGCGTTCAGTCCCACCGACACCATGCCGCTGTCGACCCGGGCGAAACTGCTCATGAGCATCCAGAGCATCGCGGCCCTGATGACCTCGCTCCTCGTCATCGCCCGCGCCGTCAGCATCCTGCACTGACCCGCCGCAACTCCTTCAGCCTGCCCGGCGGACTCGGCGGATGCGGATCGGGCCCCGGGCCGTGTCCGGCTCGACCGGGCGCCCGCCCTGAGTGATCTCGACCTCGCCGGCCGTGACCAGCCTGCGGGCCGCGAGGCGGGCGGGCTCCATCAGCTCACGCCATCCGTCGTCGTCCCCCTCGTACACCGCCCGCGCGACGTCGGAGGGACAGATCGTCTTGGAGGGACCACGGCGCTCGAGCAGTTCCAGGATCGCTCGCTCCAGACGCCGGCCGGTGCGCCGTTCGCTGTCGCTCACCACGCCAGTATCGCCCGGGCGCAGCTCGGGGGCGAGGGTGAGCGGGAGCGGGAGCGGGAGCGGGAGCGGGCGGAGGCCGTGATCACCCGGCTGCCGTGCGACGTCTGTCATCCGCCGCCCGCCGGCCGCCGTCCGGCCGCCGTCTGCGGTCCGCCGACGACACGCTTCCAGGGCTAGGGTCCATGGCGTGAACGCAGACGACGCGGACCGGCGGTGGACCCGGTCCATGCCCGAGGCCTACGAGCGCCATCTGGTGCCGGTGCTCTTCCGCCCCTTCGCGGCCGACCTGGCGGCCAGGGCGGCGGCCCTGCGGCCCGGAAGGGTCCTGGAGCTCGCGGCGGGAACGGGGGCGCTGACCTCTGCCCTGCTCACCGCCATGCCCGCGGCGTCCGTGGTCGCCAGCGACCTCAACGAGACGATGGTCGCCGCCGGATCGGCGCGCGCACCCCGGGCCGACTGGCGGCGGGCGGACGCGCAGCGGCTGCCGTTCGAGGACGGCGCTTTCGATCTCGTGGTGTGCCAGTTCGGGGTGATGTTCTTCCCCGACCGGCCCGGCGCCTACGCCGAAGTGCGCAGGGTGCTGGCCCCGCACGGGCGCTTCCTCTTCAACAGCTGGGGGCCCCTGGCCTCGCACGGGTTCGACGCCGCCTTCCAGGCCGCCCTGGAACAGTCCGTGCCCGGCGCCGCGCCCGCCTTCCTCAGGGAGGTGCCTCACGGCTACACGGACCGGTCGTCGGTCGCCTCGGACCTCGCGGCCGCGGGGCTCGGCCTTTCCGCCGTCGAGGACGTCACCCTGGCCGGCGTCGCGGAGTCCGCCGCCTCCGTGGCCACCGGGTTCCTCACCGGCACACCGGTCGGCGCCGCCCTGGAGGCACGGCAGGACGCCCAGGCCGTCAGGTCCGCCGTCGCCCGGCGGATGACGGAGAGCCTGGGCCCCGGCCCCGTGACGGCGGCGATGACCGCGACCGTCTACACGGCACACCACCGGGCATGACGGGGTCGACGCACGCGCGACCCGTTCGGCTCAGCGTCGGTAGAGCTGCCACATGGCGAGTTCGTCGTCGTGCGCGCGCAGGCGTTCGACGGCCTCCGCCGGGGTGCGCCGTTCGGTGAGTTCGTAGAAGAGGAACAGCGGGGCGAAGACGCTCGCATAGCCGAAGGGCGCGCCCAGAGGAGCGATGTAGGCGCCGGCGTCCAGGAAGGCGTCGGCGAGGGCCGGGTCCCCCGTGTCGCAGCCGGTGGCGATCGTGACGCTGCCGGGGAGCCGGAAGTGCTCGCGGACGCGGTCCGGTCCGACGTCGCCGGTGAACGGCTGGAACCTGCCCAGGTCGTCGGCGACGTCTTCCATCAGGATGCGTCCCTCGTCGCCGTGGCACGCCAGGACGACGTAGGGGGCGATGGGTGCGGCGCCGCCCAACGCGGCGACCAGGTGGCGAGGCTGACCGACCCTCAGGTAGTTCACCCGGACGCCGAAGACCTCCAGCCCGTCGCGGAGCGAACGGGCGAACTCGCCACCGACGTCGATCAGGTCGACCTCCGTCCAGGCCAGACGACCGGCCTGGACCTCGCGCACCCGCGACGGACGCTGGGTCGCCAGCCACTCCTCTTCGTCCGCGTGCGTCACTCGACTTCTCCGTGCGTCACTCGGCGCCTCCCGCTTCCCCCGGACTCCCCGGACTCCCCGGACTCCCCGGATTCCCCGGACAAGATGCCACGTCCATCGCACCCGCCACAGCCGATCGCGGACTCGCGGTCGCGGCTTCCCGGTCGCGAGGGAGTGCGGCGCGACGAGCGCCGGTCAGCCGGGACGGCGCCCGCGGACCGAGTCGCGGAAAGCGATCGGGGTCTGTCCGGTGCGCTGGTGGAAGTACTTGCTGAAGTGGGTGGCGCTGGAGAAGCCCAGGCGGCCGGCGATCCGTGCGGCCGGCCGGTCGCTGTGGGCCAGCAGGCGCTTGGCTTCGAGGACGACGCGCCGGTCGATGAGCTCCTTGGCGCCGAGGCCGGTGGAGGCGAGGGCGGCGCGGGAGAGGGTGCGGGGCGAGTAGCCGAGCGCCGCCGCGTAGTCCTCGACCCGGCGGGTGCGGGCGAAGTCCTTCTCCACCGCGTCCCGGAAGCGCACGTACGTGCTGTCCGGTTCGGGTTCGGGTTCGGGCGCGGAGGCGCCGGCGGAAGCGGTGAGGTGGGCCAGCCTCAGCACGAGCACGGCCAGCAGATGGCGCAGGGCCACGGTGTGGATCTCTAGGGGCAGTTGTCCGAGGGCCCGGAACTCGGCCGCGAGATGGTCGGCGGCGAGCCGCAGGGCCCGGGCGTCGTCGTCGGACCGGGGCCGGCGCAGGACCGGCGCGTGCGGGTCCTCCACTCGGGCGGCGGCCGTGGTGGCCGGGTCGAGGAAGTCCTGGCGGAAGAGGACCAGCGTGCCCTCGACGTCGGTCAGGTCGTCCCACTGCTGCACCTGCCCCGGGCGGACCCACAGCCATGAACCGGGCGCGAGGCGGTGGGCGGTGAAATCGACCGTGTGTCGCAGGGTTCCCGCACCGGGGGTGATCAGGTGGTGGAAGTCCGGGCGCTGGGGGATCGCGAGCCGCTCGCCGGAGACGCGGTGACGCAGGTCGGCAAGGGACAGCACCTCGACGCCGGCGGGGGTGCCGGCCGGCGCCGCGAAGGAGACCTCGGGGATCTCTCGACCCGCCTTGTGTCGGTTTCTGACCATCATCAGTCGTCAGCGTATCCGATTCGTCCAGATCATCGGCCTTACGTTGAAGAGGCGAACTCCTCCGGCGCCCTTCGGTGTCGGAAAAACGCAAGGGCGTGACCGTCGCCCACTCCCCCCGCCTCACCCACACCTGAGGAGAACCTCCGTGAGCAACGCCAAGAACACCGTCCTGACCGCCGCCGGCGAGCTGTTCGGCCGGCGGGACCCGAGCGCGGTCGACCGCTGGGTCGCCGCCGACTACCGTCAGCACAGCGCCCTGGCCGCCGACGGCCCCGAGGCGCTGCGCCGGCTGGTCGCCGGCCTGCCGGACGGCTTCCGGTACGAGGGCGCCCGAGTGATCGCCGACGGCGACCTGGTCGCCCTGCACGGCGCCTACCACGGCTTCGGCCCGGAGCCGCTGGTCGCCTTCGACGTCTTCCGCGTCGACGCCGACGGGCGGCTCGCCGAGCACTGGGACGCCCTCACCCCCCTCGTGCGGGACACGGCGTCGGGCCGTTCGCAGACCGACGGTCCGGCCCAGGTCACCGCGCCCGGCGACACCGAGGCCAACCGGGCCCTCGTCGCCGAGTTCGCGCGGAAGGTCCTGGTCGGAGCCGACTACTCGGTGCTCACCGACTACCTCTCCACCGAGACCTACCACCAGCACAACCCGGAGGCCGCCGACGGCCTCGACGGTTTCGGGGCCGCCGCGGCGCAGTGGGCCGAGCAGGGCAGGAACCTCGTCTACAAGACCGTCCACAAGATCATCGCCGAGGGCGAGTTCGTGCTGCTCCAGTCCGAGGGCGAGTTCGGCGTCCCGGTGGCGTACTACGACCTCTTCCGCGTCCAGGACGGCAAGATCGTCGAACACTGGGACGTCATCGCCCCGATCCCGGCCGAACTGCCGCACGACAACGGCGTGTTCTGACCCGAGCCCGCTCCGGCCCGGGCCCCTCGGCGGTGACCCGAGGGGTCCGCCGACCCCTTGCCGCACGAACTCGTCCCGTGCCTGTCCGCCCCTCACCCCGCTCGACGACCTCACCGCGCCGCACCCGGCGCCCGACCATACGGTGGCACCATGAACGACCCGGAGAGCAACAAGACCACGGCCAAGGCGTTCTACGACCTGATGTTCAACCGGTGCCGCCCCGCCGAGGCCATCGACCGGTACGCCGGAGACACCTACATCCAGCACAACCCCCACGTCGGCGACGGCAAGCAGGCGTTCGTCGACTACTTCGAGCGCATGGCCGCGGAGTACCCGGGCAAGCGGGTGGAGATCAAGCGCGCCTTCGCCGACGGCGACCACGTCATCCTGCACTGCCACCAGACGTGGCCCGCCGAGGAGTACGCCGGGATCGACATCTTCCGCTTCGACGCGCACGGCAGGATCGTCGAACACTGGGACGTCCTCCAGGTCGTCCCTTCCACCAGCGACAACGACAACACCATGTTCTGACGACGGACATCCGTGCGGCCCCCGACGGTCATCACACGCCATCGCGAGGGGTTGATCCACGCCTACGTGCTCGACTCCGCCGCCTTCGGAGCGCTGCGGCCCGCCGCGTCGTTCAGGCCTCGGGCCGGCGACGACGTCGTGGAGTCGGTGGTCCGGCCCGATCTGAAACGGGTCGTGTACACGACGCTGAACACGGTCGTCTCCCTCACGCGCGGCGGTGAACCGGTGTGGACCGCCGCCTTCGAACCGCGCTCCGGGGAGCGCCACGGTCACCGGCCCGGCTGTGCACTCTCCCTGGACGGCCGGACGGTGTGGGTCTACCGGCCGGACGCCATGGCGGGGCGGGCCGAAGCGGACCAGCGGGTCGGGCACGACGCCGACGACGGGACGGTCCTGGCGCGCCGGCCGTTGGAGACCGTCGGGCACGCGGCCGGCCGCTACGTGCACCCCCTGGACGGCACCGTGTACCTCGACATCGGTGAGGGCCAGGACGGCTCGGTCGTCGTCAGGAGCACGGCCGGAGCGGGCGGCGCGCCGGAGTTCGACTCCTTCCCGTGGTCCGACCGCTGCCTGATCGGCCTGTCGCCCGACGGACGGCAGTTCATGACCGTCGATCACGATCAGGCGGACGTGGCCTTCCACCGCCATCCCGACGGGGAGGTCCTCCTCACGCTGTCCGTCGACGCGTTCGGCCATGACCCGCAGGACACGTTCGTCGAGTGGAGCGGAGGCTGTCTGACCCCGGACACGGCCGTCGTCACGCTGGGCGGTGAACGCGAGGACGAGGAGGAGTGGTGCGGTCACCATCTGGTCGACGTGCGGACGGGCGCGGTCCGCGGCGAATGGATCGTAGAGGTCAACGACCCTTACGGGCTCGTGTCGTTGGGCGACGGTTCCTGGCTCACCGCCGGCCGCGACGGGACGTCCGTCCACCGGATGCGGGCGCCGCTGCCGGCCTCGGCGCGGCCCGCGGGTACGTAGTTTCCCCGATGCCGTCGACGACCGGTTCACGGGATCGTGGTCGTGCGTCCCGCCCGCGCTGTCCGGCCTCACCGCACGGCCGGTGTGCGTGCGGCGCGGACCGGAAGGAGAACGCGTATGACCATGCGGCCGTCGGGCGAGCCCTCGTCCACCGAACCCGCGGACGAGGCGGAACTCCCCTGGGTTTCTGTCAGGCCCGACAACGGGCCCAGCAAGGCCCTGCTGCTCAAGGGATCGCCCCTCATCGCCCTCGGGGCCCTGCGGATGGGCCTCATGATGGCCCGGGGTCGGGGCACTTCGGCCGGGTCGGGCGTGGCGGGCCTGGTGATCGGGCTCCTGGCGGTCGTGTTCCCGCTGCTCCTGGTCGTGATGCTCGGCGGCCTGCGCTGGGCCCATGCCGGGATGCGTCTCGAAGACGGCGTTCTCACGGTGAGCGACCGGTGGAACCGCAAGGTCCTGCGCGCGCCGGTGTCCTCCCTGACGGGCCTGCACACGCTCAAGGCGCCCTTCGACGGACCCCACAAGGACCGGATCGTCATCACGTCGAGGTCCCACCGGCCGGTGCTCGTCGATCCGCGGTTCTGGGACGCGGAAGGGCTGCGCGAGCTCTGGCGGGACCTGCGCCTTCCCGTGCAGGACCACGGCTTCCTCACCTGGCCCCTGCTGAAGAAGCGCTTCCCGGGGATTCCCACGCCATGGCGTCACGACCACGTCGTCCTGTTCACCCTCCTCGCCGTGGTCGGCTGCGTCGCGTATGTCGCCCTGGTCGTGAACCTGCCCTTCTTCCTGTGACGGCCCACGACGGCCCGCGATCGCTCATGACGGCCGGGGAGAACCTGTGACGGCTCGTCAGGATGCGAACCGGGCCTTCACGACGCCGGGTTCGGCGCATCCGGCGTCGCTCCGGCCGCGGTCGGGATCCGGCGGGCGAGCGGTCGGTGCGCCTCCCCCGGCGGGCGCTCCGGTCAGGCGGTCACGAACGTCGTGATGCTGCGTGCGGGGAGCGTGGCCGTGAAGGCTCCGTTGGAGACGCGGGCGGCGGCCTGCGCGGCGACGCTCCTGCTCGCGTCGGTCAGCCACGACGAGACGCTCGAGGCGCTGCCGTTCGCCAGGGTGAACTGCTGACTCACCGCGCCGGCACCCTTGTTGACGGCCACCACGACCGTGGAGCCGCCGTTGCGGTACGCCGACACGTAGACGTCCGAGGCCGGCTTCGGCGTCGCCTCGACCCGGACGGATCCGGGGCGGACGAACCTGGCGAAGTGCGCCATGCAGGCGCCACGCTTGCTGATCCTGCCGTCCTCGCGCAGCGGACCGTAACTGCGCCGGATGTACCACCAGATGTACGCCTGGAACTCGGCATCCACCATCGCGCGGTGGATGTGCTCCCCGACATCGAGCGCTTGCGGCCACAGGTCCGCCGAATCCGTGCTGTTGGGGTAGTACACCTCCGTCATCCAGAGTTCCTTGCCCGCGCCCTTCTGCTTGAACAGGGGGTAGGGGAAGTTCGCGAACGGCGTGCCGTAGAGGTGGGCGCCGACGACGTCCACGTTGGCGAGCGCCACCGGGTCGTTGAGGATCGGGTCCGACATGTTCTTCAGGTACTGGAAGGACTCCGGCGCGATGACCCGGGTGCTGATAGACCCCGCGTTCTCCCGCAGGAAGCGGACCATCTCGGCAGGGGTCCACCACGTCCAGTCCTGGGCGTAGTCGGGCTCGTTCTGCACCGAGACGGCGTACAGGTTCACCCCGTTGTCGCGCAGGAAGGCGGTGAAGTCGTTGAGGTGCTGGGCGTAGGCGCCGTACATGGAGTACCTCAGGCGCCGCGCGTTGGTCTGGCTGCCGCGGACGAAGGTCTCGACCATCGAGGAGGGCGGGTTCCACGGCGACGCGATGACCGTCGCGCCGAGTTCGACGGCGCGCTTCGCCGTCGCCAGGTCGCGGCTCCAGGCGGACCGGTCCTCGGGGACGGGGATCCGCAGGAGGGAGAGGCCGAGGCGGCCGTCTCCGGCGCCGAACGCCGTGTCCCGCTGGGCCGCCGTGAGGTCGCCGATCCAGGCGGAGTGGCTCATGCCTCCGAACCCCCGGACGACCTGCCGTCGCGCCGACACGTCGATGACCACGGTGGCGGTGGTCGCCGCGACGGCGTTCGACGCCCCGGCGAGGGAGGTCGTCGCCGTGAGGACCGGCAGGGCGCCCATCGTCGCCAGGACCGACCTGCGGCTCGGCGATGGCCGCTCCCCGTTCGCGGACTCGTTCCGACTGTGCGTCATGTCCTGTCCTCCACTTGGCCGTTGCTGTCGAGGGGCCGTTCTCGACCCGTGTGGGAGCGCTCCCACTGTCACGCGTGACCATCCGTGTGCCGGTTTCCTGCGGGAGATGCCGAGATGCCGCCGATAGCGCGCGCAGCCGGTGCCGGCGGCCCGGAGGGCACGCCCACCTGTTCGACATCGTGAACAGTGTCCAAGACTGCGGACATCACGAAAGTTAACGACGCCCCTCGACACCGTCAACCCTCCTGACGGCACGGACGCCTCGCACGCCCCGACGGCCCGTCAGCCCGGGCGCGCGGCAGGGTGCCCGCCGGGCGGGGCCGTCCCCGGGGACAGCGGCCGTCGCGCCTCTTGCGGACTCCCGGATTTCGGACAACGCCTGGCCGGAACCGTTCGTCCGCCGCCGTCGTCTTGTGCGCTGACTGTGTGCGAAGCAGGGATATGGGGGACATCGTGACGCGGAACGCGACCAAGGCCGGCCTCATGGTGATGGCCGTGATGACGGTGCTCGGGGCTTCGGCCTGTGGCGGGAAGGCCGGCGCGGCGGCCGGAGAGGGCGGGACGTCGCCCGCGCACGGGAAGTCGCTGCCCGGGCCCGGCAAGGGGTCCGCCGCGACGGCCGCCGGCGACGGGCTGTCGTCCGACACGGCGCCCGGAGCCTCCACCGTCCTGGGGAGGTCGCCCGTGGCGACGCGGATCGGAGCACTCCCGGTCAGCCGGCACGTGCCGTGGAACCTGGACATCCTGGACCAGCGGTCGCGACCGCTGAACGGGAAGCTCACCACCACCGCCACGGGCAAGGGCGTGCACGTCTACGTGATCGACACCGGGATGGACGTCGCCCACAAGGAGTTCGGCGGACGCGCCCGGCTCGGCGCCGACTTCGTGGGCGCCAAGGACTCCGGCGACTGCTTCAGCGAGGACGGCATCGGCCACGGCACGTTCGTCGCGGGCGTCATCGGCGGGGCGAAGTACGGCGTGGCCCCCAAGGCGGAACTCGTCCGGGTCCAGGGCATCCTGTGCGAGAGCGACGGCGCCGGCTCCCCCGCGGCGGCCGAGGCCGCTCTGGTGAAGTCCGTCAAATGGGTCACCGCGCACGCGCAGAAGCCCGCGGTGGTGAACATGTCGCTCAACCTGGACCACCGCTCCGCGACCCTGGAGTCGGCGGTGAAGAAGATGGTCGCCGCGGGCATCCCGACGGTGGTGTCGGCCGGCAACTACCACGACGACGCCTGCAAGCACTCCCCCGCCGGCGTCCCCGGCACGATCGTCGTGGCGGCCTCCACGTCGAAGGACCGCCCGTGGACCGACAGCGGCTCCTACGGTTCGGGGTACGGACGGTGCGTGGACCTGTACGCGCCCGGCGAGAAGGTGACCGCCGCTCTCGCCGGCGGGGGCACGGCCACCGAGGACGCCGGTGCGACGTCCTGGGCCGCGCCGCACGCGACCGGCGTGATCGCGCTGTACCTGTCGGCCCACCCGCACGCCACCGCCCAGCAGGTGCACACCTGGCTCGACCACACGGCCACCCGGGGCGTCCTGCACGGCGTGCGCGCCGACACGCCCAACCGGCTGCTCAACACCGGCGGCATCTGACGCCGCGTCCCGGGCCGCGCCCTACCGGTGCTCGGGATTGGCGTGGTCGTGACGGCAGCCGGCGTCCCAGGCGCTGCGCTGGTTGCCGTACGCGGGGATCCCGCCCAGGTCCTTCAGCGCCCGGGCCATGTGCAGCAGGTTCCAGGTCATGAAGGCGGTGTTGCGGTTGGTGAAGTCGTTCTGGGGCCCTCCCGAGCCGGGGTCCAGATAGGAGGGGCCGGGTCCTGCCTCGCCGATCCAGCCGGCGTCCGCCTGGGGAGGGATGGTGTACCCCAGGTGTTGCAGGCTGTAGAGGACGTTCATGGCGCAGTGTTTGACCCCGTCCTCGTTCCCGGTGATCAGACAACCGCCGACCCGGCCGTAGTACGCGTATTGGCCGGCGTCGTTGAGCAGGCTGGAACAGGCGTAGAGCCGTTCGATCACCCGCTTCATCACGGAACTGTTGTCACCCAGCCAGATGGGGCCGGCCAGCACGAGGATGTCGGCCGCCATGACCTGCCGGTACAGATCCGGCCAGGCGTCCGTCTGCCAGCCGTGCTCCCTCATGTCGGGCCACACACCGGTCGCGATGTCGTGATCGACCGCTCTGACCACGTCGACGTGCACCCCGTGGTCGCCCATGAGGGCGGTGCTGCGGTCGATCAGGCCCTGCGTGTTGCTGGTCTCGGGCGAGCGTTTCAGGGTGCAGTTGACGACCAGGGCCCGCAGGTCGTCGTACCGGGCCGGCGGTGTGTCGTTCGAGGGCGACGAAGCGGTCACACGATCCTCCGTGATCGGCGGCCGCCCGGTGTCGGCGGCCCGTCCATGTCCCGGCACCAGCCTGTGGGCTCCTCGCGGGCGACGCCATCACAGCGCATCCGAACGGGCCGGGCCCGCCCGGTCGCGGGCCGCGGGTCGCCGGTCGTGGGTCGCGGGTCGCGCGGGTCGCGGGCGACGTGGTGCGGGCGGCTCGTCCGGGCCGACGCGACCGCTGCTACCTTGCTCGCTGTGACGCGGGAACGGCCGCGGCGACGACACCGCCGCCCGACAGTGCGGGACGTGATCCGGACGCCCGCGGCAGCCGAGGCGCGCGCGATGCTCGCGCGGTGCGCGGCCGCCGGTGAGGACTGCTCCGAACGGTCCCTCCCCGCCCTGCGCCGGGCTCCGGAGCCGGACCGGTGACCCCGGCGGACACCCCGGCCGCGCCCGCACGGCAGATGGCGCCGCTGTACGCGGCGGGGTTCACGACGGCGTTCGGGGCGCACGGCATCGCCGCCAGTCTGGGCGCCTCCGCACACGGCGCCGTCACCTCGCTGCTCGTGCTGGGCGCATTGCTGGCCCTGTACGACGGGGCCGAGGTCCTGCTCAAACCCGTCTTCGGCGTACTGGCCGACCGGATCGGCGCCCGCCCGGTCCTGCTCGGGGGGCTCGTCGCCTTCGCGGCCGCCTCCGCCGTGTACACGGTGGCGGACAGCCCCGGCTGGCTGTGGGCGGCCCGGCTGGGCCAGGGGGCGGCGGCCTCCGCGTTCTCGCCGTCCGCCTCCGCCCTGGTCGCGCGGCTCAATCCCGCCGCCAAGCGCGGCCGTGCCTTCGGCAGTTACGGCTTCTACAAGTCGATCGGCTACACCCTGGGCCCCCTGCTGGGCGGGGTCCTGGTGTGGGCCGGCGGACTGCGCCTGCTGTTCGCGGTGCTGACCGCGCTCGGCGCGGCCGTCGCCGTGTGGGCCGCGCTCGCCGTGCCCGTCGTCGCGCCGCTGCCCAGGGCCCGCCAGACGGTCCTGGACCTGGCCCGGCGGCTGACCCGGCCCGCCTTCCTCGCGCCCACGTCGGCGCTGGCCGCCGCAACGGCCGCCCTCTCGGTGGGCGTCGGCTTCCTGCCGGTGTCCGGCCGGGCGGCGGGCCTCGGTCCGGTCGCCACCGGCGCCGCCGTCTCCGTGCTCGCCGCCTGTGCGGCCGTCGTGCAGCCCAGGGCGGGTCGGGCCCTGGACGCCGGACGCCTCACCTCGGGCGGTGGCATGGGCACGGGGCTGCTGATCGCTGCCGTCGGTCTCGCCTGCGCCATGCTGCCGGGCCTGACGGGGGTCCTGGCCGGGGCCGCCCTGATCGGCGCCGGCACCGGGCTGATCACCCCGCTCGGCTTCGCCGCCCTCGCCGCCTCCACACCGGCGGAACGCCTCGGCCAGACCATGGGCGCCGCCGAACTCGGCCGCGAACTCGGTGACGCGGGCGGCCCCCTGCTCGTCGCCGTGGTCGCTTCGTGGACCACTCTCGCCCACGGCTACGCGGCCCTCGCGGTCCTGCTCGCCGCGGGCGCGATCCCCGCTCTCGCGCGCCGCCGCCCCGGACCGGCATCGACGGGAGACGCGCCCGGGCGCTCCTGACCCGGACCGTGCGGGCGGACCGTCCGCAGGACACGGCGGGCCCGGTCCCCGAAGTGGCGGGGCTCGTGCCGGGCACACGCCGCCGACGCGGCCAGCACGGCTCCCGCGCACCGCCGTGGCGGCCCGGAAGCGGCCTGCGGGTCCACGGCGGACGGCCACATCAACGGATTCGTCAGGGCCCCGGCTGGGCAGGGAACCCCATGAATGTCATGAGCACGACTGCCCTTCCCCCACAAGGAGGTCGATCATGCACGTCCGAACCCTGACCGGCGGCCTGGCCGCCGCGTGTCTGATGTCGTTGGCCCTGGCGGGCGGCCAGGCCGCCGCCGCACCCCACACCCCGAAGGCGGCGCCGGCCGCCCGCGTCCTCACCTACGACGCCGGCGGCTCCGCGGAGTTCCGCAGCGCCGTCGACCGGGGCGCCGCGATCTGGAACGAGAGCGTCGACGCCGTCGAACTCCGGCCCGCGGCGGCCGGGCAACGGGCCAACATACGCGTCCTCGCGGACAACGGCTGGCCGCGCGCCCTGCCCGGCACACTGGGCAGCGGCACGGTGTACATCGGACGCCAGGCCGTCGACGAGGGCTACGACACCGTCCGCATCTCCGCGCACGAACTCGGGCACATCCTCGGCCTGCCCGATCGCAAGCCCGGTCCCTGCACGAGCCTGATGTCCGGCTCCACCGCCGGCACCGCGTGCACCAACCCCTACCCGAACTCCGCCGAGAAGGCGCAGGTCGAGCGGAACTTCGGCGGCGCCCTCACCGGCCGGGCCCCCGCCGCGCGCGCCGAGGCGATCGTGGACTGAGCATTCCGGTCACCGGCATGTTCTCCGGGCGCGGCGGGTAGGCCGGGGGCGTCCTCGGAGCAGCGGGGACCGTCAAGCTCGTCGAGGAGGTCGCGTCATGTTCGCGGTGATCTACCGGTGGCGTCTGCACGAGGGCAAGGAGGAGCAGTTCGCGGCCGGTTGGCACCGGGTGACGCGGGCCATGCGCGAGCAGTGCGGCAGCTACGGTTCCCGGCTGCACCGGGCCGACGACGGCACCTGGGTGGCGTACGCGCGCTGGCCGGACGCCGCCACGCGTGAGGGGTGCCCGGACGTGGACCCGGAAGGGGAGGCCATGATGAGGGAGGCCGTCGCCGAGAGCCTGCCCGCCATCCGGTGCCAGGTGTGGGACGACCTCCTGGCGGAGCCGCGGGGCGACTGACCCGGGCCGACGGTACGGGTCGGGCCTGCGGGGACGTCGTGCGCCGGCGTCCGCACGCGCCGCCGGTGGGCGCCGGGCCGGGGAAGGCCCGGCGCCGCACCGCAACCGCGGTGGCCGAAAATGTGTCTCCTCTCGCGTGGCTCGATGCCGGGCTCGATGCTCGGAGGACGTGTCCGGGGCCGGCGGGCCGCGTTGGGGGGATGGAATGAACACATGGGCAGTGCCCGGCTACACCGAGTCTTCGGAACTCGGGGCCGGGGCGAGCGGGCGGGTCGTGCTGGCCGTGCACCGGGAGACCGGCGTCCCGGTCGCGGTCAAGTACCTCAGCGAGTCGCTGCGCACCCGGCCGGGCTTCGTGCACGGCTTCAGGGCGGAGGCGCGGCTGCTCGGCGGGCTGGAGAGCGCGTACGTCGCCGAGCTGTACGAGTACGTCGAGAGCCCGGACGGCGCCGCCATCGTGATGGAGCTCGTGGACGGCGTCTCGTTGCGCACCCTGCTGACCAGGGCGGCGCCGCTCGATCCCGAGGCCGCCCTCGTCGTCCTCAAGGGATCCCTGCTCGGGCTGGCCGACGCGCACCGCGTCGGCGTCGTCCACCGCGACTACAAGCCGGAGAACGTCCTGGTGGTCCCGGACGGATCGTCCCGGCTCGTCGACTTCGGCATCGCGGTGGACGCCGGAGCCAGCGCGGGCTCGGCGGGCACCCCCTCGTACATGGCGCCGGAGCAGTGGACCGGCGCCCCCGCCTCGCCCGCCGCCGACGTGTACGCGGCCACGGCCACGTTCTTCGAGTGCCTGACGAGTCACCGGCCGTACCGCGGCGACAACCTCGCCGAGCTCGCCCTTCAGCACGTCGACGCGCCGATCCCCGCCGACGAGGCGCCCGAGCCGGTGCGGGACCTGGTGCTGCGCGGCCTGGCCAAGGACCCGGCGCAACGGCCCGACGACGCCGAGGCCTTCGTCAGGGAACTGGAGGCGGCCGCCGGCGCCGCCTACGGAACCGACTGGGAGGAGCGCGGCCGCGGCCGGCTCGCCGCGCTGGTGGCGCTGGTGCCGCTGCTGCTGCCGTCGGCCCGCAGCGCCCCGCGGACCACCACGGACACCGCGCGCACGGTCCTGCGCCGGGCGCCGGCCCGCGGCGGGGCGCGCTCGTGGCTGCCGGGCCGGACGGGGATGCTCGTGTCCGGTGCGGCCGTGCTGCTGGGCGTCCTGCTGTCCTACGGCCTCCGGCACGTTCCGCAGGCGGACCCGCAGGAGGCGGGCCAGGCCCTGGCCACCACCCGTGCCCAACCGGTCGTGGAGCCGGGCGGGTCCGCCTCTCCCACCGCGTCGGCCTCCGACTCCGCGTCCCCGACGCCGACCGGGTCGGCCACCGCGTCGACGACCGCGGCCCCCGACGTGTCCCCCTCCGACACGGCGTCCGCCGGAGCCGGCGCCCCCTCGGCGTCCGCCACGACGGCCGCGCCGGTCGAGACGACGGCGCCCGGCGGGCCGACCACCGAGGCCACGCCGACGTCCGCCGCCCCGAGCCCGCCGTCCGCACCCGCCGTCAAGGCCGTCTCGGTCACCGACTTCTGGCAGACCGGATCGGCGACGGCCACGGCGACCGTCACCGTCACGACGGACGGCACCGGTCCGCTCTCCCTCACGGTCTCCTGGTCCACCAGCGACACCGGCAGGGGAGCCGGAGCCCCGGACGGAGAGTCCCAGACGTTCCGGCGCAGCGGCGCCACCCAGTACACCCTCTCCGTCGACCACACGTTCCAGGGCACGGGCTGCTACTGGGCCGTCGGTGTCGTCACCACCCCCGCCTCCGCCGACGGAGGCGCCTCGCAGCAGCTTCTGACCAGGCGGTGTGAGATCCGATGAGCACGTTCGACGACCGCACGCCCGCCCCGGCCGGGACCCACGAACCCACCCGGCCGTCCGGTCCCGCCGACGCCCGGGGCCCCCGTGCCGAGCCCGGTCCCGCCGACGCCGAGTACAGCGCCACCGTGCTGGCCAGCCACTGGGTCCAGCGGCCCTACGAACCGGACACCACCCTCGTCGAACCGCCCGCCCCACCGTCCTCGGGGCCGACGGCGCCACCCCCGGGAGGAGCGCCGGCGCCGGGCGCGGGGCCGACCGTGCCGGACCGTGTCGAAGGCACGGTGCTGCGCTTCGGTCCGGGCGTGACGGCGGCCGTCGCACGGCGCACCGACCGGACGCTGCCCGCGCTGCCGCCGACACCCGCGCGCCCGCGTCGCCCTGCGCGCCGGCACGCCCTGCCCGCGCTGGTGCTGATCTGCGTCATCGCGCTCCTCGCCTGGCAGCGCCTCGGGCCCCCGCTCCGCGTGGGCGCGGTGCGGGTCACCGCCGCCCCGGCGGCCCTGGGGTGCGACGGCACCTCGGACATCGTCGGAGTCGTCGCGACGAACGGCCGTGCGGGCACGCTCTCGTACCGCTGGACCCGCAGCGACGGCACCGCCTCGGGCACGCTGCGGGAAGTGCTGGTCCGCGGCCAGCAGCAGGCGCGTCTGCATCTCCTGTGGACCTTTCAGGGGAAAGGTCGCTACACGGCCCGGGCCGAGCTGCGCGTCCTGTCCCCCGTCGACCGCACGGACGTCATCCGGCTGACGTACGACTGCCCCTGACGGACGTCGAGCCCACGCGGCCAGCGAAGGCTGCGGCGTGCTGCGGTGCCGGTGAGGCGACGGGAGGGTCATCCCTCCCGTGTCGGCGGGGTCACGGTGATGTCGAGGGTGAAGGCGACCCGCGCCGCTCCCGCCACGTCCGGGGCTTTCGCCGGCACGGTGATCCTGGCGCTGCCGCCCCGGGCGCCGACGGACCGCAGCGAGGCGCGGGCAGCGCCCCCGGCGTCCACGCTCCACCCGGAGGCCACGACGAGGGCCGGTGCGGAACTGCGCACGGCCGCCCAGCGCTTGTCGTCCGTGCGGGGCCGCAACACCAGTGACACCACGGTCCCGGGACGCACGCACAACGACCGTCGGGGCGCATCACCCGGAGCGACGGTGACCTCCGTCCGTCCCGCGACGCAGGCGGCGGCCGAAGCCGAGGGCGACGCGGCGGGCACGGGCGCGCCCGGCCCCGTCGGGCTCGCGGTCCGGGCCGAGGTGGACGTGGGTGAGGGCGAGGCAGGCAGGGCGGAGCCGGTGGAGGGCGCACCGCTCGACGGCTCGGCGGGGCGAGTCCCGGACGCCCCGCCGACCGTGCCCGGGTCCGCCGACGTGCCGCAAGCCGTCAGGACGACGGCCACGAAGACGACCCACACCGCAGCCCACCGCCGCATGCCCCACCTCCCGGCCTCCGGCTCCCAGCATGCCCGACCGGCGTCCCTCCGCGGGGAAGAAGTCCGGACGAGGCCGTGTCGTGGTGGTCCGACGCCGTGGCCGGCGGAGTCAGGCGCCGGCGTGGCGCGGGGCGACGGCGTGTCGTCGTGCGCCGCGGTGGGCCTGCCGCTTCGCCACGGCCTGCTGGAGGCGTTGCAGCCACAGGGAGGCCGTCACCAGCAGACCGGCGAAGACCGCGAGGAGGAGGACGGCGACCCACATCTGGCGGCTGGCGGGATGGGTCCAGCCCGTCCAGGCCGCCGCGGCCGTCCACAGCACGACTCCAGCGGCGTAGAAGGCGCGGGTCCGGCGCAGCTGCCGCACGGCCCGCAGGGAAACCCGGTGATCAGTCTTCGGTGCCATGGCGACCGTGTACCCCGGTGCACGCTCTTAAGCCGAAGAGGTTGCGCAGCCCCTCGTTCGCGCTACCGCCGCTGGTCGGCACGGCCTTCGACGTCGCGTCGCACGGCCGCGCCCTGGTCCTCGACCAGCCCTTCCTCGTCGGGGAGTTGGAGGACGCTGCCGCAGTGACCGCACAGCCTCCCGTCCTCGGCCGGCGTCCCGCAGGCCTTGCAGAAGCGGTTGCCCTCGTCGTGCGCACTCGGTTGCGTCGTCATGACTCTCCCGGAACAGGTGGACGGTGCGATACGCGGCCGGAGTACCCACGGCGCACCTGTTGATTCGTCCCGCCCGGCCGGACGACGACGGACACCCGGTGGACCGAGGTGCGTCCGTCGGCGATGATCACCCCACGGACAGGGCCGCGACGCACGGTGTCGACGGCCCCGTCGCACCGGCACCGGCGCCCCGGGCGCCCCGACCCCGCGGAGACATCGTGCGCGTGATCGACTTCGACCATCTCGTCCTCAACGTCGCCGACGTCGAGCGTTCGCTGGCGTTCTACACCGGCCCGCTGGGGCTGCAACCGGTGCGCGTGGAGGAGTGGCGGGCCGGGAAAGCGCCCTTTCCGTCCGTGCGGGTGAGCCCGACCACGATCATCGACCTCGTGAGGGCTCCCGCCGAGCGCCCCCAGCACTCCAACGTCGACCACATCTGTCTCGTGGTCGAGCCGCTCGACTGGCAACAGGTCGTCGAGTCCGGCGAGTTCACGGTGCTGGACGGCCCCGGTGAGCGATTCGGCGCCCGGGGCACCGCCCTCTCCCTCTATGTGCGGGACCCTGACGGCAACACCGTGGAACTGCGCTGGTATCCACAGGACGCCTGAGGAACACACGGCCCGGGTCGGGGACTTCGGGGCCGGCCGATGGGGCCCCCTCGCACCCGCGCCCCGTCGGCCACAGCTCGCCGGCCGCCGGTAGTCGGTCATTGATAGTCGGTCGTCACCGCGAGCCGGCGGCCACCAGCCTCGCGGTGATGGGTTCGAGTTCGGCGACCAGTTCGTCGAGCTCGGCGGGCGACAGAGCCTCGTACGGCGCGGCGGCGAGCTCGTCCGTCAGGTCCTCGACGCGCTGCCTGGTCTCACGGCCCGCGTCGGTGAACCGGCCTTCGGCGTCGACGAGTCCGCGCTCGCGCAGGCCGTCCATGACCTCGGTCAGCCGCTCCTTCGGCAGGTGATGGACCCGCCCGAACGACTCCGGAGGGTGGATGCCCTGCTCCAGCGCGGAGAGGATGTGGGCCTCCGTGCCGCCGATGCCCGCACCCACGAGGGCGGCGATGTGCCCGTCGCCACGGTGCTCGCGCAGCATCGTCGCCGCATGCCACAGCCGGGCGACCGGGTCGCTCGGCACCGGCACGGTACGCATCCCGGCATACATCACCCGGCCTTCCGTGGGCGCGCTCGTGGCCGCCTTGGTCGTCAGGTCGGCGGCGCGCACGAGACCCGCGGAGCCGGCCGGCTCGCCGCCGAGGATCCGCCGCAGCGAGGCCGCGCTGCCCCGCTCCCGTGCGGCTACGGACGCCTCCGGCGGGATCGTCTCCCACGCGCTCGGGATGTGCCGGGCGGCCTCCCCGTCGGCGAAGTTGTAGAAGGCCGCGTGCACCACCTGCGCCGGCACGCGCCCCAGCGGAGCGGCACGGCTGGCGAAGTAGCCGTCCCAGTAGGTGCGGTGGCCGAGCGCGGCCAGCTCCTCGTTGCACTCGTCGGCGAAGAAGGTGACCAGGCAGATCGGCTCCAGAAGCTCGAACATGCGGCGCGCGGTGTGAGTCATGCCCCCACATCATGCCTGCGCCCGTCCTCCCCCGTAGAAGGGCACGGGCCGTCAGAACGACCTCCCCGTGGGGAAGTCGGACCTCTCCGGCTTCGCATCGGAGCGGGCGTCAGGCTTCGTCCGGACCGGGCGAGGTGAGGCGTGCGATCTCCTCCTCCGACAGGCGCAGCGCGCCGGCGGCCATGTTCTGCTCGAGATGGTCCGGATCGCCGGTCCCAGGGATCGCGAGGACGTGCGGCCCCTGCCGGAGGGTCCACGCCAGCCGGACCTGTGCGACGGACACACCGTGCGCGTGGGCGACGGCGCGTACCGCCTCGCCGTCCTCGGCGGCCGGGCCCGCCTCGCGGCCGGGGCCCGCGATGGCGAAGAACGGGACGAAGGCGATTCCCAGTTCGCCGCAGCGTCGCAGGAGCGCCCGGTCCTCGCTCGGCGCGCCGATCCCGTAGGGGTTCTGCACGCAGACGACCGGGGCGATGGCCCGGGCCTCGGTCAACTGCTCGCTCGTCACGTGGGAGACGCCGAGGTGGCGGATCAGCCCGGCGTCGCGCAGCTCTGCCAGCGCGCCGAAGTGCTCGGCGATCGAACCGTTCCGCTGTCTCGGGGGAACGCGCAGGTTCACCAGGTCCAGGTGGTCGCGGCCGAGTTGGCGGAGGTTCTCCTCGACCTGGCCGCGCAGCTGCTCCGGCGTCGCCCACCACCACGCGCCCGACGGGTCACGGCCGGGCCAGACCTTGGTGCTGATGACCAGGTCCTCCGGGTACGGCGCCAGGGCCCGGTTGATCAGCTCGTTGGCGGACCGGGTCGACGAGAAGTAGTACGCGGCCGTGTCGATGTGATCGACGCCGAGTTCGACCGCGCGCCGGAGCACCGCGATCGACCGGTCGCGGTCACGCGGCAGGCCCCGGTCGAACGGCTCGGTTCCCGTCAGACGCATCGCGCCGAACCCCACACGACGGACCGTCAGGTCACCGAGTCGCCAAGTGCTGTGTTCTGCACCGGGGTTGGCGGGTGGGCTCGTGGACATGGCTCTCCTCTTCGGAACGGGGGACGCGAAACCGGCGACGGGCGCGCGCCGCGTCGAGCGACTCGGCGAGACGGCGCCCGGAACGGGCCGGGGGCGCGGAGGCCGGCGGCCTCCGGGCAAGGAAAAAGCCTCCCCGGCGGATCGGAATCCGCGCCGAGAAGGCTCACGTGACGACCGGGATCCTAGCAGGCCGGAAGGCTTCCGATCGTCACGATGCCGCAGCCGCACGGGTAACGGCCCGGGCGGCCACGGTTTCAGCAGGTGGAACTGGTGGAGATCCGTATGCCGGTGACGCTGTAGGCGTTCGTGAACGCGGTCTCGCTGTTCGGCGGCAGACAGATCGAGCTGCCGTCCTGAAGCCGCAGGTACGCCACGTCGTCGTTCCGGGTGTTCACCACGTGGTAGTGCGGGCGGGACCTGACCGTCTGGTAAGAACTCGTGACGTCACGGTACTTGGCGACCGGCGTACCCGAGTCCCAGGCGTGCTCGTCGACGTAGAAGCAGACGTAGGGATACGGGCAGCCGTGGGTGGGAGACTCCGCGGCAGCCGCCGAAGCGCCGGTCGCGGACATGGTCGCGATGGCCACGCCGGCGCCCGCGAGAGCGGCCGCCTTGCGGATGAGGGACGTCATGGTCGAATCTCCAGGTGGTGAGGTGTGGGGCACGCGGGCGGCGCCCGGTCGCGGATGCGGCCCGTCGTACCGGCCCGGCCGGTACGACGCCAAGAGCATCGGCTGTCACCGTGGTCCGGCGCAACGAATTCGGCCCCGTCGGGGACAATGGAACCGTCCCAGCGCATCTGACGTGCGCTCATACGAGTGCCTGGGATGGGCGATCGCGGGCGGACGACGGAGGATCGGTGTCGGGTCGGGACGACGTGGAGGAGTTCGCGGCGCTGCTGCGTCGACTCAAGGACCGCACGGACCGGAGCTACGGCTCCCTGGCACGTCGCGTCAGCATGAACACCTCCACGCTGCACCGGTACTGCGCGGGCGAGGCGGTGCCGCAGGACTTCGCGCCGGTGGAACGGCTCGCGGCCTTCTGCGAGGCGACTCCGCAGGAGCGGTTGGAGCTGCACCGCCTGTGGCTGGCGGCGGTCGCGGCCCGGCAGCGGGTACGGACGGCCGCTGCCGATGATCCGGCGGATCCGCCCTCTCCCCTCCCCGCACCAGCACCCGCGTCCCCGTCCTCGGGACCGACAGCGGGAGCCGGGTCGGCGGCGGCAGCAGCATCGGCACCGGCAGTGCGGGACGGAGGGACCGACGGGGACGGCGAGGACCGCGGGGACGCTCTCGACCTGGACCGGTCCGTGCCCGCCCCCGGCTCCCGACCGTGGTTCCGCCGCCGGAGGATCTGGGCGGCGAGTGCCGTCGCGTGCGCGGTACTCGCGGCTCTGGGGGGCGCCTACGCGCTGTCGGACGACCACTCCCCGCGGGCTGACGCCGTCCGCCCCGGGAGCCCCGGGACAACCGCCCCCGGCGTGCCCCACCGTTCGGTGAGACCGTCGGCCGACACGTCCCCGACCCCGTCCCGCAGCTCCGCCTCGCACGCCGCACACCACCCGGCTCCCTCCCCCACGGCCGCGGTCGGCGGTCCGGGCCCGACCGCGAAACCGCCCGCCGCACTGCCCCTCGCCTGGACCACCTCCCTGATCTGGGACATGGGCTGCGGGCAGGACTACGTCGTCGACAAGCCGCCCGCGCAGGTGCCTCCGCCGCCGGTGGAGCAGGACGCCGGAGCCTGGGCGGTGTCGCAGGGCGCGGTGCACGGGCGGGAGACGAGGGTGCGGGTCTCGGTGCAGGGGCGGTCGTCCACCGCCGTGGTCCTGGAGGCGCTCCACGTCCGCATCGTGAGCCGCGACCGGCCGCGCTCGGGGATCGCCTACTCCATGGGTCAGGGCTGCGGCGGCGACCTCACGCCCCGCAACTTCGCGGTGAACCTCGACGCCGACCGTCCCCTCACCCGCCCGCAGAAGAGTTCGGACGGCCAGGAGAGCGTCCCCGCCGTCCGCTTCCCCTACCGCGTCTCGGCCGAGGACCCCGAGGTGCTGCTGGTGGACGCGACGACGCAGGTCTACGACGCCCGCTGGTACCTCGAGCTCGACTGGTCCTCCCAGGGCCGCACCGGCACGATCCGCATCGACGACCACGGCCGCCCGTTCCACACCACCAGCATCGAGGGAATGCCGCATTACTGGTTCGGGACGAAGGACACGAGCGCGGAGGCGTGGTTGCCCTTGGACGACTAGCTTCCGGCGCCGGACCCCGGGTGAGGTTGCACGGGGGCCTCTCGGGTGTGCACGTAGGCTTCGGACGCGCGGTCGCGCAGGGCGCGTCGGGGCCGGGGGCGCGTCGGGCCGGTGCCCGAGGAATCCGAGTGAGGGAGCACTCCGCTGTGACGGACACGCACGAGGAAGAAGTCCTGGCCCGCATCGCCAAGGGGCTCGTCTACACCGAGTCGGAGGCGGCCTTCCAGGCTCCCCGCCGGCGCACGGACCAGATCTTCGAGTACAACCGGACGCCGCCGGGCGAAGAGGACAAGCGCCGTTCGCTGCTCGTCGCGATCTTCGGCTCGATCGGCGAACGCACGGTGCTGCTGCCGCCGTTCCACGCCGGGTTCGGCAGCAACGTCCACATCGGCGACGACTTCTTCGGCAACGTGAACCTGACGTTCGTCGACGACGTCGACATCCGCATAGGCGACGGCGTCATGATCGCCCCCAGCGTCACGCTGACCACCACGGGCCACCCCGTGCACCCCTCGCGCCGCGACGACTTCGGGCGGTTCTCCGAACCCGTCGTGATCGAGGACAAGGTGTGGATCGGCAGCAACGCGGTGATCCTGCCCGGCGTGCGCATCGGCTACGGGTCGGTCATCGGCGCCGGCAGCGTCGTCAGCCGGAGCATCCCCCCGATGAGCGTCGCCGTCGGCACACCGTGCCGGGTGGTCCGCGCGATCACCGACGAGGACCTCACGACGCGCACGGCCGACTCCTAGCCGTTCGTCACGGCTCGGCCCGGCGGGCGGGCCGGCAGGCGGCCGGGAGACCCCGGCGCGCCCGCCCGGCCGCCGGACGAGTGCCGCCGTCCTCACCCGAGTTCACCTGACAGGGGCGCGGCCGGGTTCGTGTGCCAGGGGGGCCCACCCCCGGAACTCAGCCGCCGCTCTTGCGTCGGAACGACCGCTGGCTCGCCGCCGGGCCGTGCGCCCCGTGGATCTTCGAGGTGCCGGCGTTCCCCGCGGCGTCGCCGGCGTCGGCCTGCACGCCGCGCTTGCGGGCCAGAGCCTCACGGAACTTGCGCTTCAAGTCGTTCTGACCGTCGTCGTCGGGAGAGAGGGGACCGCTCTCGCCGTCGACCGGCTCCGAGCCTTCGGGCGATGCAGACTCTGCGGCCATGGTGACCTCCTGGCACTGGGCAGTGGAGAGCACAGCTTGTCATGCCGGGCGCCGCGCGGGAGGAGGCGTCCGGGCCGGGAGGCGTCCGAACGGACCGTTTGCGCGAAGGAGGCGCGAATGAGGTACGCGGTTCGGGGGCAGCCGCGAGGGATGCAGGGAAACCAGATGTACGTCACGAGCAACGCACACGGTCGGCCTGTACGCGAGGACGCCGCACAGGAACGGCACGAGGGAAGGCACCGGCGCACCGGACGACGAGGGGGCCGGTGGCACCGGCGGCTCCTGGCCTACCGAGGGGTCGAACTGCTGCCCTCCACGGCTCCGGCGGGGACGGGCGAGGAGTGCCTCCTGCTGGTTCACATCCGCAAAGTCGTCGGGCAGGTGACCTATCGGGCCTGCGACGAGTGCGCCGAGGGCGTGATCACGGACGTCGTTCTCGACGAGCCGTTCCGCGACTGCGGGCTCGGCACCCGCGCCCTGTCGCACCTGCGGTCCCGTCATCCCGGCGTCACCTGGCGCACCACGCTGGAGACCCGTCTCACCCGCGGTCTGCTGCGCCGCATGCGCATTCCGCGGATCCCCCCGGCCGCCGTGCGGGGCAGCTGCTCGCACCTGCGAACCTCCGTGGCCGCCCCCGAAACCGCTCCCGCAGGCGGCCCCGGTCGTCGGTGACCCGGTTCGCGGCCGGCCGCCGGGGCGGCCTGTCGGAGCGCGGCGGTCTGTGCGACGCTGCAAGGACAACCAGCCTGGTCTGGTAGGAGACCCCGCGCCGCTCTCAGAGGTCACAGCGTGACCGGGACGCGGTACGGGTTGTCTTGCTCGGCTGCGTGCGCGCCCACTGCGCACGCTCGACGCCCTCGCCTCGCAGGGCGTGATGGGCTCGACCCCGACAGGGGGCGGACCGTGAACGTCCTCGCCGTGACGACGACACAGCACCATCCCACCCACACCGTGATCACCGTCGCCGGAGACATGGATCTACAGACCCACCCGGAACTCGCCCAGGCCGCGTCCCTCGTCCCGGCGCACTGCACGACGCTGGAGATGGACCTCTCGGGCGTGGCGTTCATGGACTCCAGCGGCCTGAACCTCCTTCTGCTGCTGCGCCGGCGCGTCCGGGCCCAGGGCGGTCGCCTCACCGTCACCGGGCTGCGCCACCAGCCGCGGCACCTGCTCGTCCTGACGGGGACCCACCGGCTGCTGACCGCCGACCCGGCCGGGCACCGCCGGCCGCCTGCGCCCCGCGGCCCGCGCGGCTCCCGCGGCTGACCTCGACGCCCGGCGCGGGCTCGCCCTGCCTCCCTTCCCCTCCCCTCGGCCGGGGGGGGCCGCCTCGCCGGTGTGCGGCCCCGATCGGCGCGCCGATCAGTCGTCCACCTGTGACAGGTCTGCGCGCGCACTTCAGGGGCAGACGGTGGATCGGCCGCAACGTCCGCGGCCGACACCGCCGTACGGCGCCGACCCGTGGGAGACATGATGCCGACCGCTGCACCGGAGAGACCGGCCGAACTGCCCGGCGAGAGACCGGGAACCGCCCGGCCCGGCCGCTCGTTCGCGCTGCCCCGCGGCCTGGGACGAACCGCCGCACGCATCGGGGCGCTGACGGTCTGCCAGGGTGCGCTGATGGTGGGACTCGGCCTGCTGATCACCGGGCCCGCCCGCGGAGCGTGGCCGATCACGGTCGAGGACGACGTCAACGAGGGGTTCGAACGGGCCCGGACCGGCACCCTCACGAGGCTGTCGTACCTCGGGTCGGAAGCCGGTGACACGCTCACGGTGATCACCGTCACCGTCCTGGTGTGCGCGGGCCTGATCCTGATACCCCGGTTGCCGATGTGGCGTCAGGCCTCCTTCCTCGCCGTCGCCGTGTCGCTCCAGTCACTGGTGTTCCTCGTCATCACCGAGTCGGTGGACCGGCATCGCCCCGAGGTGCACCGCCTGGACCCCTCCCCGCCCACCTCCAGCTACACCTCCGGCCACACCGGGGCGGCCACCGCGCTCTACGGCGGGCTGGCCGTGCTCGCGCTGTCCCGGCTCCGCGGGCCCTGGCGGCGCGTCGTGGGCGGTCTGCTGCTCCTCGTGCCGGTCGTGGTGGCCGTCGCCCGCCTCTACCGGGGCATGCACCACCCCACGGACGTCATGGGCGGGCTGGCCAACGGCAGTCTCTCCCTGCTGATCGTGGGCCGTGCCCTGTTCACCGACACCACCGTCACCGCTCCGGTCGAGGCGAGCCCCGCGCCGTCCGCCGTGACCGCGGAGACGGCCGCGGGCGGCACACCGGACCGCGGTCGCACCGCGGTGATCTTCAACCCCACGGTGACCGGGGAAGCGGACCGCGAGGCGCTGCGGGAAGTCCTGGAACGCCACGGTCACCACGCGCCGGAGTTCATCGAGACCACGGCGCAGGACCCGGGCACGGGTCAGACGGCGGCGGCGATCCGCGACGGCGCCCGCCTGGTCGTGGTCTGCGGCGGCGACGGCACCCTGCGGGCGTCCGCGGACGCCCTGGCCGGCAGCGACGTGCCGCTGGCCCTCGTGCCCTGCGGCACCGGGAACCTGCTGGCCCGCAACCTCGGTCTGCCCCTGTCCCCCACCGCCGCGCTCGACGCCGCCCTGCGTGGCACTCCGCACCGCATCGACCTCGGCCGCATCGAGGGCGACGATCTCGCCGCCACCCACTTCGCCGCCATGTCCGGGGCCGGACTGGACGCCGCGATCATGGAACAGACCGACGACCGCGCCAAGTCGGTCCTGGGCTGGCCCGCCTACGTCCTGGCCGGCGTCGGCGCCCTGCGCACACCGCGGATGCGCCTGACCGTCCGGCTCGACGGCGCACCCGAACTGCACCGCACGGCCCGCATGGTGCTCATCGGCAACGTCGGCACCGTGCAGGGCGGCACCACGCTGCTGCCCGCCGCCCGCCCGGACGACGGCCGCCTCGACCTGTTGATCCTCGACCCGCGCGGGGTGGGCGGCTGGCTGCGTGCGCTGGCGACGCTGCTGCGCGGCGGCCGCAAGCCGCCCCGGCCGTCGGCGGTGGACACCGTCACGGCACGCGGCGAGGGCGACGACAGGGCCGTGCCGGTGGAGTTCTTCACGTTCCGGCGGGCCGAACTGGCCTTCGACTCCCCGCAGTCCCGCGAGCTCGACGGCGACCCGGTGACGCCCGGCCGCCTGCTGACCGCCGAGGTGCGGCCGGGTGCGCTGACCGTGCTGCTGCCGACGGGGGGCGCGTGACATGGGTACGGCGACCAAGGTCCCCGAGACGCGGGACATGACCGGCGACGAACTGTCCGCCGACGAGGCGCTGATGTCGCTGCGCCGCTACGGCAGCTGGGCCCTGCTGCGCGACTCCTTCGTCCGCTTCCGGTACGCCGACGGCTTCACCCACTCCCGGGCGCTCGCCCTCCAGACGGTCCTGTCGGTGATACCGCTGGCCATCGCGTTCGTCGGCCTGTCGACCACCCTGCACACCGAGAACATCGGCCGGATCGCGGAACTGACGATCCACCGGATGGCCGAGGGGCCCAGCGCCGACGTGGTCGACGACGCGCTCGACCGCAGCCGGCACACGGCGGGCGACGGCGCGCAGGTCGCCCTCTGGTTCGGCCTGCTCTTCTCCCTGGTCAACACCACCACGGCGATGTGCCAGGTGGAGCGCGGCGCCAACCGGATCTACGGCAACGAGCGCGACCGCCCCTTCCGGCAGAAGTACCTGCGCGGCCTGGTGATGTCCGTCTGCGCCGGGCTGCCGCTCGGACTGGGGTTCATCGTCATGGTGGCCGGCGGCGACCTGGCCTCCGCGGCGGTGAGCGTCTACCGGCTCGACGGCGGAGCCCAGACGGCCTGGGAGGTGCTGCGCTGGCCCTCCGGGCTGCTGCTCGCGCTCATCTCGGCGAGCGTGATCTTCCGCCGCTCGCCGCGCCGCAAGCAGCCCGGGTACACCTGGCTGGCCTTCGGGGCCGCCGTGTACCTGGTGCTGTGGACGGCGCTGACCTGGCTGCTGAGTCTCTACCTGGGGATCAGCGGCTCCTTCGACACGGTCTACGGCCCGCTCAGCGCCTTCATGTCGCTGCTGCTGTGGGCCTACCTGACCTCCATCGCCCTCTTCCTCGGACTGGCGTTCGCCGCGCAGCTGGAGGCCGCGCGGGCCCAGCGGTCCGAGCCGATCGAACCCGATCCTGGAGTCTGAATGGTTGTGCGAGCCGCGGCCCGGCGTCTTCGAGACCATCGTCGCCGGACGGCCGACCGCAGATTCGGCGCCCGGCTGCTGGGAGCCGCAGTCGTCGCCGCCGTCGCCGCGGTGCCCTTCGCGCTGCTGCTCGTCCTCGTCGAGGGCCGGTGGCGGCCGCTGCGCCGCCTGGACTCGGGCGCCGCCGAGCGACTGCACCAGACGGCCGTGGCCCACCCGGCGTGGACCGCCGTCCTGCGCTTCCTGTCGGACTGGGTCTGGGACCCGGCCGTCCTGCGGACGGTGGTCGCCCTGCTCACGCTCTGGCTGCTGTACCGCAGGGCGTGGCGGCTGGCCGCCTGGTCCGCCGTGACGGCGGTGGCCGGCGGGCTGATCGGCCTCCTGGTCAAGACGGTGGTCGAGCGGGCCAGGCCGTCCCTGGAGGATCCGGTCGCGCACGCGCCGGGTTTCTCCTTCCCGTCGGGTCACGCGATGACGGCCACCACGTCGTTCGCCGTCCTGCTGCTGGTGCTGCTGCCGCTGGCGCCGCGCGCCTGGCGGCCCGCGTGCTGGTGCGTCGCGGTGGTGTCGGTGGTCGGCGTCGGCTTCACCCGGGTCGCGCTCGGCGTGCACTGGTTCAGCGACGTGGTGGGCGGCTGGCTGCTCGGCCTGGCCGTCGTCACCCTCACCGCCTGGGCCTTCGAGGCGTGGCGCGCCGAGGCCGGCCGGGGCCACGCCGAGGTGAGCGAGGGGCTGGAGCCCGAACTCGTCGACGCCCACCCCGAGCCGTGACCGCCGGGCCCGGCCGGACGGACGGACCGGAGCGCCCCGGAGCGGCGTCGGAGATCCCGGCGACCGCCCGGGCGAGGGCCGAGCGGTGAACGGGTGGATCGTCGTCGTCGTGATCGCGATCGTCCCGTTGGCGGCCTTCCGCCTGTGGGCGCAGTCGGAGAGCGCACGCGACTTCTGGCGGCGCCGACGGCGGGGACGGTAGCGGGAGCGGGCCGGGGCGGCGTTCAGGAGCGTGGTACGGGCTCCGGGGTCAGCCGAGTCGTGCGAGGCCGCGCAGGGCCGCGCTGCGGCCGCGGTCCGGCACCGTCCACAGGGTCTGGCCCCTGACTCCCCAGCGTTCCAGGAGCGCGTTGGCCGCGAGGAAGCCGCTCGTGGCGGCGCGTTCCATCAGGGCCACGGGCAGGTCGGTGCGCACGAGGTCGCCGGCCACCACCAGCCCGGGGTGGGAGGTGCGCACGGTCGGCCGGTCGCGGTATCCGCCGACCGGGAACAGCGGGCAGTCGGCCCGCCACTCGTGCCGTGCGTCGACCACCGTCGCCGCCCGCGTCTCGGGGTACACCCGGTGCAGTTGCTCCATCAGGCGTTTCTGCTCGACGTCGTGGACGGCGTGCTCGGGCAGGGCGTAGGCGTGCAGCTCGACGACCGAGCCCGCGGTGCGCGCGGCCCAGCGGGCCGCCTCCCCTTCCCAGCGCTCCAGCACGCTGACGTTGTCGAGGGTGCCGTAGCCGCTGGTGCCCAGGAAGCCGGGCCGGTCGGCGGCGACCGGCCGGTCCAGCCACAGGCGTGAGACGAGGAACGGCGGGGCGGCGCGCAGCCGCGAGATCCGCTCCCGCCAGGCGGCGTCCCCCAGGCGGGGGGAGCGTGCGACGAGGGAGCCGAGACCCGCCGTGTCCAGGGCGAGGACGACCGTGTCGTGGTGCTGTTCCGCCGTGTCCGTCGCGACGACGAAACCGCCGTCCGCGGCCGGTTCGACGGCGTCGACGCGCACGCCGGTGCGCAGGTCGACGCCGTGGCCGTCCAGGTAGCCGGCGAGGGGGTCCCACAGGGCGGTCGGGAACGGTTCGTCGGGCACGTCGAAGAGCAGGCCCTCCGCGGAACCGAGGAAGTAGATGTGGAACATCAGCACCATCTCGGCGGCCGACAGCCGGCGCGGGTCGGCGAAGAAGCTCCGCGAGAACACCTCGAACGCGAGGTGGTGGGCGGCCTGCGGGAAGCGGATCGCGTGGAGGAAGTCGTACGCGCTGACGCCGTCGAGCCGCTCGTAGACCTCCGGGACGCGGACGTCCAGCAGGGGCAGCGCGGCGACGGGGTTCATGCGGACCAGGTCGCGCAGGGTGAAGGTGGGACTCAGGGCCACGAAGCCGAGGGCGCTCCACGGCGGGGTGCGCGGGACGTGCCGGAAGCTGTCCCGCACGCCGCTGCCGTGCCGCAGCGGGTAGTCGGGCAGCGCGCGCAGACGGGTGAGCCCCGGATCGGTGCGCCGCAGCAGGCCGCGCAGGTTGTAGTACTGACGGAAGAACGCGTGGAAGCCGCGGCTCATGGTGACGGCGCTGCCGTCGGAGAGAACGGTCGGCAGGCCGGACAGCCGTCCGCCCAGGGCGGGTTCGCGCTCGTAGAGCGTGACCCGCACGCCCTTCTCGGCCAGGCCCGTGGCGGCCGCGAGGCCGGCGATGCCGCCGCCGACGACCGCCGCCGTCGGGGGCCGGTCGCCCGTGACGCGCGGTGCGCCCGGGGTGGGCAGGAGGGTGCGGGCGCGCCGGTCCCGGCCGCGCCGCGCGGCGTCCGGTCGCCGGGTGCGGGTCATCGGCCGTCCTCCGCGCTCGGGCCCGGGCGGCGGGCGACGACGGTGTGGGTGATGCCGGTCTGCCAGCCGGGCAGGGGCAGCGCCCTGACGTCCCGGAATCCCGCGGCGCCCACCCGGGCGGTGAAGCGGTCGGCCGTGTCGAAGTCCACGACGCTGCGCCACAGGTGGCGGTACAGGTCGCCGTCTCCCAGCAGCGTGGCCACGGGCAGCACGAGGCCGCGGCACACTCCCGTCCACAGCGCGCGGTGGACCGCCCTGCCGCTCAGCGTGTACTCGTGCACCGCGAGCCGGCCGTGCGGGGCGAGCACGTCGCGCACCGCGCGCAGCACCGCGTCGGGGTCGGTGACGTTGCGGAAGAGGTAGGCGGCGAAGACCGCGTCGAACGGGCCGCGCACGCCCGCCTGCGCGAGCCCCTCGGCGGGGGCCCGCACGAAGGTCACCCCGTCCCGCCACGGTTTGCGCGCGGCCCGCTCCAGCATGCCGGCGGAGGCGTCGACCGCGGTGATCTCGGCGCCGGGCAGGACCGCGGCGAGGGCGGCCGTGGAGGCGCCCGTGCCGCAGCCGAGGTCCAGCACCCGCAGCCCGGCCCCGCCGTCGGGCAGCCCGAGGCGGCGCGCGGAGCGGCGCAGTTGGCCGTGGTAGCCGGGGTTGGCGGCGACCAGGGTGTCGTAGCTGCGAGAAGCGTGGTCGAACGCGGCGGCCAGGTCCTCGTCGCGCAGCAGGGTCATGCGGTCTCCTTCGGGTGGTCTCGTGTCTCGTGGGCCCGCCGTGTGCCCGGTGCCGCTCACCGGTCGGGGGCGGGCGGCCTGCGGGCGAGCCAGGGCAGCTCGGCCGCGCTGCGCAGCATGGGCAGGACGGGGGTGCGGACGCCGACGGAGAGGTCCTCGTGCAGCCGGGCCCCGCCGTCGAGGAAGCGCAGCAGCCGTTCCATCGGCACCTGGGCGAAGAGCCGTTCGAAGAAGGCGGCGCCGTCGACGCGGCCGGTGTCCAGCGCCCGCAGCATCACCGCGTCCATGGCCCGCGAGCGCGCCGTGTGGGCCGGCGGCGGCAGGGGGTCGCGGTCCGCGTGCAGGGCGTCGGCGACGGCACGGGCCTGGCGCTGGACGGCGGAGAAGGTGTAGCCGGTGGACGGGCGGGTGGCGCCTCCCGCGGCGCCGATGCGGAAGACGGAAGGGGACGGCCGTCGCACGAACCGGGCGTCGGTCATCGGGATCACGCCGGTCTCGGTCGCGGTGACCTCGAAGTCTTCGAGGCGCAGCACGTCGTGGGTGTAGCGGCGCAGCTCGTCCTCGTACGCCTCGCGCGACAGGACGGCGTCGGAGAACCGGGTGTACTCGACGAGGGCCTCGTGCCGTCCGGTGGGCAGGACGTAGCCGAAGGCGAGGCCCCGGGACGGTTGCGGCACCCTGAAGTCCATGAGGTCCACCGTCGCGGGTTCGAAGACCGGCCGCGCGGTGCGGACGAACCAGCCGCGGAAGTGCTGGAGGAGGGTGGTGCGGGCCGCGGGCAGCCGGGCGAGGGGCCGGGAGTCGAAGACCCAGCGGGCGCGTACCGCCACCGGCCGGCCGTCGGGGGCGCGGGCGTGGACGTCGGCTCCGTCAGCGCCGGCGTCCACCCTCTCGACGGTCGCCTCCAGCCGCGTGACGTCGTCGCACCGGTCCAGGTCCCGGGCGACGAGGCGCTCGAAGTCGTCGGAGCGCAGCATCTTGTAGCGCAGGGGGGCGATGTCGTCCTCGATGCGCCGTCCGGCGCCGCCGTGCACCCGGAGCCTGCGCCACTCGGCGGTCAGGGCGGCGTCGTACGGGCCGGCCCCGGGCTCCCAGAAGCACCAGGTCCGGCTCGGCGGCCGCAGCGGGCCGGGCGGCGCGTCCACCAGGACGGCGGACACGCGCCGGGAGCCCGGGGCGGTCTGCGCGAGCCGGTGGACGAGGGAGAGTCCCGCCGCTCCCGCGCCCAGGACGGCCACCTCGGCGTGCAGCACTGGCCGCTCCCTTCCCCTGTCCCACGTGTGTCGCACCGGCGGCGCGGGCAGCCGGTGGTCTGTCGGAAGCATTCCCCCCGCGGGCCCTCTCCGGATGCAGGCCGTGCCGGGCCGCTCGGCCGTCCGGGGGTGGCGTGGCCCACTCTCGCCCGATCACTCCCGGCGGTCGCCGTCAGCGGTCGGTCTCGCGGGGCCGGTGGGGACGGAGCCGGGCCGGCAGGCGGACAAGGCCGCGGGCGAGGGCGTGGGCGAGGGCCCGTGCCGCCGCGGCCGCGCGGCGCAGGACGCGGAGGGCCGCGCGCCGTGGGGCAGGGGCGGGCGGCGGAGGGAGCGGCGGCGGTGTCCTGGGCGCGTCCTCGTCGAGGTGGGAGCGGACCGCCGTCCACACGTGCGCGGGAGGCGGCTGGAGGACTTCACCCGGGCGGGTGAGGCGGCCCGCGGCCGCCGCGCGTTCGTACAGGGCCAGCCGTTCGCGGCACGCACCGCACTGACGGAGATGGCGGGCGGCCTCCGCGTCCCACGGCGCCCGGCTGCCGTCGAGGGCGCGCGAGACCAGCTCGGCGTGGGGGATGTGGGGCAGTGCCGGCCGCTCGGCCACGCCGTCCTCCTGACGTCCGCACGGTCCGTTGCGCGAGCCCCGCACTCGACGGGCGCGACCCCCGCAGCGGGCGGAGCCCCCTGCGACGGCTCCACGCGCACCACTACGGGCACAGCGGCGACCGCGGATGCACCGTCCGCACGAAACCCGCCGCCGACCAGCGGTCGCGAGGGGCGGGAAAGCCCGGGATGCCCCTGAGGGCCGGGAGGCCCTGGGAGCCCGGGAGGGCCGGATCGGATCGGGCGCGGATCGATCCGGATCGGGTGTGGACCCCGCGGATCGGCCCCTGAACGAACGCTCTCACTATCGCATCGTTTTTGCGTCGTATCACTCTCCGCGGTCGCCGACGCCCTCTTCCTGGAGGCAGCGGCCGAGCCGGTGCAGCCCGCGCCGGGCATGGCTCTTCACCGTGCCGAGGGGCCAGCCGGTGAGGTCGGCGATCTGCGGCTGCGTCAGGTCGTCGTAGAAGGCGAGGGTCAGCACGCGGCGTTGCGCGGCGGGGAGCCTGGCGAGTTCGCGGCCGATCAGGACACGGTCGAGGACGGCGTCCGGCTGTGCGTCGCCGTCGACGTGCCCGACGGACATGCGGGCGCCGGCCGCGGCCACGAGTTCGGCCCGCCGGGTCCGGGCCGCCAGGGCGTCGGCGATCTTCCGGCGGGTGATGCCGACCAGCCACGCGCTCAGCGTGCCGCGTTCGGGGGTGAACCCCGCCCGCCCCCGCCAAGCGGCCAGGAAGACGGTCTGGGTGACGTCCTCCGCCTCGCGCGCGTCGCCCAGCGACCGCCGTCCGAGCGTGTGGACGAGCGCGCCCCACCGGTGGTAGGCGGCGACGAGACAGGCCTCGTCGCCGGCCGCGAACCCGGCGGCGAGCTCCTCGTCGGCCAGGGAGTCCTCGGCCGGAGCCCACAGCGGCGTGCTGTCGACGGTCTGCTCGGTGACTTGGCGTGCAGTCATGATGCTGCTCCTCGTGCGGGCGGTGACCGTGCCGTCTCCAGGTGCGGGGGGCGGGGTCGGGTCTGCGGGGGCGGCCCCCGCGTGCCGTGTTCGCGGTCGCCGACGGCGACCGCCACTCCCCCACCATGCGAAGCACATCGACGCACGGACAAGTTGCATCGCCTTTGCGTCGTTTCTCGCGCGTCCCCGCTCCGGGGCGGGTGGCGCCTCCCGCGCGCATCGGACCCGCCCGCCGGGATCGCTCACACGTTTCTCCCCCGATGGCGCATCCGGGGACGGCCCCGTCGCGGAAGGCATTACGTCAGACACCCAGACGAGCGCGGCGAGAGGAACCGGGATGCGTCCCACCGAGGCGAAGGATCTTCCTGTGGCACAGAAAGCGCCGGACCCTCGCGCCGTGCGGCCCGTCGGCGGGTTTCCCCTGCTCGCGGACGGGCTGCCCGCCCCGGGCGCACCCGCGGAGCCGCCCCTGCCCGTGCGACTGCGGCTGGACGACGACGCGCTGGAGGCCGTCGACCGCGATGTGCCCGCGGCCGTGGGCCGTCTTCTGCTGGACCTCCTGAACGAGCGCGTGGAACGGGCCGCCGTCCTCGACCCGGTGTTCGGGCACGACCTCGCCGAACGCGTCGCGGCCTTCACCCTGGAGGGAGGCAAGCGCATGCGGTCGCGCTTCGTGTGGTGGGCGCTGCGGGCCTGCGGCGGCGGCCCGGCCGAAGCGGAGGCCGCCCTGCGGGTCGGCGCCGCCCTCGAACTGATCCAGACCTGCGCCCTGGTCCACGACGACGTCATGGACGGCTCGCCGCTGCGCCGCGGCCGGCCCGTCCTGCACGCGGACGTCGCCGCCCAGTACGCGGGCGCCGTGTCGCACGACGGCGGCCGGCGGTTCGGCGAGGCCGCGGCGATCCTGGCCGGCGACCTCGCCCTGGCCTGGGCGGACGACACGGTCGCCGCCCTGGAGGTGGACGCGGACGCCGGGCGCAGGGTGCGCGACCTGTGGAGCTCGATGCGCACCGAGATGGTGGCCGGCCAGTACCTGGACCTCCAGGGCCAGGTCACCTCCTCGGCGTCCCTGGCCCGTGCCGTGCGCGCCGCCTGCCTCAAGAGCGCGCTGTACTCGGTGGAACGTCCGCTGGCCCTGGGAGCCGCCCTCGCGGGCGCGGACAGCGCGCGCACCGCCGCCCTGTGCTCGGCCGGCCGCTGCGTCGGCATCGCCTTCCAGCTGCGCGACGACCTCACCGACGTGTTCGGCGACCCCTCGCGCACCGGCAAGCCCACGGGCGGCGACATCCGCGCGGGAAAGCCCACGTATCTGGCGGCGGTGGCCCGGGCCCGGGCGGAGGCCGCGGGCGACCGTCGGGCGCTGGCGGTGCTGGGTCGCTCGCTGGGCCGCGCCGACCTTCCCGACAGCCGTCTCGGCGAGGTCCGTGACGTGCTGGTGGCCACGGGCGCGCGGGACGTCGTCGAGGCGAAGATCGACCGGCTGGTCGCCCAGGGCATGCGCCATCTGGACTCCGTGCCCCTGGAGCCGCAGGCCCGCAGGCGCCTGCGGGAGCTGCTGCACACGGCGGCCGGCACGGACCCCGGGGTCGGACCCGGGCCAGGAACCGACCCCGGGCCCTGCGGCGCCGACGAGGGCATGCCCGTCTCCGCCCTGCTGACCGTCGGCGCCGAGGGGGTCGTCCGATGACCCGGACCGTCACCGGACCCACGGACCACGTGGTCGTGGTCGGCGCCGGGCTCTCCGGCCTCTCGGCGGCCCTGCACCTGCTGGGCGCGGGCCGCCGCGTCACCCTCGTGGACCGCGACGACCTGCCCGGCGGACGCGCCGGACGGCTGGAGCGCGGCGGCTACCGCATCGACACCGGGCCCACCGTGCTCACCATGCCCGACCTCGCCGACGAGGCGTTCGCCGCGGTCGGCGAGCGCCTGCGCGACCACGTCGACCTCGTCCCCCTGCACCCCGCCTACCAGGCGCGGTTCGCGGACGGCAGCAGCCTCGACGTGCACACCGACGCGGCGGCCATGGAGGCGGAGGTCGAACGCTTCGCCGGCGCGACGGAGGCCGCGGGCTACCGGCGGCTGCGCCGCTGGCTGGAACAGCTGTACCGCGCCCAGATGCGGCGCTTCATCGACGCCAACTTCGACTCGCCCCTGCAACTGCTGACCCCGGATCTGGCCCGTCTGGCCGCCCTCGGCGGCTTCGGCCGGCTGGACGCGGGGATCGGCCGCCACCTGCGCGACGAACGTCTGCGCCGTGTCTTCTCCTTCCAGGCGCTGTACGCCGGAGTCGCCCCGGCGCGGGCTCTCGCCGCCTACGCCGTGATCGCCTACATGGACACCGTGGCCGGCGTGTACTTCCCCCGCGGCGGCATGCACGCCCTGCCGCAGGCCATGGCGGACGTCGCCGCACGGGCCGGCGCGGACCTGCGCCTCGGGCAGACCGTCACCCGGCTCGAACGCTCCGCCGGACGGGTCACCGCCGTCGTCACCGACCGGGACCGCATCCCGTGCGACGCCGTGGTCCTCACCCCGGAGCTGCCGGTCTCCTACGGTCTGCTGGGTCGCACACCGCGGCGCCCGCTGCGCATCCGCCACGCTCCGTCGGCCGTCGTCCTGCACGTCGGCACGGACCGGACATGGCCCGGACTCGGCCACCACACGCTGTCCTTCGGCGGCGCGTGGCGCCGCACGTTCGACGAGCTGACCCGCGACGGCCGCCTGATGAGCGACCCGTCCCTGCTCGTCACCCGCCCCACCGCCACCGACCCCACCCTC
>NZ_JAHHIT010000061.1:57140-60407 GCF_024539675.1 Streptomyces hilarionis | reverse complement strand
CCCCCGTCCCCTCACCGCCCGGCACCGTTCGTGGCCCTGGTGCCGGGAGTGCACCGGCATCGCCCTCGATCTGGGCAGCGCCCGCACCCGGGCCTGGACGTCCGGGCGGCGCCTGATCCTCGACGTGCCCACGGTGACCTTCCCGGGCACCGGCGCGAGGTACCCCATCCAGCGCGGGGCGATCGTCGACACCCCCGCGACGGCCCGCATGCTCGACCGGCTGCTCGGCCACCGCCTGCCCCGCCCCGGCCGCCCGCTGCTCGTCCTCACCACGCCCGCCCTGGGCGGAGTCCCGTACCGCACCGAAGCCCGCACGGCGGTCGACGTCCTGCGCCCGCGCACCGTGCTGACCGTTCCCGCCGCCCGTGCCGTGGCGACGGCGGCGGACGCCGACCTGACCCGTCCGCTGCTCGTCGTCGACCTCGGCGCCCACCTCACCGAGGTCACGCTCCTGACCGACGGCGCGGTGACCGACGCCCGGCGCGCCGCCCTGGGCACCAGCGACCTGGACAGCCTCACCCCGCCCGAGCGGATCACGGACACGGTGGTCGCCATGCTCACCGCCATGCTGGACCAGGACCGCACCTCCCAGACGCTCGACGCCCTCCGGCGCGGGGCGCTCCTCGCCGGCGGAGGCGCGCTACGGCCCGACATCACCCGCGGCCTCGCCGGCCGGCTGCACGCCCCCGTCCACCCCGTCCCGTCTCCCCACACCGCCGCGGTCCGCGGCGCGGCGAGACTCCTGCACGCCGCCCACGCCCATCCCTCCACGGCGACTCACCCCTGATCCGGCGTTCCCCGAGGCCCGGCGGGCCGACCGTCCGACGACGCCCGACCCGCCGGGCGCCCCGCTCCCACCCCGGCGATAGGCTCCGACGATGAACTCGCCGGACCAGCCCACCCACGGACCCTCCCTCCTCGACCACCGCGCCGCGGTCGCGGCGGAGACCGCCCGATTCGTCGCCGGCCTGCGGGACGCCGACCTGACGACCGCCGTGCCGACCTGCCCGGGCTGGACCCTGGCGGACCTCGTCAAGCACACCGGCAGCGTCCAGCGCTGGTTCTCGGGGCTTCTGCACGCGCGCATCCAGGAACCCCCGCGCAGCCGGGAAGTGGATCTGCAGCTTCCCGAGCGGCAGGAGGACTTTCCGGACTGGCTGGCCGACAGCGCGACCGTGGCCGCACGGGCCTTCGCGGCCACCGACCCGGACCTGCCCATGTGGGCCTGGGGCGTCGATCAGCACGCCCGCTTCTGGGCACGCCGGATGCTCTTCGAGACCCTGGTGCACCGGGTCGACGCCGAACTGGCCCTCGGGCGACGGCCCACCGTCGACCGGCCGCGGGCGGTCGACGGGGTCGACGAGTTCCTCGTCAACCTGCCCTTCGCCACCCCCTTCGCGCCCGATGTCGCCAAGCTGCGCGGCCCCGACCGGACCCTCCGCTTGCACGCCACCGACGGAGAGGAGACCTGGCTCGTCCGCCTGCGGCCCGACGGCTTCGGGCTCGACGCGAACGCCGATGCCGCCGAAGCGGCCGACGCGACCGTCCACGGCGCCGCGGCCGACCTGCTGCTGCTCGTCTACGGCCGGCTGCGGCACGACGCGGCCGTCTTCACACCGGACGGCGACAAGGACCTGCTGACGCGCTGGTTCGCCCACTCCGCGTTCTAGCGCGGTCGGGCGCGGGAAGGCGGCTTCCGGGCAGTGGTCGCCGGAGCCGCTCTCCGGTACCGTACCGACCAGACGGTACGACTGATGCGTCCGTTGCACCGTCATGTGCTCGATGAACACGCTCGTTTCATCCGCCACAGGACGGAGAACCGCCGATGACGCCGGACGCGGACCGCGACAGCCTCGCCCTCGCGCGCGAGACCTGGAGGACGCTCGAGCCCTACCACGGGGCCGTCTACTTCTCGCCCGAAGCCGCCGACCGGTACGGCGAGTTGGGCGTGGATCCCAGGGCGGGGTACTTCGCGTCCCGCTCGGCCGCGCTCGGCGCCGCGTCGGCGGACCTGGTGATCGCCACGTTCTACAACTTCAATCCGCGCCTGGTGCGGCGCGCCATCCCGGCGGCATGGGAGGCGGCCACGCCGCAGCGGTTCACCACCGCCCGGCTCGACGGGATCGACGCCACGCTGCGCCGCATCCTCGGCGCAAAGGCGTCCTCACCGGAGATGACCCGCGCGGCGGAACTCGCCCGCACCGCCGCCGAAGCAGCGGCGGGCCACCCGCAGGGCCGCCCCCTCTTCGCCGCGCACGCCGCACTGCCGTGGCCGAGCGCACCCCACCTCGTGCTCTGGCACGCGCAGACCCTGCTGAGGGAGTTCCGTGGCGACGGCCACCTCGGGGCACTGATGACCGCCGGGCTGAGCGGGATCGAAGCTCTCGTCACCCACGCCGCCGCCGGCGACGTCGGCGCGGAGGTGCTGCGCGACTCGCGGGGATGGGAACCACAGCAGTGGGACGAGGCCGTGCTGAGCCTGCGTGGGCGCGGATGGCTCGACGACGGGCCACGGTTGGCGCTGTCCGAGGCCGGCGCGCGGCGCAGGACGGAGATCGAGCACACCACCGACCGACTGGCCGCCCTCCCCTACCTCGCGCTCGGCCCCGCGGCCTGCGCCGAACTGTGCTCGCTGGTCAGACCGTTCAGCCTCGCGGTGGCCGAGGAGCTGCTCCCCTGGGCGGTCGGCCGCCTGACGGCGGGGAGCACTCGGAATGGCCACGGCGAGGGGACCGGGCAACCTCCGAAGGCCACCCCCTGACCCTTGCGGCGGCCCCGGACGGACCGGCGGAGGGGGTGGCCGCGACCGCCGACGATCACGGTTGCGTAAAGCCTCGCCGCGGAACTCGTTCACGCCCTCTGGAGGGCTGACGGGATGTCGATGCCCCATCGGCGGCTTATCGTCCGATTCTGCTTGGTGATCGCTTGACCGTCCCTGGAGGAGCCCATGGGGCCGGAAGTCATGGGCGGGTCAAAGGCGCGGCGCGGCAACAGAATTGAGCGAAAGTTGAGCGCGCAACCTGCCTGGTCAGAGATGGTCTCGTTCACCCGGCAGACACCTGCCTCCCTTTGCCTCACTCCTCAGTCGGGGGACGTGTCCGCGTCCCTGACCGGTTGTTGGAGGGGCGTTGAAGAGACACAGCCTGTGGCGCGCGGGGATGCCACGCAGGGGGAACCAGCCGAGACGGACCGCCCTCGCGGTGGCCGCGGTGCTGGCGGCGGAGGCGGCGCTGGTGTCGCTGGGTACCGGCGGCGCCTTCGCCGCCG
>NZ_JAHHIT010000061.1:0-57130 GCF_024539675.1 Streptomyces hilarionis | reverse complement strand
TCGCGCGCGTCGCCGCGTTCCCCGCCTTCGCCGCCGCTCCCGGTACGACGGCGAAGGCGGGGAACGCGGCGACGCGCGCGACCACGCCATCGGGAGCCGAGACGGCCGCCTCGTCGGCGGACTCGGTGGCGTCGGCGATGCTGATGGCACGGACGCGGCACCGCAGGATCGAGGCCCTCTCGGAGCGGACGGCGGATTCGACGACCTACGCGCTGCCGAGCGGGGAACTGCAGACAGTGGCGTACGCCGGACCGGTCCGCGTGAAGCAGGACGGGACGTGGAAGGACATCGACACCTCGCTGTCCGACACCGGCTCCGCCCTCACACCGGGCGCCGCTGCGGCGGACATCGCGGTGTCCGACGGCGGGGACGACGAACTCGCCTCGGTGACCCGGGGGAAGACGGCCTTCGGCCTGGGCTGGGAGAGCAGGCTGCCCAACCCGAAGGTCAAGGACAACACCGCCTCCTACGGCCTGGGCGGCGGACAGACCCTCTCGGTCACCGCGCTCGCGCAGGGCTTCTCGGAGAACATCAGGCTCGCCCGGCGGCCCGACGGCGACGCGGTGTCGTACCGCATCCCGCTAAACCTGCACGGGCTCAGGCTCTCCCAGGCCCGCTCCGGCCACCTGCTGCTCGAGGACAGTGCCGGCAAGCTGGTCGCCGAGGCGCCGGCGCCGATGATGTGGGACTCCAGCAAGGACAAGGCGTCCGGTGAGTCCGCACACCGCGCACGGGTCGCGACGAGGATCGAGACCGCCGCGGACGGTTCGCAGACCCTGGTGCTGACTCCGGACGAGGCCTTCCTCGCCGGGGCGACCTACCCGGTGACGGTGGATCCGACCACCACGCTGGCGGTGACCACGGACACCTGGGTGCAGAACCCCGACTACCCCGACTCGCAGATCTCCTCGCAGGAGCTGAAGTCGGGCACGTACGACGCCGGCGCGGACACCGCCCGCTCCTACCTGAGGTTCGACACCTCGAAGTTCAAGGGCAAGCACGTCACCGGCGCCACGATGTCGCTGTACAACTACTACTCGGCCACCTGTGACACCACCGGTCCGGCCACGCTCGCCAAGCGGGTCATCACGTCCTGGGACTCGCCCTCGGTCACCTGGGGCGCGCAGCCGGGCACCACGACCGGCAGCCAGTCCTCCAACACGGGTCACTGGGGCGGCCCCACGTGCTCGCCGAACTGGTCGAACTGGACGCTGACGAGCATGGTCCAGGACTGGGCCGGCGGCATCGCCAACTACGGCATCCAGCTGCGCGGTGCGGACGAGAAGGACTCCACCACCTGGCGCCGCTTCCGTTCGGCGAACTACACCACGGCCGGGTACGCCCCGAAGCTGGTGGTGACGTACAACTCGTACCCGTCGGTGCCGAGTTCGCCGGTGATCTCGCCGTCCCAGGTCAACGCCTACAACGGGACCCGGTACGTCACCTCGGCCACCCCGACCCTGTCGGCCAGGGTGACCGACCCGGACGGGTCCAGTACCAAGGCCCAGTTCGAGGTGAGCCCGGACCCGGCGTACGCGGACACCACCGCCTCCTACACCGGCACCACCACCTCCGTCGCGTCCGGTTCGACGGCCCGGCTGACGATCCCGCCCGCCTCCGCCCTTCCCGCGGGCAAGCACCTGCGCTACCGGGTACGGGCCAACGACGGCACCGACTACGGGTCCTGGTCCGGCTACACCGCGTTCACACCGAACACGGACGCGCCCGCCGCGCCGACCGTCACCTGTGACGCCTACGACGCCAACGGCTGGACCGCGAAGGCCGCCGGACCGGTGACGTGCACGCTCGACACCTCGTCGTCGGACGGCGCCGGCTACTTCTGGGGCCTGGACGACGCCTCGGCGCCCAACAGCAAGCCGGACACCACCGACGGCTCCGGAGGTGACGCGCAGAGCGTCGCGATCGACCCGGCGAACGGCTGGCACACCTTGTACGCCCGTACCGTCGACGCGGCCGGCAACCTCTCCGCCGCCACCGCCACGTACTCCTTCGGCGTGGGCGCGGAGGGCGCGGCGGTCGTCTCGCCGCAGGAAGGCGACACCACCGCCCGCCGACTGACCCTGGCGGCCCGGGGCCTGACCGGCTACACCGGGGTGACCTGGGAGTACCGGCGCGGCGAGACCGACGGCTGGCACACCGTGCCCGTGGGCGACGTCACCGCGTCCGGCAGCGCCGTGTCCGCCTGGCCGGTCGCCGTCACCGGCGGGGCCGCCGCCAAGCTGGTGTGGAACGCCGTCGACTCCCTGTCCGAGGACGGTGTGATCCAGCTGCGCGCCGTGTTCACGGACGGCAGCAGCACCGGCCACTCGCAGACCGTGGGGGTCACGCTCGACCGCGACGCCGGCACCGCCCCGACCGCCACCGTCGGCCCCGGCACGGTGAACGAACTCACCGGTGACTACACCCTGTCCGCGACGGACGCCTCCGCCTTCTCGGCGGACGTGGAGCGCTCCTACTCCTCGCGCGCCAACGACAAGGACAGCGAGGGTCAGGCCCGCATCTTCGGCCCCGGCTGGACCTCGGCCGTCGACGCGGCCGACAGCGACTACACACAGATCCGCGGGACCTCGGCCACCTCGGTGGAACTGCTCGAGGCGGACGGCGGCACGATCGCCTTCACGGCGACCTCCAAGGGCGGCTGGCAGCCGGAGACCGGCGCCGAGGGCGTGACGCTGACGGGCAGTCTGTCCGGCACGACGTTCACGCTGACCGACACAGACGCCAACACCACGGTGTTCGCCAAGGCGGCCGCCACGGTCCCGACCTGGACCCTGTCCTCGTCGGCCACCTCCGTGTCCGACTCCACGGTCACCACCGTCTCCGAGACCGACGACACGGGCAAGCTGGCCCGCCCCGAGTACGTGATCGCTCCGACGACCGCGGTCCCGGCCGCGACCTGCCAGAGCGCCCCGGCGACCAAGGGCTGCCGGGTCCTGGAATTCGTCTACGCGGACTCCACGACGGGCACCGACTCCGTGCCCGGCGACCACAAGGGCCAGGTCAAGGCGATCAGGCTGTGGGCCACCGACCCGGGCGCCTCCACCGCCACCGCCGAGACCGTCGCCTCCTACGCCTACGACGCCTCCGGACGGCTGCGCCAGGTGTGGGACCCGCGCATCAGCCCCGCGCTGAAGACGCAGTACACCTACGACTCCGACGGCCGGGTGGCCACGTGCACCAAGCCCGGCGAACTGCCCTGGACCCTCGCCTACGGCAAGGCCGGCTCGGCTCTGACGGCGGGCGCGGGCATGCTGCTGAGCGCGTCGCGGCCGGCGCTGGCGGAGGGCAGCGCGAGCAGCACGTCGGGCACGGCGAAGACGACCGTGCTGTACGACGTACCGCTGTCCGGCGCCCGCGCCCCGCACCAGATGGACGCCGCCACGGTCGCCGGCTGGGGCCAGACCGAGGCGCCGACCGACGCCACCGCCGTGTTCCCGGCCGACAGCGTCCCCGCCTCCAACTCCGGAAGCGACCTGACCGCCGGCGACTACACCCGCGCGACCATCACCTACATCGACGCCGACGGCGAGCAGACCGACGCCGCGACGCCCGGCGGCGCCGTCAGCGCCACCGACCACGACGCGTACGGCCACGAGATCACCGCCCTGACGGCCGCCAACCGGGAACTCGCCCTCGGCACGGCCGACGCCGCCGCCGACAAGCTCGCCGCCCTCGGTCTGAGCGACCTGTCCACCGCGGACCGGGCCAGGCAGCTCGCCACCGTGTCGGAGTACTCCGCCGACGGCAAGCGGCTCCTCGACGAGTACGGCCCGCTGCACCAGATCACCCTCAGCGGCGAACTCAAGGGCGCCGGCGGCACTCTGGCCGCCGGCAGCGCGGTCCCGGCGCGTTCGCACACGTCGTACGCCTACGACGAGAACCGGCCCGCCGACGCGGCCGTCTCGGACCTGGTCACCACCACGGTGACCGGAGCCGCGGTCGCCGGATACCCCTCGGACGGCGACACCACCACCGTCACCGCCACCTACGACTGGTCGACGGGTCAGCAGAAAGCCACGCAGGGCGGCGCCCCCACCGACACGGTGACGTCGTACGACAGCGCCGGCCGGGTGGCCTCGACGCGCACCGCCGGCTCGTCCGGCTCCGACGCGGGCGCCCTCGGGTACACCTACTACACCGCGGACGGCTCGGGCGGCTGCGGCGCCCGTCCCGAATGGGCCGGACTGCTGTGCAGGACGGCGCCCGCGGCCGCGATCACGAACGGCGGCGGCAATCCCGCCGAGGCGGTCACCACCGTCTACACCTACAACCGCTGGGGCCAGACGGCCACCAAGGCCGAGACCGCGAACGGCGTGACCCGCACCACGACCATCGGCACGGACGGCGCGGGCCGCAACACCAGGAGCGAGGTCACCGGCGGCATCGGCAAGGACACCCCCGCCACCACCGTCACCTACGACCAGAACAACGGTCGGACGGCGACCCAGACCTCGGGCGGCCACACCGTCTCCTACACCTACGACGGCCTCGGCCGGGTCCTGTCGTACGACGACGGCGCCGGCAACACCGCCACCCGCGGCTACGACGTCCTCGACCGGACCGTCAGGACCACCGACTCGGCGCCTTCCACCGTGACGTACGCGTACGACACGGCGGGGAACGTGAAGAGCCTGACGGACTCGGTCGCCGGCGCCTTCACCGGCACGTACGACGCGGACGGCGCCCTCACCTCCGAGGGCCTGCCCGGCGGCTACGTCCTGGCCGTCGGCACCGACACCGTGGGCGACCCGACGAGCCGCGAGTACACCGCGCCCGACGGCGCCGTCGTCGCCTCCGACACGGCCCAGTACTCGGCGAGCGGGCAGCAGCTCGGCCACACCGAGACCGACGGGCCGAGCATCGACACGGCCTACGCGTACGACGGTTCCGGACGCCTCACCCAGGCCTCCGACACCACCGACACCGGATGCACCACCCGTGCCTACGGCTTCGACGCCGACAGCAACCGCAGCTCGCTGCGGACCACTTCGGACGACTGCGACAGCGGCACCGCCGACGCCACGACGACCACCACGTCCTACGCCTACGACTCGGCCGACCGCCTGGTGAACCCCGGCTACGCGTACGACGCCTTCGGCCGCACCGTCGCCGCCGGCGACACCGGCCTGTCGTACTACACCGGCGACCTCGTCGCCTCGGAGACCGTCGGCTCCACCCGCACCACGTGGAGCCTCGACGCCGCCTACCGCCCGGCCGTCCAGACCACCCAGGCCAAGGACGCGAACGGCGCGTGGACCGACACCGCGACGGTCACCAACCACTACGGCTGCGGGTGCGACAGCCCCACCTGGAGCGTGTCCGGCCAGGGCGTCGTCCGTGACGTCAGAGGCCTCGAGGACACGCTGGGAGCCACGACCTCGGCGGGCGGCGACGTCGTCCTTCAGTTCACCGACATCCACGGCGACGTCACGGTCCGCCGGCCGCTGGACGCAGCCGCCGCCACCGCCGTTCAGCACTTCGACGAGTACGGCAACGCACAGGACCCGGCCCTCGGCGGCGCCTACGGCTGGCTCGGCGGCTACCAGCGGCCGTCCGACCCGCTCGGCAAGGTCGTGCTGATGGGCGTCCGCCTCTACTCCCCGGCCACCGGCCGGTTCCTGACCACCGACCCGGTGTACGGAGGCAACTCCGACGCCTACACCTACCCGAGCGACCCGGTGAACGATCTCGACCTGACCGGGCGCCTGTTGTTCTCGTGGCACTACTACGGTCTGCGGATCCGGTTCAACAAGCACGAGACGGCGCAGGCCGAGAGCTGGGCCGGACTGAGCGGCAAGGCGGGCACCATCGCGTCGCTGCTGAAGATCGCCAAGGCCACGGCTCTCAACTTCCTCTCGATCGACGCCTACTTCATCGAGAAGAAGGCCAAGTGGGCCCAGAAGGTCGGTCACTGCCTCGAACTGCAGTGGTGGTGGCTGTATCCGGGATTCGTTCCCTACACCTACTGGGGCAAGTCGCACGGCTGTAGGTAGGCCGGCCGGACATCGAGCGGGCGGCGGCCGGGAAGACACCCGGCCGCCGCCCGCCCTACGCGAGAGGCAGTCGTGCTGATCATCGAAACCGTGCAGGTCGTGTTCGTCGTCGCGGTCCTGGTCCTGGCGACCGAGAAGCACGTGGCGAACCCTCTGCTGTTTTGGACCGCGACGGGGTTCGCGACGAGCCAAGTGCTCAGCGGGCTGGACGGGAACCTGACCGACGGATTCCTCCGGCTCTTCGTCGCCGTGTTCGCGACGCTCGTGATCGACGAGTGGAGGACGAGGCGCGCGGTCACCCCGTGGACGGCGGGTCCCGCCGCGCTGTTGTCAGGACTGCTGATCGGCTGGGTCGCCTGAGCGCACCCGGCGTCAGACCCGTTCCAGGGGCCGATGCGGCCCGTCGGGAAGCTCCGCCTCGATCGTGTCGCCGGGGCGCACGGTGCCGCCTTCCCGCACGATGCTCATGATGCCGGCCCTGCGCACCACGTTCCCCGCCTCGTCCCGCCCGACGACCTGCTTGAGAAGCCCGTTCCGGAAGGCGTCGATCTGAAGGCAGGGGTTGCGCAGGCCGGTCACCTCCAGGACCGCCTCGTCGCCGATGCGGAGCAGGGCGCCGACGGGCAGGCCGAGCAGATCGATGCCACGGGTGGTGATGTTCTCGCCGAGCTCACCGGCCGCCACCGGGAACCCCGCGTCGGCGACCTCGGCGAACAGCTCCTCGTGGATGAGGTGCACCTGCCGCAGGTTGGGCTGGGTGGGGTCCTGCGCGACGCGCGAGCGGTGCTTGACCGTCACTCCGGCGTGCACGTCGCCCTCGACGCCGAGTTCGGCGAGCAGCCTGACGCTGTCCCGGTTCGGTTTGGTGAACGAGTACACGCCGTTGCTGCTGACCGCCGTCACTGTTCCGCTCATGCTGAGACCCCCGTTTCTCCGACCATGCCGGGCACGACCCTAACTCTCACCAGCTGTGCGCGGCAGCAGCCCACAAGGACCGGCTCGGGTCCGCGACGGGCCCTCTATGCTGGCCTGCGGCAAACAGGGGGAAGGGGACAGTCGGTGGACTGGTTCTGGTGGGTTCTCATCGTGTTCTGGACGGGCGGCTTCGCGTGGGTGGCCGACAACGTCCGTACCGCGCTGCGCCATCGGCACGAGCGCAAGGTGCAGTTGCTGGAGGCGGCGCGGCAGGAGCGTCTGGCCGTCGAGGCGGCGCACAAGCCGCCGGAGCCGGTGTGCGGGTGCACGCACCATCTGGCCAAGCACGACAAGCAGGGCCGGTGCCACGAGCGGGTGGAGGTGCCGACCGCCTGGGACGAGAACAAGAAGCCGCTGCACTACGAGGCGGGTCAGTGCAACTGCCAGCAGTACGTGGGACCGCAGCCTCTGTCACAGGTCTTCGCGGAGGACCTGACCGATCTCGCCTGAGTCGGACACCGGCGACGAGGCCGCTGCCGAACCTCCGCGAGGGGGCTCGGCGTTCCGACGGCCGGGGGCAGCGGACCCTCGGCGCCTACCGGCATCCCGTGGCCGAGGTGGATTCCCGGGCGGAAGGCCCGGCCGTGGGAGAGGCGGGCGTGGCGGACGGGGACCCGGGCGCGGCGGCGGGGTCGGCCGAGGAGGGGGTCTCCTGCGTGGTGGCGGACTCCGAGGGCGGCGGAAAGCTGAAGAGGTGTGAGGGAAGCGCCCCTCCGGTGATCCAGCTCTGGGGCAGACGTCCTGACCCCGACCGCTGTCGCGCCACCGCTCCGATCGGCTGCATGCCGACCGGGCTCGCCGACGAGACGGGGCGCGAGGTCTCGTCCTGGGCGGAACGGCAGGGCCCGGGCGGTCGCTCGTTGAGGAGCACCACGCCCAGCACGCCGACGGAGACGGTCAGCACCGCGGCGGCGGTGGGGGCGGCGGCGCGCAGGAGGCGGGGCCGGTGAGGGGCCGCGCCTGCGGCTGCGGCTGCGGGAGGGACTTTCGCGTCGGTGCCGGCGAGCAGCCGCGCCGCTCTCGCCCTGGCCTGTTGCACGAGTTTGTCGGCATCGTGCTGGGCCTCGGCGGCCAACCGGCCGGCCTCGGCTTCGGCCTGGGCACGGATGCGGGCGGCTTCGTCGCGTGCGGCCGCGCGGAGCGTCTCCGCTTCCTTCTGCGCCCCCTCGACGGTGCCCGCGACCATGGCGTTCCAGCGTGCCGACGGCTCCCGCTCCCCCTCGGAGCCACTCTCCGTCACGAGCCCGCTCCTTCCCGTTGCGTAACGCCAAGTTAGAGCAGTCCCACGCCACGTGTTCGCGGATTCCCGGAAATGATCGGCCCCGCCTCCACCGCGCCGCGCCCCCGCTCGGGCGGGCGGCCGCTCACCTCCCGCGCAGCGCGGCCTCGAGGCGGCCGGCCCAGCGCAGGGCGGCCGTCGCGCATTCCCGCGTCCTCGGTTCGAGGCGGTGGCGCGGGCCGACGACCTGCACGGCGGCCACGACCTCGTCGGTGAAGTCGCGGACCGGCACGGCGACGGAGTACAGCCCGGGCTCGGCCTCCTCGTCGACGATCGAGTAGCCGCGGCGACGGGTCTGCTCCAGACGGCGCAGGAAGTCCTCCAGGCCGGTGGGGGTGTTGGGCCCGTGGCGGACGAACTCGGTGCGGGCGAAGACCGCCGCCACCTCGTCGTCGTCGGCGTCGCTCAGCAGGGCCTGGCCGCAGTCGCTGCAATAGGCCGGGTAGGGGCGGCCGATCCACGAACCGAGCTGGCGGCTGCCGGCGGGCACCCGCTCGGCGATGGTCACCGTGGCGTCCCCGGCCAGGACGCCCAGGTAGCAGCTCTCGCCGGTCTCGGCCGCCATGCCCTCCAGGGCCGTGAGGCCGTCGGTGCGCAGGCGGTGGGCCGTGAGGTCGCGCGCCGCCGTGTAGAGCCGCCAGTGCGGCGCGAAACCGCCGGATCCCTCGTCGCGGGCGACGAACTCCTCGGCGGCCATGGCGGTGAGCACGCGGGACAGCTGGCTGCGGTCGCGGCCCAGCCTGCGGGCCAGCTCCGAGACGGATGCGACGGCGCCGGCGGGCCGGCCGTCGGCGGGACCGCGAGCGAGCTCAGACAGAGCGTCGAGGCCCTTCGCGACGCTTGAGTCCACGTGTTCCTCCGCCGTGCCGGCGCGCGCGTTCGCCGCGGCGCCGTCCTCGTCACTGTCGGTGCGCAACTGTACCTCCGCGTCCACGACCCCTCGAAGTGTGCGCCATCTGCATCTTGCCGTGCATTTAATGCACGCCTAGCATCCTTGCATCACCCGCCGCCGGATGCCGAAGGAATGAGACGCGCATGGCCACGACGACGATCACGCCGGAACCGACCGCCCAGGACCGCGAGGGCGCCCGGGCGTCCGTCCGGCGCCGGACGGTCCGGACGATCAAGGTGTACTGGCCGGTCGCGCCCGCGACCCTGACCGCCTGCGCGATGGGCGACCTCGACGCGCTGCGGTCCGACGAGTCCTTCGCCTCGTTCCTGCGCGTCGTGGAGACCTCCCCCGGGCTCGGGGACTTCGGCGTCTACGACGACGTCTTCGAGGTCTCCCTCGGCGTCGAGGGATTCACCGTCCGGCCCGGCGCCCGTCCCGCCCTGGGCTCGACCGGCGCACGGTCCCTGTCCGCGACGCTCGCCGTGACCACCCACGTCGACGCCGACGCGGACGACGACGCCCTCGCGCGAATCCTCGCCCGCATCGCCGACGCCCACCCCTGGGAGGTACCGGTGATCGAACTCTCCGCCCCGCTGGACCTCGTCTCCCGGGCCTGACCCGCCGCCCCACCCGTGAGCCCGTCGCCCGCACCGGGCGGCCGCTCCCCCGGTCCGCGACCACCCCGACGCGCGCCGTCACCCCCGAAAGTGGCCCGACCCCGCCGCCATGCCCTGCCGATCGCCCCCCACGCCCGTCCCGCTCTCCCCGCTCCGCTCCGCAGAGGAGACCGCCATGTCCGTCTCAGCAGCACCGGACAACGCTCCGGCCGCCGCAGACACCGCTCCCCGGCCGCCGGGCGACGGCCTGCGCCGCACCATGCGCTCCCGCCACCTCGTCATGATCGCCATGGGTGGCGTCATCGGTTCCGGGCTCTTCCTCAGCTCCGGCTACACCGTCTCCCAGGCCGGTCCGCTCGGCGCCGTCCTGGCCTACCTGGTCGGCGCGTTCGTCGTCTGGCTGGTGATGGCCTGCCTCGGCGAACTCGCCGTCGCCTACCCCGTCTCGGGCGCCTTCCACGTCTACGCGAGCCGGTCGATCGGCCCGGCCACCGGATTCGCCACCGCCTGGCTCTACTGGCTGACCTGGGCGGTCGCCCTCGGCTCCGAGTTCACCGCGTGCGGGCTGCTGATGCAGCGCTGGTTCCCCGGCGTCGGCGTCTGGGTCTGGTGCGTGGTCTTCGCCGCCGTCGTCTTCGGGGCGAACGCCTTCTCGGCCCGCGTCTTCGGCGAGACCGAGTACTGGTTCTCGCTGGTCAAGGTGACCGCCGTCGTCGCCCTCATCGTGTTCGGCGGCGCGGCGCTGGCCGGCTTCCACCCGCTCGCCGAGGGCGGCTCGCACCCCCTGCTGTTGCAGAACTTCCACACGCCCGACGGCCTCTTCCCGAACGGCTTCTCGGGCGTCCTGGTCACCGTGCTGGCCGCGTTCTACGCCTTCTCCGGCTCCGAACTGATCGGCGTCGCCGCGGGCGAGACGGAGAATCCCGCGGAGGCCGTGCCCAAGGCCCTGCGCGTCACCGTCATCCGCCTGCTGGTCTTCTTCGTCGGCGCGATCACGGTGATCGCCGCGACCATCCCCTACGACCAGGTGGGCCTGGACGAGAGTCCGTTCGTCACCGTCTTCTCCTCCGTCGGCTTCCCCTACGCGGCCGACGCCATGAACTTCGTGATCATCACGGCGCTGCTGTCGGCCGGCAACAGCGGCCTGTACTCCTGCGCCCGCATGCTCTTCTCGCTCGCGGAGGAGAAGCAGGCGCCGCAGGCGCTGCGCCGGCTCAGCCGCCGCGGCATCCCCCTGACCGCGCTGGCCCTGAGCATGCTCGGCGGTCTCGCCTCCCTGGTGAGCAGCGTCGCGGCGCCCGAGACGGTGTACCTGGTGCTGGTGTCGATCGCCGGATTCGCCGCGGTCGGGGTCTGGATGTCCATCGCCGCCTCGCAGTTCTTCCACCGGCGGGCCTTCGTCCGCGCGGGCGGAATCCCGAGGGCCCTGCCCTACCGGACGCCTCTCTACCCGCTCGTGCCGGTGCTCGCCTTCGTCCTGTGCCTCGCCTCACTCGTCGGCATCGCGCTCGATCCCGCCCAGGCGACGGCCCTGTACTTCGGCGTCCCGTTCGTCGCCGGCTGCTACCTGTACCACTGGCTGCGGCACGGCCGCCGCCGCGGCGCGGGGGCGGCCGCGTGAGGGCGCCGACCTGTGTGCTGCTCGACCTGGACGGCACCCTGGTGGACTCCGCTCCCGGCGTGACCGCCAGCGCCGCCGAGGCCCTGCGCTCCGTCGGGGTCCCGGTCCCCGACGCGGCCACCCTGCGCTCCTTCGTCGGCCCGCCGATGCACGACACCTTCCGCCACGTGGTCGGGCTCGACGAGGTCGCCGCACGCGCCGCGCTGACGGCCTACCGCGCCGCGTACGCCCGCGACGGCGCGACGGCCGCCGCGCTGTACGACGGCGTCCCGGAACTGCTCGACGCCCTGGCCGCGCGCGGTCTGCCGATGGGCGTGGCGACCTCGAAGGTGCAGGACCAGGCGGAACTGATGACCCGCCGCTTCGGCCTCGGCTCCCGGCTGCCGACCGTGTGCGGTGTGCGCGAGGAGGCGGGCCGCACGACCAAGCGGGAGGTGATCCGGGAGTGCGTGGCCCGCCTGCGGGCGGGCGGCGCCGACGTCCGCCGGCCGCTCATGGTCGGCGACCGCGCCTACGACGTGGAGAGCGCGGCGGCCGAGGGGATTCCGGCCGTCCATGTGCGGTGGGGGTACGGCGGCCCCGCCGAGTCGGCCCACGCGGTCGCCTCCGTCGCCCGGCCCGCCGAACTCCTCGACTGGATCGACCTGTTGGACAACGCCGGACACGGCGCCGAGATGGAGGACGAACACGCATGACACCGGACACGGCCGTCACGGCCACACCCGCGACCACCACCGAACCCCCGCTGTGGGCCCTGCACCGCGCGCTCACCGCCGGAACGGTCCGCACCGACCTGACGCACGCCTTCCACCCCGGCCAGCCGCACTTCCCCGCCTTCCCCGACGAGAAGCGCGAAACGCCCTTCGACATGTCCCGCGGCGACGGCTTCACCGTGCACCTCTACACGATCGTCGGACAGTGGGGCACCCACGTCGACCCGCCCGTCCACTTCGTGGCGGGCGGCCGGACCCTGGACGAGATACCCGTCGACGAGATGATCCTGCCGCTCGTCGTCCTCGACATCACCGAGCGCGTGGCCGCGGACCCCGACGCCGTGCCGACCCTGGCGGACGTCGCGGCCTGGGAGGCGCGCCACGGCCGGATCCCCCGGGGCGCGTTCGTCGCGCTGCGCACGGGCTGGGGCCGCCGCTGGCCGGACCCGGCCGCCATGGCCAACAAGGACGAGGCGGGCGTGAGCCACTGCCCGGGCTGGTCCGCCGAGGTCCTGCGGTACCTCTTCGAGGAGGCCGGCGTCACCGCGATCGGGCACGAGCAGACCGACACCGACCCCGGACTGGCCACCTCCGCGGGCGACTTCGGTCTGGAGGACTACGTCCTGCGACGCGACCGCTGGCAGATCGAGCTCATGGCCCACCTGGACGAAGTGCCGGAGGCGGGCGCGCTGATCGTGGCCACCTGGCCCAAGCCCCAGGGCGGTTCGGGCTTCCCGGCCCGTGTCTTCGCCCTGCACCAGGAGAACTGAACGACGTCGCGAAGCGGCACAGCGGCTCCGGTGGCCCCCGGCCACCGGAGCCTTCGCCAGTCAGAGGACAGGAAGCGCCATGGACGCCATCGACGAGCGGATCATCACCGAACTCACCCGCAACGCCCGGATCTCCCACGCCGAACTGGGCCGGCGCGTACGGCTGTCGCGCAACGCCGTGCGCCAGCGCGTCGAGCGGCTGGAGCGGCAGGGGCACATCGGCGGTTACACGATCGTGCGCCCGCCGAGCGGCCGGGACCGCGAGACGGTGGCCGCGCACGTCCTGGTCTACCGGGAGGACCGGATGCGCGGGGCCGACGTCCTCGCCGCGCTCAAGCGCATCCCCGAGGTGGTCTCCTGCGACGTCCTCAGCGGCCAGTTCGACCTGCTGGTCAGCGTCGAGGCCGACTCCCTGGAACGCGTACGGGGCATCTGGGAGCAGATGGCCCAAATGCCCGGTGTACGGGACACGGTGACGGCGCTGACGCTGTCCCGGGTGGTCAGCCGGCCGCGGCGATGAGGCGCGGCGCGCTCTCGGGGTCCAGCGGTCCACGCGCCACGACGACGTCCACCACGTCGGCGCCGGTGCGCGAGGCGTCCCGGGCCACCTCCGTCGCGGCCTCGTGGCCGATGCGCGCGGCGAGCGCCGTCACCGCGCCGACCGCGCCGGCGGCCCCGCGCGCGAGTCGCTCACGGTCGGCGGTGATGACGGTGCCGACGGCCGTCGCGCCGAGGTTGGCCTCGGCCGGCAGCGGCAGCGTGTCGCGGATCCTGCCGACCTCCTCCGCGGGCGTCACGCCGAACGCGCCGGACTCGCGGCCCGGCGTCATCGGCACCGCGTCCTGCAACGCGCACCGCTGACGCGGAAGTCGTCCAGGGCGCGGGCGGTGTGCGCGCCCCGGTGGACGTGTGCGGGCACCCGTACGTCGCCCAGCGCGTCGGACTCGACCCGCGTCGGGGAGCCGTGCGACGCCGGGGAGCCGGCGTCGGACGCGGCCTCGAAGTCGCTCACGCCGGCTCCCGGTTGAGGCAGACGACCTTCGGCTGGGTCATCTCCTCGTAGGCGAAGCGCACGCCCTCGCGGCCCATGCTGCCGTACTTGAAGCCGCCGAAGGGCATGGCGTCGAAGCGGTAGTCGGAGGAGTCGTTGATCATGACGCCGCCCGCCTCCAGCAGCCGTGCCGCGTCCATGGCCCGCTCCAGCGAGCCGGTGAAGACGCCCGCGTGCAGGCTGAAGTCGATCTCGTTGGCCCGCTGCACGGCCTCCTCGAAGGAGTCCACGGCCTGGAGCGCCACGACCGGCGCGAACACCTCCTCACGCCACAGGTCCGAGGTGCCCGGCACGTCCTCCAGCACGGTGGGGGCGTACAGGCCGGCCTCCCGCTCGTGGCCGCACAGCAGCCGCGCGCCCCGCTCGATCGCCGCCGTGACCGTGTGCTCGGCGGCGGCCGCCGCCCTTTCGCTGATCATGGGGCCGACGTCGGTGCGTGCGTCCATCGGGTCGCCGGTGCGCAGCCTCAGGGTCCGTGCGACGAAGGCGTCCCGGAACGCCGGGTACACCGCGCGTGCGACGAGGATCCGCTGGGTGCCGATGCAGTTCTGCCCGGCCGCCCAGAACGCGCCGGACACGCAGGCCTCGACCGCCGCCGCCACATCCGCGTCGGCCAGCACGATGACCGGGGCGTTGCCGCCCAGGTCCATGGCGAGCTTCCTCAGTCCCGCGGAGCGGGCGACGGCCTCGCCCGCGCGGAACCCTCCGGTGAACGACACCATGCGGACCTCGGGCGCCGACACCACGGCGGCCCCCAGGTCGGCGCCGCCGTTGACCACCGTCACCACCTCCTCAGGCAGCCCGGCCTCCACCAGCGTGTCGACCAGCCGCAGCGCGGACAGCGGGGTGAGCAGGGAGGGTTTGAGCACGACGGCGTTGCCGCCGGCGATCGCGGGCCCGAGCTTGTGGGCGACCAGGTTGAGCGGGTCGTTGTACGGCGTGACCGCCGCGATGACGCCCAAAGGCTCGCGGGTGAACCAGCCCAGCCGCCCCTCCGATCCCGCGTAGGCGTCGAACGGCACCACCTCGCCCGCGTTGCGGCGCGCCTCGGCGGCCGACAGGCGCAGGGTGTTGACCGCACGGGCGGTCTCCTTGCGCGCCTGGACCAGCGTCTTGCCCGCCTCGGCGACGATCAGCCGGGCGAAGGACTCGGCACGCTCCTCGACCAGCCGGGCCGCGCCGTCGAGCACGGCCGCACGAGCCGCGCGGGAGAGGCCGCGCGCCTTGGTGCGCCCCTCCCGGGCCCGGCGCATGACGTCGTCCACCGAGGCGGCCGGGGTGAGGCACACCGAGCCGATGGCCTCGCCGTCGTAGGGGTTGCGCACGACGGCCATGCCGTCGCCGACCGGGCCGTGCCCGGTCGGGCCGGGGGCCGTCCCGCCGCCGGACGCGGCACCGGCGGCGGTGAGCGTCAGGGGGGCGATGTCCAGGGTGGTGTCAGGCACGGCCGGCCTCCAGAAGGGTGTCGGCGGACGCGGGCGCCGCGGTGTGCTCGTGGATGCCCTCGTGGATGCCGATGACGTCCGAGAGCAGGGCGTAGGCCGTCTCGACGCGTCCCGCGCCGGGCCCGGCGACCGTGACGGTGCCGAGCAGGTCGGTGTGGAAGGCGACGGCGTTGACGGGTCCGGAGACCCCGGCGAGCGCGTGCTCGGTGGGCAGGGCTACCGGCGCGACGCGGGCCTCCACGGCGCCGTCCGGCCGCCGGGAGGCGGAGCCGACCAGCTTCCAGCGCAGGCCCTCGGCCGCGGCGCGGCGGACGTCGGCGGCGGTGAGGTCGGACAGCCCGGTGCAGGGCACGTCCGCGCGGGAGAGTTCGGCTCCGAGCACCTCACCCGCGAGGATCATGACCTTGAGCTGGACGTCGTAGCCCTCGATGTCGGCCGTCGGGTCGGCCTCCGCGTACCCCAGGGCCTGGGCCTCGGCGACGGCGTCCGCGAAGGACAGGCCGGACTCCACACGGCCGAGGACGTAGTTGGAGGTGCCGTTCAGGACACCCTCGAAACCCTGCACGGCCAGCCCGCCGAACATGCGGCGCGCGGTGCGCAGGACCGGGGTCCCCGACATCACGGTCCCCTCGAACTCGACGTGGACGCCGTGCCGTCGCGCCAGTTCCTTCAGGGCGCCGCCGTGCAGGGCGACCGGCCCCTTGTTGGTGGTGCAGACGTGCTTGCCGGCCTCGACCGCCCACCGCACGTGGGACAGCGCGGGCTCGCCGTCCACGGGGTCGGTGAAGGTGGCCTCGGCCACGATGTCGGCGGGCACCTCGCGGATGACCCATTCGTTGCGCGGGTCCGGGCTGCCGCCCGCCAGCATCGAGAAGTCGAGCTCACCGGGCCCGACGGCGAGCAGCGGAGCCAGGTCGATCCCCGGGCCGTCCGTGCGCACGAGCGATCCGGCCCGCAGGTCGGTGATGGCCACCACCCGCAGCCCGAAGCCCAGTTCGGCCTCCATCGTGTCGGCGCGTTCGACGATCAGCTCGGCGAGCGCGCGGTTCACACCGCCGAATCCGATGAGCGCGAGGTCGTATCGGGTCATCCGGACCTCCTCCTTCCGTGACGGCGCCACCCCTCGGCGGCGCGACCCCCACAGCCTCACGCCCCGCCACGTCAGTACGGCCATGCCGATACGACCGGGCGGACTGCCGATGCGCGCCCGCGAGTGCCGTTCGTCCTGTCGTCCCGCGCCGATGCTCCGGACCGGGCCGGGCCGCGCATGCCCCCTCCCCCGCTCAAGAGCCTTCACTGTGCGTCCCCGTCGTCCCGGGCCAGCCGATCGGCGGCTCGCATATAGTGCGGTCGTGACGACGAACGGCCCCGCCCCGACGCACAGGGGCCCTGGAGCTGCCTCCTCGCTCCGTATGGCTCTGCGCGTGGTCAACACCGTCCTGGACCGCGAGGCGTCGGGCCGCAACGGCTTCAACGTCAGCAGGCTGGCGAGCGAGGTCGGCATCGAGCGCAGCAAGGCCTCACGCACCACGCAGGACCTGTGCGACAAGGGCTTCCTCGAACGTCTCGACGACTCGACGCTGCGCGCCGGTGACGCCTTCTTCGCGACGGCCGCGTCGCTGCATCCGGGCCTGGTGCGGCGCAGCCGTCCGCTGCTGCGCCGCATGGCCGTGGCGCACGGGGCCGGCGCGCGGCTCTCCGTCCGCGACGGCGTCCAGGTCCGCCTGCTGCGCGCCGAGTCCGCCGCTGGCTTCGTCCAGGAGTGGCAGGGCCGGGCGAGTCTCGTCACCCCGTGCTGGTGCACCGGCGCCGGCCGCGCCCTCCTCCTCGACCACACCGCCGAGGAGATCGCCGCGCTGCTCGACGACTACGAGCTGATCGGCGTCGGCGGTCCCCACGCGGCCCGTACCGCCGCGGAACTCGTCGCGGCCAACGACCACGACCGGCTACGGGGTGTCGTCGCCGCGCACGGCGAGTTCGAGCACGGGGTCGCCGAGTACGCGGTCCCGGTGCGCGACCTCGACGGGCGCATCAGGGCCGCCGTGTCGGTCGTCGGCAGGGAGCATGACCTGCTGCCGCGCGAGCGGGCGATCCGCACGGACCTCTCCGCGGCCGCCACCGCGCTGACGGACGCCCTGGGCGGCAACGACACCGCGCTGTCGCGGTAGGGCCGTTCGCGGCACGGAACGCCTCACGGTGCGGCCCCGGTCCCCGCGCGTCCACGGTGCGGGTCCGGCGCTGGGGGGTGTCCGCGCCGCGCAGCACCTGAACGCCACGGCCGACCAGCCGAAGCGGTACGGCGTCGGCTCCGTCCTCGCCGGGCTCGACCTGCCCGTCGGCGCCGGGAAAAGCGGCACGCGCCGGCCGCCCTCGCCCGCCTGGGGGCAGAACACCGCCCCTGCTCGGCCGTCGATCCGAGGTGGGAGGGGGGGCGGGCCGGGAGGCCCCACGCGACAGAGGCGCGGGCACGCGGAAGCGGCCCCGGCCGGCGGGGAAACGCCGGCCGGGGCCGTCGGCATGCGGGCGCGGCGGGGAACCCCGACGCACAGGGGCTCCCCGCCGTCGGCCGGTCAGAAGGGCAGGCGGCCACGCGCCCGGCGGCCCGCGGAACCACTGCGGCCCACGGCCCGCGAGCTGGACTGGAACGGCTTGCTCAACCAGCGCCCCAGCGGACCGGGGGCCTTCGAACCGGCACGGGAGCCCCAGCCCAGGGTGCGCTGGGCGCCGTTCTGCGGGTGCCGGCTCAGTCGCGGGACGACGAAAGCGAGTATCGCGAGGACAACACAGAAGGCGATCACGCCGACGATCATCATGTGAGCTCCAGGGCAGGTCCGAACGGATGCGAGTCCGTGCCGTGGCACGGACTCGGCTTTCGCTACCGACCGCCTGCCCGCTTCGGCGCGGGACACGCCAGGCAGACCTGCGGCAGACGGATCCGAGCTGCCGTCGGCGCCCACCCGGCACGACGCCCGCCGGCCGCCGTTTTGCCGGATCGGCAACAAGACTGGCCGCGCGCGGCCCGACGGCGAGACCGTGAGCTCGTGACCGACTACATCGCGGCGGAACCGCCCGCATCCGACACCCCCCTGCCCGCCGACGGCTACCGCGGAGACCCCGCGGTGCGCACCGAGTGGGACGACCGCTACGCGGACCGGCCCCAGTTGTGGAGCGGCCGCCCCAACGGGGCGCTCGTGGCCGAGGTCGCCGGGCTCGCACCCGGGCGGGTGCTCGACGTCGGCTGCGGGGAGGGCGCGGACGCCGTCTGGCTCGCGCGAGGCGGCTGGGACGTGACCGGGCTCGAGGTCTCGGGCGTGGCGCTGGAGCGCGCGGCCGGGCACGCGCGCGACGCAGGCCTCGCCGTGCGCTGGGTGCACGCGGCACTCACCGACGCGGAACTCCCGCCCGCCTCCTTCGACCTGGTCTCCGCGCAGTACCCGGCCTTGCTGCGCACCCCCGACGCCGCGGCGGAGCGAGCGCTTCTCGCCGCCGTCGCGCACGGCGGCACGCTGCTGCTCGTGCACCACGCCGGGATGGAGACCCGGCAGCACCACGACGGCGGCTTCGACCCGGCGGACTACGTCTGGCCCTCGATGGTGCGCGAGCTGCTCGACGACGACTGGGAGGTGGAGGTGGACGGACGGCGTCCACGCGTGGCGCCCGACGGCGGCGCGGGCGCTCACCACACCGACGATCTCGTACTGCGCGCACGCCGGCTGCGCTGAGGGCCGGGCCGGGCCGGGCCGGGAACGGGCCCGGCCACCGGCCGCACGCGCCGGCCGCCGCGACGGCGGCCGCATCCTGGCGGGGTGGGTCGCAGAGCGGGCCACGGGGCGGGCGTCGGCGCGGGTTCTCCCGCCCTCGCGGATCACGCGGCGCTGAGGGGATGGGCCGCCGTGGCCGAGCGCGGGGGCCAGGTGTGGGGGGCGAGGATGCCGAGGACGTAGGCGCGGGCCACGAGGGCCGGTCGGGTCGCGGCGTCCAGGAGGTGCCGCAGGCGGCTGAGGTGGTAGTCGAGCGTCTGCCGCGACAAATTCAGCGAGGCGGCTATGTCGCCGTTGCTGCTGCCCTGCGCCAGCAGCGACAGGATGCGGATCTGCGCGGCCGTCAGCGGCGGGTGCGCCTCGTGGGCGAGGCTCTGATGGGTGATCACGGCCCAGACGTGCCGTGCCCGGCTGGCGGAATGGCCGATAGTCGTCAGGTGCACCTCCGCCCGGCGGTGCAGTCCGTGGGCGTCGACGAGCACGGCGGTGGTCTCGACGCGTCGGGTGCGGCGGGCGATCAGGCTGTTCCAGCGGTGGTGCAGCCGGTCGAGGTCGGGGCCCGGTTCGCGGGCCAGCAGCGTGTGGGCGCGGCGGCCCACGAGGTCCGCCAGGCCGAGGTGGAAGAGTTCGGCGGCCGCGACGCTCGCCTCGATCACCCGCCCGTTGGCCGACAGCAGGGCGCAGGGCAGCCCGCTGTGGTCGCGCAGGGCGCTGAGGTTCTCCTCGGCCTCCCGGCGCTGTTCCGTGGCCCGCAGGTGGTCGGTGATGTCCACGTAGATGCCGGCGACGCACGTACGGGACTGTTCGCGCACCGGGAAGCGGTGGCCGACCGCGCGGCCCGTGGTGCCGTCCTGGCGCAGGTAGCGCAGGGTGTGGCGGACGGGCGTGCCCTTGGTGAGTATCTGCTGGTCCAGGGCACGGAACCGGTCGGCCTCGGCCGGGGCGTCGAAGTCCTCGATGTATCGGCCGACCAGTTGCTGGGGCACGGTGCCGTAGAGGTGCGCGTAGGCGTGGTTGGCCCACAGGTAGCGGCCGTCGCGGTCGCGGATGAAGGCGGCCGCCGGGGCGAGGTCCACGAGGTCGGCGAAGGCGGCGTGGCCGGGGGGCGCGGCGAGCCCTGGTTCGCGCTGCCTGCGGTGCGGGACGCGCTGCGAGCCGGACGGATCGGCGGCGACTCGGACGTCGCCGTGGTCGTCGGCCGGGGTGCGTCCCTCGGGGTTCCGCTCCCCCGCCCGGCGCGGCTCGTCGCCTTCCCTCCAGGACGCGGGAAGGTTCTGCAGCAGTGTCTTGAGGCTCGGGTCGCCCACAACGGTCTCCGTCCGTATACGACCGGCTGACGCACAGTCACATGACGTGGATATCCCGCCCTGCACTGCACAAGCCCCATTCCCGGCCGAGTTGACCGCCCCCGCCGCCCTACCGCTCGGACCCGGGATCCGGAGCCGTAATCCGCGTATCGGCGCCGCGACTCAGGCATTTGCCTGAGTCGCGAGCGCCCTGTGCGCGGATGCGGACGCCGACAGCCTGGTCCCCTGGAGTGTGCGGGCGGACGCGCCGGACGCCGCCCCCGCACACGATCCCCGGGCCCGCCACCGCACCACCGGTGCCGACGAAGGCCCCCGCCGACCAGGTGAATGGAGACGAATTTCTGTGAGCACGGTGCTGTTGGTGCATGCCAAGGGTGGTCCGCCGCTCGGCCATGTCCTGTCCCGGACGGCTGCGAGGGCGGACGTGCACCTGCTGGCGCTCAGCGCTCTTCCGCCCGCCGTGGCGGGCTCCGCCGCGCGACTGTGCGCCTCGGTCACGACGCCGGACGACACCGGCCGCGCCGACCTGGTCTCCCTGATCGTCTCGCGCGCCGCCGAGGTGGGCGCGGACGCCGTGATCACCTTCTCCGAGTACGCGGTCGTCGCCGTCGCCGAGGCCTGCCGCAAGCTCGCCCTGCGGGGTCCGGGCGCGGCGGCCGCCCTCGCGCGCGACAAGCGGCTGATGCGCGGCGCCTGGCAGCGGAGCGGCCTGCCGCAGCCCGCGTTCCGCCCCGTGGCCACGGAGGAGGACCTGCGGGCGGCGGTGGACTCCCTGTCCTGTCCGCTGCTGCTCAAGGCCGCCTGGAGCGCGGGATCCACCGCCCACCAGATCATCTCCTCTCCCGGCGAGGCGTCCGCCGCCTGGGCCCGCTCGCGCCGGGTCATGGCGGAGTCCGCCGAGTTGGGATACGCGGAGCTGCACGTCGCCGAGGCGGACGCCGACTTCGTGGTCGAGGAGATCGTCAGCGGCTCGGCGGCGGACTGGTTCGACGAGCCCGGCTGGGGCGACTACCTCAGCGTCGAGGGCGTCGTGGCGGACGGCGTCTTCCACCCCGTCTGCCTCAGCGGCCGGATGCCCACCGTCGAGCCGTTCACCGAGCGCGCCGGCATCACCCCCGCCCTGCTCTCGCCGGACGCGCAGGACCGCGTCGTGGACCTGGCGCGCCGCGCCGTCGACGCGCTGGGCCTGCGCGACTGCGGGACGCACACGGAGATCAAGCTCGGCCCCGACGGCGGCATGTGGCTCATCGAGACCGCCGCCCGCTTCGGCGGCGCGATGACGGTGCCGCAGATCGAGGAGGTCTTCGCGCTCGACCTGGTGGGCATGCTCGTCGACCACCTGCTGGGGCGGCCGGTCGCCTGGCCGGAGCGCGCCCTGACACCGGCGCAGGCCCGGGGTGCGGCCGGCTCCCTCGTGGTCCTCGCGGTGGACGGCGACGGCGAGGCCTGGCGGGACCGCAGGGTCTGGGACTTCCCCGTGGTCGCGTCGGACGTCCCGCTGAGCCCGGACAGCGAGCTGTCCGTGGTGGCGGAGAGCTCCCTGCCCGACGGCGGTGTCGTGCCGGTCTACGACCCCGCCGCGGGCGCCAACACCATGGCGGCCCTGTGCCTGCTCTCCGCCGCCGACCCGCGCACGGTGCTGCGGGACTTCGAGACCCTGGTGGACGCGCTGCCCCGGGTGCTGCCCGTCGCGCAGTCCGAGGAGGTCTCCGCATGAGCACCCGCCTGGCCACCGGCCCAGCCGAACCCGCCACGGACCGCACCGTCGTGGGCGAGAACCTCTCCCTGCCGCTCTTCCGGACGCTGTCGGGAGTCCTTGCGGGTCACCCCTACCTCAAGGTCGTCGTCGACCGCGTCGAGGACACCTGGCACCTGCTCGACACCGGCGCGCACCCCTTCCACGTCGACTACGTCGCCACCCGGGTGCTGGGGATGGACCTCGCCGCGCTGGACGCGCAGCTGGACGCGTTCAACGCCTCCGTCTACTCCGATCCCGAACGCCGTTTCCTGCTCGGGGTGCTGTCGCTGCACACCGAGCAGGAGGAGGGCAGGGAGCGGCCGTTCCTCGTCCTGGAGACGACCGAGGCCGACACCATGGGCGGCGGACTGCTGCTCTTCTTCTACGAGTTCGTCCGGGCCAGGGTCGACAGCAGTCTGCCGCTGCTGCTCAAGCCCGCCAACCACGGGCAGGAGGAGGAGCTGTCGGCGATCAGCGAGCAGCGGGTGCCCCGCATCCTGAGCCACGAGCTGTTCGGCTCCCGGGAGCGCACCCCGTTGAACCCCGGCGAGGCGACCGGGCGGTTGCGCTTCTTCCGGACGGCGCAGGAGTACCGGGCGGCCGAACACGGGCTCGGCTGGGCGGACATCGTGGCGATGCCCTGTCTGCCCGACGACGTGCCGCGCGTCGCCGGATTCATCAACACCGCGCCGATCACGCCGCTTTCGCACACCAACGTCCTCGCCTCCGGCTGGGGCATCCCCAACGCGATCGTCCGCGACCTGGAGCGACTGGTCGACGAGGACGGCCTCGACGACGCGTGGGTGCGCTACCGGGTCGACGAGGACGACATCGCCCTTGAACGCCTCGACCACGAACCCGACCTGCGCGCGCCGGCCTGGCACCAGCAGCGCATACGCCTCGAACCGCCGCTGCTCGAGGACGCCCCCGTGCTCTCGCTGCACCGGTTGCGCAGCGCCGACCGCGACCGCTACGGAACCAAGGCGGCCAACCTCGGCGAGCTGCACCACGTCCTGGACAGCCGCACGGTGGACCTGACCTCCTACTACGGCCGGCCCCGCCCGCCGCGCGAGGACCTCTACGGCCACCTCGCCGCCCGCCTCGGTCTCGACAAGGCCTTCACCGCCGAGCAACTGCGTTTCAGGGCAGCCGAGTTCGTGGCCGAGGCCGTCGGCGCCCCGGAGGGCGTCGCCCTCCCCTTCGCGCTCCAGCAGCGGTTCCTCGCCTCCTCCCCCGCCCTCCAGCAGGGCATCGGCAAGCTGAAGATGGCGCTCGAACTCGACGCCACCGAGGTCCTGGACTCGTTGTGCCTGCACGTGCAGCACCTGATCCGGCAGACCCCCGTCCCCGAGTCGGTCACCCGGCAGATCGACCAGGCCTTCCCCGCCGCGGCGGCCTCGCGCGGGCGGTTGGTGGTGCGCTCCTCCTCCAACGCCGAGGACCTCCCCGGGTTCTCCGCGGCGGGCGTGTACGACTCCGTCACCACCGTCCACGGCACGGGCGAACTCCTCGACGCCGTACGCCAGGTGTGGGCCTCCCTCGTCTCGCCCCGCAGCGTGCGGCTGCGCCACCAGGTCGGCATCTCCCTCGACGACACCTACATGGGTGTGATCATCCAGGAGTACGTGCCCGCCTCCCTGGGCGGTGTCCTCGTGACCTGCAACCCGACCCGGCGGGAGGACTTCCGCAACGTCTATCTCAACTGCTCCCCCGGCTCGCCCGAGCAGGTGGTCGACGGGACGGTGCTGCCGCAGCAGTACCTGTACAACACGGTGGAGGGCGGCGGCCGCACCGTCGCCCTGGGATCATGGGGCCAGGGGCTGTCCGCCGACGTCCGCGCCCGGCTCGCCGACCTGTCCCTGACCGGGCGGCTCCTTCAGTCCCACTTCAGCGGAACCGACGTGGACCGGCCCCTCGACATCGAGTGGCTGATGACCGAGCAGGGCGATTTCCGGCTGGTCCAGATCCGCCCCTACGCGCTGTGAGGGCGCGTCTGGGCGGGCCGCGCTCCCGCACCGGAGCGGCCACCGCCCCGACCGGCACCGCGCGCCGGATCATCCGGCTGAACTACGGCTTCCAGCTGCTGTTCAACCTGCTGTGGTGGATGCCGGTGTTCTACGCCTACCAGAAGGAGGCCGGCCTCTCGGACGGGCAGATCTTCGGCATCCAGAGCATCTACTACGTCGCCTTCTGCCTGCTGGAGATCCCGACCGGGCTGATCGCCGACCGGATCGGCACCCGCAACTGCCTGCGGGCCGGCGCGGTGGTGATGACGGCCGCGAACCTGGCCCCGGTGTTCAGCGCCTCCTACACGGGGTTCCTCCTCCACTTCCTGGCCATCGCCGCCGGCCGGTCGCTCACCTCGGGCGCGGCGAGCGCCTATCTGTACGACGGGCTGCGGGCGGAGCGGTGCGACGAGCACTACCTGCGGGCCGAGGGCACCGCTCGAGCCCTGGGGCTGGCCGCGAAGGTGGTGTGCTGGCCGCTGGTCGGGCCGCTGATGGCCCTCGCGCACCCGGCTCCCTATGTGCTCAGCGCCGCGAGCGCGGCGGGCTCCCTCGTCTGCGCCGTGCTCCTGCCCCGCCTCGCCGGAACCGGAGCCGGAGCCGGAGCCGGAGCGAAAGCGGGAGCGGCCGCGGGCCGGACCGACGGCGGGCGCCGGGGCGGCGCCTTCCTGCGGGACGCGGGGACCGCGCTGCGCTGCGTCGCCTCCTCGCCCTGGCTGGCCCTGGTGATGGTGCAGGGGGTGGCGGTCTTCACGCTGTCGCGCATCTGCCAGGTGAACCTCTTCCAGCCGATCCTGCTGGACCACGGGATCGGCGAGGCCTCGCACGGCGGGGTGCTGGCCGCGATGACCGTGGCGGAGGCGGTGACCTCCGCCCGGCCCCAGTGGCTCAGCCGCAGGCTGCCGCCGGTCGCCTGGGTGTCCGTCCTCAGTCTCGCGCTGGCGGGCGCCCTGGCGGCGATGACCTTCGGCGGGCCGTGGGTCGTCGTCGTGCTGCTCTGTCTGTTCGCGGCCGCCACCGGGTTCGCGTTCCCGGTCCAGCGCAAGCTCGTCAACGACGCGATCCCCGCGCACGCCCCGCGGGCCACCCTGCTGTCGGTGGAGAGCATCGTGGACCGAGCGGTGTGCGCCCTGGCCGCGATCGCCGCGGGCGCGTACCTGTCGGCCGGACGTCTGGACGACCTGCTGTGGCACAGCGCGCTGGCCACGGCCGTGCTGCTCGGCGTCTTCCAACTGCTGCTGCGCGGCGGGGTGGTCGCCCGCGGGGGCCGGGACGGGGATCGGGCGGCGCCGCCGCGGACGGGTGACCGCCCGGGAGCCGACGCCACCGTGTCGACGGCGGCGGACGGCGGCGCGCCGACCGGCCCGGCGGACACGCGGGAAGCGAAGGCCGGCGGCCGTGGGGAGGCCCACGCACCGGACCGGGGCCCGCACGGACCACGGAGGAGCTGACGCCCGTCGCCGTGCGCCCCGGATGCGCCCTGGATCAAGGGCGGATCAGGTCCGATCACGGGCCCGCGACGCCAGGCGGCCCCTCCTGCATGCGCATGGGCGGGTGCGGGTGCGACTCCGGCACCCGCTACCGCTACCGCTACCGCTCCGGGACTTCGGCTGCTGCTTCTGCGTCATGCGGGGCAGCGGCCGAGCCGTTCGACCACTCCCGCCGGGAGGAACGCGGGCCGGTGCGGCAGGCCGACCTGGTACGAGACGAAGCCCAGCGAGGAGGCCACGGACACCTCCTGGGCCGTCTCCGCCTGGTAGACGACCCTACAGCCGGCCGATTCCTCCCTGGCGCGCTCCCACAGGGCCGGGGCGGGCTTGCGTTCGGCCTCGGTGCGCGGCGTGCGGATCCGGTCGCCGAAGTCCGCCCAGGCGAAGGCCACCGGACCCCGCCACGTCGCGTCGACCTCCGCCCGGAGCCGGGCGGCGCGCGCGGCGTCGGTCGCGCCCCAGGAGGGCGGGACGTTGGTGATCAGGCCGACCCTGACGTGGTGTCGGCGCAGGGTCCGCAGGTAGGAGGCGGCCCCGGGCAGGTAGGCGGTGCTGCCGTCCTCGGCGGTGTGGACCAGGGTCTCCCCCAGGTCGAAGTAGACGACGGGACAGGCCCGTTCGCCGTGCGCACGCGGGGCGGCGGCCGGGCCCCGGCCGGCGTCCTCGGGCGCTGCCGCGGTCGCCGGCGTGCAGAGCAGCGACGACACCAGCGCCGCGCCGAGGGCGAGGCCCACACGGGTCGGCGTGCGTGAGGTGGATCCGTTCATGTGCACCGTTGTCCCTTCAATGTCATAGGCATGACACGCTAACGCTCCTGTGGACCCCCGGTGGGCCGAGTCCACGACTGGCCTGATCCCGCCCCTCGGCCCGGACGCGGCGCACGTTCCCCGCCCGCGCCCGCCCGCGCGAGGAGACGGGCACGGGCACATCACCCGTTCGCCGTGCATCCGCGGACGCCTCGCCGGTGCAACCTCCCTGTGGACGCCTTCGACACCCCATGGAGCCACGCAATGATCACCGCACCCCCGCCGGTCACGCCCGGCCCCCGCCCGTGACCACCGCGCACTGGCTCTTCGGGGACCAGCTCGGACCGCACTTCCTGACTCCCGGCCAGGACGGCCCGGACCGCGACGCGCCCGTCGTGATGATCGAGGCGCGGTCGGTCTTCCGCCGTCGCCGCTTCCACCGCGCCAAGGCCCACCTCCTGCTGTCCGCCATGCGCCACCGGGCGGCCGAACTCGGCGACCGCGTGCGCTACGTCAAGGCGGACACGTACCGCGCGGGGGTGCGCGAAGCGGTCGGCTCCGCTCCGCTGACCGTGCACCACCCGACCTCCCGGGCGGCCCTCGGACTCGTACGGGCCATGGACGGCGTGCGGGTGCTTCCCGCGCGAGGCTTCCTCGTCCCGCACGACGACTTCCGGGCCTGGGCCGACGGCCACGGCGGCGAACGCCTGCGGCAGGAGGACTTCTACCGCTGGGTGCGCCGCGGCCACGACCTGCTGATGAACGGCGAGGAGCCGGCGGGCGGGCGCTGGAACCACGATCACGCCAACCGGGAGGCCCCTCCCGGCGGGGCGCGCACGCTGGGGGCGCCGGCCCCCTACCGTCCCCACGAGGACGGCGTGGACGACGAGGTGCGACACGACCTGGACCGGTGGGAACGCTCGGGAGAGGTGTCGTTCGTGGGCCGTGACGGACCGCGGCTGTTCCCCGCCTCACGGCGTGAGGCCCGCAGCGCCCTGCGCCGCTTCGTCGCCCACCGGCTCGCCGGCTTCGGCCCGCACGAGGACGCCATGCTCGCCGGTGACCCGGTGCTCAGTCACAGCCTGCTGTCCTCGTCGCTGAACCTCGGGCTCCTCGACCCCGCGGAGTGCGTCGGCCTCGCGGAGGAGGCCTGGCGCCGCGGCGACGCGCCGGTCAACAGCGTCGAGGGGTTCGTGCGGCAGATCGCCGGGTGGCGCGAGTACGTGTGGCAGCTGTACTGGTACTTCGGCGAGGACTACCGGCGGGGCAACGCCCTGGGGCACCACGCGCCGCTGCCCGACTGGTTCCTCGACCTGGACGCCGACGCCGTCACCGCGCGCTGTCTGTCCACCGTCCTCGCGCAGGTGCGCGACACGGGCTGGACCCACCACATCCCCCGCCTGATGCTGCTCGGCAGTCACGCGCTCCAGCGCGGCTGGGACCCGGCGGCGGTGACCGACTGGTTCCACCGCTGCTTCGTCGACGGCTACGACTGGGTGATGCTGCCGAACGTCGTCGGCATGTCCCAGTACGCGGACGGCGGACGGATGACGACCAAGCCGTACACCTCGGGCGGCGCGTACGTGAACCGCATGAGCGACTTCTGCGGTCCGTGCGCCTACCGCCCGAGCGTGCGAGCCGGCGCCGGCGCCTGTCCGTTCACCGCCGGGTACTGGGCCTTCCTGCATCGCCACCGTGCCCGGCTCGAGCGCAATCCGCGCATGTCACAGGCGGTGCGCGGACTGGACCGGCTGAAGGATCTCGACGACCTGCTCGACCAGGAGAGGCGACGCGGGGACGGCCCGCCGTGAGCCGTCGCGGGCGCCGCGCTCCGGGGCGCACCGATTCACCCGTCTGCCGTGCAACCATGCGCCGCGTACGAGGCGAAGACGGAGACGGGAGCCGCGGTGAACGGCGCGGCTGCGAGGGGGACCCCACTTCGAGAGGAACTTCCATGAAGCTGAGCGACGAACTTCCCGTCGATCACAAGCTGGCCACGGTCTACCGCTACGGCGCCGCGCTGTGCGGCCTCATCCTGCTGGTGTTCGGCACCCTGGGCTTCGCCGACCGGCTGAGCCCCTTCGACACGGACGGCCGGCACCTCGCCGGCATGTCGACCAACGGCCTTCTCAGCCTCGTCTCCGTCGTCTTCGGCCTCGCCCTGATCGCGGGGGCCTTCGTCGGGGGCAACGCCGCCTCGACGCTCAACATGGTCGTCGGCACGCTGTTCCTGCTGAGCGGCTTCGTCCATCTCGCGGTGCTGGACCGGTCGGCCAACATCCTGGACTTCGGCATGGCCAACGTGATGTTCAGCTTCGTCATGGGACTGATCGTCCTGACGTTCGGCATGTACGGGCGGGTCTCCGGCGGGCTTCCGCACGACAACCCCTACTGGCGACGCCGCCACGCGGCTGAGGAGGAGCGGCGGTCCCAGGCCCGCCGACGCCTCGTCGGACCCGTCGGACCCGACGAGCCGACCCGAACGGCTGCCGGCGGCGTCGGCCCCGCGGCCCCGACGGCCCTGCCCTCCTCCGGGTCCGCCGAGGGGCGCACGGCCCGGTGAACCGCCGGGCCCGCGCCCGCGCCGGCCGCCGGACGATGCGCCGGCCCGAGGAGCGTCCGGCGCTTTCGCCGCCGTCGCTCTGCCCGACGCCCGCCGACTCCTCGGTGGCCGGCCACTTCTCCAGCCCTCCCGCGGTCACGTGGACGGCCTCGTGGAACTGGCGGGCCGTCTCGTCACGATCGCCCCGGTGCCCGTCGTCCGCCATCAGGAACGGCGGCCCTTCTTGCGCAGCGCATCGGGCTTGTGCACGGCCGAGCGTCCGGACTTGTCGCTCTCGACCTCGTACTGCGGCTCCTCGGGCGAGGCGTCGACGGTGCGGCCGGCGGCCTCGGTGCGCCCGGTGATCTTCTTCTTGACCTTTCCGGGGACGTCCTGGCCGTGGCTCTTCCACGTCACCTCGTCGCCCTTGCTCAGGTCGTCCTTCTCGGGCATGGCGGTCCTCTCGCGACGGATGGCGACGGGCCGGGCGCGATGGGGGCACAAGGACCGCGGAGCGGCCGCCCGGCCCGTCCGGCCTCGTCCTGGTTCCCACCGTCGCGCCGTGGCGCCCTTCCCGCATCCGCGGACGGCGGGCGGGGGGCCCGGTGACGACGTGCGGGCGACGGCGGTCGACCGGGGGACAACGGACGGCGAGGCACGGAGAAGTGCGGAGAGGTGCCGCGGAGCGCGCGTTCCGGCGCTGCGAGTCGAGGGACGTCCCGCGGCATCGAGTTGGCATGTCCCGGCCATCGGTTAGCCTCGACCTCGCCGGCGCGGAATCCGCTCCGCACGGACAACGGCGGGTGTCCCGCCGGAGGGGGAAATTCATGAACGGACATCTGCGCGCGGGGCCGATGTGGCCGGGGCTGCTGCGCGCCCTGGTGGCTTGCGCGCTGCTGGCCCTCGGCCTCGTGGTCCTGCCGGCCGCGCCCGCGCACGCCACGGGCGACTGCCGGGCCTACGGGGAGACCAGCGTCCAGGGAGCGCTCGCCGTGAAGGCGGCCTGCGACGAGGTCGCGGCCGGCACCATGTACTCGTGGGGAGGCGGCCACGGCCCCGTGCCCGGCAAGACGCACGGGACTCCGGACGGCGGCGGCGACGAGGCGTGGAACGACGGCAACGTCGTCGGCTTCGACTGCTCGGGGCTGACGCGCTGGGCATGGTCGGTGGCCACCGGCCGCGACATCCTGGGGCCCGGAACGACGTCGGACGTCTTCGACCGTTACTGGCCGGTCCGCTTCTCGGGCAGCGACGGCACAACCCATCTCAAGCCGGGCGACGTGCTGTTCTGGAAGGCCAGCCGGTTCCTGGTGTGGATGAGCACCACGCACACCGCGATCTACCTCGGCGACGGCAAGATCGTGGAGGCGGCGGAGTCCCAGCACCCCCTCCAGGTCGCCGACTTCAGCTCGCACAGCAGCAGCATCTACGTGGGGGCGATCAGGCCGGGCGAGGGCTCCGACTCCGCCTCGCCCGACAACTCCGGCCTCCCCGGCCAGCTCTTCAGCACGTGGGGCGAGTGGGTCCGCGCGGGGAACGAACCGCGCCGCGGATCGACGGTGCAGCACACCTTCCCGGGTCCCACCCAGGTGAAGATCTCCTGCCAGACGCACGGCGAGTCGATCACGGCCGAGGGGATCACCAACGACCTGTGGTCGTACCTGCCCGGGTACGACGCCTGGATCACCAACATCTACGTGCGAGGCCCCGCCGCGCTGCCGGGCGTCCCCGACTGCCTGAGCGGAGGCCCGGTCGCCGGAAGCGGCGGCGACGGACGGTTCACCACCTGGGGCGACGGGGTGAACGTGCGCTCCCGGCCCACGCTCGGCGCCGCCGTGCGGCAGACCATCGGCGGCGAGACGTCGGTGCGCGTCTCCTGCCAGCAGCACGGTGACGTCGTCAACGCGGAGGGCCTGGTCAACACGGTCTGGTCGTACCTGCCCGACTACGGCGGCTGGATCACCAACATCTACCTCAAGGGCCCGGCCGTGCTGCCCGGGGTTCCCGACTGCGCCGGCGGCGCGCTCGGCGGGGGCCCCGCCGTGGCGGGCTGCACCGACGGCGGAGCCCCCGACGGCACGGGCGCCCGCTCGCCGCGCTCGGTGTCCGTCGCGGGCCGGCTCATCGAACTGCGCTACAGCGACACCACCGAGTGCGCCTGGGGACGGATCACCGGCGGAGCGTCCGGCGACGAGGTCTGGGTCGACCGCAGCCTCACCGGGGGCCAGTCCTGGGACCAGCTCGGCTTCACCAGGATCACCAGCGGCTCGGACGTGTTCACCACCGAGTGGAACGACCACAACGTGGTGATGCGGGCCTGCGGCAGCCCCGGGGACAGCGACACGGTCGTCTGCACCGACTGGTTCTGACCACGGGCGGCGGACGACGGCAGCGGACCTCCGGCGCCGGCCCCACGGCCGGCCGCCGGCGGTCCGCCCGCCGTCCCGCTGCGCGCGTCGGCCGTCGACGGGCCGGCCGACGCGCGACGCGGCGGCGGCATCAGTCCTTGACGCGGTGCAGTCGTATCTCCCGGTTGACGAAGAGGTGCACGAAACCGCACCGCATGCAGATGAGCCCGGTGGCGGTCTCGTCGGCCCAGGCCAGATTGAACATCTCCCCGCCGGTGCTGTTGAGCTTCACGCCCCGTTCCCGGAAACGGTCGCTCTCGCAGACCTGACACGTGATCCACAGCTCGCCCAACGAGGCCCGCACCGCTTTGGCCATGACATCCATCCCCTTTGTCCCGCCCAACACGGTGGCTGGGCCCTCAGCACTCCGTCGCTCCTGCCCGGCCTGCTTATGATCATCACCGGGCGACCCGCCGTCCGGGAAAGCATTTGAGCAAGAACTGAGCACGCGATTCCGGCCGGGGCGCCCGGCGAGGCCCTATCGTCTGAGCCCGTGATCAAAAACGGTGTTCCGCTGCCCCCGACGGTCTACCCGCTCGCCAAGGGCCGCGTGTGGGCGCTGCTGGCCGGCGCGCTCGTCTTCGTCGCCCTGGGCACGGGCTTCCTGGTCGTCCACTCGACCGTGAAGATGACGGTGGCGGGGGCGCTGGCCGTGCCCTTCTTCGGGGCCTGCGCGGTGCTCATCGCCCTGCGGCTGATCCGCGACCGCCCGGAGCTGGTGCTGGACGACGCGGGAGTGGAGCACGTCAGCCTGGGACGGTTCCGCTGGGAGGAGATAGCCCTCGTGCGGATACGCGAGCAGCGGGTGCGCAACGCCTCGCAGACGTTCATCGAGCTGGTGCTGCACGATCCGGACGCCTATCTCGCGCGGGCGCCCCGGCTTGTCCGCAACACCGCGTCCATGAACGCACGACTCGGCTTCGGACCGGCCGGCATGGCTGTGAACACGTTGCCCGTGCCGCCCGAGGCGGTCCTCGACGCGATGCGGACCCATTGCCCCGGACTCGCCGTGCGGTACTGAGCGCACGGCCCGCCGGACGCCCGGTACTCGAACGCGTCCGCCGGAGCGCCGCGGGACAGGGGCCGCTCTAGGCTGGGAACAGTGCTGGGAACCAGCCTTGGCGGGCGTGGCTGTCCGGACGGAGGCGTGGTGCGTGGAGATGGCAGGAACGCAGGACATGCCCACCGCCGTGGTCGTGGTGGACCCGGACGGCGTGGTGAGCTGCTGGAGCGAGGAAGGCCGGCAGCTGCTCGGCTGGACGGCTCGGGACACCGTCGGCCGCCCCGTCGCCGACCTGCTGGTCGATCCCCCGCCGCCCGGCTTTCCCGAGGGCTACGGCTCCGACCCCGACACGACGGGGTTCGTGCCCCTGCGCCACCGGGACGGTTCCACGGTGGACGCCGTGGTGACGGCTCACCCGCTGACCGGCCCCGAGGGGGCGTTCGGCCACGTGGTGACGTTCCAGCGGTGGGGCCGCCGCCCGGTGATCGCCGACCTGGCCTTCGAGCAGTGTCCGTTCGCCCTGGGCGTCTACGATCCTGAGCTGCGGTTCCTGTGGATCAACGCGTCCTCGGGCCGGGTGATCGCGCACTCCGAGGAACAGGTGCTCGGCAAGAAGTACCGCGAGGTGCTTCCCGAGTTCGACCGCTCGCTGTTTCCCGAGAGGGACGACAAGCCCTACACCGACAAGCTCTCCGAAGTGGCGCGGACGGGCCGTCCCGCGCGCCTGATCACCGTGTTCCACCCCCGCGGCAGCGACTACGCCAACGCCTGGGCCACCAGCATCTGGCCCGTCCGGGATGCCGACGGCCAGGTCCGTGCCGTCGCCAACTGGGGCTTCGACATGAGCGCCGAGTACTGGGCCCGGCAACGCCTGCTCCTCCTCAACCGGGCCGGCAGCGGCATCGGCCGGACCCTCGACGTCGTCGGCACCGCCCGGGAGCTGGCCGACACCCCCGTACCGGGATTCGTCGACCTCGTGTGCGTGGACCTCTTCGACGAGGTGCTGCGCGGCGAGGAACCGCCCTCCGTGGCGGCGTTCGCGTCCGCGGAGACGATCGAGCTCAGCCGTGCCGCCCGACACGGCGCGGACGAGGGCGAGGGCGCCGCCGGCCCGGGTTCCGGCCCCCCGGCACGGGTCGCCCACCCGCCCGCTTCCGTCGCCGCCCGGTGCATGGTCACCGGCAGGTCGACGGTCGAGCTCGCCGCCGAGCCCGGCGAGGGCGGCGAGTGGGCCTTCGGGCCCGGGCTCGCCGCCGACCCGGCCCACTGGCCGGCGGGCAACCCGGTGATCGACGCGTCCCTCGCCGCACAAGGGCTGACCGGCCGGATCACCGTGCCGCTGCGGGGCGGCGCGCTGCTCGGCGTCGTCACGTTCTCCCGCAGCGCACGGCCCGAGGCGTTCACCGCCGACGATCTGATCCTCGCCGAGGAGCTCGCCGCCAAGGCGGCCGTGGCCATCGACAACGCGCGGCGCTACTCGCGCGAGCGGACCACCGCGCTGACCCTGCAACGCAGCCTTCTGCCGCAGGGACTGCCGAACCAGGAGGCCGTCGAGGTGGCGTCCCGCTACCTGCCGGGCGGGACCGGCACGGAGGTGGGCGGCGACTGGTTCGACGTCATTCCGCTGTCCGGCGCCCGGGTCGCCCTGGTCGTCGGCGACGTCGTCGGCCACGGCCTGCACGCCTCGGCCAGCATGGGCCGACTGCGCACGGCGGTGCGCACGCTCGCCGACGTCGACCTGCCCCCCGACGAGCTGCTGACGCATCTGGACGACCTGGTCCTGCACCTCGCCGCCGACCTCCGAGCCGACCGTCACTTCCAGCCGACCGGCGAGACCGGCGCCACCTGCCTGTACGCCGTCTACGATCCCGTCTCCCGCCGCCTCACCGTGGCGAGCGCCGGGCATCCGCTCCCGCTGGTCGTCGCCCCGGACGGCACCGGGATCCCGGTGCCGGCCCATCCCGGGCCGCCGCTCGGCATCGGCGGGCTGCCGTTCGAGGCCACCGAGCTCGAAGTCCCGGAGGGCAGCCTGCTCGCCCTCTACACCGACGGGCTGCTGGAAAGCCGCGAGCGCGACGTCGACCGGCGCACCGCCGAACTGCGGCACGCGCTGAACCACGCGGCCACCTCGCTCGACGCCCTGTGCGACGCGGTGATCGACGCCATGCTGCCCGATCGCCGCACCGACGACGCGGCCCTGCTGCTCGCCCGCACCCACGCCCTGGCACGCCACCACGTCGCCGACTGGGACGTGGAACCCGACCCCGAACAGGTGCCCCGCGCCAGGAAGTTCGCCGTCGACCAGGTGGACGCCTGGGGGCTGGAGGAGGCGGCGTTCGTCACCGAACTGGTCGTGAGCGAGCTGGTCACCAACGCCATCCGCTACGGCCGGCCGCCGATCAGACTGCGGCTGATCCGCGACACTTCGCTGATCTGCGAGGTCTCCGACGCCAGCAGCACCGCTCCGCACCTGCGCCGGGCCCGCGCCTTCGACGAGGGCGGCCGGGGCCTGCTGCTCGTCGCTCAGCTCACCCAGGGATGGGGCACCCGGCAGACGCCCGAGGGCAAGACCATCTGGTGCGCTCAATCCCTTCCCGAGCGCGGCCGGCCCTGAGCACGACGGCCGGGGCCGTTGGTCCCCGGGCTTTCGTGAGCGTCACCCGATCGGCCCCCGCCCGTGCGGCGTAAGTGCCTCGGACGGGGTCTCCTGGGAGGAGAAAGGCATCCCGTCAAGGAGGCCAATCATGTACGAGATGCGTCCTGGACCCAACCAGCACGGCAGCGCCGTCGTCTGGCACGTCACCGCGAAGCAGGCGGCCTTCGCCCTGTGCGGGCAACAGCTCAGCGAGCGAGCGGACATCACGCAGGATGAGCAGGCACGGCACTGTCCTCCGTGCATGGACTCCTTCGCCCAGCTCGTCACGAGCAAGGCGGTCTGAGCCGCTCCGGGCACCCGCCGCGCAGGCTCACGCCTGGGCGGGCGGGACCGGGAAGAGGAGGCAGCTGCTGGTGGCGTGGGCGAGCAGGCGGTCCCGGTCGTCGACCAACTGCGCCTGCGCGAGGGCGGTTCGACGCCCCTCGTGGACCACCGTGCCGACGGCGCGCACCCTGCCCGTCTCCACGGTGATGCGCCGCAGGAACTTCACCGTCAGATCGAGCGAGGTGTACGCCATGCCGGGCGGGAGGGTCGTCTGCACGGCGCATCCCGCCGCCGAGTCGAGCAGGGTGGCGAAGATGCCGCCGTGCACGCTGCCGATCGGGTTGTAGTGCTCCTCGCCGGGCGTCAGGGAGAAGACGGCCCTGCCGGGCTCCACCTCGTCCAGCGCGAAGTCGACGGTGTGGTTGATGGGCGGCCCCGGCAGCCGCCCCGACTGCAACGCCCGCAGGAAGTCGATGCCGGACATGCGTCCGGCGGCTTCCGCGAGCAGCGCGGGATCTTCCCATTGGTACGTACGTGATCGCCCCACGGCCGAGCGCCCTCCCATCTGGCTTCTTCCAGCGAAGCTAGCCCGGGAACATCTGGCTGTCAATGACGAAGCCTGGCTCTACGATGGCGGTATGGAGTGGCTTGAGGCGAGCACGGAGAACTGCCCCATCCAGCGCACGCTCGACGTGGTGGGAGAGAAGTGGACGTTGCTGATCCTGCGCGACGCGGTCAACGGCGTCCGCCGCTTCGACGACTTCCACCGCCACATCGGCCTGTCCGAGGCCGTGCTCAGCGACCGTCTGCGCAAGCTGGTCGCGGCGGAGATCCTCAGGACCGTGCCGTACCGGGAGCCGGGCAGCCGCTCGCGCAACGAATACCGCCTGACCCGCAAGGGCTGGGACCTGTGGCCGGTCCTGATGGCGCTCGGCCAGTGGGGCGAGGCGTACGCCGTCGGCGCCGAGGGCCCCGTGCTGGACGTGCGGCACACCGGCTGCGACGCTCCTGTCCGCGTCGTCGTCGCCTGCTCGCAGGAGCATTCCGCCCTCGCGCCCGGGCAGGTCACCGCCCGGCTGGGACCCGGCGCCCGGCCGCGGTCGTAGACGCTCCGCAAGGGACGCGGCCGGGCGGACCGTGGGGCACCATGACTGCCCATGGGTGAGATTTCCGAACTGGTGGGTCTTCTGGGGCTGGAGCCGCACGTCGAGGGCGGGTGGTTCCGGCAGACGTGGCGAACCGGGCCGACGGCGGTTCCGGACGGGTACCCGGGGCCGCGCCCCTTCGCGACCGGCATCTACTTCCTCCTGCACCCGGGCGAGGAGTCCCGTTGGCATCGGGTGCGTTCGGACGAGCTGTGGCTGTGGCACCGGGGCGGCGCGCTGACGCTGCGGCTCGGCGGGAACGGAGCCGCGCCGCAGGAGGAGACCGTCGCTTCCCTCGGACCGGACGTCGCGCACGGGCAGCAGCCGCAACTCCTCGTGCCGGCCGGCGTCTGGCAGACCGCGCGGCCGGCCGGTGATCAGCCGGTGCTGGTGTCCTGCGTCGTCGCCCCGGGCTTCGACTACGAGGACTTCGAGATGGCGTGACGGGCCGCGAGAGCACCCGGCGCGGGGCGTAGGTCGTCGTCGTGCAGGTCGCGGCAGGATGCCGTGACACGGCGGGGCGCCGTCGGCGCCCCGCCACCGGGACCGGACATGTCCGTCCAGGTCGGTCCGGTCAGTCCACGTACCACTTGCCGCACTTGGTGACGCCGTCGATCTCGGCGCACGCGCGGGCGGCGAAGTTCGAGTTGAAGACGGACTGCGTGCGGCTGCCGGTGTAGGGGCCGCACATCTTCCAGCCCTCGCTCTTCGCCTGCTGGTCGCTGACGATGCCCTTGAAGTCGGGGAACGAGTGGAAGCTGCGGTCGACCCACAGCCGGTCGCCGGACTGGCGGCCGGACTTGATCTCCGCGCGGCTGTAGCGGTCGAGCGCCGACTCGTTCTGCAACTCGACGCGGCGGCCGTGGAAGTCGAACGACGCTCCGGACTCGACGGCCCTGAAGCGGCCGATGACGCCGATGCCGTCGCAGTCGTCCTCGGTGGCCGAGGCCGCCGACGCGGGGACGAAGACGACGGCGCCGCTGCTGATCAGCACGGCCGAGGCCGCGATCACGCGACCCATACGGGGCTTCTTCACAGGGGTTCCTTTTCGGTGGCATGTACAGGTGGGGAGTCAACGCCGTGCCGGACGGACCGCGATCCCGACGCCTGGAGGGCGTCGTCGTCCCGGTCCGGCTCAGCGGCTGTCGCGTTGCCCACCGAACGGTGCGCCACGAACCTTGTGAAAATCTTGCGAGGCGGCTGTGAGCCGACCGGGGGGCGGCCTCGGGCGGCGTCCGCCTCGCCCAGGAGCCGTCGCGGCCGTCGCCTAGTAGCTGTCGTAGGTGGGCTCGCCGTTCGTCCGGTACACGCCGACGACGGTGCCGCCCTTGGTCGTCGAGACGCTCACCGGCTCCAGCGCGGTGGGGATCGCCCCGCCGGCGAACAGCCGCTTGCCGGTGCCGATGATCACCGGATGGACGGTGAGCCGGAACTCGTCGACCAGGCCGTGCCGCATGAGGGTCTGGGCCAGGTCTCCGCTGCCGACGACGTTGATGTTCCCCCCGTCGGACGCCTTCAGCTCGCGCACCGCGTCGGCGACGTCGCCCTCCAGGAGCGTGGAGTTCTGCCAGTCGACGGACGTCAGGGTCCGGGACGCCACGTACTTGTGCATGGTGTTCATCCGCTCGGTGAACGGGTTGCCGGGATCGGCGTTCGGCCAGTAGGACGCGAAGATGTCGTACGTCTTGCGGCCGAGGAGCATCGCGTCGGACTGCTCGTACCAACCGGCGATGGCGGCGCCGACCTCGTCGTCGCTCACCGGCTTCTGCCAGCCGCCGTGCTCGAAGCCGCTCTCGGTGTCCTCGTCCGGACCGCCGGGCGCCTGCATGACGCCGTCCAGGGTGAGGAACGTGCAAACGATGATCTTGCGCATGGTGCGCTCCTTTCGTCGACGGGTAGACGACACGAGCGCCGAGAACTCATCGGGGGCAGGTCCAGGGGAGCGTGGGGCGTCCCCGCACGACGCCGGCCGGGCGGGGCCGTGGGCGAGGAGCTCTCGGCGGTCTCCGCGATGGTGTCCTCGCCGGGACGCGCCCGCCACCCGGGAAGCCGCTCCGCCTCGGCGCCGCGGGCGGCGCGATCTCGCCGCGCCCGGCACCGAGGCCGTCGCGGTTCCGGCGGCCGTCCACCACGACGAGGCGGCGCGCGGCGTCGGCGCCGGGCCCGACCTCGGTAGGCTGCGCTCGTGCGCACGGTCGAGGTTCTGCTGGACGAGGCGGCGGACGCGGCCGTCCGGGACGCCTGGCGGCGGCTCGCGGAAGCGGGGCTGCCCAGTCAGGCGCGCCACCGCTCGCCCACCAACAGTCCCCACCTCACCCTGGCCTCCTGCGCGGAGCTGACCGCGCCGATCCGCTGGGAACTCGCCGAGGTGGCCGCCTTGCTGCCGTTGCCGGTGCGGTTCACGGGCGCGGTCAGGTTCGAGCGGCCCACCTCGGTGCTGGCCTGGGCACTCGACCTGGACACCGCTCTGGCGGCCCTGCACCGCCGGGTGTGGGAGGCGGTCGCGTCGGACACCCCGCCCGAGCTCCTCAACCCCTTCCACGAGCCCGGACGCTGGAGCCCGCACGTCACCCTCGGCCGCACCCGGCGCGCCGGGGCCTTCTCCGACCGGCGGATCCCCGGACTGCTGCCCGCGCCGCCGTTGTCGGTCCGGCTCACCGCTGTGCGCAGTTACGACACCGAGACCGGCGCCCTGGAGATGCTCGCGCCCCGCCCCTGAGGCGGCCTCGGGGCCGTGGCGCACGTGAGCGGCGGGCCACGCCTCGTCGGACGAGCCGGCGCGCGCCGACCGCCCCGCGTGGGCAGAATGCTGCGCGTGGAAGCGGAAGAAGGGTCACCGGAGACGACGGCCGACGGGCACTTCGTCGTCATCCGGGGGCGGAAATGGCGCGCGACGGATCCCTCCGTCCCCGAGGAGAGCGCCGCTCGTCTTCGCCGTCACCTCATGTCGGCCCGCCGCGCGGTCCGCTCGGCGATGACGCGAGGGGACGAGCGGGCCGAGCGGGAGGCGCGCGCCCGCGTGCAGCGGGCGAAGGTCGCGCTGGGCGAACGCGGCGCCGCCTGGTGGGAGCAGACCGACGCCGAGCGGCGCCGACGCTGGGAGGAGGGGCTGACGAGCCTCGACGCGGACTCGGAATGACCATGGTGATCATGCGGGAGGGGCCGGGAGACGGCGACGCCGGCGGACCGGGAGGCGGTTCGCGTCGCGGGAGCGGTGAGGTTCGTGGCACGGGGACGGTGAGGCCCGTGGCACGGAGACGGTGCGGTTGGTGGCGCCGCGGATGCGCCGCGGATGCGCCGCACAGCGTGCGCCGCTCACGGTCGCAGCGGTGATCGTTCGGACTCCGGGACCGCCGGTCCGTGGACAGACCCGTGACGAAGCGGGGCCCGGGGTGCTAGAAAGGCCGGATGGGAGACCGTTTTGCCCGAGTTAAGCGTAAACCGCGGATAAGGTCGCTGGCTCGGAAGAGCACGCGGACCGTCGCGGGCCAGATGTTCCTGATGCAGGTGACACTGGTGGTGCTGCTCGTGGCGTTCGCGGTCTTCGCCCTGGTCCTCCAGTCGGAACGGCACACCAGCGCCGAGGCCAAACGGAGGTCCATAGCCGTCGCCCAGACCTTCGCGCACTCCCCCGGCGTGCTGTCCGCGCTGCGCACGCCCGACCCCTCGAAGATCCTCCAGCCGCAGACCGAGGCCGGGCGCAAGTCGGCCGGCGTCGACTTCATCGTCGTCATGGACACGAAGGGGATCCGCTACACCCATCCCCTGCCGGACCGGATCGGAAAACGCTTCGTGGGAGAGATCCAGCCCGCGCTGCACGGAAGGGTCTACACCGAAAGCGTGCACGGTCCCCTGGGCCACGAGGTGCAGGCCACCGTTCCCCTCCGCGACGCCCGGGGCCGGGTGGTGGCCCTCGTCTCCGCCGGACTGAAGGTCAAGAACGTGACCGGCCTGGTGGAGCGGCAGATACCGATCATCCTGACCGCCGGGGCCTGCGCCCTCGGAGCGGCCACCGCCGCCACGGTGCTCGTGAGCCGACGGCTGCGACGGCAGACCCACAGCCTCGGCCCGAACGAGATGACCCGGATGTACGAGCACCACGACGCGGTGCTGCACTCCGTGCGCGAAGGGGTCCTCATCGTCAACGACGAGGGACGGCTGCTCCTGGCCAACGACGAGGCCAAGCGGCTCCTGGAGCTGACCGCGGAGGCCGAGGGACAGCTCGTGTCCCGCATGTCGCACCTGGAACCGGAGATCATGGCGCTGCTCGTCTCCGGCCGCGAGGCCAACGACGAGGTGCATCTGGCCGGGGCCCGGCTGCTGGTGGTCAACCAGCGCTCCACGGGGCACGGCTCGGGCCCCAAGGGCACCGTGGTCACGCTGCGCGACTCCACGGAGTTGCAGGCCGTGTCCGGCAGGGCCGAGATCACCGGCGAACGGCTGAAGCTGCTCTACGACGCCGGACTGGGCATCGGCACCACCCTCGACGTCGTGCAGACGGCCGACGAACTCGCCCGGATCGCCGTCCCCCGCTTCGCCGACTTCGTCACCGTGGACCTCGCCGACGCGGTGCTGCACGGCGAGGAGCCGGCCACCACGGCCAGGGGCATGCGACGCGTCGCCGTGTGCGGCATCCGCGACGACCAGCCGCTCTACGAGAAGGACCGGCTGATCGACTTCCTCCCCTCCACGCCCCAGGCGCGCGGCTACGGCACCGGCCGCTCGGAACTGGTGGCCGACCTGTCCACCGCCACGGGCTGGCACCAGCAGGACCCGGAGCGCACGGAACGCATCGTGGACTACGGCATCCACTCGCTCATAGCGGCTCCGATCAAGGCGCGCGGCGTCGTGCTCGGCATGGTCAACTTCTGGCGCTCCGACGAGCACAAGCCCTTCGACCAGGAGGAGCTCTCGCTGGCGGAGGAACTCGTCGCGCGTGCCGCGGTCAGCATCGACAACGCCCGCCGGTACACGCGCGAGCACGCCCTGGCGGTCACCCTCCAGCGCAGTCTGCTCCCGCAGGGTCTGCCCGAGCAGAGCGCCCTCGACGTCGGCTACCGGTACCTTCCCGCGCAGTCGGGGGTCAGCGGGGACTGGTTCGACGTGATCCCCCTGCCGGGCAGCCGCGTCGCTCTGGTGGTCGGCGACGTGGTCGGCCACGGTCTGCACGCCGCCGCGACCATGGGCCGGCTGCGGACCGCGGTGCACAACTTCTCCACGCTCGATCTGCCGCCCGACGAACTGCTCAGCCATCTGGACGACCTGGTCGGACGCATCGACCAGGACGAGGCCTGCACCGACGACCCCGCCGCCGTCGTGGGCGCCACCTGCCTCTACGCGATCTACGACCCGACGACGCTGCGCTGCACCATGGCCCGGGCGGGACACCTGGCTCCGGCGGTCGTCGATCCGCACGGCGACGTCACCTTCCCCGACCTGCCCCCCGGCCCGCCCCTGGGGCTCGGCGGCATGCCCTTCCAGACCGCCGAGCTGGACATCGCCGAGGGCTCCCAGCTCGCCCTGTACACCGACGGCCTGGTGGAGGACCGCACCCGCGACCTCGACGAAGGGATGGAACTGCTGCGCGAGGCCCTGGCGGGTCACCCCGAGCGGGCCCCGGAGGACAGCTGCCGGGCCGTACTGGGCTCACTGCTCCCCGCCAACCCCACCGACGACGTGGCGCTGCTCATCGCCCGTACCCACGCGCTGCCGCCGGACCGGATCGCCGAGTGGGACGTGCCGGCGGACCCGGCCGCCGTCGCCGCGGCGCGCGCCGACGCGACCGGCAAGCTCGAGGAGTGGGGCCTGTCCGAGCTGGCCTTCAGCACGGAACTGGTGCTGAGCGAGCTGGTCACCAACGCCGTCCGCTACGGCTGCGGGCCGATACACCTGCGGATGATCCACGACCGCACGCTGATCTGCGAGGTGACCGACGGCAGCAGCACCTCGCCCCACCTGCGGTACGCCGCCACCACCGACGAGGGCGGCCGGGGTCTGTTCCTGGTGGCGCAGCTGACCGAGCGCTGGGGCACCCGTTACACGCCCCAGGGCAAGGTGATCTGGGCCGAGCAGGCGCTGCCGGGTGAGTGAGACTCCGGGCGCCCGCGGGACGTCCGCTCCGGCGGCAGCACGGCCGCGCAGGGACACCGCCCCGGTGCGGAGCGGTGGTCTCAGCCGGTCGGCCTGAGGACGTGGCCGCAGACGGTGAGGACCAGGCCCAGCACGAGCAGGGTCCAAGAGTAGGTGAGCAGGCTCGCGACCTGGAGCAGCAGGCCCAGCCCCCAGAGGCGGGGGTTGCGCACGATGCGTCGCAGCGGTCGGCCCGGGACGTGGTGGTGCGTGAAGGCATGGACACCCAACGAGCCCACGCTCACAGCGACGACGACGATCACGCCCAGCACGAGGAGCGTCAGCGCACCGAACGACATGGCCTCTCCCGTCCCCGACACACCCGGCTCCCCCGCCGGATTCCTCCCCCATGGCCCCGCACGGGACGGAACACTACGCCGTGCAGACGGCGGCCTGTGGCCCGGGGGCGTCAAATGGCCTCAGGGGGCGGGTGGTTGATTCGCGCGCGGGTGGCTACGGTGAGGAAGGTCGGCAAAGCGGCGTCGCCCATCGCCCCTCGGGTGCGGACGGCTCGGTCGACACGGTCGATTTCGTCGCCGGAGGAGGCGCATGACGGGCGAGGCGCTCCACCGGGGGATCGTGCTGCTCGAGATCGAGGACTTCGGCTCGCGGCCCGACGCCGTCCGCGCGGCACTGCGGGAAGCGCTGTACCGCATGGCCGAGTCCGCCCTCGCACACGCCGGGCTCGACCCCGGTCGGTGCCGGACGGAGGAGCGCGGGGACGGCCTGCTGATCCTGGTCCCCGGCTCGGTCCCCGCGGATCGCCTGCTGCGGGCGTTCCTTTCGAGCCTCGACATCGACCTGCGAACGCATCAGCAGGAGCACAACGCCGCTCTGCGCATGAGACTGCGGGTCGGGATGAGCCACGGGCCCGTGGTCCTCGACGGCCCGCACCTGGCGGGCGGGGACGTCGACGACCTGGCCGAGCTGCTCGACGCCGGGCCCGTCCGGCAGGTGCTCGCCCGGGCGAGCCGGTCCCCGTTGGTCCTGGTGGTCCCCGACGCCTTCTTCCGCTCGGTGGTGGCCGGGCACGGCTCACGTCACACCGACCCGGCGGCCTACGGTCCCAGGGACGTCGTCACCAAGCGAGGCCGGACGCTGCGTGGTTGGGTCACCGTGCCCGGATACCCCCGGCCGCCGGAAGCCGCCGTGGAGGAGACGGAGCAGGGCGCGGACGCGCAAGGCACGGACGAGCGTCGGGCCACCGGCTCGATCGGCGTGCTCGACCACCACGGGCCGGGTGTCGTGGGCGGGCCGCCGGACGCGGTCCACGCCCCCACGCACCACACCCCGCCCGGGCCGGAACACGACCCGGACGACGACTGGCCACGACAGACGCCGGAGCCGTAGCCCGTGGGAGACATCGCCAAAGGGGTGCTCGCGGGCGGCTGGGCGGTGCTCGTCGGATGGATCCTGCCCACCGCCCTGAACCTCGCCGTGTTCGCGTTCGCCGTCGCCCCGAGCCTGCACCGGCCCGCGGTCCTCGGGCGGGCGTGGCCCTCGTCCGGCGGCCACACCGCGGTCGGGCTGCTGGTGACGGCCGTCCTGCTGGGACTCGTCCTGAACGCCTTGCAGACTCCTCTCTACCGCTTCCTGGAGGGGTACGCGCTGTGGCCGGCGCCCGCCTACGAACGAGGGTGCCGCCGGCAGCGCGCCCGGCGTCGGAAGGCGGCCGACCGGCTCGCCGATCCCTCGTTCGCCTCGCCCATCAGGCGGGCGCTGCACAGGGAGCGCCTCGACCGCTACCCGGTGAGCGACGGGCAGATCGCGCCGACCCGGCTGGGGAACGCCATCCGCAGGTTCGAGGAGTACGGATACGACCGGTACCGGCTCGACACCCAGGTGTTGTGGAACGAGCTGACGAGCGTCGTGCCCGAACCGGCCGGCAAACAGGTCGTGGCGGCCCGCACGAACGTCGACTTCTTCGTGGCCCTGCTCTACGGACACACGGCGGTGGCACTCGCCGCCCTCGTGTCCTTGGGCGCCGCCCGGGCCGATCGTCCGGTGCTCGTTCTCACCGGCGCCTGTCTGCTCGCCCTCACGCCGGTCTGGTACCACGCGGCGGTGGCCGCCACCGACGAATGGGCCGCGGCCGTGCGCGCTCTGGTCAACCTGGGACGCAGGCCCCTCGCCGAAGGACTCGGACTCGCCCTCCCCAAGCGCCTGGAGGACGAACGCCGCATGTGGCACCTGGTCACCCGCATGTCCAAACGCCCTTACGCCCCGGCCGCCGACGAGGCGTTCGCCCCTTACCGCCTCGCCCCCGACCGACCGGCGGACCACCCCCCGCCGCCCGGCTCCTGACGGCCCGCAACGGCGTTCCCCGGTCGCCGGTTCAGCTCCGCCGACGGCGGACCATCATGCATCCGGCGGCCGTCAGCGCCCCGGCGGTGAGGCCCAGGCCGAGACCGACGTCCCGCCCGGAGACCCCCGCGCCGGTCGCCCCGCCGAGGCCGCCCTGAACGCCGCGGGTCGGCGTGACGACCGGCCGGGGCAGGGCTGTCGGAACGACGGCGGCACTGCGGTGCGGCAACACCTCGCAGGCGATCCCGTCGTCCGGCCCTTGGTCCTCGTCGAGCCGGTTGGGGTCGGACGGATCCTGGTCGAACACCGCCTGGGCGTCTTCCTGGAACGCGAAGTCGCGGCAATCGAGGTCCTGGGCGTGCGCTGTTCCGGCCAGCGGGGTGATGCAGACGATCGCGGCGGCTATGCCCGCGAGGGGAGCACGGAGCGACATGGACGTCTCCTCCCGGTTCCTGGGGATCTGGAATCCGTTGCCTCCGACGCTAGAAGGCGGGCGGAGAGGCGGCGCGGGCACGTGGGCCATGGGGGTGAGCAGGCGGCTCGGCACGGCGTCCGGGGCCGGTCTCGGCCCGGCTGCGCGGGGGCCGCACCCGGGGGGGCCGGGGCCGTTTCTTCTTTTTCGGCGCCGCGACCAATCCGCGGGCGGTGCAGGATCGGATTACGTCCGGAGATGTCCCGACCACGGAGGACCCCGTGAAAGAGGCCGTGTACATCGGCAGAAACCCCTCGGCGGAACCGGACCTGGAGGAGCTGATGGCCCGGGTCGCCCTGGGGGACGAGAAGGCCTTCGCCTCGGTGTACGACACCGTGGTGAACTCGGTTCTGGGCGTGGTCCGTGCCGTCCTGCGCGACGAGGCGCAGTCGGAGGAGGTGGCCCAGGAGGTACTTGTGGAGGTGTGGCGCACCGCGCCCAGGTACCGGTCCGACCGCGGGTCGGCGATCAACTGGATCCTCACGCTCGCGCACCGCCGCGCCGTCGACCGCGTGCGCTCGGCGGAGGCGGCGGCGGCCCGGGACCACAAGGCGGCTCTGTTGGACCACACACCCGAATACGATCATGTGACCGAGCAGGTCGAGGCGCGGCTGGAGCGGGAGCAGGTGCGGCGCTGTCTGCGCACCCTGACCGAGATCCAGCGCCAGGCCGTCACTCTCGCCTACTACCGCGGGCTGACCTACCCGCAGGTGGCGGACGCGCTGAAGCTTCCGCTGGGCACCGTGAAGACCCGTCTGCGCGACGGACTCATCCGACTGCGCGACTGCCTGGGGGTGACCGCGTGACCGCCGCCGACCTGCACCGGCTCACGGGCGCCTACGCCCTGCACGCCGTGTCCGACGAGGAACGCGAGGCGTTCGAACACCACTGCGCCGGCTGCGAGGCTTGCGCGCAGGAGGCGGCCGAGCTCTCGGCGACCGCGGCCCGCCTGGGGCTGGCCGCCTGGACGCCGGCGCGCCCCGCGATGCGTGAACAGGTGCTGCGACGCATCACCACGGTCCGGCAGGAGGCGCCGACTGGTGTCCCGCGGCCCGGCCCGGGCCGTGCTCGAGCCGGGACACGGCTGCTGTCACGCTGGGCGCTGGCCGCCTGCCTCGCCGCGGCCGCCGCGCTCGGGGGAACCGCCGTGTGGCAGCACCAGCGTGCCGAGGACGCCACTGAGCAGGCACGGCAGGCGGAGCAGACCGTGGACCGGATCGCCGCCGTGCTCGCCGCCCCGGACGCCCGAACGCAGACGGCGAAACTGTCGGACGGCGCCACGGGAGCCGTCGTCGTCTCCGCGAGCCAGGACCGGGCCGTCTTCGTCGCCTCCGCCATGGCGCCGCCGCCCCGCGGCAAGGTGTACCAGCTCTGGTTCGACGACGCCGGAGCCATGCGGTCCGCGGGGCTGATGGACCCCGGCCGCAGCGACCAGACCGTGCTGCTGCGAGGGGCCGTCGACGCCGCCTCCGGCATGGGCATCACCGTCGAGCCCGCGGGCGGCTCGCCACGGCCCACCTCGCCACCGATCGCTCTGTGGAAGTTTCCCGCCTGAGAGAAAAAAAGGGGGGGCCCGGCCGGACGGCCGAGCCCCCCCTTTTTTCGTCTTCCTGCGTCATTGATTTCAGGGCGCGGGCGCGGAGCACACGCACGCGGCCAATACACGTAATCCGTAGCGCGAAGGGCCGCGGATTGGCCGGGAAGAAATATTCATCCGATCCGGTGACCGACCAATCCGCGCCGCGTTCAGGACCGGATTCCCCACGTGACGAACCTCGAGAAGAAGCGGCGGATCCCGCGCAGTTGGACGCGGTCGGTGCTCGGCGCGCTCAGCGGCGTGCTGGCAGGTTCCGCGGCGCTCGCGGTCGCCGAACTCGTGTCGGTGTGGGTGCGTCCCGAGGCCGGACCGGTCGTCGCCGTCGGTGGCGCGGCGATCGACCGCACTCCCGCGATGGTCAAGGACTGGGCGGTCCGCAATTTCGGAACCGACGACAAGCTCGTCCTGGAATTCGGCATCCTTTCCGTACTGGCGGTGCTCGCCGTCTCCCTGGGCGTCCTTTCCCTGCGCCACCGGTGGAGCGCGGTCGTCGGCCTGCTCCTGTTCGGTCTCGTGGGCGCGACGGCGGCTCTCGGCCGCCCGGACTCCACCGGGCTGCGCGACGCGCTCCCCTCCGCCGCGGGGGCGCTCGCGGGAGCCGGTGTGCTGTTCCTTCTCGCCGGCCGTCTCGACGCGCGCGGAGGGACGGCGGCCGACCCCGACGCGGCGGGACAGGGGCTGCCCCGGCGGCCGGAGTGGGACCGGCGGGGGTTCCTGCTCGCCACGAGCGCTGCCGCCGCCGCGTCCGCGGGAGCGGCGGTGCTCGGCCGCACCCTGAACGGGGCGAGCGGGCACGACGCGGTCGCCTCCCGTGACGGCCTCGTCCTGCCCGCGCCCGGCTCCCCCGCTCCCCCGGTACCGGCAGGGGCGCAGCTGCGGATCCCGGGGGCGAGTTCCTTCCTGACGCCCGCCAAGGACTTCTACCGGGTGGACACCGCCCTGGTCGTGCCGAAGGTCGACGCGCGCACCTGGCGGCTGCGCGTCCACGGGCTGGGAGTCGCCCGCCCGGTGACGTTGTCCTTCGACGAGCTGCTGCGACGCGAGCTGGTGGAGCGCGACATCACCCTGACCTGCGTGTCCAACGAGGTCGGCGGCCCCTACGTGGGCAACGCCCGCTGGATCGGCGTGCGCCTGGCCGACCTGCTGGCCGACTGCGGGGTCGAGCCCCCCGCCCGGGGAGGCCCCGCCGATCAGCTGGTGGCCCGGTCGGTGGACGGCATGACCATCGGCAGCCCGGTCGAGGACGTCATGGACGGCCGGGACGCGCTGCTCGCCGTCGGGATGAACGGCGAACCGCTTCCCTTCGCCCACGGTTTCCCGGTCCGCATGGTGGTGCCCGGCCTGTACGGCTACGTCTCCGCGTGCAAGTGGATCGAGGACATCGAGCTCACCACCTTCGACGCCTACGACCCGTACTGGGTCGCACGCGGCTGGTCCCGCCGGGCGCCGGTCAAGACCCAGGCCCGCATCGACACCCCCCGGCCGTTCGCCCGCCCCGCGTCGGGCACGGTGATGGTCGCCGGGGTCGCCTGGGCCCAGCACCGGGGCATCGACAAGGTCGAAGTCCGCGTCGACGACGGTCCCTGGCGGGAGGCCCGGCTCGCCGCGGAGGACTCCCGCGACACCTGGCGCCAGTGGTCCCTCCCCTGGCAGGCCACCAGGGGCGGACACACCCTCACCGTGCGCGCCACCGACGGCGCCGGCGCGGTGCAGACCGAGAAACGGACCCGGACCCTGCCCGACGGCGCCGACGGCCGGCACTCCGTCGTCGTCACCGTCGACTGACCCGCCACCGCGAGACCACCCCTCCCTGACCACCCCTGACCCACCCGAAGAGCAGCCTGCGCTGCGATGACCCACAGGAGAGAACCATGAACACCCGTATCCGTCGTATCGCCGTGACCGTGGCCGCGGCCGCCGTTCTGCCGCTGGCCCTGAGCGCCTGCTCCGACAACGGCAGCGACTCCGCCGGGTCGGACACCGCGTCCAAGGCGTCGGCCCCCGCGACCGCCTCCGACGACATGGGCGGCACCACCGAGGCCGCCGCGGCGGACAAGCCGTTCGGCCCGGCCTGCTCCGCCGTGCCCGCCGACGGCGCCGGCTCCTTCGACGGGATGGCCCAGGACCCGGTGGCCACCGCCGCCTCCAACAACCCCGCCCTGTCCACACTCGTGAGCGCCGTGAAGAAGGCCGGTCTCGTCGACACCCTCAACAACGCCCAGAACATCACCGTCTTCGCCCCGACCAACGACGCCTTCGCCAAGATCCCCAAGGCGACCCTCGACAAGGTCCTCAACGACAAGGCACAGCTGACGAAGATCCTCACGTACCACGTGGTCGGACAGAAGCTGGCCCCGAAGGACCTGGAGAACGGCTCGTTCGACACGCTCGCCAAGGCCAAGGTGACCACCTCGGGCTCCGGCGAGTCCTACACGGTCGACGACTCCGCCAAGGTGGTCTGCGGGAACGTCAAGACCGCGAACGCCAACGTCTACATCATCGACAGCGTGCTGATGCCCACCGGCTGACGGTGCTGACCGGAAGGGCGAGGGCGGCCGGGGAGGTTCCCTCGGCCGCCCTCGCCCGCACCCGGACGCCGGCCAGCCCCTCGCGTCACAGCCAGCCGTTGCGTCGGAAGGCCCGGTGCAGGAGTCCGGCGCCGAGGACCGTCACGGCGAGGATGGCCGCCCACGCGTTGATGCGCCGCGTCTCGTCGTTCCGCCAGGTGCCCACCGCTCGACCACGGACGCCGCGCCCGTCGGGGAACGTCGCGCCGGCTCCGCGCGCAGGATGTCGATCCGGAGATCACGCACTCCATGCCCTGTCGCACGCTTCCAGCGGCGCGACTCATGCGTCCCGCGAGCGAAGAACGCCGGCCCTTCCTTGCGACCGGCCCCTGCCTAACTCTCCTGTCCGGGGTACTCGTCGGCCATCGGACGGTCGGGTACGCACCGAGCGCGCCCCGCCGTGACCGCACGAGGACACGAGAGCGCGCGAAGACGGGAGGAGACGGCATTGTCGAGCACGCAGTCGCACCAGGAGCCGGTGGGCGAGCTGGTGCAACGGGCCTCGCAACAGCTGACCGAGCTGGTGCGCGGCGAACTGAGGCTGGCCCAGGCGGAGATGAAGGAGAAGGGCAAGCGCTACGGCAAGGGCGGCGGCCTCTTCGGCGGTGCCGGCGTCGTCGGCTTCCTGACGCTGGAGGCGCTCGTCGTCACGGCGATCGCGGCGCTGGCGGTGCCGCTGCCGGTGTGGGCGGCGGCCCTGATCGTCACGGCGGTCCTGGGTGTGATCGCCGCGGTCCTGGCCATGAGGGGGAAGAAGCAGGTGGAACAGGCCGCGCCGCCCGCGCCAGAGCAGACGATCGAGAACGTGAAGGCCGACGTGGCCGAGATCAAGGAGAGTGCCCAGCGATGACCCAGCCGCCTCACGACGAGCCCACCGCATCCAGCCCCGACGAGCTGCGCGAGCAGGTCGAACAGACCCGGGAAGAACTCGGGCAGACGGTCGAGGCGCTCGCTGCCAAGACCGACGTCAAGGCACGCGCCCAGGAGAAGGCCGCCGAGGTCAAGGACCAGGCCGCGGCCAAGGCCGGGGAGCTGAAGGAGAAGGCCGCCGAACTGGCCCACCAGGCGCACGACAAGCTGCCCGACCCGGTGAAGGACAAGGCCGCCCAGGCCGCCGAGCAGGCCCGGGCGAAGGCGGCACAGGCCGGACGGATGTGGCAGGAGACGGCCCCCGAGCCGGTGCGGCAGAAGACGGCCCGGGGCGCCCGACTGGCACAGGACAACCGCAAGCTGCTGCTGGCATCGGCCGCCGTCGCCGCCGCGGTGTGGCTGGCCTGCCGTCGCCGGAAGGGATGAGCCGCTGAAGGCCGGCCGGTGAGGGCGTCGACGATCGCCTGTGAACCGGCCGGCCGCCGGCCGCGGCGGCACCGACCACCGACGACCGGCCAGCAGTCAGCAGTCAGCAGTCAGCAGTCAGCAGTCAGCGGCACGGTTCACCGGCGGACCGCCGAGACCAGTCCGCCGGGCCGCTCCTCGCGTTGCGGCGGGGTGCCGACCGGACGGCCGTAGGCGGCGGCGCGTTCGCGCAGGGTGTGGCACTCGGCGTCCCAGCCGTGGCCGGCCAGCCAGGCCCCCGGGTCGTCGGGCATCTCCGAGACCCACAGGGACGCCGCCGACCCCGGGGCGGCGGCGTCCGCGCCGAAACGCTCGATCACGCCGGGCGAGCCCAGCGTCAGCCCCATCCGGCTGCCCGGCGCCGACTGCGCGCTGATCCGGGCCAGCAGCAGTTCCACCGCGTCCTGGGGCAGATAGATCAGCAGTCCTTCGGCGATCCACACGGTGGGCGCCGCCGGGTCGTGCCCCGCGTCGGTCAGCGCGCCGGGCCAGTCCTCCCGCAGATCCACCGCGACGGCGATCCGCTCGCACCGCGCGACGGCCCGCTCCCGGCGCAGCACGGTGGCCTTGAAGTCCAGGGGGGCGGCGGTGTCGACCTCGAACAGCCGGGTGCCCTCGGGCCAGTCCATCCGGAAGGCGCGGCTGTCCATGCCGGCGCCGAGCAGCACGACCTGGCGGATTCCGGACGCGGCGGCTTGCCGGACCAGGTCGTCGAGGAACTTCGTCCTGATGACGATGGAGAACGAGACGGCCTTCCGGCGGCGTCGTGCGGCCTCGTCGTCGGGATCGGGCAGCGGCGGCGGAGAGGGCCACAGGCCGCCGGCGGCGGCGAAGGCCTGTGCCAGCGGATCGCGGAAGAGCGCGTTCTCCCGCTCGGTCTCGAGCGCCCGCACCCTGGCCACCCCCACCGCCGTGGCCCACACTCCCGACGGCCGCACCCGCTCCTGCTCATCAGTCACCGCGCCACCCTAGTCGACGGTTCCGCGGGGCGGACGTGGGGAAGGAATGCCGCGCGCGGTTCAGGCGGTGGCCGCCGTGCCGGACGCGGCGGCCGCGCGGCGGTGCAGGTGGTCGCGGGCCAGCAGCAGGTAGCTGCTGGCGGTCCAGGTGTAGGCGCGGTCGCGCAGTCCGCGGCCGGTCAACGCGTCGAAGTTCTCGGCGAATCCGGAGGTCTCGCACAGGGTGCGGAAGCGGGCGCTGATCTCGTCGGCGAGGCGTTCGTGGCCGGCGCGGCGCAGGCCGTCCTCGATGAGGACGGTGGCGGGGGCCCAGACCGGGCCGCGCCAGTAGCCGTCGGGCTCGTAGTGCGGGGAGCCGGGGTGTTCGGTCGCCAGGCCGAACGCGGTGAGGTGGGTGGCGATCCGGTCGGCCAGCCGGTCGCGGACCTCGGGGGGCAGGCGGTCGCCGAGCACGATCGGCATGAGGTCGAGCAGGCTCGCGCTCGGGGTGGGGCTCCCGCCGAGGGCCGGGCGGCTCAGGAACCGTTCGCCGTCCCACAGTTCGTCCAGCAGGGCGCGCTGGAGGGCGTCGGCCGCCTCGGTGCGGCGGCGGGCTTCGTCGGGGAAGCCCAGTTCGGCCGCCAGGCGGGCCAGTTCGTCGAGCTGGAGGATCAACACGGCGGTGAGGTCGGCGGTCACGGCCACGCGTGCCGGGTCGAAGGTGGTGGCGTTGTCCCAGCCGCTGTCGTTGCCGTGCTGGTAGTGGGGCAGTGCGGAGGCGGGGGCGCGGCGGGCGGTGAGCCAGAAGTCGGTCCAGCGCGTCAACCGGCCGTAGATCTGGGCGAGTTCGGCAGGTCCGAGCGGTTCGGGGAGCCGGTCGCGCAGACGGCGCAGGGCCCAGCCGTGGATGGGCGGCTTGACGAAGTTGTACAGGACCTCGGAGTGGGTGACGGAATCGGGCAGCGCTCCGGTCTCGTCCTGGTGGTCGAAGGGCAGGGAGAACTGGTCCCAGGCCAGGCCGGGCGATCCGGGGGCCAGGGCGAGGGCGTTGAAGCAGTGGTCCCAGCTCCAGACCTTGTCCATCCAGTGTTTCGACATCAGCACCGCCGGCCGGGTGACCAGGCCCGCCGGGCGCACGGTGGCGGACCACACCACGTAGGCGGCGAGTTCGGCTGCCGGGGTGTCGGCCGAGCGCCACGGGGCGACCGCGGCGGCGAACGCGGCGAACGCGCGCCGCGCGGCCTCCTCCACCTGGCCGAACGCGGCCGACGGGCGGTAGGGCGGGCGGGCGCTGTCGAGTTCCTCGACGGCGACCTCCCACGAGCCGCCCGCTTCGGCGGTGACCGTGAGGCCGCGGTCGGCCGAGCCGAGGGCCTCGGAGCCAAACGCCTCGGCGACGGCGCCGGACAGCACGGTGATCCGGTAGCGGCGGCCGGTCTCGTAGGAGCTGAACGTGTGGGCGCCGTCCACCGGATCCCGGTAGAAGTAGGCGCCGCTGAAGGGTGTCAGGGCCTGCGCCGCCGCGGTGATGCGCAGGCTCAGCCCCGTGCCGCGCACGCGCACGGTGTCCGGCGACTCGTAGGCGAGGTGGGCGCGGCCTTCCGCGGCGGTCCAGCCGAGCAGGGCGGGCGTCGCCCGGACAGAGGTCTCCGCGCGCTCCCCCGTCGCCGTGTCGAGGGGGACGAGGCGCAGGACGGCGTGCATGCCGTTCTGGTGCGAGACGAGGTGCAGGTCCTCCGAGCGCGTGTTCTCCGCGAGCACGAAAGAGATGCCGAACCAGGATCCGTAGGCGCTGAAGGGGATGTCGTGGACGCTGAAGGCCGTGTCGGGCGGGTCGGCGCTCATGGAGGCGGTACTCATTTCTCGGGCGGGACGGTCGGGGGTCCGCCGGTCGGCGCGCGGGTGCTCGCACGGCGGCCGGACGGCCGCGCCGCGGGCGTGCGCCTGCGCGCCGCCGGTCCTTGACGGGTGGTTGCCGGTCCATGACGGGTCGGCGTCCGTGCTGGGCGTCTCCGGGTCAGTCCTTGACGGCTCCGGCGGACACGCCGGCGGCGATGTGACGCTGGGCGAGGACGAGGATCACCGCGGCGGGCAGCGACGCCACGACGGCGGTGGCCATGATGGCGTTCCACTCCTGGTTGTTGTTGCCGATGTAGTGGTAGATGCCGAGGGTGATCGGCTCGTGCGCCCCGCCGTTGACCAGCGTCCCGGCGAAGACGAAGTCGGACCACGACCACAGGAACGCGAACAGGGACACGGTGACGACGGCGTTGCGGCTCATCGGCAGCACGATCGAACGGAAGGTCCGCCAGGTTCCCGCGCCGTCCACCGTCGCGGCCTGGAGCAGTTCGCCGGGGATGCCGGACATGAACGCGGTGAAGATCAGCACGGCGAAGGGGACGGCGAGGGTGGAGTCGGCGACGACGAGGCCGGGGACGGACTGGAGCAGGCCCAGGCCGAGGTACACGGCGTAGAAGCCCATCGCCATGATGATGCCGGGGATCATCTGCGCGGCCAGCAGGACGAATCCGAGGACGCCGCCGCCGCGCGGACGCAACTGGGCCAGGGCGTATCCGGCGGGTGCGGCCAGGGCGACGGTCAGCACGACGGTGCCCAGGGCGACGACGAGGCTGGTGCCGAGGTAGGGCAACTGCTCGTTCAGGACGGTGCGGTAGCCGGTCAGCGTGCCGTGCAGGGGGAACAGGCGGGGCGGGCTCTTGCGCATGTCCTGGTCGCGGGTGAACGACACGTTGATCATCCAGTAGACGGGGAAGAGCATGACCGCCGTCAGCGCGACGCCCGCGGTCGTCTTCCCCCACGTGCCCCGACGGCGGTTCGGGATCAGGGCCGGAGCGGTCATGACCGTGCCTGCTTTCGCTGGGCCCTCAGGTACACCAGGCCGAAGACCAGTGCGGCGACGACGAGCAGGTTGCCCACGGCCGCGCCGGGGCCGAAGGCCGGCAGCAGGTTGCCGAAGCCGAGTTCGTAGGACCAGGTGGCGAAGGTGGTGGAGGAGCCCGCAGGGCCGCCCTTGGTCATGATCCAGATGATGTCGAAGACCTTCAGGGTGTAGACCAGGCCCAGGAGCAGGGTGATCGCCGAGACCGGGCGCAGGAGCGGGAAGGTGATGCTCCAGAAGCGCCGCCAGGCGCCCGCGCCGTCGAGGGCGGCGGCCTCGTACAGGCTGCCCGGGATGGACTGGAGGCCGCTGTGGAGGACGACCAGGTTGAACGGGACGCCGATCCAGATGTTGGCGACGATCACCGAGGTCAGCGACCACTCCGGTGAGGTGAGCCAGTTGACCGGACCGACGCCCACCGCGTGCAGGAAGGAGTTGACGATGCCGGAGTCGCTGTTGAGCATCCACGACCACGTCGAGGCCGACACGATGAGCGGCAGCAGCCACGGCACCAGGAACAGGGCGCGCAGGGTGGCGGAGAGGCGGAAGTTCTGGTGGAAGAAGACCGCCAGCGCCAGGCCGAGGGCGTACTGGAAGAAGAGGCACACGGCGGTGAACACCACGGTGTGCGCCAGGGCCGGCGCGAACGTGGGGTCGGCGACGACGGTTTCGTAGTTCTTCAGGCCCGTGAAGGGCGCGTTGCCCTCGACGAAGGAGCGGACGGTGTAGTGGCGCAGGCTCAGATCGACGTTGCGGTAGAGGGGATAGGCGTAGAGGACGACGAGGTAGAGGGTGACCGGGGCGAGGAACGCCCAGGCGGCCCACTGCGGGGAGGCCGGGCGGCGCCGTGCTCGCGCGGAGGCCGGGGACGGGGCGGTGGCGAGCGCCCCGTTCCGGGCGGGCGCGGACCGGCGGTCAGGCAGCTGCTTCGTGTGGTTCATCTGCGGACCCGTGAGTCTCTCGCTACTTGACCGCGGACTGGGCCCTGGACAGCGCGTCCTCGGGTGACTCGGCGCCGCTCAGCGCGGACTGGACGGCCTTCCACAACTGCTGGGAGATCTTCGGGTACTCGGTGCCGAGGTCGTCGCTGGTGCGGCCCTTCGCGGCCCTGACCGCGTCGACCCAGGGCTTGAGTCCGGCCTTCGCCGCGACCTGCCTGTTCTGCACCTCGGCGGTGGGAGCCACGTAGGACAGGGCGGTGTCGGTGGCGTCGAGGTTGCCGGTGCTGGTCAGGCAGCTCACCAGCTTCTGCGCGGTGGCGTAGCGGGCGGTGTCGCCCTGGACGGGAAGGGTGACGAACTCGCCGCCGGTCGGGGCCGGGGCGTTGCCCCCGGAGGAGGCGGGCACGGGCAGGACGCCGTAGTCGAAGCCGGCCTTGTCGGCGTTGGCGAGCTGCCAGGTGCCGTTCTCGGCGAAGGCGTAGTCGCCGGTCGCGAACTCCTGCCAGCTGGTGGTCTGGGTGTTGTTGATGACCGAGTTCGGCGCGTACCCCTTCTTCAACCAGCCCGTCCACAGGGCGAGCGCCGACTCGCCCTGGGCGGAGTCGAGTTCGGTGAGCTTCGCGCCCGATCCCCAGAACCAGGGCAGGAACTGGAAGCTGCCCTCCTCGGTGCCGATCGCGGAGAAGGTGATGCCCTTCTTTCCGGCGCTCTTGACCTTGGCCAGCGCCGCCGTCAGCGACGTCCAGTCCTTGACCGAGGCGACGTCGACGCCTGCTGCCTTCAGCACGGACTTGTTGTAGTAGAGGGCGAGGGTGTTGGCGCCGATCGGGGTGCCGTACGTCTTCCCGCCCGACTGTCCGGCCGCGAGGAGGTTCGGATCCACCTTCGAGGTGTCGAGTTTGTTGTCGTCGGTCGTGGTGAGGACGCCCGCCTCGGCGAGGGTGGACACCACGGGGTTGTCGACGATGAGCACGTCCGGCGCGTTGTCCTGCTGCGCCGCCAGCAGCGTCTTGTTCGTCAGGTCGCCGGTGTCGAACGCGGTCCGCTTGATCCCGACCCCGGCCTTCGTGCCGCAGTCGTCGAGCAGCTTCGCCCAGGCCGAGGCCTTGTCGAACTGGGGGTACGGGTCCCAGACGGTGTAGCTGCCGTTGCCGGCGCCCTTGGTGTCGGTGGCGCCCGAACCGGAGGAGCAGGCGGCGCCGACGACCGCGGTGACGGTCGACAGGGCCATCGCCGCGACGAGACGGCGCCGGGAGGATCTGTCCATGGCGGTTTCCTCAGTTCTTGTGTGCGTGCGGTGTCGGGGCGGGTGTGCATGCGGTGCGCGGGACGCGTGGGTGTCCGGGAAAGCGTGGGCAGGGTCCCGGAGGCGTGCGGGCATGCCGAGCAGCGGTGGTGGGCGGTCCGTGCGGGAACGAGGTCCGGTGCGTGCCGTCGGCGGTCCGGGGCGGGGAGCGTCGCCGGGGAGCCGGGGCGGGAGCGTGGTTCGTGGTCGGGGTCAGGGA
>NZ_JAHHIT010000060.1 GCF_024539675.1 Streptomyces hilarionis | reverse complement strand
CTCGCCCCCCGTGGCCCCCGCCCGTTCGTGGACGCGTGCCGGAGCCGCCGTCGAGGCCGGGTCCCGCCCGCCGTCCGGACGGGGGTCGTGTCCGGCGTCCGACCAGCGCGGACGGGCCTGCGCGCCCCCGAAATTCCCGGGTGCCGCCGGTCGGTTGCCGATACGTTGGGCAGGCGGGCGAGCGCGTTGTCGGCGCTCCCGCTCCCATCCCACCTCTCCAAGGCACCCACCGTGTTCCTGACCCTGAGCACCACCGGCACCCCCGACCGCCCCGCGACCGATCTCGGCTTCCTGCTGCACAAGCATCCCGACAGGGCGCAGGCGTTCTCCACCTCCTACGGCACGGCTCACGTCCTCTATCCCGAGGCCGACGCCCAGCGCTGCACGGCGGCGCTGCTGCTGGAGGTGGACGCCGTGGCACTGGTCCGGCGCGGCAAGGGCAAGGGCCGCGGCGGCGCGCCCGACGCGGCCCTCGCCCAGTACGTCAACGACCGCCCCTACGCGGCCTCCTCGCTGCTCGCCGTAGCGCTGAGCGCCGTGTTCTCCAGCGCCATGCGCGGTGTGTGCGCGGCGAAGCCGGAACTGCCCGCGCAGCCGCGGCCGTTGCGCGTCGCGATACCCGCACTGCCCGCCCGCGGCGGACCCGGCCTCGTCCACGCCCTGTTCGAACCGCTCGGCTGGCGGGTGAGCGCCGAACCGGTGGCCCTCGACGCCCGTTTCCCGCAGTGGGGCGACTCGCGGTACGTGGGCCTCACTCTGGAGTCGCGGACCCTCACCGTCGCGCAGGCCCTGCGGCACCTGTACGTCCTGCTGCCGGTCCTCGACGACGCCAAGCACTACTGGGTGTCGTCCGACGAGGTCGACAAGCTGCTGCGCGCCGGTGAGGGCTGGCTGCCCGACCACCCCGAGCAGAAGCTGATCACCAGCCGGTTCCTGTCCCGCCGCTGGTCGCTGACCCGGCAGGCGACGGAGCGGCTGGAACTCGTCCGCCTCGCCGAGGCCGAGGACAGCGAGGTCGACGCCATCGACAACGCCGTCGAGGCGGAGGCCGAGACGCAGCCGAAGCCGACGCCGCTGGCCGAACTGCGCCGCGAGGCCCTCGTCTCCGCGCTGACCCGCGCCGGGGCCGCCCGGGTCCTCGACCTCGGCTGCGGCCAGGGCCAGTTGGTGCAGGCGCTGCTGAAGGACCCGCGGTTCACCGAGATCGTCGGCGTCGACGTGTCGATGCGCGCCCTCGCCATCGCCGCACGCCGTCTGAAGCTGGACCGCATGGGGGAGCGGCAGGCCGCCCGCGTCCAGCTCGTCCAGGGCTCTGTGGCCTACACCGACGCCCGTCTCAAGGGCTACGACGCGGCCGTGCTCAGCGAGGTGATCGAGCACCTCGACCTGCCCCGGCTGCCCGCGCTGGAGTACGCCGTGTTCGGCTCGGCCCGCCCGCGCACGGTCCTGGTGACGACCCCGAACGTCGAGTACAACGTCCGCTGGGAGAGCCTCCCGGCCGGCCACGCCCGGCACGGCGACCACCGCTTCGAGTGGACCCGGCGGGAGTTTCGCGCCTGGGCGGCCGCGGTCGCCGAACGGCACGGCTACGACGTCGCGTTCCTGCCCGTGGGTCCGGACGACCCCGAGGTCGGCCCGCCCACCCAGATGGCCGTCTTCGAACGGAGGGCGACCGGCGCGGGGAACGACGACGCGCGAGGCGCGGACGCCGGGAGGGGCGAGGAGACGGCCGACGAGGCCGAGCAGACGGCGAAGGCCGACAGGAGCGAGAAGGAGGCGAAGGCGGCGTGAACGACACCAGCGAATCCGCGAAGCCGGGCCGCGTGCTGCCCGTCACCGACCTCTCCCTCGTCGTGCTCGTCGGCGCGTCAGGCTCGGGCAAGTCCACGTTCGCCCGACGCCACTTCAAGCCCACCGAGGTCATCTCCTCCGACTTCTGCCGGGGCCTGGTCTCCGACGACGAGAACGACCAGAGCGCGACCCGGGACGCCTTCGACGTCCTGCACTACATCGCCGGCAAGCGGCTCGCGGCCGGCCGCCGCACCGTGGTCGACGCCACCAGCGTGCAGCCGGACGCCCGCCGTCAGCTGATCGACCTCGCCAAACAGCACGACGTCCTGCCCGTCGCCGTCGTCCTGGACGTGCCGGAGGAGGTGTGCGCCGAACGCAACGCGGCGCGCACCGACCGCGCCGACATGCCCCGCCGGGTCGTCCAGCGCCACATCCGCGAACTGCGGCGCTCGCTGCGCCACCTGGAGCGCGAGGGCTTTCGCAAGGTGCACGTCCTGCGCGGCGTCGAGGAGGTCGAGAACGCCTCGGTCGTCACCGAGAAGCGCTACAACGACCTGACCCACCTCACCGGCCCCTTCGACGTCATCGGGGACGTCCACGGCTGCTCCGCGGAGCTGGAGTCGCTGCTGGGCAAGCTGGGCTACGTGGACGGCGTCCACCCCGAGGGCCGACAGGCCGTCTTCGTCGGCGACCTGGTCGACCGGGGCCCCGACAGCCCCGGCGTGCTGCGCCGCGTCATGTCGATGGTCGCCTCCGGGAACGCCCTGTGCGTGCCCGGCAACCACGAGAACAAGTACGGCCGGTACCTCAGGGGCCGCAACGTCCAGCACAGCCACGGGCTCGCCGAGACCATCGAGCAGATGGAGGAGGAGAGCGAGGAGTTCCGCGCCGAGGTGCGCACGTTCATCGACGGGCTGGTCAGCCACTACGTGCTCGACGGCGGCCGTCTCGTCGTCTGCCACGCCGGACTGCCGGAGAAGTACCACGGCCGCACCTCCGGCCGCGTCCGCTCGCACGCGCTGTACGGGGAGACCACGGGCGAGACCGACGAGTTCGGGCTGCCCGTGCGCTACCCCTGGGCGGAGGACTACCGCGGGCGCGCGGCGGTCGTCTACGGGCACACGCCCGTCCCCGAGGCGACCTGGCTGAACAACACGATCTGCCTGGACACCGGCGCCGTCTTCGGCGGCCGGCTCACCGCGCTGCGCTGGCCCGAACGCGAACTGGTCGACGTGCCCGCGGAACAGGTCTGGTACGAGCCCGCGCGGCCGCTGCGCGCCGAGGCGCCCGGCGGACACGACGGTCGTCCCCTGGACCTGGCGGACGTCCACGGCCGGCGCGTCGTGGAGACCCGCTACGACGGCCACCGCCGTGTCCGCGTCCGTGAGGAGAACGCGGCGGCGGCCCTCGAGGTGATGAGCCGCTTCGCGGTCGACCCGCGCCTGCTGCCGTACCTTCCGCCGACCATGGCGCCCACGGCGACCAGCCGGGTGGACGGCTACCTGGAGCACCCGGCCGAGGCGTTCGCGCAGTACGCCCGCGAGGGCGTCGCACGGGTGGTGTGCGAGGAGAAGCACATGGGCTCCCGGGCGGTCGTCCTGGTCTGCCGGGACGAGGAGACCGCGCGCCGGCGCTTCGGGGCCGCGCAAGGGGCCACCGGCTCCCTGTACACCCGCACCGGCCGCCCGTTCTTCGCCGACGCGGCGGTGACCGAGGAGATCCTCGGCCGGGTGTGCACGGCGGTGGACGAGGCCGGCCTGTGGTCCGAACTGGACACCGACTGGCTGCTGCTGGACGCCGAGCTGATGCCGTGGTCGCTGAAGGCGTCGGGCCTGCTGCGCTCCCAGTACGCGGCCGTGGGGGCCGCGTCCGGAGCCGTCTTCCCGGGCGCGCTGTCCGCCCTGGAGTCCGCAGCGGCCAGGGGCGTCGACGTCACGGACCTGCTCTCCCGCCAGCGCGAACGCGCCTCGGACGCGGCCGCGTTCACCGACGCGTACCGCCGCTACTGCTGGCCGACCGACGGCCTGGACGGCGTACGGCTCGCGCCGTTCCAGATCCTCGCCGTGCGGGGGCGCTCTCTCGCGGCGCTGCCGCACGACGAGCAGCTGTCGTACCTGGACCGGCTGGTGGAACACGACAACACGGGCCTGCTGCGGACCACCCGGCGCCTGTACGTCGACACGGGCGACGCCGGGTCGGTCGCGGCCGGCGTCGACTGGTGGCTGGAGATGACGGGCCGGGGCGGCGAGGGCATGGTCGTCAAGCCGCTGGGCGCTCTGGTGCGCGCCACGGACGGACGCCTGGTCCAGCCGGGCGTGAAGTGCCGGGGCCGTGAGTACCTGCGGATCATCTACGGCCCGGAGTACACGCGCCCCGACAACCTCGCCCGGCTGCGCGGCCGCTTCCTGAACCACAAGCGGTCCCTGGCGCTCCGCGAGTACGTCCTCGGCCTGGAGGCCCTGGCCCGGCTGGCGGACGGCGAGCCCCTGTGGCGCGTGCACGAGGCCGTGTTCGGCGTGCTGGCCCTCGAGTCGGAGCCGGTCGACCCGCGGCTGTGAGAGCGCCTCGCCCGGCCCGTGCCCCCGCGCGGACCGGGCGTCGCGCTGCTCATCCCACCAGCCGCAACCGCTCCTCGCACACCCCGACGCGCACCCGCTGCCCCCACGTCAGTTCCACCGCGTCGGTCTCGATGCCGTCGCCGAAGGCGATGAGGCGCTCCGACTCGACGGTGAGGGTCAGCCGGTGACCGGCCGCGAGTTCGCCCGCCACCAGCGAGGTGCCGGTGGCGGGGGAGGGCCACGCCTCCCGCACGAACCACACCAGCCGCTGCTCCGTGGGGGAGGGGAGGCGCAGACCGCCCTGCGTCCCGCCGCCGCCCCGCTCCTGCCACACCGAGCGGATCCAGCCGGTCGCCCCGGTGCCCGTGCCCACCAGCACCCCGGAGGAGGCCTGGGCCTCGACGGCACCCCCGTCGTCGTCGAGGCCCAGGCGGTAGCGGGCGGTCTGGTGGCCGGCGGCGCCGAGATAGATCTCGTTGAGGGCCAGCAGCCGCTGGGTGTCGTCGGCGACGGCCTCGACCATGGTCAGCTCGGTCGTGCCGGTGGCGGCCGTGAGCGCGCCGGGCAGCAGCGCCGGCGCGTCCGAGGGCCGGTGGCGCACCAGGACGCCCGCGTTGCGGCCCGGGTCCGCGTCGATGCCCACGACCGGCTGCCCGGCCAGGTACTTGGCGACGTTCGCCACCAGCCCGTCCTGGCCGACGACCACCACCACGTCCTCCGGGGCGAACAGGAAGCGGTCGAGGTCGGCGCGCTCCACCCGGCTCTGGCGCCAGGTCAGCGGAATCGCGGCCGTCACCTCCGCCAGGGCGCGCCTCGTGCGGCGGTGCCGCTCGGCGACCTCCTCGATGTCGCGGCCCCGCGAGGAGAGGAAGAAGGCGGCCTGGCCGTGCGTGCCGTGCCGGGCCACCAGCTCCTCGTACTCCGTGGTGCGGTGGACCAGCACGGCCCGCGGGGCGAGACTCACTCCCGTTCCCCGGCCCCGAGCCTCGACAGCAGACCGGTCAGCACGTCCGGCGAGATCGTCACGCTGTCGATGTGCGGCAGGTTCTCCGCGAGCCGCGTCCCGGTGAGCGCGTGCAGGGTCGCCACGTCGACGTCCCCGTGCACCCGCAGCCAGGCCGCCTGGGCCTGCGCCCGCGCCTCGCCGACCTCGCGCGCCGCCTCGGCCTCCGCCCGGGCGAGCCGGACCGTGCGCGCCGCCTCCGCCTGGCCGAGCCGCTCGGTGCGCACGGCCTCGGCCTCCGCCAGCCGCACCTGCCGGTCGGCCTCCGCCTCGGCCAGCTTCACCGAGCGGGCGGCCTCCGCCTCCGCCAGCCGGACGGACCGCGTCGCCTCCGCCTCCGCCCGCACCTTGTCCGCGGCCGCGTTCTCCTCGGCCTCGCGGCGGGTGTTCGTGCCCCGCTGCTCGACCAACTGCTCCTCCCGGCGGGCCAGTTCGATCTGGCTGGCCAGTTCGTTCTCGGCGATCGCCCGCTCCCGCTCGACGGCGACCGCCCGCCGCTCGTAGGTGGCCCGGTCGGCCTCCTGCTGGATCTGCTCGCGCGCCGGGGTGCGCAGCGCCCGCTCCACCTCGGGCTCGGGGCGCAGTGCGACGACGCGGACGGCCACGATCTCGATGCCGGTGGCCGGCAGCCGCGGCTCCGCCGCCAGTCCGGCCGCGACCCGTTCGCGCACCGCCGTCACACCGTCCACCAGCGCCGACGACAGCGAGGTGCGCGCGAGGACGTCCAGCGCGTGCTGCTGTGCCGTCTCCGTGAGCAGGGTGCCGAGCTGTTCCAGGGGCGCGCCGCGCCAGATCCCGGTGTCCGGGTCGATGGAGAAGTCGAGGCGGGCGGCGGCCACGGCCGGGTCGCTGATCCGGTAGGTCACCGTCGCCTGGACGGTCACGTCCTGGAAGTCCGCCGTGCGGGCGTGGAAGGTCATCGCCAGCTCGCGGTCGTCCACCGGCACTTCGGAGAGGGCGGCGCTCAGGGAGCGGAACCAGAAGCTGAGCCCCGGCCCGTCGTGCGCCAGCTCGCCGGAGCGGTGGTGGCGCACGTGGGCCGTCGGAGCGCCCCGCAGATGGCGCCAGCCCAGGCGCCGGGTGATGTCGGCCATGAGTGGCCCCCCTCGTTCCCTTTTCTCGTCACTGCGACGATAAGAAAACGATAGGGGCGCCTCCTCTTGTCGTCAAGAGGACGAGAAAGGGGAAGGGTGCGGAAGCGGTCCCCGTCCGGGCGGAGTCGTGCGAAAACGGTCCCAAGAAGGCCGAGCAGGGGGTGAAGACGGTCCTCGGTGGTCAGGATGGAGGCATGGGATTCCACGTCGACTCCGAGGCCGGGCGGCTGCGCCGCGTCATCCTGCACCGGCCCGATCTCGAGCTCAAAAGGCTCACCCCCAGCAACAAGGACGCGCTCCTCTTCGACGACGTGCTCTGGGTGCGCCGGGCGCGCGCCGAGCACGACGGTTTCGCCGACGTGCTGCGCGACCGCGGCGTCGCCGTCCATCTCTTCGGCGACCTGCTCACCGAGGCCCTGGAGATCCCGGCGGCCCGCGCGCTCGTCCTGGACCGCGTCTTCGACGAGAAGGAGTACGGGGTGCTCGCCACCGACCACCTCCGCTCCGCCTTCGAGACCCTCCCCGCCCCGGAGCTGGCCGAGGCCCTCGTCGGCGGCATGACCAAGCGGGAGTTCCTTCAGGCGCATCCCGAGCCCACCTCGGTGCGCTTCCACGTCATGGAGCTCGACGACTTCCTCCTCGACCCGCTGCCCAACCACCTCTTCACCCGGGACACCTCCGCCTGGATCTACGACGGCGTCGCCATCAACGCCATGCGCTGGCCGGCCAGACAGCGCGAGACGGTCCACTTCGAGGCGATCTACCGCCACCACCCGCTCTTTCGCGCGGAGACGTTCCGCGTCTGGTCGGAGGGGCAGGCCGACTACCCGTCCACCATCGAGGGCGGGGACGTCCTCGTCATCGGCAACGGCGCCGTGCTGATCGGCATGAGCGAGCGCACCACCCCGCAGGCCGTCGAGATGCTCGCCCACAAGCTGTTCGCCGCGGGATCGGCCCGGACCATCGTGGCTCTCGACATGCCCAAGCGGCGGGCCTTCATGCACCTCGACACCGTGATGACGATGGTCGACGCCGACGTCTTCACCCAGTACGCCGGGCTCGGCATGCTCCGGTCGTACACCATCGAGCCCGGAGCCGGCGAGAAGGAGCTGAAGGTCACCGACCACCCGCCGGAGCACATGCACCGCGCGATCGCGGCGGCCCTCGGTCTCAGCGAGATCCGCGTGCTCACCGCCACCCAGGACGTCCACGCGGCCGAGCGCGAGCAGTGGGACGACGGCTGCAACGTCCTCGCCGTCGAGCCGGGCGTCGTCGTCGCCTACGAGCGCAACGTCACCACCAACACCCATCTGCGCAAGCAGGGCATCGAGGTGATCGAGATCCCGGGCAGCGAGCTGGGCCGGGGCAGGGGCGGCCCGCGCTGCATGAGCTGCCCGGTCGAACGGAGCGCCGTATAGTCGTACGTCTGTCTGTATAAAAATGCCGAGGGTCGTATAGACTTCCGGGGTCCGCGTCGCCGCCGCCTCCGATCACGGAGGTCCTCCCGGCGGTTCGCGCGGCAGCTTTCACGGCAGATCTCACCGCACCTCTGGAGCGACCCCCATGGCGACAGTCCCGACCGCCCTCGCCGGCCGCCACTTCCTCAAGGAGCTGGACTTCACCGGGGAGGAGTTCCGCGCTCTGATCGCCCTGGCCGCCGAGCTCAAGGCCGCCAAGAAGGCCGGGACCGAGGAGCGGCGGCTGCGCGGCCGGAACATCGCGCTGATCTTCGAGAAGACCTCGACGCGCACCCGCTGCGCGTTCGAGGTCGCCGCCGCCGACCAGGGGGCGTCGACCACCTACCTCGACCCCTCCGGCTCGCAGATCGGCCACAAGGAGTCGGTGAAGGACACCGCGCGCGTGCTGGGCCGGATGTACGACGCCATCGAGTACCGCGGCGACAGCCAGCACAAGGTCGAGGAGCTCGCCGCCCACGCGGGCGTCCCCGTCTACAACGGTCTCACCGACGACTGGCACCCCACCCAGATGCTCGCCGACGTGCTCACGATGACCGAGCACAGCGCCGAGCCCCTGGAGAAGATCGCCTTCGCCTACCTCGGCGACGCCCGCTTCAACATGGGCAACTCCTACCTCGTGACCGGCGCGCTCCTCGGCATGGACGTGCGGATCGTCGCCCCGAAGAGCTACTGGCCCGCACAGGAGGTCGTCGACCGCGCCCACGAGCTCGCCGAGGCGAGCGGGGCCCGCGTCACGCTCACCGAGGAGCTCGCCGAGGGCGTCCGCGGCGCCGACTTCGTCGCCACCGACGTGTGGGTGTCCATGGGGGAGCCCAAGGAGGTCTGGGACGAGCGGATCGCAGCCCTCGGCCCGTACGCGGTGACCATGGACGTCCTGCGCGCCACCGGCAACCCCGGCGTCAAGTTCCTGCACTGCCTCCCGGCCTTCCACGACCTCGGCACCAAGGTCGGCCGCGAGATCCACGAGAGCCACGGGCTGGACTCCCTGGAGGTGACGGACGAGGTGTTCGAGTCGGCCCACTCCGTCGTCTTCGACGAGGCGGAGAACCGGCTGCACACCATCAAGGCGGTCCTGGTCGCCACCCTCGCCTGAGGGCCCGCGGCCCCTTCCCCCGCGGCCGCCGGATCGCGGACGGGTTCAGGCCGGTCCCGCGCCGCGCTGCGGCGGGACGGCGGCCAGCCTGAACCACACCGCCTTGCCCCGCTCCGTGGGCCGGTGCCCGCAGGACGAGCTGAGCGCGCGGATCAGCAGCAGCCCGCGCCCGTGCTCCTGCCAGGGATCGGGCTCCTCGCCGGACGGACGGGTCAGGTCGCCGGGCGCCGCCGGGTCCGGGTCGTGCACCTCGATCCGGCAGCCGGTCGGCCGCAGCTCCACCACCAGCTCTATCGGGGCGTCCCCCGAGGTGTGCTCCACGGCGTTCGCCACCAGCTCGGCGGTCAGCAGCTCCGCCGTGTCGCTGTCCGCGACGTGCTTGCGCTCGGCCAGCGCCGTACGGACCAGGGCACGGGCCACCGGCACGGCCGCGGCGGAGTGCGGCAGCGCGATCCGCCAGGAGGCGGCTGCGTCGGAGGGGCGTTCGTGCAAGGTGAGTCCGTTCATGGCGCAGGTTCCCGCGATCGGCATCGGACGGTCCTGCCTTCGGCTTCAGGAATGGTACGGCGGCCTCCGGCAGAAGCGCTCGGCGGGCGTCGCGCGGGACCTGCGGCCCCGTTGCCGGTGGGCTTACCCGGCACAACGCCCGACCTCGCGCACCTGATCCCGTTGTTACCGCGTTATCGACGACCGGTGACGTGTGTGACGAGGGCATGTCGTGCGGTGACACGGCGATTCTTCCCGTCCGCTCTATCGCGTACTCATGACGGCAGTCACAAGAGGGTGATAACTTCGAGAGACCGTCGAGGAGGCCGCCCTCATGAGTCCTTTCACCGGCTCCGCCGCCCGCACCTCCGACTGGCGCCATCTGCACGTCCAGCTCGCCGACGGCGTCGCCACCGTCACCCTGGCCCGTCCCGAGAAGCTCAACGCGCTCACCTTCGGCGCCTACGCCGACCTGCGCGACCTGCTCGCCGAACTGTCCCGGGAGCGCTCCGTGCGCGCCCTGGTGCTGGCCGGCGAGGGCCGCGGCTTCTGCTCCGGCGGAGACGTCGACGAGATCATCGGCGCCACCCTCGGCATGGACACCGCCCGGCTCCTCGACTTCAACCGGATGACCGGGCAGGTCGTGCGCGCCGTGCGCGAGGCCCCGTTCCCGGTGATCGCGGCCGTGCACGGCGTGGCGGCGGGTGCCGGGGCGGTCCTCGCGCTGGCCGCCGACTTCCGGATCGCGGACCCCGGCGCCCGCTTCGCGTTCCTCTTCACCCGCGTCGGCCTCTCCGGCGGCGACATGGGCGCCGCCTACCTCCTGCCGCGGGTCGTCGGCCTCGGTCACGCCACCCGGCTGCTCATGCTCGGCGAACCGGTCCGCGCCGCCGAGGCCGAGCGCATCGGCCTGATCAGCGTGCTGACGGAGGAAGGACAGGCCGACGAGGCCGCGCGGGCCCTGGCCCGCCGCCTGGCCGACGGCCCCGCACTCGCCCACGCGCAGACGAAGGCCCTCCTCACGGCGGAGCTGGACATGCCGCTGGCGGCCGCCGTGGAACTGGACGCGGCCACCCAGGCCCTGCTGATGCACGGCGAGGACTACGCCGAGTTCCACGCGGCGTTCACCGAGAAGCGTCCGCCCGCCTGGAGGGGACGGTGACGGCGGCGGCCCGGGCCGTGACGAGGGCGGCGGCCGACGAGCCCCTGCGGGTCGCGATCGTCGGCGGCGGCCCCGGCGGGCTGTACGCGGCGGCGCTGCTGAAGCGCCTCGACCCCGCCCGCGAGGTGACCCTGTGGGAACGCAACGCCCCCGACGACACCTTCGGCTTCGGCGTGGTCCTCTCCGACGAGACGCTCGGCGGCATCGAGCACGCCGACCCGCAGGTCTACGCCGACCTGCGACGGCACTTCGTCCGCTGGGACGACATCGACATCGTGCACCGCGGCGTCAGGCACACCTCCACCGGGCACGGCTTCGCCGCCCTCGGCAGGAAACGCCTGCTCGGCATCCTGCACGAACGGTGCCGCTCCCTCGGCGTCGACCTGCGCTTTCGCACGCGGGCCCCGGACACCGCCTCGCTGGCCGCGCGCCACGACCTCGTCATCGCCGCCGACGGCGTGCACAGCGCCACCCGTGAGACGTACGCGCACGTCTTCGGGCCCCGGCTCACCGGCCACCGCTGCCGCTACATCTGGCTCGCCGCCGACTTCGCCTTCGACGCCTTCCGCTTCGAGATCGCCGAGACCGAGCACGGTGTCGTGCAACTGCACGGCTACCCGTACGCGCCCGACGCCTCCACCGTCATCGTGGAGATGCGCGAGGAGGTGTGGCGGGCGGCCGGTTTCGACGCACTCGACGAGCGGGAGTCGGTGGAGCGCTGCGCCAAGATCTTCACCGAGGCCCTCGGCGGACGCCCCCTGCGATCCAACGCCTCCACGTGGACGACGTTCCGCACGGTGGTCAACGAGCGCTGGTCGCACGGCAACATCGTCCTGCTGGGCGACGCCGCCCACACCGCCCACTTCTCCATCGGCTCCGGCACCAAGCTGGCCGTCGAGGACGCGCTGGCGCTGGCCGCCTGCCTGGACGAGCACCCCGACCCGCGCACCGCGGCCACCGCCTACGAGGCCGAGCGCAGGCCGGTCGTCGCCTCCACCCAGCGCGCCGCCGCAGCCAGCCTGGAGTGGTTCGAGAACGTCTCCCTCCACCTCGACCAGCCGCCCCGCAGGTTCGCCTTCAACCTCCTCACCCGCAGCCGCCGGGTCACCCACGACAACCTGCGCCTGCGCGACTCCCGCTTCACCGACGCCGTGGAACGGGAGTTCGGCTGTCCGCCGGGCACCCCGCCCATGTTCACCCCGTTCCGGCTGCGCGGCCTCACCCTGCGCAACCGGGTCGTCGTCTCGCCCATGGACATGTACTCGGCGGTCGACGGAGTCCCCGGCGACTTCCACCTCGTCCACCTCGGCGCCCGCGCCCTCGGCGGCGCGGGGCTGGTGATGACCGAGATGGTGTGCGTGTCCGCGCAGGGGCGCATCACCCCGGGCTGCGCCGGTCTCTACACCGGACGGCAGGCCGACGCCTGGCGGCGGATCACCGACTTCGCGCACGAGCAGGCGCCCGGGGCCGCCGTCGGCGTCCAGCTCGGCCACTGCGGACGCAAGGGCGCGACGAAGCTCATGTGGGAGGGCATGGACGAACCGCTGCCCGACGGGGGCTGGCCGCTCGTCGCCGCCTCCCCCCTGCCGTACACACCGCGCAGCCGCACGCCCCGCGAGCTGACCCGGGCCCAACTCACCGACCTGCGCGAACAGTTCGCGTCCGCCACCCGGCGTGCCGCCCGCTGCGGCTTCGACCTGCTCGAACTGCACTGCGCGCACGGCTACCTGCTGTCGGGCTTCCTCTCCCCGCTCACCAACCGCCGCACGGACGCCTACGGAGGCTCGCTCGCCGAGCGGCTGCGCTTCCCGCTGGAGGTGTTCGACGCGGTCCGCGAGGCGTGGCCGGCGGAACGGCCCATGACCGTCCGCATCTCCGCCACCGACTGGGCGCCGGGCGGCACGACGGCCGACGACGCCGTCGAGATCGCCCGGGCCTTCGCCGCCCACGGCGTCGACGCGATCGACGTGTCCAGCGGACAGGTGGTGTCCGACGAGCACGTCGAGTACGGACGCTCCTACCAGACGCCGTTCGCCGACCGCATCCGGCACGAGGTCGGCGTCCCGGTGATCGCGGTCGGCGCGATCTCCTCCTGGGACGACGTCAACTCCCTGATACTCGCCGGCCGTACGGACCTCTGCGCCCTGGGCCGCCCCCATCTGTACGACCCCCACTGGACCCTGCACGCGGCCGCCGAACAGGGCTACACCGGACCGGGCGCGCCCTGGCCGGCCCCCTACCGCGCGGGCAGCCGCCCGCCGCGCACCGGACGCGCGGACGCCCCCGGGCCCCGTCTGCGGCTGGAGGGCTGACAGCCCGCCGAAGGAGGCGCGAGCACACGGGACACCGGCGCCCCGGGAGAGGGTGCGTTCACACCCCGGCGAAGTCCGCCCCCGCGTCCCGCAGCCGTTCGTGCAGCCCCTGGAACACGGCGGCGGACCGGGCGCCCGGCCAGTCGTGCGGCAGCAGCCGCGCGGGCAGGCCGGGGTCCGCGTAGGGCAGGTGGCGCCAGGAGTCCAGGGCGAGGAGGTAGTCGCGGTAGGCCTCCTCCGGCGGGGTGTCCCGCCGCTCCTGCCAGGCACGCAGCACCCCCGCGTGACGGTCGAGGAAGGCCTCGTGCTCCTTGGCGATGGCCGCCAGGTTCCACCAACGGGCGACGGCCTCCGCGGTCGGGGCGAAACCCAGATGCTCCCCGCGGAAGAAATCGACGTACGCGTCCAGACGCAGCCGCCGCAGCGTGTGCCGCGTCTCCTCGTACAGCCGGGCCGGAGCGATCCACACGCCGGGGGCGGCCGTGCCGAACCCCAGACCCGCCAGCCGCGACCGCAGCACGTGCCGCTTCTGCCGCTCCGACTCCGGCACGGAGAACACCGCCAGCACCCAGCCCTCGTCGGCGGCCGGCGCGGTGGCGTAGATGCGGCGGTCGCCGTCGTCGAGCAGCTGACGAGCCTCGTCCGAGAGCGCGTAGCCGGCCGCGCCCCGCTCCGTGCGGGCCGGCAGCAGCAGACCGCGCCGCTTCAGCCGCGACACCGACGAGCGCACGGAAGGCGCGTCGACGCCCACCGCGGCGAGCAGCCGGATCAGCTCGGCGACGGGCACCGGGCCCGGGGCGAAGCGTCCGTACGCGCCGTAGAGCGTGACGATGAGAGACCGGGGTGCGGGCTGGTCGGACACGTTGATCATCTTAGGTCGTCGGTATCACTGCTGGTCACCATCGGTGCAACCGCTTGTGCGCAACCGGAATCGCTGTAGTTTCCCGGTCGCGGTGCGCGGCAGCGCGTCCAGCAGGACGAACTCGCGCGGACACTTGTACGGCGCCAGCTCCCGCCGGAGGAAGGCGCGCAGCGCCTCCGTGTCGCGCGGGGCGCCCTCGCGCAGCACGGTGAACGCGACGACCACCTGGCCCCGCCGCTCGTCGGGCCGCCCCACCACCGCCGTCTCGACCACGTCCGGATGGCGCAGCAGCGCCTCCTCCACCTCCGGGCCCGCGATGTTGTACCCGGCCGAGACGATCATGTCGTCGGCGCGGGCGACGTACCGGAAGTACCCGTCGGCCTCGCGGACGTAGGTGTCTCCCGTGACGTTCCAGCCGTCGCGCACGTACTGCCGTTGCCGTGGATCGGCGAGATAGCGGCAGCCCACCGGGCCGCGCACGGCGAGCAGTCCGGGCTCGCCGTCGGGCACCGGCGCGCCGTCGGCGTCCTGCACGCGCGCCTGCCAGCCCGGCACCGGGACGCCGGTCGCCCCGGGGCGGACGTCGTCGTCGGCCGCGGAGATGAAGATGTGCAGCAACTCGGTGGCGCCGATGCCGTTGATCAGCCGCAGCCCGGTCCGCTCGTGCCAGGCCCGCCAGGTCGCGGCGGGCAGGTTCTCGCCGGCCGAGACGCAGCGCCGCAGCGAGGACAGGTCGTGCCCGCCGAGCTCGTCGAGCATCGCGCGGTAGGCGGTGGGGGCCGTGAACAGCACGCTCACCCCGTGCTCGGCGACGGCCGGCAACAGCTGCCGGGGACCGGCCTGTTCGAGCAGCAGCGCACTGGCGCCCGCCCGCAGCGGGAAGACGACGAGCCCACCGAGACCGAAGGTGAAGCCGAGCGGCGGGCTGCCGGCGAAGACGTCGTCGGGCAGCGGCTTCAGCACGTGTCGCGAGAAGGTGTCGGCGATCGCCAGCACATCCCGGTGGAAGTGCAGACAGCCCTTCGGGCGACCGGTGGTGCCCGAGGTGAACGCGATCAGCGCCACGTCGTCGCACGCCGTGTCGACGGCCCCGTACGGCCCGGTCGGCGCGGGCCGGTTGAGCAGGTCCCCGGGGGAGTCGCCGCCGTACGTCGTGATCCGCAGTCCGGGGATCTCGGCCTTGACGAGGTCGTCCACGGCCCTGACGTCGCACAGCGCGTGCTCCACCCGGGCGATCTCGCACAGGGTGCGCAGCTCCTGCGGCCGCTGCTGCGCCAGCACGGTCACCGCGATCGCGCCCGCCTTCAGCACGGCCAGCCAGCAGGCCGCGAGCCAGGGCGTGGTCGGACCACGCAGCAGCACACGGTTTCCGGGGACCACCGCGAGCTCGCCGCTGAGCAGATGCGCGATCCGGTCGACGCGGGCGCGCAGCTCCCCGTACGTCCAGCACGGCCCCGACGGGGTGCGGAACGCGACCCGGTCCGGCGGCGCGTGGGCGAGCAGTTCGACGGCGCAGTTCAGCCGGGCGGGGTAGTCCAGCTCGGGCAGATCGAAGGACAGCTCGGGCCACTGCTCGGGCGGCGGAAGGTGGTCGCGCGCGAAGGTGTCGACATGGGCCGAGACGTTCATCAGCGTTCGTCCCCTTGCCTCGATGGACTTCCGGCCGGGCTGCCCGGGCGGGCTTCGTCATGAGGGGTCGCGCAAGGAGCGTATCGCGTTGGTGACGACAGTCAACGGTACGCGATACCGTCGGAAGGAAGCCGTGGGCCGGCCGCCGGCCGGCGCGACAGAGGGGACCGGCGTATGCCCGCATTCTCACTGGAACCGGCGCAGACCGCCTGGTGCGCCGAGCTGCGTGCCCTGGCGGCCGACCGGCTGCGCCCCCTCGCCGAGAAGGGCGAGCCCGGCCGCGTGAACCGGCCGCTCGTCGCCGAACTCGGCCGGCTCGGTCTGCTCGCGCGGCTGTTCACCTCCGGCGCCGTCGACCTCTGCCTGATGCGCGAGTCCCTCGCCCACGCCTGCACGGAGGCGGAGACCGCGCTCGCGCTGCAAGGCCTCGGCGCCCATCCCGTGCACGCCCACGGCACGGCCGCCCAACGCCGGCGCTGGCTGCCCCGGGTCGCCGACGGCACCGCGGTCGCCGCCTTCGCCCTGAGCGAGCCGGGGGCGGGCTCGGACGCGGCGGCGCTGTCGCTGGCCGCCCGGCCGGACGGACCGGCGGCCTGGCGCCTCACCGGCGACAAGTGCTGGATCTCCAACGCTCCGGAAGCCGACCTCTACACGGTCTTCGCCCGCACGACACCCGGCGCCGGGGCCCGCGGCGTGACCGCCTTCCTCGTCCCCGCCGACCGCCCCGGCCTCACCGGCTCCGCCCTCGACATGCTCTCCCCGCACCCCATCGGCGCCCTGCGCTTCGACGCCGTCCCCGTCACCGAGGACGACGTCCTGGGCGCCCCGGACCGCGGCTTCCGGGTCGCCATGGGCACCCTCGACCTGTTCCGCGCCAGCGTCGGCGCCTTCGCCGTCGGCATGGCCCGCGCCGCTCTCGACGCCACCGTCTCCCACACCGCCCGGCGGGACGCCTTCGGCGGCAAGCTGAGAGACCTGCAGACCGTCGCCCACCAGGTCGCCGAGATGGCCCTGCGCACGGAGGCCGCCCGCCTGATGGTCCACGCCGCCGCGACGGCGTACGACGCCGGGGAGCCGGACGTCCGCAAACGCGTCGCGATGGCCAAGCTGCTCGCCACCGAGACCGCGCAGTACGTCGTCGACGCCGCCGTCCAACTCCACGGCGCCCAGGCGCTGCGCCGCGGCCATCTGCTCGAACACCTCTACCGCGAGGTGCGCGCACCGCGCATCTACGAGGGGGCGAGCGAGGTGCAACGAGGCATCATCGCGCGGGAGCTGTACGCCGAGCGAACGAGGGAGGACGGCCCGGACCCGACAACCCGAAGCCCCGAACCGGGCAGGCAGCCCACACCGGCAGTACCGGCAGCACCCGCGGTTCCGGTCAAACCGTCCGCCGACGTCGATCAGGAGGCCAGGTGAGCGCCGAGCGCGTCAATCCGCCCGAACTCTCCCCGCCCACCGGCTTCTCGCACGCCGTCGTCGCCACCGGGGAGCGCCTGGTCTTCCTGGCCGGACAGACCGCGCTCGACGCCGAGGGCAGGATCGTAGGGAAGAGCCTTCCGGAACAGTTCGAGCAGGCCCTGACCAATCTCCTCACCGCGCTGCGCCACTGCGGCGGCGCCCCGGCCGACCTCGCCCGGGTCACCGTCCACGCCACCGACGTCGCCGACTACCGCGCGCACGCGCCGCGACTCGGCCGTATCTGGCGTGACCTGGCGGGCCGGGACTATCCGGCCATGGCCGTCGTCGGGGTCGTCCGGCTCTGGGACGAACAGGCGCTCGTCGAACTGGACGGGATCGCCGTACTGGGCCCGTCGCCCTCCGCGCCGCACTGAACCGTGCGGGCGTCCGGCCGTCCGGTCAGGCCGCCACCGCCAGGCCCGTCGTGGACACGCGGTGCGGGTCCACGACCCGGCCGTCGGGCAGCAGCTCGCCCGAGTCGTCGAAGACGATCGTGCCGTCGCACAGCAGGTTCCACCCCTGCTCGGGGTGGGCGGCGACGACGTGCCCGGGGCGGGCGTCGGCGGAGGACGGGGCGTGGGCACGAGCGCCGGGCATCGGGTGGGAACACATTGCGCACCTCCACGTCGACGGGATCGGCCGTCCGGCCGGCCCCATGGGTAGACCATGCGCCGGTCCCGCGGGCGTCGCCAGGGACCCCGGGCAAGCGTGACAGCACCAGGACAAGTCCAGGACCGTTCGTCGACGACCGGTGCGGACTCGCCACCGAAGGAGTGACGATCACCGCCCCGGGCCCGTCCGCCCGGTACCAGTGGAGGCCCCACAACAGGAGGTCATCCCATGTCGATGCGTCCCGCACTGTCCGCGGCCGCCGGCGCCGCCCTGCTCATGCTGGCCGCGCCGGCGGTCACCGCCCACGCGGCCCCGTCGGAGTCCGTCACCGTCGACCCGGCGGGCCGTGTCGCCGCCGACGGCACCGTCACCCTCTCCGGCACCTACCGCTGCCTCCCCGGCACCGGCCCGGTCTTCGTCAGTTCCTCCGTCGGCCAGGGCGCCGACGGCTCCCGGCACGGCATCGGAGGCACCCGCGCGGTGTGCGACGGCGCCGAGCACAGCTGGCAGAACACCGGCAAGGCCACCCCGAACGACCTCGAACCCGGCACCGCCCACGTCGAGGTAACCCTGATGGAACTGAGCCCCGACAGCGGCCTCCCCCTGCCCCGCTTCCACGCCGTCCACCAGCAGGACATCACCCTGACGAAGGCCTGACCCGGCCAAGGTCTGACCGGGCCCCGAGCGGCTGACGGGATGTCGCAGAAACCGCGTCCACGGCTTCTGCGACGTCTCAGATGTCCCGGAAGAGACCTGGCGATTCCGTGACCTGCCACGCTGGACGGCTGTGCGCCGCTGGCCTGCGCAGATGGCCTTTTGGCTGTTTCACGCTCGTGCCCGTTGATGCAGCCGGAAGTCCCAGAAAAGTCCCAGGGCAGAGATTCCTTCCTCGGTGGTCCGGGGGACTGGCGTTCGACCCATGCCCCGCGACCGTGGCCTGCTGACGCTAGGCAAGAGCGGTGGACCAACGTGGAGGTCACCGAGGCCGTGGGAGACGGCCGCTCAGTTCGGCTACGGGGTTTTCACCGAGCCGTCCGGCTGGATGTGCAAGGTCGCGAGCGCGACGCATCGGAGAAGGTGCCTTCGCTCGCCGCCACCTCGACCTGAGCCTGCACCGCGGCGTGGACGCGGGCCACAGAGCACCCCTTGGCCGTCAGCCACATGGTCTTCCCGGCTTCCACCGCTGCGGTGACGTCGCTGTCCGTGGCTCCGCACGGCGCGAATTTGGGCTCTTTCCGGGCACCCCGCACAGCCAAGGCACTGTGCGAGCGGCCCTCCTCTTGCCCTTGTGCCTTCCAGGGATCTTTAGGGGAGTGGACACTTCGACGAGATCGACTTTGACCGTCTCGGAAGCCACTGACGACGTGCGGGCACCTTGGCTCCACCTAGTGCCGTGACCGCATAGGTTCGCCGGGTCGGTGGTTGTGACGGTTGGATGTGCGGTGACATCCGATCCGACCGCTGGAGGCGCGGTGGCCGATCCTGTCCGTGTGCGCAGACTTACCGACCAGGAGGGGCAGAAGCTGCAGCAGATCGTGCGCCGGGGCAGCACCAGTTCGGTGCGTTACCGGCGGGCGATGATGCTGCTGGCCTCGGCCGGCGGGAACCGGGTGCCAGCGATCGCCCAGCTGGTGCAGGCCGACGAGGACACCGTCCGGGACGTGATCCACCGCTTCAACGAGATCGGCCTGGCCTGCCTGGACCCTCAATGGGCGGGAGGCCGTCCCCGCCGACTCAGCGATAACGACAAGGACTTCGTCATCGCGACGGCCACCACACGACCGGCGAAGCTCGGCCAGTCGTTCACCCGCTGGTCGCTGCGCAAGCTGGTCGCCTACCTGCGCAAAGTGCACGGCCGGGTGATCCACATCGGCCGCGAGGCGTTACGGTGCCTGCTCGCCCGCCGCGGCATCACCTTCCAGCGCACCAAGACGTGGAAGGAGTCCCCGGACCCCGAGCGCGACGCCAAGCTCGACCGCATCGAGGAAGTCCTGGACCGTTTCCCGGACCGGGTCTTTGCGTTCGACGAGTTCGGCCCGCTCGGGATTCGGCCCACCGCGGGCTCGGGCTGGGCCGAACAAGGGCGTCCCGACCGGCTGCCGGCCACTTACCACCGCACCCACGGAGTCCGGTACTTCCACGGCTGCTACTCGATCGGCGACGACACGTTGTGGGGCGTGAACCGCCGCAAAAAGGGAGCCGTGAACACACTGGCCGCGCTGAAGTCGATCCGCGCCGCCCGGCCCGACGGCGCACCGCTCTACGTGATCCTGGACAACGTGTCCGCCCACCAGGGCACCGACATCCGACGCTGGGCGAAGAAACACAGGGTCGAGTTGTGCTTCACCCCGACCTACGCCTCGTGGGCGAACCCGATCGAAGCGCACTTCGGACCGCTGCGGCAGTTCACCATCGCCAACTCCCACCACGCCAACCACCCCGTTCAGACCCGGACCTTGCACGCCTACCTCCGCTGGCGCAACGCCAACGCCCGCCACCGCGACGTCCTGGCCGCCGAACGCAAGGAACGCGCCCGCATCCGCAGCGAGAAAGGCATCCGCTGGGGCGGCCGACCCCCTCTCGCCGCATGATCAGACAACATGGCGAGCGTTCCAGGTCACAGCACCACCTCCGCAGCGAATCCGTCTGGGCTACTTGACCAGCCGGAAGGTGGGGTGCCCAACCCAGGCCCGCAGGAACTCCGCCGATCCCAGAGCCATCCAGTCGTCGCCCGCGATCCCCAACACCCCCGGAAGGCCAGCGACGACCGACGCCTGTCCATCCAGCAGCTCGACATTGGCCACGCCCCCGATGACGTCCATGACAGCGGCGGTCAGCAGGGCCGTGGCCACGTGGTCGATCTCGCGATTGCAGCAGGCGCTGACATTGACGGCATGGGTCGGTCTGAAGCCGAGGATGGCCTCCACCTCGGGCTCGTCCGCGTGCTCAGCCTCGAAGGTGCTCTCGTCGCCGACCCCCGGCCCCATCAAGTAGACCAGGAAGGGCCGACGCCAGTCCTCGCGCTGCGGATTGAATCCCACCAGGGCTGCGAGCTCCTCGTCCGCGATGGTGTTGCCGAGGAGTGGAAGCGGGAACGGCTTTCGCCAGTCCTTCTCCCGCCTGTCCTCGACGCCCAGTCGCTCTGCGGGCACGTTGACGTCGAAGAATCCGGGCCGCTTTTCGGCGAAGTGGGAGGAGAGCCCCACCATCGACGCGCGGAACTCCCGCAGCGCAGCCGGGGAGAGGGGCTCCGCCAACTCGATCACCAACGTCGGACCAGACATGCTGGGAGCCTAGTTTGATCGGCTCCGCGACCGCTCAAATTCTTCGCACACCGAGCCCAGCCCGTCCGAGCACCGACGCCGCCACCCCGGCGAACCTATGCGGTCAGAGCACTAGATCCGTCTCGTCTGGGCGACGCTGGTCCGGTGTCCTCCAGGCCGCGTCGAAATCGGCGTCCGGTGCCAGGTCAAGATGGTACGGACGAAGCTGTGCTTCGACGCAGTTGCACACCAAGGGCCTGCCCGGCGCGCTTGTCGTCGGGCAAGCCCGCGACCGACTGCTGTCCCTACCTGCTCATTTCTGGGCTCTTGCTCTGATCTTGTCCCGACGTGATCAGTCGATGTCCGGATCACGGGCTTCTTCCAGGAGACGGGCCGCGAGGTCGTCGGCCCACTCCAAGGCCCAAGCGCGGAGTGCGGTGATGGCGGCGTCGTCGAGCCCATAGGCGGCGAAGGCTTCGTCGTCGGTCCACTCGGCGCCCGTAAGGTTCGCCTGCAGGTCCTCGCGTTCGAAGCGCCCGCGGGCGTGGCGGCGGCCGAACTCCTCGAGCTCGGCGTTGGTCCAGCGGTGGGAGGCTGCGAACACGTCGATCAGGTCGCGGGGCGCTCCGCGGTCGGCGAGGGCGCGGACCTTGGTCCCGATCACGTCCTCCTCCGCGAGGACGGGCCCGTAGGGGCTCTGGGCGACTGGCCGCCAGAAGATCTCCTTGAGGATGTCGATTTCGCATTCCTGTCCGGTGGCCGGGTCAGTCACGGTGAAGCGGGCGGACAGCGGGGCGGTCTCCAGCGAACCAGGGGATACGGGGAGCCGAGCGCGATTACATCCGCCAGGAGCCGCGTGTGCAGCTCCGGCATGTCCGTCACGCGGCTGCCCGGGTGCGAGAGGCGAGCTGCGGGAAGGCGTCTTCCCATACGTTGCGCACGGTGTGACCGACGAGTGTGCGCAGCACCGGCCACAGTTGGAGGAGCAGGTCCCGGTTGAGGTAGCGGGGCAGGTCGTCGTGCAGGCCCTCGTGCAGGACGGTGCGGTACAGGCCCATGCGCTGGCGGGGCTTGCTCATGTCGTATGAGGTCATCCCCGACCAGGCCAGGTGCAGCGGCAGCTCCACGACCCCCTGGGTCGGGCCGTGCAACTCGTCCAGCGACTCCGGCAGACGTCGCCGGAACTTCTCCCGGTACAGCGCGAGGTCCTCGGCGACCGCGCCCGAGAGGTCGCTCGGCGTGGGGGAGGGACGCTGTGGGCTGGAGGGCATGACTCCATTATGGCGGCCCCAGAAGCGGTGAGGCCATGAGGCGTGAGCCTACGTCCGGAGCGAGCGGGAGCGGGCTGGTGGAAGAGGACTGGTCGTGGCAGCCTGTTCCGCCGGAGAGGAGGGATGGACTGTTGGTCGTGACACTCGTTTGACGCCCTGGGCGCCCGCACGCGGGGCAGCGAGCCGAGAAACAGGTCCTGACCTGATCTTTTCCGTGACTCGTTCAGGCTGACATCTTTCCGATGACGCATCATGTGGAGTGCGTGGCGGTGCTTGAGCCGGCCGCGAAGGGTGCCTGACCTGCGGTTTTGTGCGTGCGCATTATGTGCGGTGTGGGCGTTACGGGCGATATCTTGACGCTGAAATGACGCTCGTGACGCTCATTTGACGCTCGTTCTAATGGGGTGTCAGGCGGCTTTTGGGCATGTCAGGCCCTGTTGATGTGGCGAGTGTCGGTGGGGTGTTGAGGGCTGCTGACGCTCTCGGCGATGCGGCCGGAAGTCCCAGAGCAGCCCGCGGGGGACTCCCACGGCAGGGAGCCGCCCTTTCGGGTCTGTACAGGACGTGCCTGCGCGGTGTGGGCTGGACTCCATGGAACGACGGCCTGCTCCGAATGAACGGCAGCGCGCGCTTCTTCAGCGGCTCGCGGCCGGTGAGGAACCCGGAGCTTGGGCGCCGAGGGATTGGCGCTCGGCGTACGCCCTGCGTGACCGTGGGCTGTTGACGGTGCACAGGGACGGCGGTGCTGCCCGGGCGGAGATCACGGAGGCTGGCCGGTTCTATCTCCGTCATGGCCGCCATCCTGACGACGCGGAGCCCGCCCACCGCGGTGGCCCGTCGGAGCGCGTCGTGTCTTCGGCGTCGTACGGCGAGCGGCCCGTCGCCCGTGCGCGGCGGGCGAAAGCTCGTGAGTTGGTCGAACGGCTCCTCGCTGAAGGACACGTTCGCTTCGCCCATGCCGATGATGAGGAGATCGCGGAATGGCGGCGGGTGGTCAATTACGCGAAGCGGCACGGCATGGAGCCGGAGGGGAAGCGCATCGAAAAGGTGCCGTACGGTCTGGCCGGCCTGGAGTTCTTCCTCGCGGAGGGCCCGCATCCCAATGCCCGGAGTCAGCGACCGAAGACAGGTGCTTCGGCGGTCAGGGTGCCTACGCGGCTGGCATCCCTTCACTCAGTTGTAGCTGCACTCAGGGATGACGCGAGCCGGCTGGTGATGCCGACTGCGTTGCGCCGCAGATCGCTTCTGATGCTCCAAGGGATGGCTGTTGAAGCGGCACGGCGAGGCCACGGGGTGCGGAAGGTCGGGTCGTCCTACCGCCCGCGCGAGGGCGGGATGGACGTCGTTGTCGACGGCTTCGCGTATCCGGTCACCATCAGGCAGGAGTTTCCCGAGTCCACCGATCCGGAAAGGTCCTCACGTCTCGTCGTGGAGATCGCCCGCGGGCTGACCGACAGACCCGGCCGCTGGCGGGACCGCAAGAGCCGGACCCTCGAACAATCTCTGGGGCTGGTTCTCGGGGAGATCGAGGCGCGAGCGGTGGAAGACGCCCGGCGCATGGAGAGCGAGGAGCGCGCAAGAGAACAGCGTGCAGTGCGCTGGCGGGAGGCCATGGAGGAAGCCAAGGAGCCTGCCGTCCGGGAGCAGTTCGCCGAGGTGCTGCGTGAGGAGGCCGGTCGCTGGCGGGAAGCCGTCGTGATCGGTGAGTACTGCGACGCCCTGGAGCGTCGTCTCGCTGAGCTGGACGGGGACTTGGGCGAGCAGACCCTGCATTCGCCGCGACTCTGGCTGGAGTGGGCACGATCGTATGCGCGGGGAATCGACCCGCTGCTTAACCCTCCGGGCATGCCGACTCCGCGTGATCCGGCGCCGGATGAACTTCAGCCGTATCTGAAGGGCTGGCGTCCGCACCGGCCTGAGCGGCAGGCTGGACGATGAGTACTGAGGGTGAAATCGTTCATGGGGCGCTCGCTTGAACGAGTTCCGTGGCCTCGCGGCCGAGACAGGGACAGCAGCCGTGGTGGTGGCCGACGACCACGTGTGAACACTGCCAGATTCCTCGCCCTCTGTATCGGAGATGGTACGTAAAGATACTCTTACGTCGTGCCGGGTGAAGAAGAGCACGTCAAGGGCGCCGAGGCGGTGCAGCGGGTCAAGCGGTGGCTTGAGGGCACCATGCGTGTGTCGCAGTCCTACACCAACGTCGATGGTGCGTGGGCGCGGAAGCTCACCTTGCGGTGGCCGAACGGGAACGAGAGGCCCTTCTCGTACGACCTCGGCGGGATGATGCGGGGCGGCGAGTGGGACGGCCAGATGTTCTGCGCCGAGGTGAAGTGGCGCAGGAACGCGAGCGATCAGGGCCCCGCTTACAAGAGCTTCCTGGCCAAGTGTTACGTGGCACTGAGCCAGGAGTACATGCTCGGCGACCACTACATGTGGATCAGTTGGGCTCCCTTCCGTGCCAATGACTGGGATCTACTCACCAGCCCGCAGATGATCCGCGAGGCCGTGCTTGCGGAGTCGCTGCGGATCTTCGGCATCGAGGATCCGGAAGCGGCTGCCGAGTCGATCAAGGACGAGCTTGTGGAGGACTTGTCCAAGCGGCTCTGGCTGGTCGTGATGTCAGAGAAGCAGGAGAAGCTGGTACCGCTGGACGACTGGCGTGGAGTCGTCGCCAACTTCTACAACAGCCAGGGGAGGTCGTCATGGTGACGCCGGTGGCGCCGGAGATTGACAGCGCTCTCGACCACCCCGATCCGCGGCAAGCGGTCGAGCGTGTCAAGGATGTGATCCAGCGGCGTCTTCTGGACGTCTACCCCACCGCGCGGATCGTGCGGACGGACTTCTTCAACCACACCTACGTGCCAGACCTGTTGATGACGTGGAGCTCCGGCACCCGCAAGTCCGAACGACGCGTCTACCTTCGCGCCTCATCTGATCCTGAACTCTTGGCATCGGATGTTCAGCTCTTCGAGCGTGAACAGCAGCCGCTGGTGGTGCCACTCGCCCGCCTCGGGTCCGGGCCTGCACGGGACCAGCTGGAAACCGTCGCCGAGGAACATCACACACTTGTGCTCGAACCCTCCGGACTTGGAGCGCTGCCTGCCCGCGCCCCTACACGGACGCCGACCGCTTTGGCATCCGACGCGATCGTCGAGGGTGGTCGCGGCATCATGGGGGAGCGTCAGGTAGAGCGCTTCCTGTCGATGGTCGGCTCGGGAGTGGAGGCGGCCCGTGAGGGCCAAGCCGACCCCACTCGGCTGGCTCTCTCCGAAGTCTCTCGGCACACGGTGCCTGATGTGTCGCGCCGCATGTCCACGTTGATGGCGGCCATGTGGCAGGGCAGCGGCCGTTCGTTGTCCGAGTTCCCGGCCAACGTGCCCCACCAGACATCCCTCGACGAGACCTCGCTGAGCCTGCTCCTCTCCTCTCCGGAGATCACGGATGAGGCTTTTTGGCGTCGCATCCGACCGCTCGTGGACGCCAAGACGCTGCTGCGTACCGACATTACGGACACACCCAACCTTCAACGGTTGATGCGCAGCGCAGTGCAGGCATGGAAGGCGCACGTGTGCATGGTGGTCGAATCGGAGACTGTAAGGGCCGGGGGCGCTTGGCGCTGGGTCATCGACGATGGACATCTCGGCCTGCGCGGATCTGACTTCGTGGCCTTCCTGGCTGCCAGCCGTAAAGATCTCCATGCTCCAGAGGAGTACGAGGCGCCCCTGCTGGCCGAGGTCAGGGAACGGGCCGCCAGGTTTGCCATCCCCTTGACCTCGATCCGGATGCTGATGACCAACCGCAGCATCGGCTACGACGCCCCGGGCGAAGATGTGACCCATGATCCGCAACTGGATGGGATCAGCGCCGCGTTGGGGCAGGAGGAAGGCGTGGTCGAAGCACAAGCCCTCACCTCCACCCGTGTCCCCCTACGCTGCAATTTCGTCAGCAGGACCGCCAGTCCACCAGGAGCGAGGGCACTCGTTCCATATGCTGAGCTGCTGGGCACAACTCTCCGACTGATTCTGGGCTTGGATGCCGAAGATGCCGCGCAACTTGGGAACTTGCTTGATACGGGCGAGCCAGCCCCAGCTCACTGGGAGCAAGCGGATCTCTTCGACGGTTAATTTTCATAGCCTCGTTGGCGGTCTCTACCCGCCCTTTCGGTATGAATTCGTCGGTCGTAGCCGCCAATTGAGTTTGGCGATTCAGGGCTGAATGTGGGCTCGCCCTTACCCGCGATCCAACCGCATTTCGAATCCCTGAGACCGTGTTTGAGATCTGCCGTGTCCCGTGACTGGCGGGGGCGTTGAGCCCGGCGTGAGTGGTTCAGGGGGCGGGTTTCCGTTGGATTTGACGGGTGATCAGTGGGCGTTGGTGGAGGCGTTGCTGCCGCCTGCGCGGGTGGGTCCCAAGGGTGGGCGACGTGAGAAGCACCCGCGTCGGCGGATCGTGGATGCGATCTTCTACGTGGTCCGCACCGGGTGTGCCTGGCGGCAGTTGCCCAAGGACTTCCCGCCATGGCCGACGGTGTACTGGTACTTCACCTGGTGGCACGACGACGGCACCGTCGAGCGGATCCACGACACCCTGCGCGGCCAGGTCCGGGCCGCTGACGGCCGCAGTGTGGAGCCGAGCGCGGGGCTGATCGACTCGCAGTCCGTGCGCACTGCCGACACCGTCCCCGCCGGCACCAGGGGCTTCGACGCGGGCAAGAAGGTGAAGGGCCGCAAGCGGTTCATTGTCACCGACACCCTCGGTCTGCTCCTGGCCGTCCACGTGGTCGCCGCGAACATCCAGGACCGCGACGGCGCGAAGCACCCACTGCTCTGGACTCGGCTGGACCGTCCAGGAGTTCAGAAGATCTGGGCCGACCAGGGCTTCGCCGGCCGTCTCGTGGACTGGGCCCGGGCGATCCTCGGCCGCGAGCTGGAAATCGTGCGCAAGGACCCGGACCAGCACGGATTCCAGGTCCAGCCCAAGCGCTGGGCCGTCGAGCGCACCTTCTCGTGGATCACCGCGCACCGGCGCCTCGCCCGCGACTAGGAGCAGCACCCCGCCCGCTCCGAGACCATGATCCGCTGGGCAATGATCGGCATCATGGTCCGCCGACTCACCCGCGGCTATCCCGCCACACGGCCGGGCCCCAGGCCATTGATCTGGGTGGGGCCGGACGAGGATTCGGTTCGGGCGTGACCGCTGATGCTGCCGCCCCGAGCGGGACCTGGGACGGCGCCTCGGTGCGCTCTCGTGTTGCCGTGATGGCCCTGGAGGATCCTGAGCGTCGCCGCTTCGGTGCCTCGCACCACGGATACCAGCTTCAACCTCTTCTGTCGGAGGAGGCGATCCGCTCCTTCGAGCAACTGCACAGCGTCACCCTTCCCGCGTCCTACCGGGACTTCCTGGGCACGGTCGCCGGTGGCGGAGCAGGACCTCATTACGGACTGCTGGGCCTGGCGGAGGAAGTGGATGACGAAGAGGCCCTGCATGACCTTCGGACCGAGTGCCTGCGAGTCGGCTTCCTGGCCACACCGTTCCCGCACACCACGGACTGGCCGGGACCGGGCACGGGAGGCGACGCCGACTACTCGGTCGCGGGGACTCTGGTCCTCAGCGAGATCGGCTGCGGCACCTTCTCTCGCCTCGTCATCACGGGCACAAACGCCGGACAAGTCTGGCTCGACGACCGGTCCTGGGGCGGCCTGACCCCAGGACCGGACTTTCACGACTGGTACACCGTATGGCTGGCATCTCAGTAGATCTCAAACACGGTCTGATATTCGAGTGCTGGGATGGGTGCGGCTCGTTTCGAGGGATGGGTTGACCTGGGGAGACGTTGATTGGTGTGTGGATGGGCAGGTCTCTTCCTGACGGGAGGGGGCGGTGCCGGTGGGGTCGTTGCTCGATGCGATCGAGGCCGAGGAGGCCGTGGTCCGGGAGCGTGTGGAAGAACTCGAGTCCCCGGTGGCCGAGTTGACGGTGCGGCTGGAGGCTGAGCGTGAACGGCTGTCGCGACTGGTGATCACCCGGGAGACGGCTGGTGAACTCCTCACGAGGATGGCCGTCGGTGATCCGGGAGAGACAGTGCGGGACACGCCGCCGGCGGCGGAAGAGGTGTCGCCGTTCGCGGGGGCGGAACGGAGGGTCGTGGGGGTTCTGGCGGTGCCGAAGTGGCGGCCGGGCCTGGAGCCGGGTGTGCTGCCACGGGTCTACCAGGACATCCTGGAGGTCGTGGGGGACGCTCCGGGGCCCGTGCGGGCCAAGCAGATCGTGCCGAGGATCGGCCTTGCGGCCGAGACCGCGAAGATCGAGGGGACACGCGCGAAGCTGAAGCGTCTGGTCGAACGCGGCTGGCTGGACGAGGAGTCGCCCGGCCTGTTCGCCCCGTCCCGCACCAGGACGACCGGTTCGCCCAACTTGCCCTGAAAGAAGGGCTCTTCCTTCTAGATTCGTAGGTGCCAACCAAAACGAACCGGAAGAAAGAAGAGCCCGGATGGAACAGTACGACACCGGCGGCACGCCTGACCCGTTCGCCCGCTCGGTCAATGCCTTCGAATCGCTGACGGCGACCCTGTCAGGACGGCCTGCCGGCGAATGGACCCACGCCGAACTGGAAGAACACCTCGATGACGCCGGACGCGCCCTGATCCGCCAGCTCCTGCAGGACCATCTCGACCTGCGGGCGATCCGCGAGGAACAGCAGACCCGTGACGTGTCCGCTCCCAGGCCGGTGGGGCCGGAAGGAACGGTGCGTCCGTGGCGCGAGGCGGGTCATGAGCGGTGGCTGGCCTGCCTGTTCGGACACGTGAGGGTGCGCCGCGTCGCTCACCGGGGACCGGGAGTATGCAACGTGCATCCCGCGGATGCGTGTCTGTCACTGCCGGCCGGGCGTCACTCGCTGGGCCTTGGGCGCCTGGCGGTCACCGAGGCCGTCCGCGGCTCCTACGACCAGGCCCTCGAAGCGATCCACCGCCGTTGCGGCCCTGTGCTGGGCAAACGACAGCTCGCCCGGCTCCTGGTCGCCGCGGCCACCGACATCGACGCGTTCTACCGGGCCAGGATCGCCGTCCCCTGCACCCGCGACATGCCGCTGGTGATCCAGGCCGACGGCAAGGGCATCGTCATGAGGCCCGAGGCCCTGCGCGAAGCGACCCGCCTCAAGGCAGCCCGGAGCTCCGCCGCCGGCCGGCGCGGACGCCTCGCCCCCGGCGAGAAACCCAACCGGAAACGCATGGCCACCGTCGCGTGTGTCTTCGACATCCGCCCAGCCCCTCGCCGCCCCCACGACGTGATCCACCCGCCCGGCGGCCGCACCGAGGACCGCACACCCCGGCCGGGACCGAAAGCCGTGAACAAATGGTGCACCGCCTCGGTGATCCGCCCGCCCGAACAGGTCATCGCCGCTGCCTTCGGCCAGGCCCACGACCGTGACCCGCACCACCACCGTCCCTGGATCGTCCTCGTCGACGGCGCCCACCACCAGCTCGGCCTCATCCACGCCGAAGCCGAACGCCGCAAGATCACCGTCAACGTCCTGCTCGACTTCATCCACGTCGCGGAGTACGTATGAGCCGCCGCGCACGCCTTCCACACCCCCGGCAGCCGCGAGGCCGAGACATGGGCCGCCGACCACCTCACCACGATCCTCGCAGGCCAAGCCCTCCGCGCCGCCGACGAGATGCTGGCCCAGGCCGACCGTGAACGCCTGCCCGGCTCACGCCGGGAAGCCGTCACCGGCTGCCACCGCTACCTCACCGGCCACCTCGACCAGCTCCGCTACGACACCGCACTCGAAGCCGGCTGGCCCATCGCCACCGGCGCCGTCGAAGGAGCCTGCCGCCACCTCATCGGCGACCGTCTCGACATCACCGGTGCCCACTGGGGACTCGAAGGAGCCGAAGCCGTCCTCCGTCTGCGCGCTCTCACCGCCAACAACGACCTCGACGCCTACTGGACCTTCCACACCAAGCGTGAACACCAGCGGCTCTATCCCAGCCCTGACCAGGACGGTTACACACTGACCGCCTGATCCACGACCTTCACTTCAAAAGAGCCGCACCCATCGCCGGTTAGCCAAACCGGCGATCGTGATGACCATTGAGGGTGTTCGTAGCGGCTGTGCTTGGCGGTGGAGCCGTTACGGGATGCAGGCGGTAGTGCCGCAAGTCGCAAGGAGGTAATGAGCGGCCCCGCCTGCGGCTTCCCTGATTTTGCAGTGCCGGCTTCCTCAAAGAAACGGTTCCCATGTCGAGTTTGCGTGAGGGCACTCCGGTGTTGCTGAGCCCGTTCTGTCGCCAGTGTGCTCCCTCTCGAGGAACTCCACCTGATGTGCCGATCCGCGGTACCCCCTGCCCTTTCACCCCGCCCTGGCGGGCCCGTCCGTCTCGCTTGCTGACTCCGCGTCTATCCGCAATCGCGGGGCGGCGTCATGTCAGCAGCGGTTCCGGTTCGGCCTCGGCGAAAGCTGACGGCCGATGAGGGTCTGTGTCGAGCTGCAGGTCTCCCGGTTGACCCGCCGACCCCAAGACCATCCCTACCTCAAGGTTCTCCTCCATGCCTGCACGCCTGCTGTCCATCCGGCCGTCGCCGACGCCCTGGACGTCGACCGCCGCACCGTCTACCGCTTTATCGCTGCCGGCGACTTGCCAGTCGTCGACCTCCGTACCGGATCAGGCCGGTCCCGTGTTCGGGTCCCCGCGGCCAGCCTCGACGAGTTCATCAGCCGCCGTGCCGTCGTACCGCCGGCAGCCCGCCGCTGACCTTGGCCTATCCCGGCCCCGTCACCGTTGAACAAGGAGTAGAGCCTCGTACCTCCGTAAGTTGAAGTCCGGCAAGTGGCAGGCGACCGTACGCAACCGGACAGGAGACCGGTTCAGCGAGTCGTTCCCCCTCAAGGCGCAGGCGCGCGCCTGGGGCATCGAGATGGAGACCCAGTTCGCCCGCGGAGGCATGCGCGACCCGCGGGCCGGTGAGATGCCATTCCGCGAGTGGCACGAGCGATGGTGGAACGCCCGAATTGTTGAGCCCCACACGCTTCGCGGCGACGCATCCAACATCGAGAACCACGTCATGCCCTACTGGGCGGACTGGGAGATGCGGGCCATCACCCGTATGGACGTCCAGAGCTGGATCCGGACCCTGGTCGAGAAAGGGGCGGGGGCTGCTGCGATCAAACGGGCTTACAACCTGACATCCTCCATGATGCGTGCTGCCGTCGACGACGATGTCCTCGCGGTGACCCCGTGCCGCAACATCGACTTGCCTCAGATCGCGGTCAAGCCGCCGCAGTGGTTCACGCTTGACCAGGCACAGAGCATCCTGGATGAACTCCCCGTCGCGTGGCGGACGATGTGCTTGCTCGGCTTCTACACCGGACTCCGTTGGGGAGAACTGTCTGGCCTGCATCGCCACCGCATCGACCAGCGCCGCTCGCGACTGTTTGTGGTGGAGGTCAACAGCAAGAGCGGCATCAAGGAGTACCCCAAGAGCTCCAAGAGCCGTAGAGAGGTCCCGCTCCCGCCTCACGTCCTAGAGGCCCTCGAACGCCACATCCACCGGCTCGACCGCGACGCCGTGGTGTTCACCACCATCACCAAGGGCCGTGCCGGACGGCTCCTCGCCGACAGCAACTGGCGCCGGCAGACCTGGTGGCCCACCGTCGAGGCCGCCCACTACTTCGACACCGACGGCGAGCAGCAACTCGTCCCGCACTACCCGCCGCACTCCATGCGCCACACCTGTGCCTCATGGCTGGTCCAGAAGGGAGTCTCGCTCTACGAGGTCCAGCACCTCCTCGGCCACGAGAGCTTCCAGACCACCCAGCGCTACGCTCACCTTCAACCGGACGCGCACAAGGCTGTCCTCGGAGCCTGGGAACGTCGCGACGTTCCGCTGTCCATCGCCGCTTGAACGTTTCTCCGCCCTATCCTTGACGGACAGGGCGGGGTCGTTTTGCGGGTCACAGGTGGTGTTCGGCTGGATCTTCCTCAGGAAGGATCCAGCGATCGTGGGCGTCGAACGGTTTGCTGTGCAGTGACCAGGCGGACGGCGCTCTTGTCGGGCCACTCAGCTCGGTTCGGACCCGCTTCATCCTAGGGTTCCGAATGTCTTGAAGCGGCGTTTTTCGTTTCGATTGGGGGAAGGGGGCGGGCCCCGATCGACCGCGGCGCGAACGGTCGGGGCCCAGGTTGACGGTGTGGTCAGTGCAGTGCGCCGACCTCGGTCGCCGAGAGCGTCCGTGGGTAGACGTGGACGTCAGCCACGGAGCCGGGGAAGGCAAGGTACGGGCTGGTGGCCGCTGCGCTGTTGATGCAGCCGCCGATGGTCAGGGGTAGCGAGGAGTCGTACTGGGGGCTGAGGTTGGTGGCGGTCCCCATCAGGGTGCCGTTCTGATAGAGGGCCATTGAGCCGGTGCCGGACTTTCCGGCTATGGGTGCCCGGTAGGCGGCGACGAGGTGGGTCCAGGTACCGATCGGGCCGGTGTTGGGGTCTCCTTCTGCAGTGGGGAAGTCGGAGTTCTCGTCGTTGGTGGTGGTGGTCTGGAACATCCACGCACTGCTGGGTTTGTCGTATGAGATGTAGAACGCTTGGTGTTGGGTGGTGCCTTGGCAGACGGCGGTGGTGCCGAGTGCTGAGTTGATCTTCACCCAGGCGGAGACGGTGTAGTCACCGAGGGTGTTCACTGCGCTCTGCTTGCTCTTGAGGAAGCCGGTGCTGCCGTCGAACGCGACGCTGCCGGGCATCCCGCTGGGCGCGTCGGTACCGAACGTGGCGCTGCCGGAGGCGGTGAGCGGGTTGAGGGCGGCGGTGTCGCTGCCGTTGGCGGCGAGCTTCCACTCGTCCTCGGGCATGCCGTTGTCCCAGCCTGCCGGCACGATCACGCTGTTCGGGCCGGCTTGGCTCGTCGCCATCGCGTACGGGTAGACGTGGACGTCGGCGACGGAGCCGGGGAAGGCGGCGTACGGACTGGTCGCGTCGACGCTGTTGATGCAGCCGCCGATCGTCAGCGGGAGGGAGGAGTCGTACTGGGGGGTGAGGTTGGTGGCCGTCCCCATCAGGCTGCCGTTCTGGTAGATCGACATCACGCCTGTGCTTGTGTCCCCGTCGACCGGGGCTGTGTAGGTGACCAGAAGGTGTGCCCAGGTGCCTACGGCGCCCGTGTCGGTGTCGCCCTCCGCCGTGGGGAAGCCGGCGTTGGCATCGTTGGTCGTGGTGGTCTGGAACATCCAGCCCTTGTTGCCGCTGTCGTAGCCGATGTAGAACGCCTGGTGCTGGCTGGTGCCTTGGCAGATGGCGGTGGCGTCGACGGCCGAGTTGATCTTCACCCAGGCGGAGATGGTGTAGTCACCGGAGGTGTTGACGGCGGTGTGGTCGCTCTCCAGGAATCCGGTGCTGCCGTCGAATGACGCTGTGCCGGCACCGGCGTTGACTGCGTCCGGGCCGTCGGAGCTGAAGGTCCCGCCGCCGACCATGGTGAGCGGGTTGTCTCCGTTGCTGTCGGTGCCGTTGGCGGCCAGCTCCCAGTCGTCCTCGGGGGTGTCACTGCCTGTCGCGAGCGGGACGACCAGGTTCGGCGCGATGCCGACCACGGTGTTCGTGTCCTTGACGTACTGGCCGGCGAGGTCGGCGTAGTAGGCGTTGGACGGGTTGCTGCCTGATAGGTCGGCCGCCTTCACCGTCGAGGAGGTGGCTGTGCCGTCCGTGGAGACCGCGGCGGCGAAGTCGATGACCTGGCTGGGGAAGTTGTCGAGCAGGTAGCTGTTCACCTGCTCGCGCGCGGATTCCTGGGATGCCGTGCCCGGGTGGGCGGCGGTGAAGGGCGGGATGGTGGCGAGGTAGACGGTGATGTTGGAGTTCTGGGTGATCGGCTGGCCGGAGGCGTCGTAGGTCTGGCTGTCGTCGGTGCTGTACCAGCTCAGCTGGCTGTTGACGGAGGCCAGTCCGTACTCCACGTTGGTGGCGCAGGTGCCGGCGTCGCTTGTGCAGTTGAGCAGGTCGGCGGCGCCGGTCGAGATGAGGACGGTGCGTACGTTGCCCTGGGCCAGCACGTTGCGGTCCACGGGGTTGAGCGCGTTCTTCGGGGTGGCGCTGTTGGTGATCTGAGGCAGCAGGTTGTTGCTCAGGCTGCTGCTGTTGGTGCCCGCGTTGAGGACGCCGTAGTCCACGGAGTTGTCCCCGTTGGAGTCGCTGACCAGGGCATCGGTGATGGCGTCGCTGAGGTGGTGCTTGCCGTCGCCGCTTGCGGTGTCTGCGTTGATGCTTTGGTCGCCGTAGAGGACGAGCGAGCCGGTGGGGGCGGCGGTGGGGGTGGTGACGTCGATGCCGGCGAGGTAGGGCAGACCGGTGTAGGTGGTCTGCGTGAAGTTGGTGGCAGCGGTGTCACCGGTGCGGTTGGCGGCGTCGCTGGTCCAGACGGGGGTCTGGGCCGTGGCATGGCCGGGCATGGCGGGTGCCGAACCGTGCACCTGGAGGCTGACCAGGGCGGTCGTCTGCTGCGCTACGGCCAAGGTCACCGGGTCGCTCGTAGCATCGCCGCCTGCGGGGATGACGACGGAGGCGGAGCCGTTGAAGGCCAGCGCCGTCGGTACCGCGGCTGCGGTGGCGCCGCCCGCCGTGGTGTCCTGCAGTGCGACGGATGCCGCGTCGAAGGTCACCGGGGTGGCGCCCATGGCGTTGGACAGGTGGATACGCACTCCGTTGCCGTCGTCGGTACCGACGCTGACGTGCGCGGGGATGCGCAGGGTCTGTGCGTTGACGGTGGCGGCGCTGCCGCTGGACAGCTGCACCTTGGCGGTGTCCTGGACCGAGGCCCAGGTGCCGACCCAGTGCTTGGCGCTCGATCCGCTGCCGGTGAGGGCCATCGGCCGCAACCCCAGTCCCAGGACGTGCAGGGCCGGCTGGCCGGCCTGGACGCCGTTGGTGAACAGCGGCAGGGAGATACTGCTGATGACCGAACCGGGGCATTGCAGCGGGACGCTGATGGCGTAGATCTTCGGGCCGGAGCTCGGGCTGTTCTGGGTGTTGTTGCTGTGGTTCTCGTGGACGAGAGTGATCGAGGCTGCGGAGGCTGGGCCCGAGAGCCAGTCGGGCACGGTGTCCAGCTGGTAGTCCTGGTCGGCGGGATTGCTGCTCAGGCAGTTGTCCTTGGCGTACGTGAGGGTGCCCCTGGCGCCCTTGGCGGGACCGCCCGTGGAGAAGGCGAGGAAGACCACGGCGTCGCCGGTGTTCACCACCCCGCTTCCCGGCAGCGTGATGGTCTGACCGGAGGCCAGCATGTTGTCGTACGTGCCGGTGCCGAACTTCGGCAACGTGATGGTGGCGCCGTCGACGGTCACCGTCTTGTCGCTCTGCCAGCCTGACATGGTCGTGAGGTCGGCGGAGTTGATGCTGTTGCCGGATCCGTCGGCGTCGGCCGGACTCGTCGTGGTGGTGAACGTGCTCGTGGCCGTGTTGTTGCGGCAGGCGCTGATGGCGTTGATCGCGCAGGTCAGCGCCGATCCGAGGCGCAGCACGTCGATGCCGGCCTGGTAGCCGGACGAGCCGGGGTTCTTGCCGCTCAGGGTCAAGGTGAGGGTGTGCACGCCCTGATTGAGGGTGAGCAGTTGGCTGCCGACCTTGGGGATGCCCAGGTTGACGAACTGGGTAGTGGTGTAGGAGTTGTAGGCGTCGAACCCGCTGATCAGCGTGGACTGCGTGCTCTTACCCGCGTCCAGTACCAGGTGGTATATCCCGTAGTCCTTGCCCTTGGTCAGATTGGCTCCGAAGCTCCAAGGGCCGTCCTTGGGGACGTCGAAGCTGAAGGTGGCGCTGTCGCCGCTGACGACCTTCGAGGTGCTGGTCTTGTTGGCGAGCATGGCCTGGTAGCCGTCGGCGAACTCGTAACCACTGCCGGCGGCCTGGCTGACCAGCTGGCCGCCGGCGCTGGTGGTTGTCGCCTTGGGTACGGCGACGGTGGTGCCATCGGTGTTGGTCGCGGTCCAGCCGCTGATCATCTTGTCGCCGTAGGCGTACGCCGGGGTGCTGGTGCCGGCGTAGAAGGTGTAGGCCGTTTGGGAGACGGATGTCGAGCCGGCCTGGTCCACCGCCTTGGCATACAGCGTGTGGGGTCCCACCACGCCCGGGGCGAAGGCGGGGGAGGCGCTGCCGTTGATGACCGAGGCGCCGGTGCCGGGTCCGTTGTCGGAGGTGGCGTAGTAGATCTTGTTCTGTGCGATCTTCGTGCCTGCTACCAGATGGATAACGCCGCTACTGGTGTACACCGTGCTGCCGAGAGTGGCGTCGAGCGAGAACAGGTAGCCGGTGATGTTGTTGGTGTGGTTGTTGCCCAGGACGAAGGTGCCTTGGTCGCCGAAGGCGGCGCCGATCTGTTTGGCGGGGAACTGGCTGGAGGTCACGGTGGGGGAGGGCGGGGCGCTGGTGTCCACGGTGAAGGTCTGGGTCTTGGTCCAGATGCCGGAGCCGGTGCCGGCCCAGTAGCCTGCCGCGTTCTGGGCGGTGGCTTTCCAGGTGTAGGTGCCGTCGGGCAGGCTCGGTGTCGTCCAGTCGCTGCCGTTGGTGTTGTATCGTGCGCGCTTCTTGGAGTCGAGGTTCGGGCCGAAGCCTTGGTGCACCAGAGTGCCCGAAGAGTTGTAGACGTTGTACTCGATGCGCAGGAGCTCGCTGCCGCCGGCGAGGTCGGGGTCGACCGCGCGGGCGGAGAGTGTCGGTGTGTGGGTGGTGGTCATCGTCTTGCCCGAGTTGACGATGGAGGGCTTGATGGCGGGAGTGCCGGTTCCGTTCTTGAGCTTGGGGCGGTAGCTGTAGGTGACCGAGAGGGTGGCGCCGCCGCCGTAGGCGAGCTGCTTCCACTGGGTGGCGTCGTTCATGTTGGGCGACTGGACCATCAGCGTCATGCTGCTCCAGCTGCCTGCCGCGGCGCTCACCGCCCGCGTGGTGACGTTGAATTCGAGTGATGGTGGACTGACCCATGAGTTGGCGCCGTTGGTGACCGGGCAGGTTCCGGCCTCATGGCTGACGGGGTTGGTGCCGAGTGCGGCGGTGCGACCGCCGGGTTCATGGCCCCAGTACAGCGAGGAGGAGCTCCATCCTGCGGGGCGGTCGGTGCCGTAGACGGCGGCTGGGGTGTCGGAGCAGGATGCGGCGGAAAGCTGCTTCACGTACAGCGAGGCGTGGCTGACCACGGCGCCTTTGATGCCGCTGGTGTTGATCTGGTAGTAGGTGCGGGCCCGTTCGCCGTTGCCGGGGGTGTTGTTGTCCCACCCTTCCCGGGCGTTGGTGGCTCCCGTGGTGGATGTGGAGTTGTAGACGTTCCACCCGTTGTCGGAGATCCGGGCCCAGTCGAGCTGGGAGGGCCTGCCGCTCCATTCCGGGTCCACGTAGACCGGGTAGGTGGTGGTTTTGGCGGTGAGCAGGGACTTGTCCAGGCCGAGTATCTGCTTGCCGTTTTTGAGGGTCACATGGACCTGGGCGCGGTGTTTGCCGACCTTGGCGGCTGCTGCGTGTTCGGCCCGGGCGGCAGATGTGGTCGCCGTGCGGGCGAGGGCAGTGGCACCGGTTTTCTGCCCGCCGCCGGTGCTGTCCCACATCAAAGCGGTGTCACTGTGGAACACCGTCTTGCCGGTTGTTTTGTCAGTGGCCTGCACGCCGCCGTTCGAGGTGGTGGCCAGCTTGAGGTTGGCCGAGGTGGTCTTCCATGCGAGGCTTTGCAGTCGCGGATCGGCTGCAGCCTTCGGGGTCTTGAGGACCATGATCGAGGAGTAGCCGGAGGCGTCCGCGGTCAGCTGGAGGTCGACTCCGGGAAACACCTCCGGGTAGGTGGCCGTGTCACCGGAGACCACCGGATCGGGCAATGCACCAGGCCAGGAGAAACCCAGCCTGTCCGCCCCGCTACGAAGCGTGACCAGCGCGCCAGAGCCGCCGCCGGAGAAGGCCACGTCCGTAACTGCGGCCTTGGGCGCCCAGGTCCCGTTCGCACGCCGCACCAGGGAGGTGTCGACGGGGACCCACTTTCCTTGCTTCCGCACCCGCTGCGGCATCGAGGAGTCTGTCCGCGTGAAGGTGCCGTCCGGGTTGGCGACCACCTGGGTCCCGGTGTCGGTGAGTTGGTCGATGGTCACCGGCGTGCCGGTCGCCTTCGCCCGCGCGGAGGCCGACTCCGTTGGGTTGAGGCGCTTGACGGCGGCTGACTGGGCGCGGTCGCTCGGCGAAGTGGCCTGGTGTGATGGGATCGGCGCACCGGACGCGGCGTACGCCGGCGCCGTAGCGGCCAGCGATCCGGCAGCCAAGGCTGCGACGACGGCAGCGGCGACCGGCCTCGAGCCGGGGCGTCTGGACGCGCGCCCGGTTTTGTGAGACAGGGACATCGATGTTGGGGTCCTTCGCGGGTTTCATGCGGTTCCCCCCGTGGGCCCCGCGCCGCTGTGCATTCTGTGTGGCCGGTGTGTGCGGGGTCCATCGTCGATGGATTGCCAACTACCTTTCTGCGGTGCGCTTTTGACGCATTAGAGTCAACTTGTGTCCTGGTTTGGGCAATTTCTTTGTTCTTCCTGTGGAGATACTTTGCGTATCGGGCCGATGTCAGGCCGTAGCGTGATCGCCCGGCGGGGGACTTGATCGACGTGTGCCCTCGGTTTGGCGTGCACTCAAATCGCCCAAGTCGCAACCGACTTGGGCGGTTGGGGGCCGGGGGAGGGGACGCACAGCATGGTCTGGATTTTGGGGTGGAGACGCGGTCGAGCGGCCTGGGCCGGCCGGAGGGTTCGCCGTACGGCAGTGGTGACGGCCGGTGCCTTGGTGGTGGGCCTGCTGCCGTTCGGCGTGGCCACGGCAGCCTCTCCGGCGAAGCCGCACGTGAGGCTTCCCGCCGCTCCGCACAACAAACGGGTTCCTTTGGCCCCTCCCTGGCCCAAACGGAGTTCATCCCCCAAACACTTCAAGCACTTTGACCCCAGCGGGCACACGCAGCTCCCCGCGCCGGGCACCGCCGTGGTGACCCTGCCCGGCGCGGCTGCCTCCGCGAGCCTGAGCGCCAAAACGACTCAGGTACGGGCCGGAAGCCTGCCCGTCCTGCTCGGCGCTGCAGCAGGTCCGCAGCCCCAGTCAGCCGCCGTCACCGGGGCACAGCGGGTACGCGTGACGATGCTGGCCCAGAAGTCCGCGCGCACGGCCGGTGTCCACGGCGTGCTGTTCACGCTGCAACGCACCAGCCCGGGGAGCGGGAAAGTCGCGCTGCGCGTGGACGACTCGTCGTTCCGCTACGCCTTCGGCGGTGACTTCGCCTCACGCCTGCACCTGGTTCAACTGCCCGCCTGTGCGCTGACCACGCCCGAGCTGGCCAAATGCCAGACCCAGACTCCGGTGCGCACCGCCCCGGGAACACCGCTGTCCGCGCAGGTCACCGTTCCGGGCCAGAGCGTGACGTCGTCGGGTGCCGTCGGCTCTACCCGGTCGGCGACGGCATCGTCCGCCGCCACGGTTGTTCTGGCCGCGACCGCAGGGACGTCCGGCTCATCCGGTGACTACTCGGCGACCAGCCTGGCACCGGGCGGCTCCTGGTCGACCTCGGGAAACACCGGCTCGTTCACCTACAGCTACCCGATCGCAGTACCTCCGGCCCTTGGCGGCGCGGCCCCGAATGTGGACCTGTCCTACAGCTCCGCCAGCCAGGACGCGCGCACCGAGGGGACCAACAACCAGTCCTCCTGGCTGGGCGACGGCTGGAGCTCGACGGACAACTACGTCGAACGCACCTACAAGTCCTGCCGCGACGACTCCTCGTCCGGCGCGCCGAAGAACGACGGCGACGAGTGCTGGGCCGGCCAGATCCTGACCCTGTCGCTGAACGGCAGCTCCACCGACATCGTCTACGACGACGCGACCAAGACCTTGCGACCCGCCGAAGACAACTCCACCACCAAGATCGAGGACCTGAGCAACGGCACGAACGGCACCAAGAACGGCGAGTACTTCAAGGTCACCGAGGGCGGGGTGCAGTACTTCTTCGGCCTCAACCGCCTGCCGGGCTGGTCCAGCGGCAAGGCCGAGACCAAGTCCGTCTGGACCGTGCCGGTGTACCACGCGCACAGCGGAGTGTCCGACTGCCCGGACAGCACCGACTTCGCCTCCACCGCCTGCACGCTGGGCTACCGCTTCAACCTGGACTACGCCGTGGACCTGCACGGCAATGCAACCGCCTGGTACTACTCGCCGGAGACCGGCTACTACGGCGCGGACATGAAGGACACCGCGGTGGCCTACACCCGCGGTGGCACCCTGTCCCGCATCGACTACGGCATGACCGCCACAACGATCTACTCCGGCACGGCACCGGAGCAGATCATGTTCGACGCCTCCGCCGAACGCTGCATCGCAGGCACGCCCTCCGGCAACACCTGCGCGGACAGCCAGTTCACGACCGCCAACGCCGCGTACTGGCCGGACGTGCCGGTCGACCTGAACTGCACCTCGAGCTCGTCGAGCTGCACCAACCATGGTCCGAGCTTCTGGTCGCGAAAGCGCCTGACGTCGATCACCACCCGCATCCAGGCCGGCGGGGTGACCCAGCAGGTCGACAAGTACAGCTTCACCCAGTCCTTCCCCGACGGCGGCGACCACGCCCCCACCCTCTGGCTGGACTCCATCCAGCACACCGGCCTGGACACCCTCGGCGGCACATCCAGCAGCACCTCCACACCGGCCGTGAACTTCGACCCGCCGCTGCAGCTGCCCAATCGGGTCGGGACCATCCCGCAGATGCCGCTGATGTACCACGACCGCATCCAGACGGTCACCAGCGAGACCGGCGCCCAGACCACCGTCACCTACGACCGGCCCAACTGCTCCAGCGCCCCGGCCAGTGACCCCAACGACCCGTCGGACGCCGCCGCCAAGACGTTCGCGTCGACCAATACGCTGTCCTGCTTCCCCGTGTACTGGACGCCCGACGGGCAGCCGGCGCCGTGGATGGACTGGTTCTACAAGTACAAGGTCACCGCGGTCGTGACCGAAGATACGCACAACTCCTACCAGGACGGCACCGAGCCCAAGCTGGAAACGGACTACGCCTACAAGGGCAACCCCGGCTGGCACTACGACGACAACGAGGTCGTCAAAGCCAAGAACCGCACCTGGGGACAGTTCCGGGGCTATCCCGAAGTGGACGTCACCACCGGCGACCCGAGCGTTTTTCACAAGACCAACGGCACCAACGTCTACGACCAGAAGACCCTGAGCAAGACCTACTACTTCCTCGGCATGAACGGCGACACCCTGCCCGGCGGCAAGACCCGCTCAGTGCCGACGCTGACCAGCCAGGACAGCACCGTCAGCGTGGCGGACAACAACGCGCTGGCCGGGCGGGTCTTCGAGTCCGACACCTACGACAGTGCCACCGGCAGCCTGAACACAGCCACCGTCACGGTGCCCACGATCCTCGGGCCCACGGCCTCCCGGTCCCGCAGCGGCCTGCCGGACCTCACCGGGCAGATGGTCCGCACCGCAAAAAGCCTCACTCGGCAGGCGGTCTCCTACGGCTGGCGCAAGAGCGAGACCGACACCTTCTACAACACGACCCTGAGCAAGCCGACGACCGGCATGCCCGTACAGGTCGACGACCGCGGCGAAACCGCGGACAGCAACAACGTCACCAATTGCACCTACAACCGCTACGTCACCGGCAGCGTGGACACCCTCGTGCTGCCTGCCGAGACCATCGCCACCGACCAGGACTGTGCCGCAGCCGGAGCGACTCCCGGCGGCGCACTGATCTCCGACGTCCGCACCTCCTACGACAGCAACGCCTTCACCTACGACGGGGACGGCCAGCACAACCCCGCGCTTCCCAAGATCGGTGACGTCACCCTGGTCCAGAAAGCGTCCGCTGCCACCGGCGCCACCGCGACCGCCTTCATCGACGAGTCCTCGGTCGCCTACGACGGCTACGGCCGCGTCACCCTGACCACACGCACGCCCCACTCCACCGCCCCCAACGGCGCCAGCCTGTCCCAAAACACCGCCACCGGGTACACGCCGGCCACGGGAGAGCTCCCGACAGGCATCGTCACCGCCACTCAGGTCACCCCCGGAGTCACCTGCACCACCGCCACGACCAGCTCCAAGGACTGCCAGGTCTCCAGCAGGACCATGGACCCGGCTCGCGCCCAGCCCACCGCCCAGACAAACGTGGCCGGCCGACTCACCTCACTTACCTACGACGCGCTCGGCCGCCTCACTGGGGCATGGCTACCCAACGAGAGCAAGGCCAACGGCGCGCCCGCGAACACGACCTACACCTACAGCCTGTCCCAGACCGGGCCCTCGATCGTTGCCGCCAACTCCCTCCTGGACAACGGCAGCTACGCGACCAGCGAAACTCTGTACGACGCCATGCTGCGCCCCTTGCAGACGCAGGCGACCGCAGAGAACTCGAGCACGACGGTCAGTGATACCCAGTACGACTCGCACGGCTGGACCGTTGTCACCAACAACGCCTACAACGTCGCAGGCAGCCCCCGCAGCGTCCCGGTCCCCGTCTCCCAGGTGACCATCCCCGACACCACCGTCACCGACCACGACGGAATGGGCCGCCCTGACCTGGTCACCGAGGAGCACAACGGCCTCAAGACCTGGACCACGACCACCGCCTACACCGGAGACAGGACCACCGTCCTGCCCCCCAAGGGCGGCGTGGCCACCACCACGGTCGTCAACGCACGCGGCCAGAACACCGAACTCGACCAGTACACCGCCGCCCCCGCCTTCTCCGGCACCGCGGCCAACGGATTCACCGCCACAGGCGGCACCACCTCACCCACCGCCTACGGCTACGACGCTGCCGGACAACAGCACCAGGTCACCGGCCCCGACAAGACGGTCTGGACGTTCAACTACGACCTGCTCGGGCGCAAGACCTCCCAGAACGACCCCGACGTGGGCAAGAGCAGCTACGGCTACGACGACGCCGGCAACCTCGTGTCCACCACCAACGACGCAAAGCAGACCGAACTCGACTACACATACGACCTCCTGGGCCGCAAACTCACCGGCAGTGACAAGTCGAAGTCCAACTTCCAGTTCGCCTCCTGGCTGTACGACACGAAGCGCATCGGCCTGCCGACCTCATCGACCCGCTACGTCCAGGGCACCACCGGCGGCTACACGGTCGCCGCCAACGGCTACACCGCCCTCGGCAAGCCGACCGGCACGACGATCACCCTGCCGGCCTCCGAAGCACCGCTGCCGTCGACATACACGACGACCTACACCTACACCATCAACAAGCAGCTGCTACAGACCCAGAGCGACCCACGTACCCAGGGGCTGACGAGCGAGGGCATCACCTACGACCACGACGCTCTGGGCAACCCGACGCAAACCAGCAGCAGCGCCAACGTCTACGTCGCCGCGACCGTCTACACCGACTTCGGCGCGCTGTCCCAGGTAACTCAGGGCTCCTCGACCAACCCGGCCACGACCACCTACGACTACGACGACCAGACCCTCCGGCTGAAGGAACGCGTCATCAGCCGGACCCAGGCACCCGGCCCGACAATCGACGACACCAAGTACACCTACGACGCCGCTGGCAATCCGACCTCCACCACAGACCAACAGTCGGAAACCGGCAACACCGTCACCGACCAGCAGTGCTACAACTACGACGCCCTCGACCGGCTCACCGACGCCTGGACGGCCAACGACGACTGCTCCGCCAACCCGCCCACGGTCGGCACCCTCACCACAACGCCCGGCTCCTACTGGCAGTCCTTCAGCTACGACGCCATAGGCAACCGCCACCAGAGCGTCGACCATGCCATCGGCGGCTCCGGCACCACCGCCACCACCACCTACACCAACGGGTGCACCGCCAACTGCAACGCCACCGGCGTCCAGCCGCACACCCTCACCGCCACCACCGGCGGCACCAATCCCACGACCTTCGGCTACGACGAAAACGGCAACCTGCACACCCGCACCCCCACCACCGGACCAGGCCAGACCCTGACCTGGGACGACGAAGGCCACCTGGCCCAAGTGGACACGGGCGGCTCCAACCCCACGAGCACCAAATACCTCTACGACGCCGACGGCAACCAGCTCATCCGCCGCGACCCCGGACAGACCACCTTCTTCGCCGGCGACACCCAGATAGTCGTCAACACCAGCGTCACCCCCAATGTCCTCCTCGGCGCCGTCCGCACCTACACCCACGGCGGCGCCGGGACGCCCGTGGCCGTCCGCTCCAGCCTCACGGGCGGGGGTCTGAAGTACCTGTTCAACGACCCGCACGGCACCGCAACCCTCGCGATGGACACCACCACCCAGAAAGTCGCCCGCCAGCAGTACACCCCCTACGGCCAGCAACGAGCCAGCGCCAACACCACCACCTGGCCCGACCCCACCCGCTCGTTCCTCGGCAAACCCCAGGACACCTCCACCGGCTACACCGACGTCGGAGCCCGCAAGTACGACCCCACCCTGGGCCGTTTCATCAGCGCCGACCCGATCCTCCAGCCTGCCAGCCCGCAGTCACTCGGCGGCTACGCCTACGCCGACGACAACCCTGTCACCACTTCAGATCCCACGGGACTGTGCCCCTACATTGACTGTCCGACTCGCCCCGACCCGAACGCGGAGAACACCACACCGGGACACGCGCCGGGCCCCAGGAAGAACTCCGGGAATTACCAGGCAGCCCTGGATCAGGGGAACGTTCTCAGCCCCGCTTTCCACAAGAAATACGTCGAGATCTATCCGCAGGTCTTCATCCCCCGCAACTGGAAGTACGCCAAACAGTTCGCCAAGATCTTCAATCAAGAGACCGACACCGCGTGCCGGAACTTCGGCTGGGACTGCCTGGCCAACCCGCAGGACGCCACAGAAGCCGAGGCCGACCAGCACATCATCACCCACCTGAAATTCCTCACCTGCATGGCACTCGGCCATGGAACCGGATGCCTGGGTAAGACCAATTCCTCCGTCGGGGCGGCCGCGGCGGCGATATTCGCACTCACCGGTGGCGGCGGCGAGGGCCCTGGCGGCGGCGCCCGGGGCGAGGTCGCGAAGCCAGTCAACCTTCCGGGGTGGCGGAAAGTGGACGTCGATATGGATCATGTCCTCGACCGACACACCGCGGCAGGAAAGACGTACAAGCAGAGCGGAATCAAGACGAAATTTCCGGACTACATGTCTCCAGGGGAGATCGAGTCCACGATTCGCCAGGCATACAGGTCGTCTTCGGTCGCAGGGCGTTCTCAGGGGGACCGAGTCTTCCTGCGAGGCTCGGCGAATGGGCTTGACGTCGAGATGTGGGTGAACAAAGAAACGGGCATGATTGAGACCGCCTACCCGGTTTGGAGGTGAGATTGATGGAGTTCGAACTGTTCTGTGACGTGGAATCACTCGATCTCGCTAGATCGGGCTCTATTTGGGGAAACGTCTGGATCGGTATCTCCGGGTGCCCCTTTCCGGAATCGAACTGGAACGACATGCCAGTCGTATTCCTCGTGGAACTGATCGACGCCTTTTCGAATGTCCGCCAGGCCGAGGGAATGCGCAGGAGGGTCAGGTTCTTCGACGGTCCATTCTGGATCGATCTGGTCGGTCGGGGTGATGGCGCCGTGGATATTTCGGCTAACGCCCACGGCGCAGACAAGACGGTTACGGTCCGCGCTCACGACATGGCTCAGTCATTGACTGAGGTTCGGATTGAGTTGGTCCGCGCGTGCCTGGAGCGCGGATGGGGTGATCAGATGGACGTTCGCCGCTTGCAAGCTCAGTGATTCCTAATGCGGTCTGTCAAGCCGCGAGAGCGATGGGCGGCACGAGTTCGTAGGTCCGTCTGTCGCGTAGGAGGGCCCAAAGGACGTTGACCCGGCGGCGGACCAAGGCGAGGACGGCCTGGATGTGGCGTTTGCCTTCGGCTCGTTTGCGTTCGTAGAACCGGCTGGACTCATCGCAGGGACGGATACTGAACAGTGCGGAGATGTAGAAGACGCGTTGGAGGCGGCGGTTGTAGCGTCGTGGCCGGCGGGGATTGTCGCTGATCTTGCCGGAGTCGCGGGGCACGGGTGCGACGCCGCCGAAGGCAGCGAGACGGTTTGCGGTGCCGAAGGCGGTCATGTCACCGCCTGTCGCGGCCAAGAACTCGGCACCGAGGATCACGCCCAGGCCCGGTATGCTAGTGATCACGTCGAAGTCCCGATGTTGAGAAATCGGGCCTAGATCGCCTTGTCGAGCTCGGCCACCTGCTGTTGAGGGCCATCACTTTCGCGCGAGCGTGTGCACCATCTGAGCGGTCAGGTTCTCCCCTGGGGGCTTGCGCACCTCGGGTGGGTCTCCAAGACTCGGGTCTGTACGGTTCTTGGTGTAACGGCGGGATCCGAGGAGGTCCCTGATGTCAGTGGGCGGTTCGTGAGTTGATGTCCGTTCCGGACTTGGGCACTGCTTCATGCTGAAGGTGCCGGGCTCGGCCTCGGTGAGGATTCCTAGTGTGAACAGGCGTTTCATCTTGGCGCGGGTGCGTTCTATGTGTTTCGGCAGGAGAGCGAAGTCGAGGGCCTGGCAGATGTCGCGGACCCTGAGTGGGCCGGTGGTGTCGTTGAAGACGGCGAGGATGCGCGGGTAGTCCGGATGCTCGGGCAGTTCCAGACCTCCTGCTGAATCGACCGTCTGGGCCGGTATTCGATCGGCGAGGCCGGTGATGGTCGTACGGGTGATGGCGAGGTGTTCCAGACGCAGTTCGGCCTCACGGAGCTGGGTCTGAAGGGTGTCGATCTGGGTGCGGAGACCGTCGGCGAGGGCCCGGACTGCGTCTTCCTGAAGGTCGAGCGCCTGAAGGAGGGGGCTGAGGTTCACGCGCCGCACACCTGCGGATCGCGCCAGGTGAGCGTGTTCGCGTCGGTGAGCCGACGGGTCATGACGTGGGTCATGGCCCAGTAGACGCGGGAGGTGGAAGCGGCCGGACGGTGTTCGTAGTCGCGGACCAGGCAGCGGTGCAGTATCAAGATCCCGAACGTCTGCTCCACCCGCCACCGTTTCGGCTGCGGAACGAATCCCCGCTCCTCAGGGTTGCGCCGGACGATCTCGACGTCGATTCCGAGTCCGGCCCCGTGCGTGACGACCTGGTTCTTGAAGCCCTGGTCGACCAGGGCCTTGCTGACCGAGCCGCCGGCCGCGACGGCGACCTGGTCGAGCAGGGCGATGCCGACGGCGTTGTCGTGGACACTCCCGGCCAGCACGGTGACGGCGATGACCAGGCCGAGGACGTCCACGGCCAGGCCCCGCTTGCGGCCCCGGCACCCGTTTCGCGGCGTCTTTGCCCGTCGTGGCCGAAGGGACCCTGGCGGCCGCCCGGACACTCTGGGTGTCCAGGATCACCAGGGCCGGGTCCTCTAATCGCCGGTTCCTCTCCCGCACCTGGCAGCGCAGGAGTTCATGGATCTGCTGGTCGGTGCCGTCGTCCCGCCAGGCGGCGAAGTAGTAGTACGTCGCGCGCTTCGGCGGCAGGTCGTTCGGCAACAGGGCCCACTGACAGCCGGTCCGGGACTGGTAGAGGATCGAGTTCACGATCTCCCGCATCGAGTAACGGCCCTGGTGGCCGCTGACGGAACGGTGCCGGTTCTTCCAGGCCGTGAGCACCGGCTCGATCAACGCCCACTGCTCGTCGGACAAGTCGCTCTGGTACGGCTTGCGTTCGCTCACCCCACCGATCCCAGCAGGCCACCGGCACCGGACCGGAACGTTCCGGCTTCGCCCACACCAACAGGTGACACCAGAACCACTCATAGACTCACGAACCGCCCACTCAGAACAGCCAAGTGAGCGACGCGACTTACGGGAGGGCTTGAGCCTACCGAGGTGGTGCTGTACGACGAGCTGGATACTCAGCTGATCCGTCGGCTGACCGACCGGGCCCGTGCGGAGGGTCTGGCGCTGACCGGGGCCGGGGGGCTGTTGCAGCAGCTGACGAAGCTGGTCCTGGAGTCGGCTCTGGAGGCGTCTTCCCATACAGTGCGCACCGTACGGCCGACAAGTTTGCACAGCACCGGCCACAGCTGGAGGAGCAGGTCCTGGTTGAGGTAGTGGGGCAGGTCGTCGCGCAGGCCCTCGTGCAGGACGGTGCGGTACAGGCCCGTGCGCTGGCGAGGCTTGCTCATGTCGTACGAGGTCATCCCTGACCAGGGCATGTGCAGCGGCAGCTCCACGACACCATGAGTCGGCCTTTGCAGCTCGTCCAGCGCTCCGGCAGATGGCGCTGAGCTGGTCGTGGCAGCCTGTTCCGCCAGAAGGGAGGGATGGACTGTGGGTCATGACGCTCGTTTGACGCTCTCGGCGCACGCACGCGGGACAGTGAGCCGATACACCGGCTCTGACCTGGGAGTTTCCGAGATTCGGCCAGGCCGACATCTTTCCCATGACGTCGCACGTGGAGTGCGTGGCGATTTTGGAGCCTACTGCAAAGGGGCTCTGAACTGCAGCTTTCTTGTGTTTTCCAGATGTGGTCGGTGGTGCTCGACCTGTTTCCCGACGTTCACCGCGTGGAGCCTGTTGTAGGTAGCCGCCACGCGGCTCACCTGCGGTTTCGCCCTGGGAGCGTGAGTCCAGAACGCTCCGCTCAACTTCGTCAGAGACGGGTTCGGGAAATGTCTTGACGCTCGTTCGACGCTGTTTCTGACGGAGTGTGAGGTGGTCGTCCTGGGACCAGACGGCGCGGGGTAATCGACTTTTCGGGCTCAACCCGTCGAGTAGAGCGGTAGGTCTGTTCTTTGGACTTGGGCTATGAGGCGACAGGTCTCGGATAGACGTGTGCTGATTGCGCTGGCCTGGTTACCCTGTGTCGCAGGGAGTGCCGAGGTGCGTGGGGGCGGAGATGAGCACGGGGGATGCGGTGCGTCGAACGGCTGCGGTGGAGCGGGGAATTGCGTCTGCCGATGCGCTCTTCTCCCTGGAGGGCATCCCAGAAGGAGCCGTCGTACCGGAGCCGGAGGGTGAGGCGGCGACTGAGGCGGCGGTCGAGCGACTCGGCAGCCGGTTCGCGCGACTGGACGGTCAAGTACGGCACGCGCTGAGACGTACCCGAGATCACGCGGGGAATCTGTCGAGCGACCGTCTCCAGGGACTCTCGGAGATCGTGCAGAACGCGGAGGACCTCGGCGCCACGGACGTACGCATTCTGATGTGGGGATGGGAACTCCTCGTCGCCCACAACGGCAGTCCCGTACGGTTGCCGGACGTTCTGGCCCTGGCGATGCCCTGGCTGACGAGCAAGGCAGAGCAGGCGGAATCCACCGGTAGGTTCGGGATCGGCCTGATGACCCTCCAGTCCCTCTCCCCGCATCTGGAGGTTCACTGCGGGCATTACCGGTTCCGGGTCGGCGATCCTGACATCGCCGTGGCCAGGCCGTTCCCGTTGCCTGACTGGTTCGCGGGCGACACCTGGACGGTTCTACGGGTTCCTCTGGAGCCGGGCGTGCTCGGCGCGGACGAGGTGGACGCGTGGCTTGCCGATTGGGGGGACAGCGCGCTGCTCTTCCTCGGCAGTGTCGGCAGCGTCACGCACCTGGACGAGCAAGGTCGTGTCCGGCACCGGCTGGCGCTCGACCGTGAGACCGGCGAGCCGTTCGAGGCCGTGGTGGGCGGGCAGAGCGCCGACGTGGAGACCGGCGAGGCACGCGCCGGCGACGGGTCCCGGTGGCTGATCTGCCGTACGACCGTCCCCAGCCCTTCCGGGATCACCCGGTCTCACAAGGCGGTGGGGTCCACCACCGCAATCGCTGTGGCTCTTCTCGGACCCGATGACGCCGGGCGGATCTACGCCGGTCTTCCGGTCGCGGACACCGCTCTGTCCCTCTGTATCAACGCCCAGTTCGATCCGATCGCCAGCCGTCAGGCGCTCGACGACACCCCGTGGAACCGCGCACTGAATGAACTGGTGGGCGACCTGTGGACGGCCGCCGCCCTGTGGCAGTTCCGGCGGGATCCGGCACGGGCCTGGCGCGCCGTGCCGCTCCCCGACGACATGCGCGACTCCCGCGACCCGGTCGCCGCGCTGGAGCGACTACTCCTCGACCGTGCCAGGGCGGGCGTGTCCCACGGTCTCGTCCTGGACGTTCCGGGCTTCGGGCCGCTCGGCCTGGATGATCTCGCGGTGGAGGACGAGGCGCTGGTGGGCGTGGTCACCGAAGAAGAGATCTCCCGCGTCGCCGAGCGGACCGCCGTGCTGCCCAAGGTGGCGCGGGACGAGGACGGTCGATGGCGCGAGGTGCTGGTGGACTGGGAGAACCACGACAGTGCGGTTCCCGTGACGGTGGACCTATACGACGCACTACGCCTCCTCGACGACGAAACCCGGTCGCCGCAGGCGAATATCCGCCTCGCCGCGGTGGGACTTGCCTCGAATATCTACTCCTCCTTGCTGTCGAGCCGCTGGCTCGTGGACAGGTCAGGGGGCCGCCACCGTGTGCCCCGGCCCGCGGAACCAGCGGTGTTCACCGACGCCCCGCGGGGCCTCGGCGCCAGTCTCGGATTCTCCCGGGAAATCCATCCCGCATTCCTCGCCGACACCGACGAGGCGCGGTCGGTGAGGACATGGCTCCGTAAGCGGGAGGCGCTGCTGACCGACGCGGACGCGGTGGCCGTGATCCGGCGCCTCGCGGCTATCGGCGCGGCGGGGAGCAGCGGCCCGAACGTACTGCGGCTGACAGATGACCAGCTCATCGAACTGCGCGACGGGTTCGCACGCGTGCCGGACCACGAGCGTGAGACCTTGGGGCGCGACGTGGGCCACGCAATCCGGCTGCAGGGGCATCGCTACGACCGGGCCGGAAGGCGTGAAGACATCGACGTCGCTCCCGCCCGAGCATACCTACCCGCCCGACTGGACAGTTCGGAACGCGAAGAGAGCTTCGCCTTCGCCGCCGGTCGCACGGCCGGGCTGGTGTGGCTGCGGCCCCGGTACGCCGAAGTCCTGCAGCGCGGCGGCGCGGGGATGGGCGCCCGTAAGTTCCTGAGGCTCCTGGGCGCGGAGACCGCGCCCAGGTTGCGCAGGCACCCGGGGGCGCGGGAACGCTTCACGCAGAGCCCGAAGGGGCTGCCGGCGGAAGTCATTTCGGGACGTCGAGCACGCACTGATGCCCTGCGCGTTCTGGAAGCGACCTTCACGCTCGACGACTACGAAAGCCCCGACCTACGTGCCGTCGCCTCTGGCATAGCGGCGGAGCAGGACCCGCAGCTCCGCAGGCGCAGGGCGGCAGCGCTGTTTCACGTCCTCGGGCGGGCATGGAGCCGCTTCTCCGACCACGACGAGGTGGATGCCGTCTACGACTACTACGCATGGCAGAACCGGGGCAGGACTGCAGCTTTCTGGCTCTGGCAGTTGCGCGACCTACCATGGCTGGACGCTGGTACCGGCGCACTATCTGCCCCGGCTCGACTCCGCATGCGGACCACCGGCACGGTCGCGGTGTACGGGGCGGACGACGAGCGATTCCTCCATCCCGAGATCCAGCAACTGGTGGGCAGACGCAGTGATGTGCTGCGCGCCCTGGGCATTTCTGCAGAGGCCCGCACGGAGGACCTCGTGGAGTGTCTGCAGCGCCTGCGCCGACGGGAGGAAGAGGGCGGCGACAGGGATGTGCCCGCAGCGCTGATTCTCTACCAAGCCTTGGCAGAGCGCGCCTGCGGCCGTGGCGAGAGAGCCTCGGGGGAGATGTCCCTGGGCTCGGTCCTTCGGGCATTCGGCGAGGGGAACGGCCTCGTCCTCACAGACTCCGGCTGGCGCCGGCCGAGCCAGTGCCTGCGCAGAGCGCCGCTCTTCGGTCCGCTCCGTGCGTTCGCTCCCACGTTTCCAGGCAGCGAGGAGTTCTGGCAGCGGCTCGCAGTGCGCCTGCCGACTGTGGACGACGCCACGGCCGTGATCAAGGAGCTGGCACAGCAGGACCGGAAGCAGGGGCGGGGCGAGCCGGACGGGACGACCCAGTCCATCATCCTGGAGACCCTGAAGATGCTCGCCGCTCTGGGCCGTACCCATCCCGGCGCGTTGACGGCCAAGCGCCTGGGACGCCTCCCTCTTTGGACGAGCCAGGGCTGGCGAAGCAAGCGGCCCGTGTACGCCGTCGAAGACCCGGTGGTAGCCGAGGCGCTGGGCCGGGAACGTGCGGTGTGGTGCCCGGGAGCCGAATTGGAGCAGTTCCGACCGCTGATCGGAGCCCTGCGCGTGAGCGAGCTCGCCGCAGAGCATGTCACCGTGTACAGCCCTGGCCCGGCCCCGGCGGACCCGGACGCCACAGCGCTGGTCCGGTCAGCCGTCACCCACCTCCGCGAGGACCTGCAGCGCAACGCCGCGAGCGTTGCGCAGTCCCTGAACTGCTCGTGGGACCAACTGGTTGACCTGACTGTATGCATCGCTCCTCACCTGGCCTGCTGCCTCGATCTTCCGGACACCGGCGAGACGGTGCACGTGCCTGTGGACGCCGGGATCGATTGGCCCTCGGGCACGTTGTACGTACGAGACACTGTCGCTCTGACACGCACATCCGGGGTGGGCCGGTTAATCGCCGCCCGGTTTCCGGGCAGCCGCCGCGAGGTGGCCCTCGCCTGGGGAGCAGCGTGTGACCAGGCCGAGAAGGGCCGTACGGCCGTACGGCCGTACGGCTGAGCCTTGCCGACGACCAGGTGCGGCGCGACCGGGAAGCGGCGGAGGCCGAGCGTGAACGACGGCTCAGAGAACTCGGTAGCGAGGTGGACCAACGCCGCACCGCGACCGAAGCGCAGGCCAGCACAGCGGCTGGTATCCCACGGACGGCAGTGATCCGCCCGCCTGTCCCCAACGCACCACCGCCCGTAACTGGGCCTTCAGTCCCGCCTGCGCCCCCCGCTCCACCGCGGAGGCTCGTGGACCCTGGCAGACTCCGGCTCGTCGACCCAAGCGGCATCATCACGCCATTGAAGCCCTCGGCCTCGGGCGCGCCCACCGCACGGTCAAGCGGGTATAGCCCGGGTACGTCTGGCCTGCCGCAGCCCCGCGCCGGATCGGCGATCCCCCAACAGCACACGCCAGCGCGCCCCTACACGGGCACGGAGCAGGAAAAGGTGGCGCTGGACGTCGTGCGCAAGGCACTCGCCACCGACGACGACTGGCTGCGCGACCTACGGGCCCAACGCGGCCTCGGCGCCGACGCGGTGGACGCACTATCGCGATTCTACGAACTCAAGGCATATAAAGACGCCGAGCCGGACACGGTGCTGTTGACGCCCGCGGAGTTCCAGCGAGCAGCGGAGAATGACGATTTCTTCCTCGTCATCGTCTCGGGGCTGGAGGCCGGAACCGGTCCCGTCTCCGTACGCATCATCCCGCAGCCGCTCCAGCAACTGACTTGCCGTCCGAGCAGTAGCGTGACGGTCACGGGAATCAGAGGGGCGCACAGCCGGGTGTACCAACTTGAGGAGGATAGATAGGCCATCCAGCCGTGGAGTTCCGAGACGTGGCGCCCGAGGCGATCACATCCGCCATGAGCCGTGTGTGTAGTCCGGCGACGGCTCGCGGTCTGGCATATCGGCGCCGTGTTGTGGCTATGGTCGAACGGGCGTTGATCTGGCCGAGGACGCGCAGCGTTCCCAAATGCTAGGCATCGCCGGTCTGGTAGTTGCCGTTCGGGAACACATCGGGGAGTGGTCGGGCCGAGCAGCCAACTGAGGCGGACGTCTCGGAATCGAGCTGGCTGAGCTGTGGACAGTCGATTTCACCTTGTTCATGCTTGTGTCCATGGCTGCAGCGATGCGTATACTGTGTCGCTTTCCAGCTCGTGTCCCCGGTCAAGGCTTTTCAGCAGTGCCGTGGAGGCGGTGAGCCGGTCCGGGTAATAGAGTTCAGGGGCCAAGCAGGTGGGACAGTCCTCGAGCAGGCAGAAGGGCGAGAGCTGTATCGGCTCGTTCTGCGGCGTCAGCATGTAGAGGCTGCCATCGACCAAGGGGACGTCGGTCTGGAAAGTGATGGGCTCGAAATCAGGGTGATCGCCCATGAGTGCGAGGCCCGAAACTTCGAACTTTCCCACTTCGGGAAGCCAACGAAGCCTGTCCATGTGCACCCACCGGGATCGCGCCAAGAATGTACACCAGGACAAACTGCTGAACATCAGTCGCTCCAGTTTTTCCAGGCTCCTGTCGAATTCCGCCCGCGTCCGCGGCCCCGCACCGTGCCTGATTTTATTTCTCAGGGTCACAAGAGCGGAGAGATCCGCCATTAGTCCCTTTTTCCCTTTCTTCTGGGTTGCAGCCTCAGCCAGCCCGGACGCGGGATCGCCGATTTCCTTGGCGTCTGCTCCTACGGCTCGAATGACCGCTACCCAGTGCCCCAGTGCCACACCGCCGCCTCCTACGGCCTGCTTCCACTGAACGATCTCGGGCAGGTTCTGTCGCCCGCGGTTCGCGGCAATGGCATGGGCGACGATGCCGAGGGAAAGGATGAGCGACTCCACACACTGTAGGGCAGCCTCATGCTTCTCCGTGTGTGACGTGCTGTGCCGGAACTTCCGCACCGCCCGAGCAATTCCATAAGGATACGTCTCCTGGAAGATCCTGTATGGCTCACTCTGCTTTCGGAGATTCTGGGCGATCAGCGAACTCAGTTCCGCCGCTTCGTCGAGTCTTGCGCGACGCTCGTTGCTCGACCCCTTCTCGAAGATGCGCAGCCGTGCGGCGCGAAGCTGGTCCCAGATTTTTTCCGACTCGATCTGCCCCTCTGCGAGTCGGGCGATGGATGTACGAACTTCCTCGAAGTCTCCTTCGCATATCGGGATACGGATATCGGCTAGGGCGGCGCGCCTGATGCGAGGAATGACATCGTAAAGCTGAATCTGCTGCTCTGCTTGAGGGCTCGAAAGATAGGTGACGAGATATTCGGAAGGGACTGGATTCTCCAGGGGCCTGATGACGATCAGGCCCTGGCCGGGCTGCACGCCCTCATATTCCGCGGGGAGAATCGTCCAGTGCCGTACGCTCGCCAGATCGCGACCGACTATGTCGCCTTCTCGTAGCCTCCACCGGGGCTCGCGCCGGTTCTTGCGCACCGGAAGGGTCTCGACGGGGCAGAGATCGGAGGCCAGCAGAGAAGGTTGCAACACTCTTCTCCGTACGTCCGGGTCGCCGGAGGGTGCTGCTGGACCCGTCTCCCTTGCTGCGACCGAACCGCCGTAGATTTCGGCGAAGTCCCCCAGCCGCACACTGTCTCGAGCCAGCTCCTTAGTCTCGTGTGCCTGCCTGTAGTAATTCAGGGAAAGGTTGTAGCCACTCTTGGCGATCTCCTTCTTCGAAACCAGAAAGCTCTGTTCGCTCGGCCTGCGGCCGCGTTCGCTCGTGTGGCGCAGCAGCCAGCGGCTCACTACGTCAGGAAGGTTGTTCTTGGCGTGCTCGGACCGATCAAGCCTTTCGCTCGGGGTCGGGCCGAGCTTTTCCGGGGAGAGGAGCGGTGTGCGCCGGTCATCGAGACTCCACCCGTCCGCCGTGACGTCGTAGAACCAGACGCTGTCCGTGCCCCTGCCGCTGGTCTTCGTCAGGAAGAGGATCGACGTGGACACACCTGTGTAGGGCTTGAACACACCGCTGGGAAGTTTCACCAAGGCATCGATTCGGTGATCCTCGACAAGGATTCTTCGTAGTTCTTTGTGGGCCTTGGTTGAGCCGAAGAGAACACCGTCCGGGACGATGACCGCCGCCCGCCCGCCGGGTTTGAGCAGTTGCAGCACCAGGGCCACGAAGAGCAACTCGGTCTTCTTCGTCTGGATGACTCGCTGGAGATCGTCAGCAGCGGCGTCGTAGTCGAGGCTGCCCGCGAAGGGTGGGTTGGTGAGGACCAGCGAGTACCGCCCGCTGTCCTCGACCGTGTTCTGCGCGAGCGAATCGCGATAGCGGATGTCTGGGCTCTGTACCCCGTGGAGCCACATGTTCATCGAGCCGATTCGCAGCATCGTGGTGTCGAAGTCGAAGCCCTGGAACGTGGCCTCGCCGGCTTGCTCGTGCCGGGCTGGCCCCTCCGACGTCTCGGGCCGGTTCCGGTTGACGTACTCCGCTGCCGCGACGAGGAGTCCGGCACCCCCGCATGCGGGGTCGCAGATGATCTCTCCGGGCTGGGGAGCCGTCAGTTCCACCATGAGCTGGGTGATGTGCCGCGGCGTCCAGAACTGCCCGTTGTGCCCCGCATTCGCGACTTTGCCCAGCATGTACTCGTACACGTCGCCGCCGATGCCCACAGCGTCGAGGGGTACGCCCTCAAGCGTGTCGACAACCTTAGCGAGCAATCCAGGCGTGGGGATGCTGAAGCGCGCGTCAGCGAAGTGCCCGAGGAACTCCGGGTTGTCGTTGCCGTAGGTGCGGAGCAAGGGGAAAATTTCGTCGCGGACCGTGGCGAACATGTGTTGCGGCGCCTCGTCCAACAGGCGTGACCAGCGCAGCCGTTCATTCAGCAGCGGGGTACTCACGGAGTCGACCGGTGCGCCGGCGGAAGCGGCGTCCCGATCCTGAGAAGTGCGCCGGACGTCGAGCATCCGTATGAACAGCAGGTACGTGATCTGTTCCAGGATCTCCAGCGGATTCGACAAACCGCCCGACCAGAAAGTGTCCCACAACCGGTCGATCTTGCTCTGGAGTTCACGTGAAAGCACGGTGCAGAGGCTATCTGAGTATGGCGTCCGACGGCGGCGGGACGCCGTTCGCCGCCGCTTCGCAAGGGTCCGCGATAACCTGCGTTCCGGCTGTTGCGCCGTAGCTGTGCGGCGGGACCGGCGTCAGCTGGGGACGACCGAGAGACATACGAGGAGAATCATGGAGCACGGCGATGCGCGAGCGCGCTGCGAGGAGCCGACGGCCCAGTGCGACGAGGGCGGGATGATGACCCGTCCTGTCTTCATCGTCCAGGACGCCGGCGCCGCCGAGCACCGCCGATGACCGCCGGCGTTCCGCCGCTCGACGACGTCACAGGAGCGCGCCAGGAGCTGACCGTCGTGCTGCCCGTACGGCTGCTGCGCGTCCCCGAGTGGTCCGAAGGGCCCTTCCCCTTCGACATGGGCAACCGCAGCACCGACGCCCGGATCCGGTCGACGTACTTCACTCCCGCTTCCGCCCGTGCGCTGTACGGGGCGCCGGGAAAACCCTGCCGCTGGCACCTGCCGCTCGACGTCAAGCACGACGGCATGCGTCTGCTCGGCATGGAACTGCTCCGCGCGGCCACGACCCGCAAGCCCCAACACGCGCTCGCCGTTTTGCACTTCACGGTGGAAAGGCCCCTGCTGCCCGTGGTGCGGGCCCTGGCCGGGCGGCTACCGCGTGAAGCCGACGCACCGCTCTCCGGACCGTTCGACCCGGCCCGGCTGCTCGACGGGGTCGCCGACCTTCGCGCGGCCGACGCGTCGTCCTTCGACGCCCGGCCCTACACCATCGCCTTCCTGAGCCCTGCGGCGCAGCACACCCCGGCCCTTCGCACCGGTCTCGAAGGTGAACTGCCTGCCACCGCGGACCGTTGGCTGTGGCAGTTGGCGTCACGCTCCACTCCGGAGGACTTCCCCCTGCCGCCGGAGACCGCTGGTGAGCAGCTCAAGGACACGGTCAGGATCTCGGCGGACTGGAGCGCCCTGGTACTGCGTCAGGGGACCGCTTTCCTCGGCCACCGGACAGACACAGGGGAGGGTGACTTCTTCACCTACGGTGCGCTGCACTCCCGTACCGTCTATCTCGACGCTCTGCTCCTAGGGGCTTTGCAACGCGATCACATCGACGAGCTCACCGACGAGCTCTCCGAGGTATTCGTCTCACCCCGGCCGGCACGTCGCCTCTCGGCATTGGAGAGGAACATCGCGGTCTTCCGCAGCACCTACTGGCGGCAGCACCTCACCGCCCACGGCACGGCGAACGATCTGCTGCTCGCCTTCCAGAACCAGCACCGGCTGCCGGTGAGATTCAACGAGATCCTCGCCGAAGCAGCCGACTACAGCAGGCTCGTGCAGACGCAGGAGAGCCAGCAGATCAGCGGAGCGTTGGGCGTCCTGACCATTCTCGGTATGCCTCTCGGTACGGCGCTCGGCATCCTGCAGGTCCTCGACGACCATTCCGTGGCACACCTGTACACCGCGCTCGCCCTCTCGATCGCCGTCACAGCGGCAGTACTCACCACCCGGTACGGGCGCCTGGTCCTGTCGTCACTACGTGGCGGGGAAGGCAAACCAAGGCCGTAAGGGGTCCCGTTGCATACGGTCGCCGGGCCTTCCGTGCGGGAGAGAAGTCGACGTGCGGGCGGGGCCTCGGAGGCGGGGCCAGGGGCCGTGGATCACGGCTGGATCATGGACGCCAAGGTGGGGCGGCTGTCGTCAGAGCAGTGGCTGTTCGGTCCAGATGATCTTGCAGTCGGAGGTGTAGCGGATCCCCAGCGTGCGGTGAGCTGGGCGACGAGGAGAACTACGTCGTCGCTCGGGTGGGTGGGCAGCAGGGCGTCGAGGACCGCCTCGCAGGTGTCCTCCACGGCCCGGCCAGCGCAGGCCAGGACGGTACGGAGCTGGTCCGGGCCGGTGTCGATGTCCCGGTGCCGGTCCTCGACGAGGCCGTCGGTGTAGAGGACCAGCTGGCTGCCCTCAGCCAGTTCCAGCTCAACCGTCTCGAAGGGCATGCCGCCGAGGCCAGGCGGCGATCTCGAGGGCAGGTCGACGAAGTCCACGTCACCGTCGGGGCCGACGATCGCGGGCATGTGGTGCCCGGCGAGGGTGAGGGTGCAGTGCTGGGACGCCGGGTCGTGGACGGCGTACAGGCAGGTCGCGCCGATGACGCTGGAGTCCTAGTGGGTGTTTTCCACCGCCCAGCCCTCGCCCCGGTCGAGACGTGCGACCAGGTTGTCGAGGTGGGTGAGGAGGCCGTCTGGGAGCAGGTCCAGGGAGCAGAAGTTGTCGACGGCGGTGCACAGCCGGCCCATGGTCGCGGCGGCGTGCAGACCGTGGCCGACGACGTCCCCGACGACCAGTGCGACGCGGGCGCCGGAGAGCGGGATCACGTCGAACCAGTCACCGCCTACCCCCGCCTGCGCGGACAGGTAGCGGTACGCGACCTCGACCGCGCTCTGGTCGGGGCGGCCTCGGGGCAGCAGGCTGCGCTGCAGGGCGAGGGCGGTGTTGTGTTCGCGGGTGTAGCGGCGGGCGTTGTTGATGCAGATCGTTGCGCGGACGACCAGTTCCTGGGCCAGGGACAGGTCGTCGTCCTCGAACGGGGCGGGCTGCTCGGAGCGGTAGAAGCTGACGCCCCCGAGGGTCACGCCGCGTGCTCGCAGGGGGCACCGTGATCAGGGAGTGGATGCCGGCCACCAATGCCCGTTCGAGCCGTGCGAAGTCCTGGGCGAGCCAGCCGCCTGCCTCTGCGAGGACGGGTTCGAGCACCGACCGCCCGGTCTCCTAGCTGCGCGCCTGGGGTGCGGAGGCGACCTACTGGACCGGGCCGCTGCACTTCGGGGTGGTCGATCGGCACCTTTAACGACAGTTCCACGTTGGCGTTCGGTACGCGTCCAGTGGCTTTGCCGGTCAGGTTGGCGGAGCTGACCAGGAGCCGGCCGTCGGCACGGTAGAGCTTGGCGTGGAGAGACGGACACAAGGCAATGGAAATGCGTTCGTCACTCTTGGCAGCTTCGATGATCTCCGGGTCGGAGACCCCGGCGGCTAGCTCCACCGGGGCCCAGCGCGTGGCACACGTGATCTTCGGGGGCGTGAAGTTCCTCCTCCAGCTCGACGCACACCAAGCAGCGTTTCAACCTGCAGACACTGCGGTGTTGCGGCGTGCGGACTGCACCAACTCGTAAGTACACCCGGCAACTTCGTTTGCCGACCGATCCAGGTCGGCGCAGGTCAGCGGGACTCCAGTGACTAGACCGAGGCCCTAGCGTTGTCGATGGATTGCAGAGGGCCCGGCTTCATCGGGTGCGCCAGCCGGTCAGCCCGAAAGCCCACAAGCGCGCCTGCCGAGCCAATGGGCCCTGCTGGGCCACTTGGCCGTGGCAGCCTGTTCCGTTCCGGAGAGGAGGGATGTGCTGTGCGTTATGACGCTCGTTTGACGCTCTGGGCTCCTGCCGACTGGATAACGAGCCGAGAAACGGCCTCTGACCTGCGACTTTCCGAGACTTGCTCAATCCGATAGCTTTTCGATGACGCATCATGTCGAGTGCGCAGCGGCCGGAAGCTTTCGGTCCCGGCCAAAAGTCCCAGAAATGTCCCAGAGGTGCCGCCACCTCCCCTCCCGCCTCGCGTTTATGCAGGTCAGGAGGGGTGTGGTGGCGCTATTTCTGAAGGCTTTCAGATGTCCCGGAAGATCTCGATCTGCGCCCCGATCGAGTTGAGCCGCTCGGCCAGGTCCTCGTAGCCGCGGTTGATCACGTACACGTTGCGCAGCACCGAGGTGCCCTCCGCCGCCATCATCGCCAGCAGCACGACCACGGCCGGACGCAGGGCCGGCGGGCACATCATCTCGGCGGCCCGCCAGCGGGTCGGGCCCTCGACCAGCACCCGGTGCGGGTCCAGGAGCTGGAGCCGGCCGCCGAGCCTGTTCAGGTCCGTCAGGTAGATCGCGCGGTTGTCGTAGACCCAGTCGTGGATGAGGGTCTTGCCCTGGGCGACGGCCGCGATGGCGGCGAAGAAGGGGACGTTGTCGATGTTCAGGCCGGGGAACGGCATCGGGTGGATCTTGTCGATCGGCGCCTCCAGCTTGGAGGGCCGGACCGTGAGGTCCACCAGCCGGGTGCGGCCGTTGTCGGCCGGGTACTCCGGGGTCCTGTCGTGGTCCAGGCCCATCTCCTCCAGGACCGCGAGCTCGATCTCCAGGAACTCGATCGGCACCCGGCGCACCGTCAGCTCCGACTCCGTGACGACGGCGGCGGCCAGCAGGCTCATCGCCTCGACCGGGTCCTCGGAGGGGGAGTAGTCCACGTCGATGTCGATGTTCGCCACACCGTGCACGGTGAGGGTCGTGGAGCCGATGCCCTCCACCCGGACGCCGAGCGCCTCCAGGAAGAAGCACAGATCCTGGACCATGTAGTTCGAGGAGGCGTTGCGGATGACGGTCACGCCGTCGTGCCGGGCGGCCGCCAGCAGCGCGTTCTCGGTGACCGTGTCCCCGCGCTCGGTCAGCACGATCGGCCGGTCCGGACGCACGGAGCGGTCGACGACGGCGTGGTACTGCCCCTCCGTCGCCGCGACCTCCAGTCCGAACCGGCGCAGCGCGATCATGTGCGGTTCGATGGTCCGCGTGCCGAGGTCGCAGCCGCCCGCGTACGGGAGCTTGAACTGGTCCACCCGGTGCAGCAGCGGGCCGAGGAACATGATGATGGAACGGGTGCGCACGGCGGCCTCGGCGTCGATCGCCGCCATGTCCAGCTCGGCCGGCGGCACGATCTCCAGGTCGACGCCGTCGTTCACCCACCGGGTCCGCACGCCGATGGAGTTGAGGACCTCGAGCAGACGGTAGACCTCCTCGATGCGGGCGACCCGGCGCAGCACTGTGCGCCCCCGGTTCAGCAGGGAGGCGCACAGCAGGGCCACACACGCGTTCTTGCTGGTCTTCACGTCGATCGCGCCCGACAGCCGGCGGCCGCCCACCACCCGCAGGTGCATGGGGCCGGCGTAGCCCAGCGAGACGATCTCGCTGTCCAGCGCTTCACCGATTCGAGCGATCATCTCAAGGCTGATGTTTTGGTTGCCCCGCTCGATGCGGTTGACGGCGCTCTGGCTGGTTCCGAGCGCTTCGGCCAGCTGTGCCTGTGTCCAGCCCCGGTGCTGACGGGCGTCACGGATGAGCTTGCCGATGCGTACGAGGTAGTCGTCTGCCATGAGGCTGAGGTTATCTCAGATATGAGATGGCGCCTCTCGGGGGGTCCGTTCGGGTGACAGCTCGTCAACGCCGCTTGGCGTTACGGGTGTGACGCCACCCGAAAGGCCCCGGCAAATCCATCGATGTCGTACGACGTCCGGTGCTGCTGTGCGTGTGGCGGGGGCCGTGCTTTCCGCCGCCGGTCGTGATCGACCACGAGTGACGGTTGATGTTCAGTCGCACGCCGGGGAGGATGCGGAAACTCTTGCGGAAGGTGAGGGGCATCGGAGCCTCCTTGGTCGGGATGGCCTGTCCGCTCTCGTTTACCCCGGCGTGACGGGCTCATGACGCCCCTTCAGCAAGCCGGTCCCGGGGTCCGTCCGGATCACCCTCCCCGCCCGTCGTGGCTGTCCGCCCCCCGGGCGCCGCGGCCGCCTGGATCGAGGG